>CALAEV010000001.1 GCA_937892525.1 uncultured Clostridia bacterium
ACATGGATTCCATTTGAACCAAAAGTGCTTTTGATTTTCACTTTGATTTTTATGGTAGTCTACTTTGTAGTGTGGGGTATTGTATATTTCTCAATAAAAACCACAAGCAAAAACTTCAATGCAAAATTAAAATAAAATACTGTAAGGGACGAACAACTCGTCCCTTTTCTTTTATATTGCAATATGTAATATAATTTGCTACAATAGTATAAAATAAAACCTTAAAGGAAAATTTGTTATGAAAACTTACAATCTTAACGGACAATGGAATATGACTCGTTTAGCAACAGGGGATAAATACAACGTATCTGTTCCATCTGACAACTACACTCAATTACTTGAATTAGGTGTTATTCCTGACCCATATTATAAAGATAACGAAAAAAAGGTTGAATGGGTTGGCCGTGAAGACTGGACTTATGAAAAAACTTTTGCTCTCACAGACGCTGACCTTAATAATCGCAAGGTTTTACTTGTCTGCAAAGCTCTTGATACTCTTTGTGATATTTATGTAAATGAAATACTTATAGGCAAAGGCGAAAACGCTCATCTTAAATACGAATTTGATATTAAAAATGTGGCAAAAGCAGGGGAAAATACTCTTAAAATTGTATTTTTCTCGCCAACAAAGTATGCCGAAAAAATGCAAAAAGAAAAGCCAATTCCAAAAAATTGCAACGGTACTGACGGTGCTGCATATATTCGTAAGCCACATTGTCATTTTGGTTGGGACTGGGGTCCACATCTTCCACTTACAGGTATTACTGATGATATCTGGGTTGAGTGCTTTGATAATCGTATTACAGATGTTGAAATAAAGCAAATCCACGAAAATGGCAAAGTAACAGTTAAAATCAACCCAATAGTTGATGGCGAGGGTGAAGTGAATGCTAAAATCATTTACCCTGATGGTACAGAATTAGCAATAGAGAATAACGAAATCGTAATCGAAAACCCTGAACTTTGGTGGACTAAAGAATTAAGTCAAAAAGAAAAGCAACCACTTTACACAGTAGTTGCAACTTTAGGCGATACAGAGATTATCAAGAAAATCGGTCTTCGCACAATCCGTCTTGACCGTTCAAAAGACAAATACGGTAGCAATTTCTGTTTTTATCTTAACGACACACCAATTTTCGGCAAAGGTGCTAACTGGATTCTTCCTGACTCTCTTATGGGCAGAGTTACAAAAGAAACTTATGACTATTACATAGACTCAGCGCTCAAAGCAAACTTCAATATGATTCGTACTTGGGGTGGCGCTTACTACACACCTGACTATTTCTATGAACAATGCGACGAAAAAGGTGTTCTTATCTGGCAAGACTTTATGTTTGCTTGTCTTATGTATCCATTCTATGAAGACGATTTCCGTGAAAATGTGTTGACAGAAATCAAATATCAGGTAAAACGCATTAAATCTCATCCATCACTCTGCCTTTGGGGAGGAAACAATGAGATTGAAACAATGTTTGCATATATGCCTGAAAATATGAAAATCGTTCAGTGGTATAAAAAATTCTTCTATGAAATCTTAAAGGATTTGATAACAGACCTTGACCCTGATACACCATATATCGAAACATCTCCAATCGGCGAAAGTTTTCGTAAGGGTGTAACAGGCGATGACCACGGCGATACTCATATGTGGACGGTCTGGCACGGTCAAAAACCACTTAATTATTACAGAAGCCGTCCTACTCGTTTTTGTAGTGAATTCGGACTTGAATCTTTGCCATCAATGGACGCTGTCCGTCAATTTGCCGAAGAAAGCGATTATCACATTACAAGTGATATATTCAATTCGCATCAGAAATGCCGAAACGGTAACAGAAAAATGCTCTACTACTTACTTGAAAAGTATTATGAGCCACAAAAGTTTGAAGATTTAATCTATATGACAAATCTTATTCAGAAAGAGTGTATTCAAGATGCAACTGAGCATTGGCGAAGAAATCGTCATCGTTGCCACGGCTCACTTTTCTGGCAGTATAACGATTGTTGGCAAGCACCGTCTTGGTCAAGCGTTGACTATACAGGCAAATGGAAAGCGTTACAATATGCTTCTCGTCATTTCTTTGAACCGGTTTGTGTATCTGTTGAAGATTCAAAGAAAGATTACAAAATCTATGCAATTAATGATTTGAGAGAAGAAAAGACTGTGAAAATTACTATTACTCTCTCAAATGTTGGTGGCAAAGTTATTTCTTCAAATGAGCTTACAAAAACACTCAGTCCACTTTCAAGTGAATGTGTTTTTGGCGCAGATATTAAGGGTAATAAAAAAGAAATATTCTTGTCAGTTAAAATGTATGAAAACGATAAACTTATTTCAGAGCGCACAAAGATTTTTGTGCCTGATAAGGAAATGAAACTTCAGGCAAATGCAATTGCAAAATCGGTTTCATACGAAAACGGAGAAATCGTTGTTAAACTTATTTCACCTGTATTCTGCCGTAGCGTAATGGTTGATATTGAAAATTATCGTGAGCCATTTTCTGATAACTACTTTGATTTGTTGCCAAATGAAGAAAAAATCGTAAGAGTCAAGGCAGATAATTTGCATGAAGTAACGGTAAAATCTCTTGCAGATATACCTGTGAAAGGCTCAAAACTCAAAACAACACTTTTCAGAGCAAAATTCTTTATTGAGCCAGAAAACCTTGCAAATTGGTTTTACTATACAGTAAATTAAAAACGGACAAGGAAAAATCCTTGTCCGTAAATTTTTTATTCACCTATACAATAATCATCTTCAACTGATGTAATAACAACATCTTTTATTTCGCCAACAATACCTAACTTGCATTTTACAGGTGTGTAGTTTGCAGTGTATCCTAAATACATACCATCACTTTGTCGGCTCTCAATAAGCACAGAAAGAGTTTTACTAACTTGTCCTTCCAAAAACTTATTTCTGATTTTATCGGCAACTTTTGATAGTTCTGCTACTCGTTGCGATTTTACAGATTTCTCAATCTGTCCATCCATTTTATCTGCAACCGTACCACTTCTGCGAGAGTAGGGGAATATGTGTATTTTTTTAAATCCTACTTTTTCTGCAAATTGTTTTGTAGTTTCAAAATCCTCAGCACTTTCTTGTGGAAAACCAACCATAATGTCAGTTGTAAGTGTGCAATCCTTGAAAGATTTTCTCAACTTTTCGCATAATGCAAAGTACTCATCACTTGTGTAGTGTCTATTCATCTTTTTAAGTATTCTATCGCAACCACTTTGAAGCGAAATGTGAAACTGTGGGCACAGTTTCTCGCATTTTGACATTTTCTCAATGAGTTCGTCAGTAATGTGGTCTGGCTCAAGTGAGCCTAAACGAATACGCTTTATTTTTTCGTTTTCACCTACAACCGAAATTGCATCAGCTAAATCAAGGTCAGAACCTTTACCATAAGCCGAAAGATTTATACCTACAAGTACTATTTCACGATAACCATTGTCTGCAAGAGCCTGAACTTCGCGCTTTATATGGTCAATAGGCTTCCATCTTATACGACCACGAGCCTTTGGAATTATACAGTATGAGCAAAATCTGTCACAACCATCCTCAATTTTAAGTGTAGCCCTTGTTCGTTCTTCGAAAGAGGTTATACCACTTGAAACTAAAGGTTCACCAGATTCGTGTTGCTCCATATGTAAAACTCTGCAAGATTCAGCAAAATACTCGTTTAGTGAAGAAACCAGCAGTTTGTTATTCTTATTACCTAAAACAATGTCAGCTTCTGTAAGTTTCTCTGCCATTTCTGGAAAAGATTGTGGCATACATCCTGTCAGTACAACTGTACTTTCAGGGTGCTTCTTTTTATAATGACGAACACACTGTCTTGTTTTTCGGTCACTTTCACTTGTAACTGTACAAGAGTTTATAACAAAAACATCTGCATCATCTTCGTTTTCGGTAACTATGTAGCCGTTTTTATTCAGTTGTTCGCGCATTTCTTGGGTTTCATATTGATTAACCTTGCACCCAAGAGTGTGGAAAAACACTTTCATAAAATCACCAAAATACATTGTAACACATTTTTTCTTTTTTTCATATACTAATTTGTCCCATTCATATATTTTTTTGGAGGGATATAAATGAAAAAGATTATTTCAGTTTTATTATGTGCTTTGTTAATGGTGCCGTTGTCAATATCTGTGTATGCAGAAGAAACAGATACTTTGTTACAATCACTTTCGGCAAAATCAGTAATTTTAATGGAAGCGTCAAGTGGTCAGGTGCTGATGGAGAAAAATGCAGATGAAAAACTACCACCTGCATCTATTACGAAAATTATGACACTTCTGCTAGTTATGGAAGAACTTGAAACAGGCTCTATTACTCTTGATGATAAGGTTACCACAAGTCGTTATGCTTCATCAAAGGGAGGCTCACAAATCTGGCTTAAAGAGGGTGAAGTGATGACTGTTCACGAACTTATTAAAGCCACAACAGTAGCAAGCGCTAATGATGCAAGTACTGCCCTTGCTGAATATATATCAGGTGACGAAACTGCATTTGTTGCTACAATGAACAATCGTGCTTATGAACTTGGTATGACAAATACAAATTTTGAAAACTGTTCAGGGCTTGACGATACTGCTGAAAACCATTATTCAACTGCTCGCGATATTGCCATTATGAGTCGTGAACTTATGAAACACGAAAAAATTAAAGAATATACAACTATTTGGATGGACTCTCTTCGCAATGGTGAAACAGAACTTGTAAATACAAATAAACTTGTGCGTTTTTATGAGGGTACAACAGGACTTAAAACAGGTACAACATCAAAAGCTGGTCATTGTATAAGCGCAACAGCTCAGCGTGATGGTATGGAGCTTATTGCAGTTGTGCTTGGTAGTGATACAGGAACAAACCGTTTTGAAGATGCGAAAAAACTTCTTAATTGGGGCTTTGCTAACTATTCAATTTGCGAGCCACAGATTGATACAACTTTAATAACAGATGTTACCGTGCTTTGTGGTGAACAGGATACAATTAAACCTATCGTTAAGAATCCTAATCCTATTTTAATAAAAAAAGGTACAGAAAACCAAATAACGCAACGAGTTGATATTTGCATTGATGTTGAAGCACCGGTTGAAAAAGGGCAAAAACTAGGTGCAGTTTATTTTGAAAAAGATGGTGAAATATTAGCCGAATGTTCTATTGTAAGTGAAAAAGCCGTCCAGAAAAGAGGAGTACTGTTTGTATTCAAAATTTTATGGTCAACTTTTGCAAAAAAATGATAAATATCTATTGAAAAACTTATGATTTTAGGGTAAAATAATAAAAACACTATCACAAAGCGAGGACTAATTCAAAATGGCGTTAAAACTTAACGATAATTATGTTAAGAATTTTATTACTGATGACGAACTTAAGGCTATGGAGCCTGCAGTAGAAAATGCTCATCAGAAAATTATTGATAAAAGTGGTGAAGGTGCTGACTTTTTAGGTTGGGTTGACCTTCCAGTTAATTACGATAAAGAAGAATTTGAAAGAATTCAAAAAGCAGCTGCTAAAATCAAGAGTGATTCAAAAGCCCTTGTTGTTATCGGCATTGGTGGTTCATATCTTGGTGCTCGCGCAGCAATTGAATTCTGCACATCACAGAATTACAACCTTATTAAGAAAGATACACCAAATATCTATTTTAGTGGTAACTCAATCAGTGGCAATTCACTTTCTGAACTTGTTGACCTTGTAAAAGATGTTGATTTTTCAATCAATGTTATTTCAAAATCAGGTACAACAACTGA
The DNA here is from genome assembly GCA_937892525.1 of uncultured Clostridia bacterium. Classification (GTDB taxonomy): domain Bacteria; phylum Bacillota; class Clostridia; order Oscillospirales; family Acutalibacteraceae; genus Fimenecus. Next base: position 5,764 of record CALAEV010000001.1, read on the forward strand.
ACCTGCTATCGCTTTCCGTATTTTCCGTGAGCTTCTTATTGAAAAGTATGGCGAAGAAGAGGCTGCAAAGCGTATTTATGTTACAACTGATAAAGCAAAGGGAACACTTAAAGAGTTCTCTGACAAAGCAGGTTACGAAACATTCGTAGTGCCTGATGATGTTGGTGGCAGATATTCAGTTCTTACTGCTGTTGGCCTTCTTCCAATTGCAGTTGCTGGTATTGATATTCAAAAAATGATGCAGGGCGCTGCTGACGCTCGTGAAGCTTACAGCGTTTGTGATATCCAGAATAATGATTGCTATAAATACGCTGCAATCCGTAATGTCCTTCTTGGTAAGGGTAAAGCAGTTGAGCTTATGGTTGCTTATGAGCCTGACTTTACAATGATGAATGAATGGTTCAAACAGCTTTACGGCGAAAGCGAAGGCAAAGACGGTAAGGGTATATTCCCATCAAGTGTAATCTGTTCAACAGACCTTCACTCAATGGGTCAGTACATTCAAGATGGCGTAAGAATGCTCTTTGAAACTTCTGTTATGTTTACAAAACCAAAGCGCGAAGTTGTTATTAAAGAGGACGAAGTTAATGCTGACGGACTTAATTTCCTTGCTGGTAAAACAATGGATTTTGTAAACCGTAAGGCATATCAGGGTACATTACTTGCTCACGTTGATGGTGGCGTGCCAAATATCTGCATTGAAGTTCCTGAGATGAACGAATATGAATTCGGTTATCTTGTTTACTTCTTTGAAAAAGCTTGTGCAATTTCAGGGTATATTCTTGGTGTTAATCCATTTAACCAACCTGGTGTTGAAAGCTATAAAAAGAATATGTTTGCTCTTCTTGGCAAACCAGGCTATGAAGCACAACAAGCAGAACTTTTAGCAAGACTTGGCTAATAAATTTCAGAAATGACCATTCTTAATAGGGATGGATAATAAATATATAGGAGGAGATAATATGATTTCTCTTATTATCGGTAAAAAAGGAACAGGAAAAACAAAGGTACTTGTAGAACACGTTAACGAAGCAGTTCACGTATCAAGTGGTAATGTTGTATGTGTAGAAAAAGAAACAAAACTTACATACGACGTAAACTATCGTGCACGTCTCGTTGCAACTGATGTTTTCGGAATTTCAGGTTATGATGCATTTTATGGCTTCTTAAGTGGTATTTGCGCAGGTGACCATGATATTACTGATATCTTTGTTGATGCAACATATAGAATTGCAGAAGATACAGACAGAACAGGTGAAGCTCTTGCAGTATTCTTAAAGAAAGTTGACGCACTTTCAAAGATTTCTGATACAAAGTTCACATTCACAATTTCTTCAGACCTTGAAACTCTTCCTGAGTCAATGTTTGAATATTGCGAAAAAATTAACTAATCGTTAATTTCAAACGGTAGGGCGGGGTTTTTACCCCGCCAATTTTATGTAAATTTGTATAAAAATATTTGCAAATTTTTATTGACAAAAACAAAATTAATATATATAATATTCTACGCATGTGATGAGGAATGTTTTATGAATATTCAACTTGAACAAATTTTTAATCTTGAAGGCTCAAAAAAAGACTTCGACTTTATTTTTGAACCTGAATACTCCCTTTCTGATGATATTTCACTTGACGCACCGGGTATTGCGGTTAGTGGTAAAATCGAGAATCACACGGGTATTGTGTCGTTATCAGCAAAGGCAAAGTTTTCAGCAACCGTGGTTTGTAGTCGATGTGCTGAAAGTTTCAAGAAAGATTTTACGGTTGATATTGAACATTTACTTGCCAAAAGCCTTGAGAATGACGAAAACGACGACTACATTGTAGTTGAAAATGGTTCGCTTGACTTGGCTACACTCGTTAGTGAAGACATTATTTTTTCATTACCATTAAGATTTTTGTGTAATGAAGAATGTAAAGGTCTTTGCTCAAAATGTGGTAAAAATCTTAATGACGGTCCTTGTGACTGTAAAAAAGATGTTGACCCACGAATGGCAGCGTTACTTTCGTTGCTTGAAGATTAGTTAATTATTATTGAAATATTTGAATGGAGGTTCTCAACATGGCAGTACCAAAGAGAAGAGTTTCTAAAACAAGAAGAGATAAAAGACGTTCAAACGTATGGAAGATGACAGCTCCTGAACTTGTAAAGTGCCCAAATTGTGGTGGTTACAAGAGACCACACAGAGTTTGTGGTGAATGTGGTCAATACAAAGGCAGACAGGTTGTTGCTCTTAAAGAAGAAGCTTAATTTGTTATTTAAAATTAAGAAAGGCGGAAAGAACGATTTCTCTCCGCCTTTTAGTCTTGCATAAAAGTATTAAAGGCAGGTGATGTTTTGTGTCAGTAAAAATCAATAATGTAAAAAAGAATTCAATCTGTGATATCAAAGGCATATCTGCAGGGGATGAACTTCTTAAAATTAACGGTAAAGAAATTATGGATGTTCTTGACTTTGATTTTTATATGGCAGAGCAAAATATCACTATGGCTTTTAAGTGTAGTGATGGAAAATACAAGGTAATCAAAACAAATAACACAAATTGTGGCTTAGAGTTTGAAACTTATTTAATGGACAAGCAACGTCATTGTAAAAATAAGTGTATTTTCTGTTTTATTGACCAGTTACCTAAAGGTTTGCGTCCAAGTTTGTATTTTAAGGACGATGATAGCAGATTGTCATTTCTTTTCGGTAACTATATTACACTTACAAATATTTCTGAGCACGAAATTGAGCGTATAATCTCAATGCATATAAGCCCTGTTAATATTTCTGTTCACACAATGAATCCTGAACTTCGTGTGCAGATGATGAAAAACAAAAATGCAGGGGAATCCCTTAAAATCATTAGAAGATTAGCCGATGCAGGTATTCAAATGAATACTCAACTTGTTCTTTGCCCAGGTATTAACGACGGCAACGAACTTCGCAGAAGTATTGAAGAACTGTCTGCTCTTTACCCATCAGTACAAAGTGTTGCGGCAGTTCCGGTAGGCCTTACAAAGTTCCGTGATGGACTCGAAAAACTCGAACCATATAACAAAGAAACAGCAAGTGAAGTAATCGATATTATCGAAGAATATTCCCAGAAATTCCGTAAAGAGTTCGGCACAGGACTTGTGTATCCTGCCGACGAGTTCTTCATTAAAGCCGAACGCGACTTGCCAAATGAAGAATATTATGACGATTACCCACAACTTGATAATGGTGTAGGGTTGGTTCGTTCGTTTTATAACGATTTTCTTTATGAACTTGAAAATTGCAATGAAAATCCAACCAATAAAAAAGTAACATTGGCAACAGGCGTTGATTTTTATCCGTATTTATATGAACTCTGTAAAAAAGCAGAGCAAAAATTCGGTGTAGAAATCAATGTGCAGAAAATAATCAACAACTTTTTTGGCGAAACTATAACAGTTTCAGGGCTTGTAACAGGGCAAGATATTGCAAATCAACTTAAAAGTCAGGATTTAGGCGAATGCTTGCTGTTACCAAACTCAATGATTAGTGATTATACAAATCATACCGAAAATAAAAATAAATTCCTTGATGATATGACTGTCGAGGAGTTAGAAGAAACATTAAATACGAAAATTATACTGACCTCAGGCGATGGTGGTCAGCTTTTAAGAGATATTCTGGGGGTGAAATAATGGCAAAACCCGTAGTGGC
>CALAEV010000002.1 GCA_937892525.1 uncultured Clostridia bacterium
AAGTACGGTGCAAAGCGTCCTAAGGCAGCAAAAAAATAATAGGTTAATGTTAAAAAGACAGAATTTTCTTGCAAGGCAATATTCATAATGAATATTTGTCCAACAAGAGTTTATATATAGTATATATGGCTTTTGTTGGCGCCACGGAGTTTTGTCGCCGAGTACCTATGATATCATTAAATATGAAGGAGGGAAGCGCAGTGCCAAGAAGAGGCCAGATTGCAAAACGTGATGTTTTGCCAGATCCGCTTTACAATTCAAAGCTTGTAACAAGACTTATCAACAGCGTTATGTTAGACGGTAAGAAGGGCGTTGCTCAGAAAATCGTTTACGGTGCATTTGACATCATCGCTGAAAAAACAGGCAAGGAAGCTCTTGAAGTTTTCGATGCCGCTATGGAAAACGTAATGCCAGTTCTCGAGTGTAAAGCTCGTCGTATCGGTGGTGCAACATACCAGGTTCCAATGGACGTTCGCCCAGAAAGACGTCAGACACTCGGTCTTCGTTGGATTACTCTCTACGCTCGTCAGCGTTCAGAAAGAACAATGAAAGAAAGACTTGCTAACGAAATTCTTGATGCTATCAACTCACAGGGTGGAGCATTCAAGAAGAAGGAAGAAATGCACAGAATGGCAGAAGCAAACAAAGCTTTCGCACATTTCAGATTCTAATTTTTTTAGAAACATTTATTGGAGGACATTATGCCAAGAAAAGTATCTCTTGAACAAACAAGAAATATTGGTATCATGGCTCATATCGACGCTGGTAAAACAACTACTACAGAAAGAATTCTTTTCTATACAGGTGTTAACCACAAAATCGGTGAGACTCATGACGGTTCAGCTACAATGGACTGGATGGCTCAGGAGCAGGAACGTGGTATCACAATCACTTCTGCTGCTACTACATGTTTCTGGAAAGACCATCGTATCAATATTATCGACACCCCTGGCCACGTTGACTTCACTGTTGAAGTTCAGCGTTCACTCCGCGTTCTTGACGGTTCTGTAACTGTTCTTTGCGCAAAGGGTGGTGTTGAGCCTCAGTCTGAAACAGTTTGGCGTCAGGCTGACGAATACAAAGTTCCTAGAATGATTTATGTTAATAAAATGGACATTTTAGGTGCTAACTTCTACCGTGTTCTTGACATGGTTAAAGAAAGATTTAACTGTAACGCAGTTCCAATTCAGCTTCCAATCGGTGAGGAAAGCTCATTCAAGGGTATCATCGACCTTATCAATAATAACGCTATCGTTTATTATGATGATATGGGTAAAGATGTTCGTATTGAAGAAATTCCTGACGATATGAAAGAAAAGGCTGCAGAATATCGTAACAACCTTATCGAAGCAGTTGCTGAGCTTGATGAGGACCTTATGATGAAATATTTTGACGGTGAAGAACTCACAGTTGACGAAATCAAGTCAGTTATCCGTAAGGCTACACTTACTAATGAAATCGTTCCAATCTGCTGTGGTACTTCATACCGTAACAAGGGCGTTCAGCCACTCCTCGACGCTATCGTAGATTTCATGCCTGCTCCAACAGACATTGAAGCTATTAAGGGTATCAACCCAGATACAGAAGAGGAAGAAGTTAGACATTCTTCTGACGACGAGCCATTTGCAGCTCTCGCATTCAAGATTGCTAACGACCCATTCGTTGGTACACTTTGTTTCTTCCGTGTATATTCAGGTACAGTTAATGCTGGTACATCTGTTTATAACACAGTTAAAGACAACAAAGAAAGAATGGGTAGAATTCTTCAGATGCACGCTAACCACCGTGAAGACCTTGAAACAGTTTATGCAGGTGATATCGCAGCCGTTGTTGGTCTTAAGAACACAACAACAGGTGACACACTTTGTGACGAAAAACACCCAATTATCCTTGAATCAATGAACTTCCCAGAACCAGTTATCAGCGTTGCTATCGAACCAAAAACAAAAGCTGGTCAGGAAAAAATGGGTATCGCACTTTCAAAACTTGTTGCAGAAGACCCAACATTCCGTAGCTATACAGATGAAGAAACAGGTCAGACAATTATCGCTGGTATGGGTGAACTTCACCTTGAAATCATCGTTGACCGTCTTCTTCGTGAATTCAAAGTTGAAGCTAACGTAGGTAAACCACAGGTTGCTTACAGAGAAACAATTCGTGTTCCTGCTTCTTCTGATACAAAATATGCTCGTCAGTCAGGTGGTAAAGGTCAGTATGGTCACGTTAAGATTAATATTGAACCAAATCCAGATGGTGGTTACGAGTTTGTAAACAACATCGTTGGTGGTGCTATTCCTAAGGAATACCACAAAGCAGTTGACGACGGTATTCAGGGTGCTATGCAGTCAGGTGTACTTGCAGGTTATAGTATGGTTGACGTTAAAGTTACTCTTTATGATGGTTCATACCACGAAGTTGACTCTTCTGAAATGGCGTTTAAGATTGCCGGTTCAATGGCTCTTAAAGATGCTGCTAAGAAGGCAAATCCAGTTATTCTCGAGCCTATTATGAAGGTTGTAGTTATTACTCCTGAAGAATATATGGGTGACGTTATCGGCGACCTTAATAGCCGTCGTGGCGAAATTCAGGGCTTTGAGGACCGTTCAGGCGTTAAGCAGATTAACGCAAGAGTTCCTCTTTCAGAGATGTTCGGATATGCAACTGACCTTCGTTCAAAAACACAGGGCCGTGGTCAGTACGTAATGGAACCAGACGGTTATAAAGAAGTTCCAAAATCAATTTCAGAAGCAATCATTTCTGAAAGAGCTAAGAGAGACTAATTATTTCTCGCAAAACACTTGAAATTTTTCAAGTTTATTGATACAATAGGTATCGCAATAATTTGTAAATTATTTTCCAAAATAAAAGGAGGAAATTCCAATGGCAAAGGCAAAATTTGAAAGAACTAAACCACACGTTAATATTGGTACTATCGGTCACGTTGACCACGGTAAGACAACATTAACAGCTGCTATCACAAAAACACTCGCTTCTAAAGGTCAGGCTGACTTCGTTGATTACGCAAACATCGACAAGGCTCCTGAAGAAAGAGAAAGAGGTATCACAATCAACACAGCTCACGTTGAGTATGAGACAG
>CALAEV010000003.1 GCA_937892525.1 uncultured Clostridia bacterium
TGTGTGAAAAGCCAAAGTTTTACATCACAACAGCCATTGCGTATACATCACGCAAACCTCACATCGGCAACAGTTATGAAATCGTGTTGACCGACGCTATTGCGAGGTACAAACGAATGCAGGGCTATGATGTTTTCTTTCTGACAGGTACTGACGAGCACGGTCAAAAAATCGAAGAATATGCAAAGGACGCAGGTGTTAGTCCTAAAGAATATGTTGATAAGGTTGCAGGTGAAATTAAGGGCATCTGCGATTTACTCAACACAACTTATGACCATTTTATTCGTACAACTGACGATTATCACGAAAAAACTGTTCAGAAAATTTTCAAAAAGCTCTATGACCAGGGCGATATTTATAAAAGTGAATATGAAGGTCTTTACTGTACTCCTTGTGAGTCTTTCTGGACTGAAAGCCAGTTAGTTGACGGCAAATGTCCTGACTGTGGCAGAGACGTTCATAAAGAAAAGGAAGAAACATATTTCCTTAAACTTTCAAAATATCAGAAACAACTTGAAGAATTCATTGAAAACAATGAAAACTTCATTTACCCTGAAGCTCGTAAAAAAGAAATGCTCAATAACTTTATTAAGCCAGGTCTTCAGGATTTGTGTGTATCACGTTCATCGTTCAAATGGGGTATTCCTGTTTCATTTGATGATAAGCACGTAATTTATGTATGGATTGATGCACTTTCAAACTATATTACTGCACTTGGTTATGACCCTGACGGCAGTAGTGAAAAATACAATAAATACTGGCCTGCAGATGTTCACATTATTGGTAAAGATATTGTTCGTTTCCATACAATTTACTGGCCAATTATGCTTATGGCACTTGGCGAGCCACTTCCTAAACAGGTTTACGGCCATCCTTGGCTTCTTTTCGGCGAAGACAAAATGAGTAAATCTCGTGGTAATGTTATTTATGCTGACGACCTTACAGAGATTTTTGGTGTTGATGCAGTTCGTTACTATCTTCTTTCAGAGATGCCACACGCACATGACGGTTCAATTACTTATGAAGCAATGATTGACCGTTTCAACACTGACCTTGCAAACACTCTCGGTAACCTTGTAAACAGAACTATTGCAATGCAGAACAAGTATTTTGATGGTGTTGTTCAAGCACCTACTTGTCCTACTGAATTTGACGAAGACCTTAAGGAAAGTGCAAAGAAAGCACTTGCAGGTTTTGACAAGTACATTTCAGAATACAAGATGAGTGATGCAGTTGAATGTGTAATCAACTTTGCTCGCCGTTGCAACAAATACATTGACGAAACAATGCCTTGGGCTCTCGCTAAAGACGAAGTACAGAAAGAAAAACTCGGTACTGTTCTTTATAATCTTCTTGAGGGTATTCGCGTTCTCTCTGCACTTATCTCTCCAATTATGCCTGAAACTGCAGTTAAGATTGCAGAGCAGTTAAATGTTGCACCTGCAACTTACGAAAGCATTCAGGAATGGGGCGGACTTGAAGCAGGTATCACAGTTGGTACTGCAACTCCTCTTTTCTCAAGAATTGACGGAGAAAAGTTGATTGCTGAACTTCAGGCTAAAAAAGAGGCTGAAGAAAAGGCAAATGCTCCTGTACCAAAAATCGAGGGACTTGCAGAAATCGGTTTTGACGATTTTATGAAAGTTGAACTCCGTGTTGCTGAAGTTAAGAACTGTGAGCCAATCAAAAAGGCAAAGAAGCTTCTTAAACTTACTCTTGACGATGGCACAGGTAATGACAGAATTGTTGCAAGTGGTATTGCAAAATGGTACAAGCCAGAAGACCTTATCGGCAAAAAGGTAGTAGTTGTTGCAAACCTTAAACCTGCAGTTCTTTGTGGTGTTGAAAGTTGTGGTATGATTCTTGCAGCAGACGTTACTGAAGAAGATGCAAAGGTTATTTTTGTTGACAAAGATATGCCAAACGGAGCGAGAATAAGATAATGTATCATAACATTTTTGATTCACACGCACATTATGACGACGAGCAGTTTGACACAGACAGAAACGAACTGCTCGTTTCTTTTAGAGAAAACGGAGTTTCCGGCGTCATTTGTTGCGGAACAAATATAAAAACAAGTGAATTTGCAGTAGAACTTTCTCACAAGTACGATTTTGTGTATTCTGCAGTTGGATTTCATCCCCTTGACAATGACGAATATAAAGATGGCGATTTGGAAAGAATAAAAGAACTTGCAAAAGACGAAAAATGCGTTGCAATTGGGGAAATCGGACTTGATTATCACTACGAGAAAGAAAGTCGAGTAAAACAATTAGTTCTTCTTGAAAAGCAAATTGAACTTGCAAACGAACTCGATTTACCAATCATTTTTCACGACAGAGAATCCCACGAAGATACACTTAATATACTTAAAAAATATAAACCTAAAGGTGTTCTTCACTGTTTCTCAGGTAGTGTTGAAATGGCAAAAGAAATCATAAAACTAGGTATGTATATCGGTCTTGGTGGTGCAGTAACATTCAAAAATGCAGTTAAGCCTTGCGAGGTTGCAAAGTTTGTGCCAAGTGATAGGTTGCTCATTGAAACTGATGCTCCATATATGACTCCTGTACCATTCAGAGGTAAAAGATGTGATTCACTACATATTCCATATACTGCAGAAAAAATTGCAGAGTTGCGTGGTTGCACAGCACAAAATATTCTTGATATGACAAATGAAAACGCAAAAAGATTATTTAATATAGGGTGATTATTATGTTAAAACATATTGTAATGTGGAAATTTAAAGATGCAGAAGGCAAGACAAAAGACGAAAACATTGAAATCGTTAAAAATGGTCTTGAAGCACTTCCACCTGTTATTCCACACATTAAAAAACTCACATTCCTTAAAAATCAAGTAGAATGTGAGAGAAACTTTGATGCGCTTTTGGTTGTTGAAACTGAAAACGAGGAAGAATTAGAAAAATACAAGGTTCATCCCGAGCATAAAAAGGTTGCCGGTTACGTTGCAAAGGTAACAGAAAACCGTGGTGCAGTTGACATTTGGGAATAAAAAACAAAAAATAAAGGCTACTCAATGAGTAGCCTTATTTTTTTACTATTCTTATGAAAGTGGGTTACCGTCAGCGTCAGGAATTTTATCTAACAAAATCATAATAAATTCAACAAACGCCCAAACACCAGCAACAGCAGGTCCAATAACAAGAATCCAGCCTATAAGAGAAAGTAACAACTGAGCAATTGCCTTACCTTTATAACCAAGGTAGAAATTATGAATACCAAGACCACCAAGGAAGAATGCAAGGAGTGCTGCTACTATCTTATTTTTTTCACTTTTTTGAACCTGTGGAACTGCTGCAACGCCACATGCAAGACATACTGCTGCGCCAGGAGCCAACTCTTTACCGCAGTTGTGACAGAAAGCTGTACCTGCGCCTTTAGCTACACCACAATTTGTGCATACTGCCGCTACGTCAGCCATTTGTGTTCCGCAATTTTTACAATACATACTGATATCTCCTCTCTAAAATACGCATACTTTTATCAGCAAAACAATAATAACACACTTTAAAAAGAGTTGCAACACTTTAACGTAATAAATTGACATTATTTTTGAATTTTTTTCAAATTTTTGGTGAAAATATAACAAATGCAAACGAAAGGAAAGAGCAATTTGGCTACTCGTGTAGGAAAATATACATTACTTTTACCGTCAAGACCATCAATTATTGGTCACGCAGCAGTTGTAGGTAAAGCCGAGGGCGAAGGACCATTGGCTCACGAATTTGACTACTGTTATTCTGACGACACCATTGACGGATGTCCATCTTGGGAAAAGGCTGAAAGTGCCTTACAATATGAAGCTATCACTCGCGCTATTGCAAAAGCCGGGCTCTCACCTAAAGATATAAATCTTATTATGGCAGGTGATTTGCTTGACCAATGTATTGGCACATCTTTTGGTATTCGCGAATTACAAATCCCTTTTTTAGGGCTTTACGGTGCTTGCTCAACTATGGCGCTTTCAATGGCTGTTGCATCCGTGCTTGTTGATTCAGGTGCATTAAATTATGCTGTTGCTTCTACATCTTCACATTTTGCATCGGCTGAAAGGCAATTCCGTTTACCACTCGAATATGGTGGTCAACGCCCTCCGTCAGCACAACGCACGGCAACGGCGTCAGGCGCATCTGTAATCTCTGAAAATAAAGAAAATACGCCTTGTATTGAAGCAGTTACATTCGGCAAAATTATGGATTTAGGCATTAAAGATGCCAACAACATGGGGGCTGCTATGGCTCCTGCAGCAGCATCCACAATCGGAGATTTCTTAAATGATACACGCACCTCCCCTACTGATTACGATTTAATTCTAACAGGAGATTTAGGCAAGGTTGGTGCAGAGCTTCTTATTGACTTGCTTAAAAAAGACTACGGCTATGATATTGCATCTGTTCATGGGGACTGTGGACTTATGCTTTATGATATTGAGGCACAGGATGTTCACGCAGGCGGCTCTGGTTGTGGTTGTAGTGGTTCTGTGGTTAATTCTTATATAATGAGGCAACTTAAAGAGAAAACGCTTAAAAGAGTGCTTTTCGTGGGTACAGGGGCGTTACTCTCACCTACTTCTACAATGCAAGGCGAGAGTATTCCATCAATTGCTCACGGAGTTCTATTAACATCAGGAGACGAATAAAATGAATTTAGATAAAGAACTAGAAACCGTTTACGCAATGGCTAACGCCATAAGAGTATTAAATTTACTGAAAACTGCACTGACCGTTGGGATAATAGCCTTTACCGTTTTCAGTATTGCAGGAATCTTCTTTGCTAAAGATTGATATTGTTATTGATTTTTCTGCATTTGTTAAATAAATAAAAGAGTATATTGATTTTCGAGTATCTGCCTTATATGGTAGATACTTTTATTTTATAAGGCTCCTAAACAACGCATTGACAAAGCTCAAAAAGTGTATATAAAACAGTAGTGCTTCGAAACACCAAATACAGAGGGTATAGCTCAGTTAGTAGAGCAGCGGTCTCCAAAATCTATTTTATAGATATTTCCTGACTGTCAGATTTTGGCTTAAAATCGTCAAATTCCTTATATATCAAGGGGTTTGAGAGTTTTTAGTTTTCACTACTTTTAATCAAAAAAATCTAAAAATGGTCGTTTTTCGCTTCAAATCGGTTACATTTTCGGTTACATTTTTGCTCAAAAAGTGGCTTTTTTTACACTTTTTTCAAACAATAATTGCATTTTAAAAACCAGTGTGATATATTTAAGATGATTGGAGGAGTTATTATGTCAAATCCACACGTATATAAACGTAGCGATGGTAATTATTGCTTTAAATTATTCGGCAAAACTTATGTAAGGGCAAAGCGTAAGGATGCTGAAAAATATTACACTGAACTGTTGAACAATGAAAAGTTCAGAAAACTCGTTGAAGACTATGGCAAAACTACAATAGCTCAACTTATGTATGACTGGCTTGGCCTTCAGAAAGGTATGACAGAAAAAGTCACCACCTATGACCGCAAAGTGCAAATTGTCGAAAACCAAATTATCCCCTACTTATCAAAGCAACAAGTTATATCATTGACTTCAACGACTATTCAGACATGGCTTAATGAACTTGCTGTGCAGGGCTATAGCAAATCTACCATTAAAAAGTCAAAGGAATATTTACAGGCAGCTTTACGTTTTTTCAAAATACTTAATAAATTCGAAGAAAATCCATTTAACGGTGTTAAAACCCCTGCAAGTGCCCCATCTAAAAAATCAAATGATATCGTATATTACACCGAAAAAGAATTAAAAAAAATATATGCTACTGCCACCAAAAAGGATTCTGCAGGTAATTACATATACAGACTTGGCGACTCCATTATAGTCCTTGGTGAAACAGGTATGCGTTCCGGCGAGTTCTTGGCTCTAACATGGAATGACATTGATTTTAAAAACAATATGATATCAATTACTAAAACAAGACAGCACGTAAAAAATCACAATAAAAAAACACCTACGGAACCAAGTTACGTAGATGTTATCAATAAGCCTAAGACGGAATCAAGTATCAGGACTATTCCGATGTCAAAGAAATGTAAAGCAGCAATGAAACGTCTGTATAAGCTCAACGGAAGTCATAAGTATGTGTCTTCTACTGAAAAAGGAACACCTATTTCAGTTCGCAATTTTGCACGAATGTTCAGAGACATTCTGTATGCTGCAGAAATGGATAAAGCCGAAAATCCAAACGGACTTTCTACAATTAATAAGGTGGCCGGACCCCACGCCTTAAGGCACACCTTTGCGACCCTACTTATCAATAAGAAAGGTGCAAATATTGCTGTTGTCTCCGCCCTTCTTGGACATGCTGATATAAGCGTTACTGTCAATAAGTATTTACATACTAAGGACGAAGACAAAATCAATACAATTAAATTGCTTGATTAAAGGTAAAACACTTTGTTTTCGTAATACTCAAGCCATTCTTTCAATGCGGAGACTGTTACATAGTAACGGCCTCCGATTTTTATTGATGGGAACGCCGGTGAGCGTAGCAAATCATATGCTCGATTGATGCCACACCTCATCACTTTCTTCAATTCTTTTGCTGTAAGCAATTCTGTTGTAAGGTCTTCAAATGAATAATTTTTAGAAACTATCATATAATTTCTCCTTTTTTAATTTATTTTGAAAAAAGTATGAAATTTTTTATATAAATAAATTTTCATATATAAAAAAACTGCTTATTTTGATAATTTTTCAAAAATTTTTCAAAAAATGGGAAAAGGAGGTGCGAGACCGACACCTCCTCTCCCAAAAACATAAGAAAAAAAGACATTGTGTTTGCAAGGAAAGAACAAACACGACAACAAAATAAGGAATATAGGGAAAAACAAGGAATTAAATGGAGACGGCGGAGGAACAACACAAACTCCGCCAAATTATGTACGCGACTGATTGGATTTAGAGTTTCCCTATAACAAACTCCTATCGTATTTTATCAGTCAATATGAGTATGATATTTGAGATTTAAGACAACTGAAAAAATGACAAAAATTCAACAAACAAGAAGAAAAAATTAAAATTCAGTTAAATTGTTAGTATATACAACCTCCTGTCTTTCAAATCTTAATGTTGTACCAGGTGCATACGAGGTTCGAATTTCATCAGGTACAAAAAGAAAGTCTATCATAATCTGATTTAACTTTTTCTGTACTTTTCGTGCCAATCCCGCCGGACCATAAATTGTAATAAACACTTTGGTCTCATCCGTCGATGGATTAATTACTGCCGTACGAAGTTCAACAATAATCGAATGCCCATTTATTGCTTCAATGACTTCCATAGGCGTAGGGGAATCTCTACTCACCTTCCAAATATAATCTTTATCTTTTAATTCGTCTTGAATTCTTTGGAGCAATAGCGGGGTACATCTTTCGCTGTAAAAATGCATTTCAATAGCCATCACAGTGCGATTTTCATATAATCTGAGAACGTTGTATGTACTACAGTCGTACTTCTCTTTGGCAAGTATTGAAGTGATTTTTTCTCGCAATTCTTTAATTTTCTTCATGTCAATTTTGCCATAGATTCTAACATTGAGACTGTTATTATAAACATTGACGCTGAACAAGATTATATATTCATCTTTCTTCAGCAAGTTTTCAAACAATTTAATTTTTTCAATTGGGAAATTATACGAGAAAAAGAGATTCTCGATTTTTTCAAGTTTTTCAACGCATTCTTTCGATAATATGCAATGGTCGCGGATATAATCCTTGAAAGCCCCACTGTATATCTTGAATTCATACATATCTGTGATTTTCTTATTCAGCATCTTTTGCATCCTCCTCTCTTGTGAGAAATGCCACCATCTTCGCCGTGTCGATGAACATTAAAACTATTTTATTCTCCATGTGGAACTCTGGTAGTTTGTGGTAAAAGAAAGTATCAAACTGACGGCTTAACCTTTCAGCATCCTCCTCCGTGTAGTTATAACAATGAACAAAAACAATTGGCACTTGATATGCATCATCAATCACCGCAAACTTATGGCTATGGTCGTGAATGTTAATATAATTCCGACCGTAATATAAGTTCTCATTAGCATTCATTATTCGCTTTAGGTCTTCTGTATTTATCAAACTAAACACTCCTTTGTAAATATAAGCTTTTTATTAAAATATTAACTTGTGGCCTCTATCCTCCTTTTGTGATTATTTGATATAAGTATGTTATCTGTAATAAATCCACAAACAAAAAAACAACCCACAAATGTGGGTTGAAAAATAATTCTTTATTGATTTTATATTTTTAACAATTCAAATCAAATATGCATCTTAACTTTCTAATTAATCTATGAAAAATGATAATTGCTCAGCTGAAACATTATTTTCTAGATTATCAATAAAATTCTTTGAACATTTATCAGAAAAATAATTCAATAATATGTCTTTACTCCAACTCTCAAAAATATAATTATCTTTTTCAATATAAAGTTTTTCTAATTCTGCAAATGATAAAAAACTACCACTTTTACTAATTCCCTTTTTTTGAATAATTTCATATGAATCTAAACTTAATCTTGTATCTTCATCGATTGAAATTATCCATCCGACAGCTAAATGTTGTTTGCTTTTGGGATTATAATCAGGAGTATATAAAACAAACGGTTCTTCATAATCTAAAGAATATGATATACCCAGTTCTTCTAAGAGTTCTCGTTCAAGAGTTTTACGTGCCGTATCCAAAAAATTGCCATTGCGTTTTACAGATTTATCTTCTAAACGCGTATGTCCTCCTACATATAATAATAATTTATCACGCTCAGGAGAATTAGATTCCGTACTCTTTTTTGTCTTTTTTATACATAACAGTTTGTTTCTTTGCTTGTTAGTAACAACAGCAATAGGAATTGGCTGAACGAGAGTTTGGTCTGACTCTACAATATCCCTATTGTTAAATCTGTAATTATTCAACGCTTTACTTACTTGCGAATATTCATTTATTCCGCTATTTAATTTTAGTTTTTGTGCAGGAACATAGCCTATTTTTTCAATAAGCATATTTTTTAAAACCACCAACGTCTTTTTTGTAACAATAAAGCCAACATCATTTTGTTCTTTTTCAGTAGTGTTAATTTGATAAATATTGCGAAATGTATGCTTATACTTTTTTGTTGTCTTTTCAACCGCATCCAAATATTGCTGCAACACGGTCTCTCGCATTATGCTTCCTCTCTTTGTAGTCAATAAATTAGCATATTCACGTTTTATAGATTCTTCTGGTGAAACAACAAAAACACAAACTAAATCGACATTTTTTCTCCATCTATCAAAAGTAACAAAGCGCGACAATATATTATATTCCTCTTTACTCATATTATGCTCATTTTCAAGCCATTCAAACCAACACAATGCATCAAAAATCCCGCGATCTAATATAATTACATCGATATCTGTACCGTGGAGTGCCTCATCCATCTTTTGATTTATTTCATTAATAGCCGAAGTGCACGTCCATACATTAAAAATAGGGTTATGCTTATCACTTATTGGACTAACACTAGCTCTTTCACTAAGTATGCATGTTTTAAACTCATTTCTTTTTAGAAAAGTATTTAAAGAATTTATACATGATGTCTTCCCTGATTTGGGACTACCACAGAATTCGATAACTATAGGTCTACGCTGTCTCACCTTCTTTTTTAAATCTAATACTTCACTAGCGATTCTCTCGAGTTCATCTATATGTTCAATATGATTGTTTTTTTTACTCATTGCCTTCCAATCCCCTTAAATAGCGATTCAATTAATTCTTCTCCTTGTTTATCAATCCTTATAATTACCTTGCCATTACAAAACCCAATATAAAAAGCTATTAATAATATAAACAAAAAAAATCTATCACTATTGATATCAGGCTGATTATTAATAACATAAAATCCTGCCACAATTCCAAAATTTACTAATGTAGCTAAAACACTACTAATAATAGGTCTGCAATAAAAATAAATTTTCGCACCTAATTTTCGATAGTTTTTGTTTTCACCTAAATCGACTACTAATTCTTGTATACATGATTTATATAATTTCCTTATATAATAAACACATCCGCCTAACAAACCAGATGGAAAAGAAAACATTAAAATACCAACAATATTCGAAAAATTCTTTTCCGATATTTCATAATTATAAACCAACGAACCAACTAACCAGCAAATTGATATTAATAACAATATTAAATAATATCCAAATAATCTTTTAGTCTCTTTATAAGAAAAATTTATCCATTTTTCTTGATTTTCTAACATGTGTTTATTTTCCATACATTTTCTCCTTAAACAGAAATCGTTTATTGCTCATTTATATTAAATTGTCTATATTTAATATCATTTTTAATATCTCCGACAACTTTTACCACATTATATTTTAATGTATCTTCCATCGGGTTTCCATCACTATCAATTTGACAAATTATTTTTATATCAGCAGTTATGTAGTCGCCTGCATGCACTGAAATTTTCCCGAAATGAACTTTTTCCATAAAATCTTCATCTTCAATTGTTGCATTTATAACTCTATTACGATAAATAAAGTTCCAAACTGAATTTCCTAATAAATCTGCTTTTTTTATCGGCAAATCTGCTCTTAAGGTTACTTCTTTGTATGAATTTATTTCAGTTGTTGAAATAGGTTTAGACAGGTTCTTCATATCTTCATTATCAAAATAACAAACATCGCCATCTCGTTCAATTGAAAAACCGCCACGGGGATTATGTTTATGAACATTATCACTTATATTAATAATCAACTGGTCTACGGTTGAATTGTTTAATATGATATCACTTGATTTAATTACTGTAATATTAGAATCTTCGTTATTGGTGATTTGAATTTTGTTATTATCCAATTCTTCAATTTTCTTAGGCGTCTCACCTTTTAAATGCTTTTTAATTTTAAAAAAACCTTCAATAATCGTAACAAGCGTTACTGCAAAGCCAGCGCCATCTTTTGCTAAATTAAATATTGTCTCACAATTTTCACAAATTGCTGAAAAATCAATTTGAAAGCTACCATTTTTAAAAGCAGTAACATTCATCTTTAAATAAGCTTCAGGGTCTTCACTTTTTGCTGCAATTTTTGTTAAATCTGCTATGTCTTTTATTATATTAGAAAGAACTTCCGCATCAATATAATTCTCACCATCCATGTGGAAAGCAAAATTAGATTCACTTTTTATAAGTTTTTCTTCCATTTTCACACTACCCAATCAACATATCGTTTTACATAATCTTATATTATTCCATATAATATATAATCGTAATATTTCTTCTCTTTGTGACAAAAATTTTCAATTTTCGTCTGTTATGTCACAATTGTTTTATGATGTACTTTTTATAAAAAAAGCAACTTGACTTTTTCTCCTTTTTGAGTGATATATATGACACCCTGAAAGGAGATTTTTTATGACTACTTTAGAAAATTTGTATTACGGAAACATCACTCTGCGAATAAATACATACAGCGTGGGAATGAGTACTCAAAACTTATAAACTTATCTATACGGAACGAAGAAAAACTAGTACCAACACTCTCAAAAGAACAAAAAGTCATCTTTGAAAAGTATAAGGATTGTTATGATAAAATCAACCGTATATTAGAAAAAGAAACCTTTATCCAAGGCATAAAACTCGGTATCGAAATCACTGCTGAATCTTTCCTTACCGACTCCCAAAATTTCAATGAGATATAAAAATAGCCTATGAAGTTATCACCAAACTCATAGGCATTAATTCTATTATATTAACAATGGTCAAGGCATAAAATCAATGCCTTTAAAAAATCTGCATCGTTTTGTGATGTTCTCTTTTTCGGACCCTTTGTCCTATTGCCAGCCATACGCTCCTTTTTGCCTATATGACGGGTGAAAAGGAGATTTTCTATATTGCTGTCAGTGTAAATGAGTCCATTTTGATTAAGCGCCTTACCACCCTTGCCCAACACGAGAGCCGCAAGTCCATAATCCTGCGTGACAACCACATCACCCTTTCCGTTGATATTAGCAATATGACAATCAGCAGAATCTGCACCCTTATCAACAACAATAGTTGTAACACCATCTCTTTCAATGGTATGGGTATTGTCGCAGACAATGATGCACTCAAGCCCACGCTCTTTTGCCACATTGACAGTAATATCTACAACAGGACACGCATCAGCATCAATTATAATTTTCATAGCATCACCATTAAATTAAGATACCATCACAATGGTCAATTTCGTGTTGGATTATTTGTGCTGTCCAACCGGTAAATGTTTTGATTCGGGTTTGGAATTCGGCCGTCTGCCACTGCACTTTTATACTCTTATAACGCTTGCACTTACGGGGACCGCCAAGCAATGAAAGACATCCCTCTTCTGTTTCATACGGTTCAGATTTTTAATAATTTCAGGATTGAACATAGTCATATACTTACCGTTATGTTCAAAACAGATGATACGTTTATGTACACCAATCATATTGGCAGCCATACCAACGCAACCATCAGCATTGGCAGTGAGGGTGTCAAGCAAATCTTGCGCCACCTGTATATCTTCAATTGTAGCCTTTTCCGATTTCATCGCTAACAAAATTGGGTCATGAATTACTTCTTTAACCATTTATACTACCTACAACCTTCTGTTGTAAATTCTGTGATAGTGTCTCTATTCTTTTCAAATCCACAAAAACAACATTCACAGTTACACCATCATCAGCTATAAACTTTACTTCTTGTTGTGGTGCATTTTCTGTTAATGGATATAACAATGTTACGCTTTTTGCATTGCTACCATACTTTTTCTGGTAAGCATACATCTGATACATATCCGATTGTGAAATACCATAATTTGAAGATGGATTACTATTTAACTGTTTCCATTTTGTATCCATAATGAAAATTGCACCATTAGATTTTCTTGTTATTACAATATCTGGTCGCAATGAAAATTTGCGCGGCATATCAAAAAGATATTTTGCAGAGTGTTGTGAAGAAACAGAATATTCATTAGAATTCAACTGCTTTTTAAGTTGTTTTGCAACATAACTTTCAAACACTGTTTCCATAGGGAATAATAATGCATAAGCTACTTCTGAACCTGCAAAAGATGTAAAACTCTTTCCTTTCAAGAACACTTTACACCATGTTAAAAGTGTTTCGTAGTATTTTGAGTTGCGGTCACTTACACATTTTGCAAAATCCTCATCAACATTTACTGATTCATCAATGTTTTCAAATACATTCAACAATGTTTTTAAATCGGTTTTGTTTTTCGAAGAAGCACTGTACTTAAACAAATACTTCAAAGTTGATTTTACAAGCCGATTTTCCGGACGATTGTTATTGAACTCATCAT
>CALAEV010000004.1 GCA_937892525.1 uncultured Clostridia bacterium
ATATGGGCAAGAAAAAGATTATTGCAGAAACAGGTGCAGGTCAGCACGGTGTTGCTCTTGCTACTGCAGCTGCATACTTTGGTCTTGAATGTGATATTTATATGGGCTCTGTTGACATTAAAAAGCAAGCTCCAAATGTAGCAAGAATGAAAATCCTTGGTGCAAATGTTGTTGAGGTTACTCACGGTCTTCAAACTCTTAAAGAAGCAGTTGACGCAGCATTTGACGCATACAGCAAAGAATACGAAAACTCAATTTACTGCATCGGTTCAGTTTTAGGCCCTCATCCATTCCCAATGATGGTGCGTGATTTCCAAAGCGTTGTTGGTATTGAGGCAAGAGAGCAGTTTATTGAAATGACAGGTCATCTTCCTAACGCTATTGTTGCTTGTGTTGGTGGTGGTAGTAACGCTGCAGGCCTTTTTGCAGGCTTCCTTAATGACCCTGTTGATATTTACGGTATTGAACCACTTGGTCGTGGTCCTAAACTTGGCGACCACGCTGCAAGTCTTAAATATGGCGAAGAAGGTATTATGCACGGATTCAACAGTATTATGCTTAAAGATGAAAACGGCGAGCCTGCACCTGTTTATTCAGTTGCAAGTGGTCTTGACTACCCATCATCTGGCCCTGAACACGCTTTCTTACAAGAAATCGGTAGAGTTAAATACGATGTAATTGACGACGAAGAAACAATTGACGCTTTCTTCAAACTCTCACGTATGGAAGGTATTATTCCTGCTATTGAAAGTTCACACGCAGTTGCATACGGTATGAAACTCGCAAAGACTATGGAACACGGTTCAATCCTTATTAACCTTTCAGGTCGTGGCGATAAAGATATGGATTATGTAATTGAAAATTACGGTATCAGATAAAAATATATAACAAAAAGCACCAGCCAATAGGTTGGTGCTTAATTTTTGGTCGAGATGACAGGATTCGAACCTGCGGCATCCACGTCCCGAACGTGGCGCGCTACCACCTGCGCTACATCTCGATAATAATTTTCGTGTGAAAAAAATTATAATACTTTTAGTTTTATAAAGCAAGTATTTTAAAAAAGTTATTTGATTAACTCTAATATCTGTGTTACAATATGTGCGATTATTTTTAGAAGGCGAAATTTATGAACAGACGAAATGTTGATATGGTCAGTGGGCCAATTTTCAAAAATGTTATATCTTACACAATTCCAATTATCTTTACAGGGATTTTGCAGTTGCTTTTTAATGCTGCTGACTTGATTGTTGTAGGTCAGTTTTGTGGTAGTATTTCTGTTGCTGCAGTTGGTGCAACCGGGTCAATTACAAACCTTATTGTAAATCTTTTTGTTGGACTTTCTGTTGGTACCGGTGTCGCCGTTGCACAAGCCCTTGGCGCTAACGACACTAAAAAAGCCCACCGTGCAGTACATACTGCAATCCCAACGTCACTTATAGGTGGTGCAATTCTTACAGTAATCGGCGTATTCTTTTCTGAAACATTCTTAAACTGGATGGGTACGCCCCAAGATGTTCTTCCACTTTCTGCACTTTATATGAAAATTTATTTTGGTGGAATTATCTTTATGATGATTTACAACTTCTGTGCATCAATTCTTCGTGCTACGGGGGACACAAAATCGCCACTTATATTTTTAACGATTGCCGGAGTTATAAATGTTGTTCTCAATGTAATTTTTGTTACTATTTTTGACTTAAATGTTGCCGGTGTTGCGTTGGCAACCACTATTTCTCAAGGTGTTTCGGCAATACTTGTTGTGCTTGCCCTCGTTAAGAGAAGTGATGCTTGTCAGCTTCATTTTTCACAACTTAAATTCTATAAAAACGAGTTTTTGCAAATTCTCAAAATCGGCTTACCTGCAGGTATTCAAGGCTCTCTTTTTTCAGTCTCAAACGTTATTATCCAATCATCTATAAACTCATTTGGCTCGGCAGTTATGTCAGGCAACGCTGCTGCACTTAACATTGAGGGCTTTATTTACATTGTTCTTAACGCATTCCACCAGACAACTCTCAATTTTACAGGGCAGAATGTGGGCGCAAACAAATACCGTCGCGCAAAAAAGGTGTTTCTAATATGTATGCTCTGCGTGTTTGTAATCGGTATTGTTTTATCACTTACTATGTATCTTTTAGGTCCTCAACTTTTGTCTATTTACATTACTGACTCACAAGAAGCAATCGAATGCGGACTGTTGAGAATGAGTTGCTTGTTTATTCCTTATTTCCTTTTAGGTCTTATGGATGTTTCAGGTGGCGGACTTCGTGGTATGGGTGTGTCTCTTGCACCTATGCTTATTTCAGTTATCGGTGTTTGTGGATTCAGAATTGGTTGGATTTATACTATATTTCAGTTGCCACAATTCCACAACCCTGAATGGCTATATCATTCTTACACAATCTCGTGGGGTATTACATTCGTTGCACAAACTATTGCATATTTTATAATTTATAATAAGAAAAAGAAACAAAAACAATAAATAAAATCGAGGTGGTAACCCACCTCGATTTTTTCGACAAAAAAGGGTGTCTTTGCAGACACCCAACATATTAATAATATCAAATTCAAAAGCAAAAGTCAATAGATTTTCAATATTTTTAGTAGCATTGTGCACAAAATCTACGGAATAAACAATTAAAAACTATTAAATTTATACAATTTTACATATTGATTTTGCACTTTTTCTATGTTATATTATAGACACAGAAAGGAAAAGGTGATTCCAATGTACAGGTAAAAACCAAACCAAAAGTTAAGCAAAAAGTTTAACAAAAAAAGGACAAAGGTGGTTCCAATGTACAAGTAAAAACCTTAATTCAATCTTAAAGAAAAGGTTAAAAGCAAATTAAGTTCAGCTACCTGAGTAAAAAGATTGAAGCCTAACGACTTTTTGAAAAATGAATATTCCTACACAAAAAAGTTTATCTCACTTACGAGATTTAATATAGATTATGAAGGAAAGTTTTTAGGTGGTATGGAATGTAAGAGTTATCAAAAGGTCGGAACATAGAGAAAGAGAGGTACACAAAATGAAGTTAGATATCAAGAGTGAACAGAAATAACCCTCCAAGCCAGTGAAAGATGTGTAAAGAAACATCGGCTTTGAGGGTTATTTCTTTTTGCCCTTTTTTATTTGTCGCCGAAAGGTGATTTTTTTATGCTTTTTACCAATATTTTCTTGACATACATTTAGTGAGGTAATATAATTTAGTAGTTACAAAAATCGTTCAACCGAAATTTTAAAAGGAGGCAGAAAAATGATTACAACTTGGTCAGATTACCGTGAAAACAAAATAAACCGTTACTATTCTGCCTTCAAATATAAAGACTGTTCTTGCGAATAAATTTATTCAGTATTTATATTTTTCGTCACTGTAGGCAGATGTGCCTACTTTTTTATTTTTATAGGAGGAATTTATGAGGTGGATTAAACTTCACGAACCGGTTAAGGTTCCTGTACTTAAAAATGTAATATTTGCCTTAAAGCTTGTGTGGGAAGCAGACAAGCGTCTTTTAATCGGCTATTTTGTTACAGAAATCTCTAACAAGGTTTTATCAATGTATGTTCAGAACATTTTGTTCTTGAAAGTATTGTTAAGCATCATTGATGGCGATGCAGATTTTAAAACATACTTTACTTACCTTTTGTTGTTCTTTGGAGTGTATCTTACTGTTAATGTGATTTCTGCTTATGCTACTCGGCAACGACTTGTTGCAACAAAAGTTGTTCTTAAAAGAGTAAACAACAAGATTTTCGAAAAAGCTACACAATTAGATGTAAGTTGTTATGAAAACCCTGAATTTTATGACAAATATCAACGTGCAACACTTGTTTTGTCATCAAGTTATTATGACTTGATTTGTTGGGATGTTGCAGCAGTTGTGGGTGGTATTATCGCGCTTATCTGCGTTATTACAACAGTTACAGTTATTAACCCAATGTATTTGTTATTCTTATTGCCTGTTACACTCGTATTTGCTATTGAATTGATGAAAAGCAAAGCAGTTTACAAGCGCGACCTTGAGATGACTAAAAACAACAGAATTAAAGCGTATATTCAACGAACAATGTTTTTAAAAGAATTCTCAAAAGATATGAGAACATCAAACATTTTTGCTGTTCTTACTAAAAGATTTAAAATTGCAATTGACGCGAATGTTTTAATTCTTAAAAGCTATGGTGTAAAACTGTTTATTTATAGTATGATAAGTTCACTTTTCAGTGATTTTATACCGATTATCGGCACTTATGCTTTTGCAGGGTATCAATTTATATTCACACAAGCGCTCTCAATTTCAGGCTTCTCTGTTGTACTTGCGTCAATCAACTCTGTTCGCGATTCAACGCTGAGTATTGCCGAGGGCTTTGACGAAATGACTCAGATGGCACTTTTCTTCCAGAATCTTCGCGATTTCTTCGACTATGAGCCACAAATCACAGATGGTGGAAAAGATGCAGAAGAATTCCAGAGCATTGAATTTAAGAATGTGTCATTCACCTACCCTGACACAAGCAAAGAAATTCTTAAAAACGTTTCATTTAAGATTAACAAAGGCGAAACTATTGCTATTGTTGGTGTAAACGGTGCAGGTAAATCAACACTTGTTAAATTATTACTTCGCTTTTATGATGCAAACGAGGGCGAAATTCTTTACAACGGTATAAATGTTAAAGAATATAATGTTCAGTCACTTCGTAATGCTTTTGCCACAGTTTTTCAGGATTACAAGAACTTTGCAGTTTCTGTAAATGAAAATATTATGTGCCACGAATGTAGCGATGAAGAAAAACAAATCGCAGAAAAAGCACTCAAGCAAAGTGGTGTGTGGGAGAAAATCGCATCACTCCCTAAAGGTGCTGACACAGTACTTACTCGCGAATTTGAGATTGACGGCGCAGGTCTTTCCGGTGGCGAAAACCAAAAAGTTTCTGCAGCACGACTTTTTGCGCGAGATTTTGAGATTGCAATTCTTGACGAGCCAAGTTCTGCACTTGACCCTATTGCAGAATACAAAATGTATGAAAACTTAATAGATGTAACAAAAGACAAAACTGTTATCTATATTTCTCATCGTCTTTCAAGCGCTGTGCTTTCTGACAGAATTTATGTGCTTGGCAATGGTACAATCCTTGAGTCAGGCTCTCACGCTGAACTTATGGCACAAGATGGAGAATATAGCAAGATGTTCACTTTACAGGCATCAAGTTACAAAGGTGAAAGTGAGGCGAGTGAAAATGTTTAAGAAAAAAAAGAAAGAAAAGACACTTCACTCAATGCCTTCAAATATTTTCTTCTTTGTGAAGCTTCTTTTCAGCGTATCACCTATTTTAGTCCTTGGCGAATTTTTATGGGGACTTTTAATGATTTTGCCTAACAACCTTATTAAAGTTATTGGCGTTAAGTACATTATTGATGTTGTAACTGAAGGCAAGGACCTTGAAAGGATTTTCGGTGCTGTTGCAGTTATTGCGTTAGTTTTAATTGTTTCTACATCAATTTCTTGGTTATTCCGTGAGTTTTTCTGGAATGTTGAGCGTGAAAAAGTTTATTTTGGTCTTAACAAAAAACTTTATGACAAAGCAAGAAGTCTTGACCTTGAATCTTATGACAACCCTGAGTTTTACAACAACTTCATTCTCACTATTGAGTCATCATCAGCAACCATTCAAAATCTTTTGGGACTTGTAAGAATGTATGTAGGTCACATAATTTCACTTGTTGCTGTAGCATCAGTTTTATTCACTATTGACCCTTGGTGTCTTGTAATTATTCTTGTTGTAATCTGCGTATTTTTGCCAATCAGCAAACGAGTTGGCGAACTTATGATGGAGCGTAGAGTTGACAACGCAAGATTTCATCGTCGTTCCGACTACTTCCAACGAGTTTTCTATTTGCAGGACTATGCAAAAGAAGTGCGAATGAACAACATTTCACCACTTCTTATGGACCGATATAACGATGCGGCAGACGATGTTATTAACAATCAGAAAAAGTACTGGAATAAGATTTCTTTTCTTAACTGTTTGCAGACGGTAGGCGTTCAAGGTCTTGGATTTTTATTCATACTCCCCTTGTATCTGGGCTACTGTATACTTGTTAAGGAAACACTCACTCCAGGTGATTTTGTTGCAACATTCAATGGTGCTCACGCAGTTGCTATGTCATTCCAGTTCTTAACTGTTTGGGCATTGGCGAGATTCTCTGAACAAGGCAAAATGATTGACAAATATCGTGAATTCTTAAAGGCAGATTTCAAAATTAAAAACGGTGGCAAAACTGCTCCAAAAACTGAGCCGAAAGAAATTACAATCAAGAATTTGTCATTTACTTACCCTAACAATGACAAGCCAACACTCCAAGATATAAATCTTACAATTAAGCCTTATGAAAAAATTGCTTTGGTTGGCTACAACGGTGCAGGTAAGACAACGCTTACTAACTTGTTATTGCGACTTTACGATGCTACAACAGGCGAAATTCTTATTGACGGTGAAAACATAAAAGATGTTACTGCCGACTCGCACCGTGACAGATTTGCAGCAGTTTTCCAGGATTTTCAGATTTTCTCTTGTAGTTTAGGCGAAAATGTTGCACTTGATATAAATCCTGACGAAGAAAGAGTGTGGGATGCACTAAAGCATAGTGGATTCAACAAAAAATTTGAAAAAGGCATTGACTCCGAACTTTTAAGGGAATTTGACGACGATGGTGTAATGCTTTCAGGTGGCGAAGCACAGAAAACTGCAATCGCAAGAGCATTCTACAAGGATTGTCCTTATGTAATTCTTGACGAGCCAAGTGCAAACCTTGACCCTGTTGCAGAATACAATCTTAATCAAGCAATGATTGAGGCAGCAGAGCACAAAACAGTTATATTTATTTCTCACCGACTTTCAACTACTGTTAATGCAGACAGAATTTATGTTATGGAAAATGGTAGAATTATTGAAAGTGGTAGCCATGCAGAGCTTATGGCACTTAACGGAACTTATGCCTATATGTTTAACTTGCAGGCAGAAAAGTATAAAGAATAAGTGCAAAACGAATTATAAACAACAAAAACCTCGGTAGCAATACCGAGGGTTTTTAATAAACAATCAAAAATGCGCCCACATTACATCCTATCGCAGGTTTTAATACATCTTTTTATCATCACATAAAACACATTGTTTATCTTCAATTATTATAGGTCAATTTAACCCTAATGTCAATAGGTCAATTTGCCATAATATATTTAGGTGATATTTATGAGCAGATTAAAAGATTTAAGAAAAGAACGTGGTTACACTCAAATTAAAATGCAAATGTTGACAGGTATTGACCAAAGCGATTACTCAAAAATTGAAAGAGGCGTGCGATATTACACATTTGAACAATGTGTAAAAATTGCTCAAGCATTAGATACTAGTATGGATTATCTTGCAGGTCTGACTGACGAAAAGAAGCCATATCCACGCTCAAAATAAAAACTAACCTCGGTATCAATACCGAGGTTTTGTTATTTGATTATTAAATTGTTTTATTGTTCCTCTATACCCTCATACTCGCTACTGAATTTTTCAAGCAATCCGTAGAAAACATAGAAGATAATTGCTCTTACAAACCGGAGAATAAACCCATAGATTTGCACTGAGTCTGTACCACCCTCACTAAAAATACTTATTATTCCAAATATACAAGTAAAAAGTATTGCGAGTCCGAAGAATATTTTATGTGGTACTTTGTATCCGTGGAATGTGCCTAAAAGCAGTGCAAAAGAAAACATAAACATACCGTAATTTACAGGAGAAAAGTCCAACTGTTGAGCAAACAACATAACAAAGCCTAATACAAAAGCAACAATTGTCAATGTTTTTTCACATTTGAATTTGTAGTCAAGTATTTTAAGAAATCGGCACATAAAAATTACTGTAATCATTACCCAATATACTGCAAATCCCAAAAACATTAGAATACTTGGAAGTCGCGCAAGAAAAGAATCTCCATAAATCTGTAATCCTAAAGTATTTGAAATACCCGAAACACCCAAAGCCACATTATATATGGCCGTAAAAACGCCGAGCATACATACAACAACCGCGCTCACAGGCAAATCATAACAAAGGGTTGTTATGGCTGGTTTTGGCTCTTCTTTTGCCTTTTCTTCACCATTAAGGATTTCATCAATAGTTACGCCTAGTTCTGTTGACAATGGTTTTAACAACTGAATATCAGGCATTCCGTCACCTGTTTCCCATTTAGAAACTGCTTTGTTTGTTATCTGCAATTTTTCGGCAAGGTCTTGTTGAGTCATTCCTAATGCTTTTCTTTTTTCTGAAATAAATTGTCCGACTTTAACATTATTCATATAAATCCCCCTTTTCTGCTTTAACTATATCACTTTTTGCAAAAAATCTCAACCCACGCTAATTAGAAAGGAGTCCACGCAGAGTGGACTCCTTGATTTTGCTGTTATTTTTCAATAAAACTCAATATTTCTTCTTTTGTAGCAACGATTTTACCTTGAGCGTAGGTATCTCTACCTCCACCCTTACCATTAAAGGTTTTATTTAAGTTTTGCACTAAATCACGAACACTATTTTCTTTACTTGAAACAACATAAATATAATTATTTTCGTCTGTATTTGAGAAAAGATAGCAAAATTCGTGTTCTTCAATTAAAACATTTGAGCAGTTGCGAAGTTCGTCATAAGATGCACCGTCAATGAATACGCAAACTTTATTGTCTTTAATATGCTTTTCCATTTTAAGCATTGCAAGTTCGCCTGAAAGTTTCTTGTTTTCAGCACGAACACTTGAGAGTTCTGTCTGTATTCTTTCAACTGCCACAGGAGTTTCAAATCGTTTTGCAGAAAGCATATTCATAATCTGCTTGTTTGCATTATGAACATTAATATAATCATTAAGTGCCAATGCGCCACAAAGCATTTCAATACGAGTACCTTTTTTATACGGAATATAGCTTACAATTTTTATAATTCCAACTTCGCCTGTACGCGCTACATGAGGTGCACAACAAGCACAAAGGTCAGTATCTTCAATTTCAATAAGACGAACACCCTCGGTAATGTCCAGTTTGCTACGGTAATCATAATCCGGCAATTCTTCAGCAGTTGGGTAAATTGCTTTAATTGATTTGTTGCCATAAATGGCTTGATTTGCTTTAATTTCAACTTCACGAATTTGCTCGTCATTAAGTGGTCCGTCAACGTCAAAAGTGACAAGAGTGTCGTTCATATGAAAGCCCACATTATTGTAGCCAAATGTTCTGTGAATTACACCTGAAACAATATGCTCGCCTGTGTGATTCTGCATACGAGAAAAACGAGTGCCCCAATCGATTTCACATTCAACAGTTGAACCGATTTCAAGCGATTTTTCTAATTTGTGATAGATAATATCGTCTTTAATCTGCACATCAAGGACTTCTATACCATTAATTACGCCTTTATCAGCATCTTGTCCACCACCTTCTGGGAAGAATGCAGTTTTATCAAGAACAACAAGAAATGCTCCGTTTTTTTCTTCACAGGCAATAACAGTTGCAGTAAAGTTCTTTATATATGAATCATTTTCGTATAATTTAATTGTGTGCATAACAACACCTCGTAAATATTTCTACTTTTTCTTTTTTATTATGATTACACCACCGACTATTATCAATACACCAATGACAACATAAGTGATAGGAATAATCAGAAATGGAGTCCCAATTGCTGATATTATATGACTTGGCATACCCATAGTAGGCACGAGCGTAATAAACCCTCTTAATGCTATGGAAATACCGAGCAAGATTACCACTACACCTACAATCCAACTATGCATCTTCAAAAACAAAACAAATTTTTCAGCCAAATCTCCCATAACATCAACAAATCGGTCAAATCCAGTTATTTGTATCTTGCTTTGAATTTGGTATTCATCTATATTTTCATCTAAAAGAAAATCAACAGTTACACCAAAGCAATCTGCAAGAGCTTTAAGTTTAGTTATTTCAGGTAAAGCATCGCCTGTTTCCCATTTACTGACAGCTTGACGCGAAACGCCAACTTTCTCTGCTAGCGTTTCTTGTGATAATCCGCACTTTTTACGGTAAGTAATAATTTTTTCATGTAATTTCATAAAATCATTCTCCTTTCTTCACTATATTAGCATTTTGAAGGTTGCTAATCTATAAAGCAAGGCTTGAAATATCGCAACCAATGGTTGCATTTTATCTTTTATATAATTATATAATGTAATTTCTATATGGTCAACGAAAAAATTAATAAAAAAATACCGCGAGCCGAAAGACACGCGGTATTGCGAAAAAATAAACTATTTTATGCTTTATCTTTTGAGCCGAAGAGTTCAATCTTTTCTCTAACTGTTGCTTTAATTGCTTCTACACCTGGAGCTAAAAGCTTTCTTGGGTCAAAGCCCTTGCCCTGAAGGTCTTTGCCTTCTTCAATGTACTTTCTTGTTGCTTCCTGGAATGCAAGCTGGCATTCTGTGTTAACGTTAATCTTTGAAACGCCAAGAGAGATTGCTTTCTTAATCATATCAGCAGGAATACCTGTACCACCGTGAAGAACGAGAGGCATTGTACCTGTTTTTTCCTGAACTGCTGCAAGAGTTTCAAATGAAAGACCTGCCCAGTTTTCAGGGTATTTACCGTGAATGTTACCGATACCAGCTGCGAGCATTGTAACACCAAGGTCTGCAATCATTTTACATTCGTCTGGGTCTGCACATTCACCTGCACCAACAACGCCGTCTTCTTCGCCACCAATTGAACCAACTTCTGCTTCAATTGAAAGACCTTTTTCTTCACAGATTGCAACTAATTCTTTAGTCTTTGCAATATTTTCGTCGATTGGGTAATGTGAACCGTCGAACATAATTGAACTGAAGCCTGCTTCGATACAAGCCTTTGCACCTTCGTATGAACCGTGGTCAAGGTGAAGAGCAACAGGAACTGTAATGTTAAGTGTTTCAAGCATACCCTCAACCATACCTACAACTGTGTTGTAGCCACACATATATTTGCCTGCGCCCTCAGATACACCGAGAATAACAGGAGAATTCATTTCTTGTGCTGTAAGAAGGATTGCTTTAGTCCATTCAAGGTTATTGATGTTGAACTGACCAACTGCGTAGTGACCAGCCTTTGCTTTTGTAAGCATTTCTTTTGCATTTACTAATGGCATAATTTAATACACTCCTATAAATTTTTGTCGCAATTATTATATATCACATACACATTTTTGTCAACAAATTAACAAAATAAACACCAATGAATAGTATAAAAAGAGGTGGTATTATGAAAAAGTATTTTTCGAGTGCGATTTGCAGTAACGGTTATTTAAGTGCTTACAATACAATCTATAAAAAAGACGCTAATTCAAGCGTTTTTATAATATATGGTGGTAGCGATTTTGAAAGAGCAATTTTCTTTAACACTCTTATTAAGAATTTCAAGGGCTATAATCTTTCTGTATTCAACCCCTTTTTTGATGAGTCCCCTGACGGAATTTACATAGAAAATCTTAACACCTACATAATAAGCGACAGTGGATTTTCACGGATTTCCCCAATACTTTCAGGAATATGGGAGAAATATTACCCTGTTACAAAGGGTAAAAATTACCCTCTTGATTTGCGCCGTGAAATATTAATTTATAAATCAAAAGAAAACAACTGTTACAAAAATGCGTGTAATTTGCTTAGAAGTGCATCTCACATTAAAGAGAAACTTCACACAGAGTTTTCACCTTACTTAAATGATGATAAAGTTATAAACTATGTGAGAAGATTTTGTAGCAAGCACTTAAAAAATACAAGTATTAAAAGTGCTGGTACAATAAGGCTACTTAGCACCCCTACCCCGCTTGGTATTCACACTCATTATGATACTATTTTTGATAGTTGCGAGAATATTATCGGCATTTACGATAATTCTTCTTTTGTAAGTTCAATAATACTTGGGATTATTAAAGATTACGCCACATCCGAAAAAATCCCATTTATAATGAGTCCATCATATTTTGCAAAAGATATTCCACAGACGCTCCTTTTCCCTAATCACAGCGTTGCCGTAACTGTGTGTGATGAAAATCATATTTTACCCTTTGAGCCACAAGAAAAAATAACAATTTCACGATTTTTGACAAGTGATAGTATTTTATCTTCAAAAAAAGTTGATACACTATTATCTATTGAAAATAAATTGTTAGACGATTGTGTGTTAAATATTTACGAGGGCAGAGATTATAGATTTAAGTACAACAATTTGTGTAAAGGATATGAGAACAGTGATGAGGTAATTGAAAGAGCTGATAGTTTGACAGAAAAATTGATTATATGAAAAAAGAGCGATTCGTGAATCGCCCTTACTATAATCGCGTCGCAGACCCGCAACTATTCTTTATTCATTATTCTTTATTCATCAAAAAAAGCCACCCTATTGGGTGGCTTAATTGTTAATTAGTCATTTGTGTAAGGCATAAGAGCGATTTGTCTTGCTCTCTTGATAGCTGTTGTAAGCTCTCTCTGGTGATATGCACAAGTACCTGTTACACGGCGAGGAAGAATCTTTGCTCTTTCTGATGTGTAACGACGGAGTTTTGCTGTATCTTTATAGTCGATTTTTTCAACTTTTTCTACACAAAATGCACAAACTTTTTTGCGACCTTTTCTATTTGGTCTTGCATTCTTATCGTATGCCATTATAGTCTCCTCCTGTTAAAGATTAAAAATCAAATCTTAGAATGGGAGTCCTTCGTCATCATCTGCGCCGAATGGGAATCCCTGGGTATCATCGGGTAAAACTGAAAAGCTACCTGCGTCTGCACTCTGGTAAGAAACAGCTGGTGCTGATTCTGGTCTTGCAGCTGCATAAGTATTGTTGCCACCTTCGCTCTTGCTTCCGCAGAATGAAACATTGTCAGCAACAACTTCATAAGCTGTACGTTTATTACCGTTTTTATCTTCATAGTTACGAACTTGAAGTGAGCCTTGAACAGCAATCATTTGACCCTTTTTGAAGAATCTTGTAACGAAATCTGCTGTTCCACGCCATGCTACAACGCTGATGAAATCTGTTTGTCTTTCATCACCTGATTTGTAGTTACGGTCAACTGCAACTGTAAATGAAGTAACGGATAAACCATTTGGTGTTGTGCGAAGTTCTGGGTCAGCAGTAAGTCTGCCCATAATGATTACGCTGTTTAACATAAACTTTTCCTCCGATTACTTCTTAACTACTAATGTTCTGAGAACACCGTCAGTGATTTTTGCAATTCTTTCAAGCTCAGCTGGGAATTCAGGTTTTGCCTCATAATTATAGAGAACATAGTAACCTTCAGCTTCGTCATTGATAAGGTAAGCAAGTCTTCTCTTGCCCCATTCATCAACGCTTTCAAGAGTGCCGTTTGATTCCACAAGAGCCTTGAATTTTTCTACAAGCTCTTTTGCAGCTTCTTCACCCTTAGCGAGTGAGAAAACCATAATAGTCTCATACTTTGACATTCTTTTACACCTCCTTATGGACTTTGCCCCCCAAACTCTCCTTGGGAGGAAGGATATGGGAATTAATAGTTTTTCCCCATAGCAAATATGAATTGTAACAAAAAAAGGCTTGATTGTCAAGCCTTTTCTTTCATTTCTTTTATTTTTGAGAGTTTAGGTAATTCGCGTTTTTTACGAATATATATTTTTTCCTGATACTCACCGTCATCACATTTCTCAACCACAACCATAAACAATGTAATAAGCAACAGATATGGCAACGGACAAAGAATACCAGGATTTACAAGTGACATCATTTCAAGACTTATATATGACAAGAAAATTGTCATATTGAAAAGTGTAGCTTTTTTCCAGATAAGCATATTTCTACGGATAAACTGATAAACGAAAGCAACAATACCTACAACGCCAAAGCTTGCTGCAATTTGAATTGGTTCACAATGATACCAACAAAGAGCAAACTCTTTTGACGCGTGAACATCGCGATTACCCATATACCCAAGACCTGTACCAAAAATCGGTTGCGTAAGGAAGTCATTTATACCACGCGCATAGTGAATTGCTCTTACCTCATTTTTCTCGCCCATCAAAAAGTCATTGACCACTCTAAAAAGTCGGTCAAGTGTATGACCCAAGAATTGAGTAATTTGTGGTGCAAATGCAAGGAATCCGAACAAAAGACATGCGATTATACACACATAAGCAAGTCTGCGTCTACGGTCATAAAGCATATACATAATAATACACATTACAATCTCAACAGAGCCGAAAACCATTCCACCACGTGAACCTGTAAGTAAAATACCAAAGTAGAAAATAAATCCAAATACAGTTGCATAAGATTTCTGGTTTGCCATTAAAAACGCAAATGGCATTGTAATCATAAGTATTGTTGAAAGGTTATTTCTCCATTGCAGATAGATAATACCACGAGCATCAAGAACATCGTTGATATTTATAAGATAATGAGCGATTACCATAAACGATGCAAAGCAACCGGTTACTACCATAATTTTTGTAAGCATGTTGAGAAGTGAATAGTCTTTTCTTACGCTTATATGAGCATAAAAATAAGAGTAAATCAACACCATTCCGAATCCCAACCCTAACATATGGTAGATTGATGTGCCTGAAAAATACTCCTGTGGCGAAATAAAGCCTATACCACCCAAAAGAATTGACGCAGAAACAAACACCATAGGTTTGAACTGTGAACCTTTTGTGGTAAGTGGTTTCCAATATGCAATAACGTTAAATAAAACCATTGGAATAAGTGGTAATGCAAGCCATTTATATTGCATAAAGTCATCAAAAGAGTCATAGCACCTTATAGCAATAAGATATGTGAACATAAATGGTATAAGCCCTGCCATAAGGTCATTACTCAATACTATTGTTATACCGATAATATATGCAAAAAAGATTGTACCTGTTATCTCAATTTTTGCTTCAGGGAAATATGAAGATGCAGTTGTAATTATTCCTGCAAGACAGAATAAAATAGCAATCCATTTGTCACTTATAAGGAATGCTCTGATTTCTTTTATTCTGTTTTGCGCTTTTTCTGACTTAAAAACAGATTCCATTATACTTACTCCCACATTTTATCATTATAATTATATAGAAAAAATCACAAAATTCAATAATAATTACAAAACCTTAATAATTATTACAAAATTCTTACAGATTTTATATTTCACTTTTTAATGAAGTATGGTAAAATGACTTTAGGTGATATTATGATTTTATCAGTAAACAACATTACAAAGAGCTTTGGTGAAAAGCAAGTTCTTAAAGGTATTTCGTTTTCTGCAGAAAGTGGAAAAGCAGTTGGTATTTTAGGTCGAAACGGTGCAGGTAAAACCACACTCATCCGTATTATTATGGATGTTTTTGGGGCAGATAGTGGAGAAGTCGCACTTGACGGAATGCCCATAAACAAGCAAAAAATCCGTATTGGCTATTTACCTGAAGAACGCGGATTATACCCCAAGCACAAAATTATGGAACAACTTATATATTTCGCTTCACTTCAGGGTATTGATAAGAAAACTGCTATAAATAATGCAAATGCACTTTTTAAGCGTCTCCACATTGAAGAATATAAAAATCGTCGTCTTGACACATTATCAAAAGGCAATCAGCAAAAAGTACAACTTATTGCAACTCTTATTACAGACCCTGATTTAATTATACTTGACGAGCCGTTTTCAGGACTTGACCCTGTAAACGCGTCTCTTCTTAAAGACTTAGTTAAGGATTTAATCGAAAATGGTAAGCTTGTGCTTTTCTCAAGCCATCAGATGAATTATATCGAAGAATTCTGCAACGAGATTTTAATACTTAACGGTGGTAAAATCGTGCTTGGGGGTGCAATCAAGGATATTAAGCGTAGTTACGCAAGAAACATTATTGAAATAACAACGGAGAACATTACGGCTATTGCAGATTTTCTTAAATCTTCACAATTCGATTTTATTAAGCGTGTTGCTGTAATCGAAGATAAAGTTATAGTAACCCTTGTTGACGAAAACTTTAAGAACAAGCTTATGGAAACTCTTTCACAATTTGGCAATTCTATTGACGGATTTGCAGTTAAAGAGCCTACTCTTAACGAGATTTTTGTATCATATACGGAGGGGCAGATATGAAACAGTTTTTTACAGTATTTAAGTTTGAATTTATCAATTTTTTGAAAAATAAGATTTTTGTTGGTCTTACACTTGTATTGGCTTTTGTGATTACAGTTGTTGCGTTCTTCCCCAGACTTTCTGACGGAAAAGATTTATCGTTGGATTTTGGCGATGACACAATTCCTAGCCTTCTTATTGTGAATAACACAGGTGACGAAACACTTACAGATGCCTTAACTTCTGCATTAGTTGATTATGAAGTCACAACAGAAAAGTATGAACTTGAAAAAGCAAAAGAACTAGTAACTAACGAAGAATACAAAATAGCAATTGTAATTGACTCACCTCTTAAATACAGTTATGTTGTTGATAATTTAGGGCTTTATGATACAACATCATATATAATTGATGAGATTCTTCTCTCTTCATACAAATCAAATTACCTTGCAAACGCAGGACTTTCAAATGAAGAAATAAATGAATTTTCAAGTGCATTTGTCACAAGCGAGTCAATAATTGTAGGTCAGGACCAGACACAGAGCTTTTTCCACGCATATTTACTTATGATGGTGCTTTATATGGCAGTACTTATTTACGGTCAGCTTGTGGCACAAAGTGTTGCAACTGAAAAAAGCTCAAGAGCTATGGAATTGCTTATAACCTCTGCAAATCCGAAAAGCCTTATTTTTGGAAAGGTCATAGGCACAGGTGTTGCAGGGCTTGCCCAGATTACTGCGTTACTCTTATGGGGTGTAATCTGCGTAGTAATTAACAAAGACTATCTTGCTGACAACGAAATATTATCAATGTTTATGAGCATTTCACCATCAGTTATTGTTTATACAGTTGTATTCTTCGTTCTTGGGTTTGCACTATATGCTTTTTTAAATGGTGCTATGGGGTCAATGGCATCAAAGCTTGAAGATGTTGGTACTCTTACAATGCCTGTTATGTTTACTTTTATTGTAAGTTTTGTAATTACAATATCATTTATGAGTGCAGACAACATTGACAGCGTATTTATAAATGTATTGTCATATATTCCATTTACTGCACCAATGGCTATGTTTGCAAGAATCTGTATGGGCACAGCTAGTCACCTTGAAGCACTTATTTCAATTGTAATACTTATTATTTCAATTTATGGTGTTGGTCGCCTTGCCGTTGCAATTTACAGAATTGGAATTTTAATGTATGGCAAACCTCCAAAATTCAATGAAATTGCAAGAGCGTTAAAGAAACACAAATAATATGAAATTCACAAAATATTAAAGATTTATATATTTTTATTCAATATTTGTATGATATTCTTTAACCGTGGTCAAAAGATACACAGACCACACATCCCCTTTCATTTTCATTCTCCTTTTAAAAAGAAAAACGAGTTTCGCCCGGAAACTCGTTTTTTCTTTTTTATTCACATTGTGAATTTATTTAGGTATTCTTCATAATGATTGAACCAACACATTCGCCAACGTGTTCGCAGGCATCAGCACAAGCCTCAAAGCAATCATAAATCTTGTACCAAGCAATTGTTGTAAGAACATCAGTACTGTTCTTTGTAATATCGTGCATTGAAGCAAGATACAACTTATCGCATTCTTCTTCAACGTCATTACACTCAACAATAAGTGGCTGGATTTTCTTTGATTTTTTGAAGTTTTCAAACTCACCCATAATTGCACAAAGCAAATCACAAGATTTTACAATGTTATTTGCGTAAGTAACTGCATATGGCTCAATAGTTTTAATGTCATAAATATACAATTTTTGAAGTACTTCTTCTAAAGTATCAAGCACATTATCAAGCTGATGGCTGAGCAAGTCAAGGTCTTCGCGCTCAACAGGAGTAACGAAAGCTTTTGCAAGAGCTTTATTCATTTCGTGTTTCTTTTTGTCTGCATTATGCTCAAATTCGTGCATTTCTTTAAGCATTGTAGGGAGTTTGTCTGCATCATAATTTGCGAGACATTCAACAAGATATGCTGATGCTTTTTTTGCAAGTGATGCACATTCTATAAAGTTTTCAAAATAAAATTTATCGCCTTTAGCCATTTTTAAACATCCTTTCTATCAGGTGAAAATAAACATAAATAATTTAGTCATTAAGAAGCCAACTAATCCACAACCTGGGAATGTAAGAACCCAAGTAAGCACCATTTCTTTAACAACACCAAAGTTAATTGCAGAAACGCGTTTTACTGCACCAACACCCATAATAGATGTCGTTTTTGCATGTGTAGTTGATACCGGAAGACTAAATACAGAACAGATTAAAAGAGAAATTGCAGCAGCAATATCGGCTGAGAAGCCCTGATATTTTTCAAGTTTAACCATATCCATACCAACTGACTTGATAATCTTTTTACCACCCATAGCTGTACCTGCAGCCATAACTACTGAGCAGACAATCATAAGCCAAAGGTAATCTTGTGCAATATTGATATCTGATGGTAAGCCTTGTCCCTTTGACATATAAACGCAAAGAAGAACAACACCCATGAACTTCTGACCGTCCTGTGCACCGTGCATAAATGCCATTGATGCAGCACCTACAATTTGTGCGCCTCTGAAAAATGGTTCTGTTTTAGGTCTGTCAGCATTATAGAAGATTTTTGTAACAATTTTACAAACAATCCAACCAAGTCCAAAACCAAGAATTACGGAAATAAAAATACCATAAATTACCTTTACCCACTCGTTGCCATTTACACTTTCAAAACTACCCTGAAGTGCAATTGCACTACCTGTAAGGCCTGCAATAAGAGCGTGACTTTCACTTGTAGGAATACCAAATACCCAAGCAAGTGTAGCCCAAAGAACAATTGCAAACAATGCAGCACTAAGTGCTATAATTGCAAGGTCTGGGTCGGAGCCGAAATCTACCATTTTAGTAATAGTTTCAGCAACGGTTGCATTTACAAGCGTCATAATAAAAACGCCAAGGAAATTGAACACAGCAGCCATTAGTATTGCAGCTTTTGGTGGCATACATCTTGTAACCACGCAAGTAGCAATAGCGTTAGGTGCATCTGTCCAACCGTTTACCAGAATAACACCCATTGTAAGCGCTACTGCAATAAAGAGCAGTGGATTGGCTGTCATCTGAGACCAAAATTCTAAAATTGAATCCATAGACATAATTCCTTTCACTTCACATCTATATTTAATGCGAAAGAATACAACTTTATTCTACATTATCAACACAAAATTTGTCAATAAATTTTCACATTTTTATATGGTTTAATACACAAAAAAAGGCAGGCTTATAGACCCTGCCTATAATTTTATTCATTTGCAATACGAGTATTTACAAAATCCTCAATATTTTGTGAAAGACTTATTCCCGCCCAGATTTTCATATATGCCGCAATATATGTGCCGTAAGGAACAAGTTTAACACCCAACTCGCCATAAAGTTCAGTGCTTTTATATGCAACTCCATAATGGGTACCTGTCACGAATACCGGCACATTCTTTTCATTTGCAAGTTTGCAGAAATCCATCAAACACCTGTTTGCAGTATCAAGTGTTCCTGAATGATATGGTTTTAGTATAACCACATTCACATTATCAAGACAATACGCATAATTATTGCCGGGGTAACTTTCGACAGATAATATACACGGACTTTCAACATAATTCACTATACCTATATTATTGGTATTTTCGATTTCGATATTGTTCTTTGTTATTTTGTCACTATAAGTTGCAAACGGTACATTATCAATACAATAAATATTTGCATCATATTCGCTGTGTTGCAAAATACGTGACGCAATATGAATATTGGCATTTTTCTCATCATTGTTCTTATAACTTACAAAAATACCATTTGAAGATTTTGACTTTATAAATTCAACTGCAGCCTCAAAGTTTGCAAATCCGTTTGTTCTTTCATCCTCTAACGGATAATCAGCAGAAACAAATACTATTGGTATTTTGCAACCATTGAACGCGTATTCTATGGCTGTTGCAGAATACTGCAAAGTATCTGTGCCGTGAGTTACAATAATACCGTCAAAATCTTTTGTAATATTATCTGCAATCTCTTTCTGTAACATATTAAGGTGCTTTGCAGAAAGATTTTCGCTTAAAGTACTATATGGAGATGATGTTACAAACTCAATTTCATCTTTATTGTTGTAGCTATCAAGCAAAACATATTTTGTGCTGGCATCAATGTCTGTCCAGCCGTCTTTTGTTCTTGTACCGATTGTTCCACCTGTAAATATAACCAATATTTTCATAAAATCAACTCTCGCTTAAGTTTAGTTCCTTATTTATTTTACCATACTGTAACAGTAAATAAAACACAGAAAAAGATTTTTTTGCAAAAAATATACGTTGTGTTGACTTTTTATTTTTAAAATGTTATAGTTTTTTTGATTAGATTTGTTGTAATCGATAATCTTTAACAAAGGGGATTTTATTATGAAAAAGGCTCTTGCTTTTATTCTGGCTTTTGTTGTAATATTCGCATCAACCTCAATGATTGGTTTTGCAGCAACAGAAGACACAATTGACAGTTTTTCTGTTTCTGCAATTTCTTTCACGGAAGAAACTGTTCCGACAGTTGAATGGTTTTTAGCAGAAGACGGTAATTACTATCTTTTTATGCCTACATCAATAAATACTGCGCTTTGCAGAGTGTCTTTTGTAGCAGATGGTGATGTTACAATTGATGGCTATAAGGTGCAGAATGGTGGAATGATTTCACTTGCTGGCAAGTCATCAATTTCCGTCGTTTGTGGTGCAAAAACTTATAATATTAAAATTATCGCTGAAACTGAACTTGCATCCGTATTCATTACAACCGAATCAGGTAGCCT
Organism: uncultured Clostridia bacterium; assembly: GCA_937892525.1. Taxonomy (GTDB): domain Bacteria; phylum Bacillota; class Clostridia; order Oscillospirales; family Acutalibacteraceae; genus Fimenecus. The sequence continues at coordinate 20,986 of CALAEV010000004.1, forward strand.
TAACGCAATTTATGCTGATAAAGAGCATAAAGAAGCAGGTTATATTCAAGTAATTGGCGAAGATGGTTTTACATACGAATATAATGGTGACCTTGAATACATTAAAGGTCGTGGTAACTCAACTTGGCAGATGGAAAAGAAACCATACAACATTAAGCTTGATAAAAAAGCTGACCTTTTTGGTATGGGCAAAAGCAAAAAGTGGAGTCTTATAGCTAACCACGGTGACACTTCTCTTATGAGAAATGCAATTATCTATTCAGTTGCAGGTGAAGTGCTTGATTACACTCCAAAATACACTCCTGTTGACCTTTATATCAATAACGATTATATGGGCTCATTCATTTTGACAACTCGCGTTGAAGCAGACGATAACCGTGTTGAAATTGATAATCTTGACGACGCTAATGAAGACGCAAATCCAGATATTGATTTTGATACTCTCCCATTAGCAGGTACTCGTGGTCAGTATTCAGGTCTTATGGAAGGAACTCAAAAATGGGTTGAAATTCCTAACGACCCAGATGATATTTCTGGTGGTTACCTTATGGAAATGGAAATCGCTGACAGATATGACGGTGAAATTTCTGGTTTTGTATCAAATGGTGGTCAGCCTGTAACTTTTAAAAATCCAGAATACGCAACTGAAAGCGAAGTTAAGTATATTAGTGGCATTTACCAGAATTTTGAAGATGCTGTAATGTCAGAAGATGGATACAACGCTAATGGTGACTACTATACGGACCTTTGCAACGCAGAAACATTCCAGAAATTCTATGCTATCAACGAATGGGCATCTAATATGGACTGTGGTCTTACAAGTACATATATGTATAAGCCACAGGGCGACGACAAACTTTACGCAGGTCCTGTATGGGACTTTGATATTGCGCTCGGCAATAATGAGAACGACCGTTATGGATGCAACTATATGAACCCTGAAGAATTTACTGTATGCTTCGGCAGACAGTATAAAAACACCATTTTTGGTCAGGCAGACATCAAAAAAGTTCCTACTCTCTTTAACGCTCTTTGCCAGAAAGAAGATTTCGTTGCAGGCGTTAAAAATGTATGGGACAATGAAATTCTTGAAGTTGTAAATGCGATGAATGAAACAGAGATTGATGCTTATGCTGATAGAATTGAAGGTTCAGCAGTTGCAAACGCAATCCGTTGGAACATTTACGGTACAACCGATATTAACACAATTAAGTCAAATTTCAATGCCGATGTTAACTTGGTAAAGGATTTCTCAACAAGACGTGCAATCTTCCTTACAAACAATTTTGGCACAGTACAAACAACAGACGTTGAAAGTGGTGCTCTTGATGGTATTTTAAGTGGCTTAGGCGATGTTGTTGAAGGTATTATTGGTGGTGGAGTTGGTGGTAATGGTGGTAACACCGATACAACTCCTGATACTACACCTGACGCAGATACAGGCACTGATACTGATAACAATACCGGCAACACAAATAACGATACAAATGCAGATACAAACGAAAATGTAGAAGGCAGTGATATTCCTGACACAGTTGCAGGAGCATCAATCGTAGTTGCAGCAGCAGTAGCAATCGCCTCCGGTGTGGGCATTATAGCAACAATCAAGAAAAGAGAAGAATAGTATTAAATAATTAAACAAAAAGCAGGTTCATTTTTGAACCTGCTTTTTGTTTTAGTTTTGCTCTTCAGGGATGTCAATCACTTCATCATCTCTGCCTAAGGCACAAAGAGTACGGTTGAGACCTCTTATAGTTCTTAAAGTTGCTTGATGATTTTTTCCAAAAATAGCTCTACGCTTTTCTAAAACTTGCTCAAAGAGTTCTAAGGCTTTGTAATAATCCCCAGAATCCCTACGAACACAAGCAATGTTGTTCATAGTAATTAAAGTATCACAGTGTTCTTCACCAAGAATAACTTTTCGTTTTTCTAAAACTTGCCCCAAAAGTTCTAGAGCTTCATCGTATTTCCCCAAAAATACATATGCATTTGCAAGACTATCCATAACATTGATGGTATCAAGATGGTTGTCTCCATAAATGTCTCGACTATTTTTTAACACTCGACTATAGATTGCAACACATTCATCGTATCTTTTAGTCTCATATAACACATAAGCAATATTTTTCATTATAGATAAATTTTGTGGGTAAAACTCACCAAAAACTACACATTGTTTCTCTAAATATTGTTTTGAAACTTTGATATACTCATCATATTTTTCTGTTTTATAAAGAAAGAACGTATAATTTTTCATACTGTCAATTGTCTCTGTATGATACTCTCCCAAAACTTGAGCATTCTTTTCCATAAGTTCTTGATACAATTTGAATGATTCTTCATAATCTCCCAAATGTCCAAGTACAGTTGCAAGCTGGTTCTTTGCTCTTAATGTGTTAGGATGGTTTTCTCCAAACAATGCGCTTGAAACTTTTACAATTTGTGTAACTAATTCCAGCCCTTCTGTTAGATTTTTTCTTGTTAAATTAGAAGCAAGTTTTTTCATAGCGTTGAAAGTTTCAATATGATTTTCACCAAATTTTTCACGTTTTTTCAAAACCTCTTCTCTTAATACTTTCAACGTTACTTGCTTATATTGTGATAAAAAGTCATCTTTTCTGTTGTATAATAACGAATCCGGCATATCTAACAGAAGTATATTGGGGTCATTAGGAGCTTTTTTTATTAATTCTGCTCTATTCCTATTGGTTTGTGCAAGAATTGTATTTGGATGATCATCGCCAAAAATAGAACGCCTCTTTTCAACAACTCGTTCCAAAAGTGATATGGCTTCATCATGCTTTCCTAAATGGCTTAATTCACAAGCGAGATTGTTCATGGCAGTTAATGTGTCAGGATGGTTATCACCACAAATTGCACGAAACTTTTCAATTACTTGTTCTAAAAGTAATATGGCCTCATCATGTCTTTCTAATTTTAAAAGAACATAACTAATATTACTCATGGTCTCTATAGTGAAGATATGATTTTCGCCTAAAACTTTCATGCATTGTGTTAAAATATACTTTCCAAGTGCAAGGGCTTGAAAATGTTTATTCAAATGACTAAATGTTGATACAAGAGCATTTTTAGTCCCAAGAGTTTTAGAATGTTCATTTCCAAGTTCTCTAATATAAATATTCAAAACTTTCATATGCAAGTCAAGTGCATTTTTGTACTGACCCAACTTACTAATTACAATCGCAAGACTACTCATAATCTCTGCAGTAAGTATGTCATGTTCTCCAAAAGTTTTTAAAGTTATTTCTAGTGCTTTTTCAGCAACATCTTGTGCTTGCATATATTCTCCAAGAGCGCAGAATGACTGTGACTTGTTATTTAGCAATGAAATGTAAAGTTTTGTTGGGTTCTCTTCATTTAAATTTATATTCTTAAGTAAAAAACTAACAACATTACTTGCTTGCTGTGCATATCCTGCATTAATAACATTATCGATGTAGTCTTGAAGATTCTCTTTGTAGTAATTGTATAATAAATCTTCACTTTCATTTGAAAGAGCACCTGCCTGTGCCACATAAAGCAATGCATCACCATACTCTTTAGAAAAATTTTTTTCTTTGAGTACTGGTAAAAACTTTTCAAAAAGTGCTTCACCAGTTTTCTTTTTTATAACTGATGGGCAAGATTTGAAAAGAACTTCACGCACAGTTTGGTGAATATTATATTCATTGTCATTTGTTTCAATGACGAAAGAATATGATTTAACTTTTTCAAAAGTTGTTTCACTGAAGTTTGATAATATTTTTCCTGCAAGTTCATGAACAAATTCGTCATCCCAGTTTCTAAGACAGGTTAACATATAAATAAGGTCTTTATGTGAATCATCCATATAGCGAATAAATCGTTCAATAAGGTCGTGTGTATTGTGACCAAACATAGCAATATCAGGAGTTTCACCACAGTTAAGCAAACGTAAATAACGGTCAACACAAAGGTCAAGATAAACTGGTGTACCGTTGGTTAATTCATATAACTGGTTACGAAGTTCAGTATTATGAACACCTGCTGTTTCAAGAAAATAGTCACTGTCAATAGGTGAAAGGTCGCCTAATAAATGCTGTTCCAAACTACTTTCCCAATCTGGATTCAAATCACTCCATTTTAATTTTTCTCGTCCTGCAACAACCCATAAAACTTTAGTTGTGTTTATTACAAGTCCATTATTTTCATCGCGAAGCCATTTGTCTTTTATTAATGCATCACCAATCTGGCTTATTTCGTTGACAAGAACTTCGTATGTATCTAAAAAGACAACCAATGGCTCAGTTGCCTTTTTTAAGTTGTTTTCAATATCTTTTGCAAATAAATATGGCAAATAATCGTACAATTCGGTTGTACTCATAATTTTAAGCTCATTTACTTCAGCACGATGACTCTCATAGATTTTTGTAATAGTGTCAACTGCTTCTGTACCCAACTCAAACAATTTTGCAGCATAGTCTGCACCTGGGATAATGCCTAAAACTTTGATTAATTTACCTAATGTATCATTTTTTTGAGCTAATTTACTTCCTATAGGGTCATAGTTTTCGCCAAGATTCTTTTTATAGATACTAGCACCAAGTTCAAATAACGGAAATGTATATCCATAATCGTCTGAAAGCTTTTTAGCCATTCTTGTAAGAGCGTCTATGCTGTCTTTATAAGTGTTAAAATCAAAATAAATATATTGTGGCTTTTTGATTTTTTCATCCATTTCAGACTGCAATTTTTTCAAAAGAGAAGTTTTGCCAATACCACCTATACCGTAATATGTTAAAATACACACATCACAGTCGTTACTATCCATAACCTCTTTAAAAGATTCATATTTATCCCAGAAAGCTTTTCTTGGCTCTTCACGGTCAGTAAAAATCTTTGTTGCTTTAATTGGTTTAGAATTGCGATTAGGTTTCATACTCCAATACCCCTTGATTTTGATATTATTAATATATCATAAATCGACATTAAATGCAATCTGTTTTACAAGTGATAAGATAATAGACAAATATCAAAAAGTGTAACAATCGAAATATTGACAGTTTTTTATAAATATGGTAAAATTATTGTATTCCTAAGGGGAGTAGCTAATTTACGATAGTCAACACTCGCCTAAGTCTAGGCTGGTTATCGTACCTGATTTTCGGGAAGCAAGACCTTCGGCAGTTTTATATTGTCGAAGGTCTTTTTTAATATGTATAATTTTATTGCGAAAGCAAAGAAATAAAAAGAGGTGTCTTTATGAAACATTATCTCCATTCGGTTGATGAAGTTTTTGAGGCAGTCAACAGTTCCGTAGAAGGTCTTTCAACAGCAGAAGCTGAAAAAAGACTTGCAGAAAACGGTAAAAACAAGTTGGCTGAAGCTAAAAAAGTTTCAATGTTCTCACGCTTTATTGACCAGTTAAAGGACCCGATGATTATCATCTTGCTTGTTGCAGCTGTTATTTCTGCTGTAACAGAGTTCATTGAGCACGACCCTAGTGCAGGTATGTATGTGCCAACAGACTCAATCATCATCCTTGTTGTTGTTCTTATTAACGCAGTTCTTGGTGTTATTCAGGAAAGCAAGGCTGAAAAAGCAGTTGAAGCGTTGCAGAAAATGTCAGCAGCAACAACTAAAGTTATGCGCGACGGTAAAATTGAAACCGTTAAGAGTGAAGACTTAGTTGTAGGTGACGTTATTCTTCTTGATGCTGGTGACGCTATCCCTGCTGACTGTCGTATTTTCGAGTGTGCAAGTATGAAAATTGAAGAAGCAGCACTTACAGGTGAATCTGTTCCTGTAACAAAGCTTGTTAATGCACTTATGGGCAAAAATGACAGCGACGAAGTAGCTCTTGGTGACCGTAAGAATATGGCATATATGGGCTCAACTCTCGTTTATGGTCGTGGTAAAGCAGTTGTAGTTGCTACTGGTATGGATACTGAAATGGGTAAAATTGCCAATGCTATTACACTTGCTGAAGAAGGCAAAACTCCTCTTGAAATCAAGCTTGAACAGCTTTCAAAAGTGCTTACAAAGCTCGTTATCGGTGTTTGCGTAGTTATCTTTGCATATAACATTATTTCAAAGATTATTATTGGTGGCAGTACAGAATATTTTGATGTTGCTCTCCATTCATTTATTGCAGCTATCGCACTTGCAGTTGCAGCAATTCCTGAAGGTCTTGTTGCAGTTATGACAATCGTTCTTTCTATCGGCGTTACAAACATGTCAAAGAAGAACGCTATTATCCGTAAAATGACAGCCGTTGAAACTCTCGGTTGTACACAGATTATTTGTTCTGACAAGACAGGTACTCTTACACAGAACGTAATGACAGTTGTTGACCACTATGCTCCTAATGAAGAACAGTTGGCAACAGCAATGGCTCTTTGCACTAATGCAGAAGTTGCAGAAGACGGCAAGAGCACAGGTGAACCTGATGAAGTTGCTCTTATCAACTACGCAGCAACACTTAACCTTCCAAAAGCAGACCTTGTTGAGAAATATCCTCGTGTTGGCGAAGTTCCATTCGACTCAGGTCGTAAGATGATGTCAACTGTTCATAAGCAAGGTGCAGGATTTGTTCAGTTCACAAAAGGTGCTCCTGACGAAATTCTTAAGAAGTGCACACACGCTGACATTAACGGCGAAATCTTCGAAATGAACGATGAAATCCGTGCAAAGATTATGGAAGAAAATACAAGAATGGGTAACAAAGCTCTTCGTGTATTTGCAGTTGCATATAAGACTTATGATGCAGAGCCTTCAGCTTATGAGTCAGAAGCGCTTGAATATGATATGACTTTTATTGGTCTTACAGGTATGATTGACCCTGTTCGTCCTGAAGTTAAAGACGCTATTGTTGAATGTCGTGGCGCAGGTATTAAGCCTATTATGATTACAGGTGACCATATCAACACAGCAAAAGCTATTGCTCGTGAACTTGGTATTCTCACAGATGACAGTCAGGCTATGATGGGTGCTGACATTGATAAATATACAGATGAAGAATTTGAGAAAATCGTTGAAAACATCTGTGTTTATGCTCGTGTTCAGCCTGAACACAAAACAAGAATTGTTAACGCTTGGAGAAACAAGGGTTACGTTACAGCTATGACTGGTGACGGTGTTAACGACGCTCCATCTATTAAGAGTGCTGATATCGGCGTTGGTATGGGTATTACAGGTACTGACGTTACAAAGAATGTTGCTGATATGGTTCTTGCAGACGACAACTTTGCAACAATCGTTTCTGCAGTTGGTGAAGGTAGAAGAATTTACGATAACATCCGTAAAGCAATTCAGTTCCTTCTCGGCTCAAACCTTTCAGAAGTTGTTTCAATTTTCTTTGCAACAATTATGAACTTTACAATTCTTCGTGCACCACATCTTCTCTTTATCAACCTTGTAACAGACTGTTTCCCAGCACTTGCACTTGGTCTTGAACAGCCTGAAGAAAACATTATGAGAAGAAAACCAAGAAGTAAGAATGACGGCGTTTTTGCCGGTGGTCTTGGCTTTGACTGTGCATATCAGGGCATTATCGTTTCAGTGCTTACAATTATCGCTTTCTATATCGGCGAATACATTGAAACACTTCATACAGGTACACCATTCAGGTTCTTTGGAATTGAAGACAGCGCAGACGGTATGACAATGGCATTCTTCACAATGGCAATGTGTGAAATCTTCCACTCATTCAATATGCGCTCACAGCGTGGTTCAGCAGTTGCAATGCTCTTTAAGGGACACCACAACATAGCTCTTTACGGCGCTATGATTGGTTCATTCATCCTTACAACAGCAGTTGTTGAAATTCCATTCCTTGCAAATATGTTTGAATTCACAGAACTTTCACTTGTTGAATATTCAATCTCTCTTGGACTTGCATTCTTAATTATTCCAATAGTTGAAATTATCAAGGCAATCCAAAGAACAATCGCAAAGAAAAAAGCATAAAGACAATCAAATATAAAACTAACGCCGAGGTTAAACCTCGGCGTTTTTTAATGACATTTATTTGTTTTTACATATAAAAACAACTTTTATTTTCAAGTATAAAACTCCTTTGTTTACAGATACTAGAAATGTTATCAAAATAAACAAAGGAGTTTTTGCATATATGAAAGCAACTGGGATTGTGAGAAGAATTGAGTCTCGTGTTATAATAACACAAAAGTGCGATAAAGCCTTATAATTGCTGGGTTTTCGGGCAATTTTTGAAGAAAAATTTTTGACGAAAAACAGCATATTTTGACCGATACATAGCAAAAGCGAGGTGATTTTTCACCTCGCTTTTTAGCCTCCATTATCACAAGAGAACCGTCCCCTTGTGTTCCTTGTTTCTTGTTTTGTTTTTCTTTTTATACTCTGATGGTGTCATGCCGGTGTGTTTCTTGAATAAACGGCTGAAATACAAAGCATTCTCATACCCTACGATGTTTGAAATTTCGTTTATATTCTTATCGCTGTTTTCCAAATATCCTTTGGCAGCGGCGATTCTCAAGGAAACAATATACTGCATTGGTGGAACATTCATTACTTCCTTAAAACTATGTATAAACCAATTTACGCTCATTAAGTGTTCTTGCGCGTATTGCTCGATGGATATGGGCTTGTTATAGTTCTCATTAAAATAATGCACAGCTCTTTCAATATCACTGATGGTTTCGTTCTTTGCCTGCTTACCTTCCTTGATATAGCGGCTGATGGTTAGAAAAATGTGATGCATAAACAGTTTGATTACATCCTCATAATTCACGCGCTGGACTTGAAGTTCACGGATGATCTGATTATAGATCCACGGATAATCCGGTGATACGCCTGTAAAAAACACATTTTCTTTTTTCGGTAGCTCATAGCTGTCCAGATACTGTTCAACCTTCCAACCGGTAAAGTGGACCCAATATACTTCTGTTTTGTCTTTTGCATAGTAATAGTAGACCTGCGGTTCCTTAGGCCTGAAAAGCACCATGTTTCCTTTTTCTACTACAGTCGCTTTTTTACTGCCTTTAAAATAAAAATATCCTTTACCGGCGGCGATATATAACAATTGATAATCGTTTCTTCCTTCGGGGTGAGGTGTTTCAATCACCGGTGTGGTATGAACGCGATAATATCCGCAGTTATTGATCCTTATAGGTGTTGTAAGGTCTTCTATATTAGGATTTTCGTCATCGACATACGCTACATTTATATACAAAACAGCACCTCCTTAGGTGATTATGTTTATATTATAAATGATAAAAGGGCATTTTTCAAGTGTATCAAAGTGATTTTGTGCATATATCCGTTAATTTTATTTATTGAGATAGCAGCTTTTAGGCAATATAATAAAGACAGAAAAACAGCTACGGGCAAAAAAATTCACGAAAAGGAGCTTAATTATGGAACAGAAAAAATACTTAAAATGGTATAACAAGATTGGTTATGGTTCTGGCGACATTGCAGGTAATGTGGTGTATGCATTCCTCACTTTCTTCGTTATGATCTACCTGACCGATACAGTCGGTCTGAATCCCGGCATTGTCGGCACTTTAATGGCAGTTGCCAAGATCTTTGATGGCTTCTCCGATATTATTTTCGGGTCTCTCATTGATAAGACTCATACCAAGATGGGCAAGGCTCGTCCTTGGATGCTATGGGCATATCTTGGTTGTGGTCTCTGCTTATTTGCAGTATTTGCCATTCCTACTTCTTGGGGGCTGGTTGCAAAGTACGCTTTCTTCTTCATCTTCTATGTGATGCTGAATGCGGGTTTCTACACAGCAAACAACATTGCTTACTCTGCATTGACTGCTTTGGTTACCAAGAACGAAAACGAGCGTGTTCAGCTGGGTTCTTTCCGCTTTGTTTTCGCATTCACCACCAGCACCATTATCCAGGCTATTACATTCGGTCTCGTTGAACACTTCGGCAATACCGCTTCTGCATGGCGAATCGTTGCGCTTATCTATGTCGTTATCGGTATCATCACAAACACCATCTCGGCTCTTTCCTTGAAGGAACTGCCTGAAGATGAAAATGAAGCCCAAAAGGATCCTGCTGCTCCTGCAGAAAAATATACTCTTCGCGAAGCAGCCGGACTGCTGATCAAAAATAAGTTCTACTTACTGATTTTAGGCGTATATTTGTTAACTCAGCTTTATACCGCTTTTACCGGCGTTGGAACCTACTATATGACTTATGTGTTAGGCGATGCAAATCTGATGGGTAAATTTGCAACAGCACTGAATGTTCCTATGATTATTGGTTTGTTGCTTGTGCCTATCCTCGTTGCAAAACTGGGTGGTATGTATAAAATCAACTATAGAGGCTATGCCTTAGCTACCATTGCAAGAATTCTGGTAATTGTAGCCGCATATTTGGGTAGCGTTCCTATGATGCTTGTTTTCACCGCCATTGCTTCTCTTGGTATGTGCCCTTTGCAGGGAGATTTGAATGCGGTTATCGCATCTGCTTCTGACTATACGCATCTGACTACTGGCAAACGTATTGATGGTACTATGTACTCTTGCACTTCTCTAGGGGTTAAGATCGGTGGTGGCCTCGGTACCGCAATCTCTGGTTGGTTGTTGGCAGCTGCCGGATTCATTGAAGGCGGTGTAGCTACTCAGCCTGAGTCTGTTATCAGTATGCTCAATGTTATGTATCTGTGGTTGCCTGCTATTTTCTGCGGATTGGTTACATTCTTGCTGACCAAGCTGAACGTGGAAAAAGCAAACGAGACACTTCGCAATGAAAAAAATGGTAAGCGAAAAAGCATAAGGAGGTTCCCATGAGAGAATTTGAAAAATTTGATCGTATAGGCACCACGCCT
>CALAEV010000005.1 GCA_937892525.1 uncultured Clostridia bacterium
ACAACTGCTGTAAGGATTGTTGTTGAACCTGTTGGAACAGGAACTCTCTGTGCAGCACCGATAAGTTTGCCGTTGAGTTCAGGAATAACAAGACCGATAGCTTTAGCAGCACCTGTTGAGTTAGGAACGATGTTAGCAGCACCAGCACGTGCTCTTCTCATGTCGCCCTTTCTGTGAGGACCGTCGAGAATCATCTGGTCGCCTGTGTAAGCGTGGATTGTAGCCATGATACCACTCTGGATTGGAGCGAAATCGTTAAGAGCCTTTGCCATAGGAGCAAGGCAGTTTGTTGTGCAAGATGCAGCTGAAATAATTGTGTCATCAGCTGTAAGTGTGCCTTCGTTTACTGAGTAAACGATTGTTTTAAGGTCGTTACCTGCAGGAGCAGAAATAACAACTTTCTTTGCACCAGCGTCGATATGAGCCTGGCTCTTTGCTTTTGAGCAATAGAAACCTGTGCATTCAAGAACTACGTCAACACCGATTTCACCCCATGGGAGTTCAGCAGCGTTAGCCATAGCATAAATTTTAAGAGTTTTACCGTCAACTGTGATTGTACCTGCTTCGTCGTCAGCTTCAACTGTGTGAAGACCTTCGCCGATTCTTCCACAGTAACCGCCCTGAGCTGTGTCGTACTTAAGAAGAGTAGCAAGCATTGATGGTTTTGTGAGGTCGTTGATAGCAACAACATCATAACCTTCTGCGCCGAACATCTGTCTGAAAGCAAGACGTCCGATACGGCCGAAACCGTTAATAGCAACTTTAACTGACATTTTGAATTCCTCCAAATAAAATATTTACATTTATTAGTATGCATATTATTGCGTATATTATTTTATATCTTTTTCAGTAAATATGCAAGTCTATTTTTGAAATTTTTGGTATTTTGTGAACTTTTTGTCAAACTGTTCAAAAATCTGTGAATATTACGCCAAAATGGGTATAAAATTTATAGTATGGGGGTGTAAAAATGCACTTAAACTGCACAAATCCTTGTAAAAATCAACAGCGCGAACAGTTGCAAGTACTATTTGACCAATGTTTTTTGAATGGCGATAAATCAGGACTTCGAGAGCAATACAAAATCTTACGACAAATTGAGCTTAATCACAATGTTAATTACGATAACGAAATTATAGATATTTCATCACTTGCCCAAAGCATTTCTGTTGCTTGTGATGTTCTTATCTATGAAACAGGCGTTTCTGTTATTTATTGTGGCAATAAAACATCACCAGCATTTTGCAATCAAAGATATTTCACAAAAGCACTACTTAACCTTATTTCAAACGCTTATCTTTACGGTTGTGAAAATCTTATAACCGTTAAAACTATTGAAATGACCGATTTTATTCGTGTTGAGGTGCAGAGTAGTGGTGCATTCATAAATAGTAGTATGGGAAAAGGACTTTCTTTCGTCCGTAATATCTGCAAAAACGCAAATGGCAGATTTTTTATTAAACAATCCCCCACTAACACTCGTGCAGTAATGATTTTTGAAAAATCAAGAAATTATAAAGAGTTTAATAATATTGATTTTTACTCACTTATAAACGACAGACTTTCCCCTGTTTATATTGAAATGTTTGGAATGGAATATCATTAAAATGCAAAACGCAGAGTGCAAAGTGCAAAATGCAAAGTGTCGAGAACTGCGTTGCGATTATATTACCCTCCCTCATTGAGGGAGGTGGCAACGCGTAAGCGTTGACGGAGGGAGTTTGTAGTTGTTTATATTACTCCCTCAGTCTCGCTATCGCTCGACAGCTCATTACTCGCCTGCCGGCTCAGACAGTGCTTCTACTTCGTAGAGGTGTCCGCCGGACACCCGCACCCTCTAAGAGGGAGCGAAAAAGACATATATAAATCAATTCGACAAACTCAAATTTGTTTATCTTATAAAAAGTAAAGGACAGACTTTTTCAGTCTGTCCTCGATTCTTTATTAATCAACTTTTACTGTCCAACCGTATGTATCTTCAATTTTTCCGTACTGAATACCTGTAAGGGTATCGTAAAGTCTTTGTGTAAGTTCACCGATTTCAAAATTGTTGATTTCAACAACATCATCTTTATAACGAAGTGAGCCAACAGGTGAAATTACTGCTGCCGTTCCTGTACCAAATACTTCTTCAAGAGTACCGTTTTTGCCTGCTTCCATAACCGTATCAATAGCAAGCTTGCCTTCGTTCACTTTATAGCCCCAGCTCTTGAGAACTTCAATACAACTCATTCTTGTAATACCTGGAAGAACTGTACCTGATGTTGCTGCTGTATAAATCTCACCATTAAGCTTGAACATAATGTTCATAGCGCCAACTTCTTCAACATACTTTCTTTCAACACCGTCAAGCCAGAGTACCTGTGAATAACCAAGTTTATGTGCTTTTTCACCTGCTGCCATTGATGCTGCGTAGTTACCACCACATTTAATAGAACCTGTACCACCTGGGCAAGCACGAACAAATTCTTCTTCAACATAAATCTTAACAGGGTTAAGACCTTCTGCATAATATGCACCTGATGGTGAGCAGATAATGATAAACTGATAACTTGCTGATGCTTTAACGCCAAGAACAGGTTCAGTTGCGATTGTAAATGGACGAATGTAAAGACTTGTATCAGGTTCTGATGGCACCCAATCTTTATCAACTGAAACAAGCGCTTTAACTGCATCTACGAAATCTGCAACAGGGATTTGCGGAATACAAAGTCTGTCGTGTGTTGACTGCATTCTTTCTGCATTTTTATCAGGACGGAAAAGCTGAACGCTACCGTCTGCAAGGCGATATGCTTTAAGTCCTTCAAAACATTCCTGAGCATAGTGGAAAACAAGTGCAGATGGGTCGAGCACTACAGGCTGATATGGTACAACTCTTGCGTCATGCCAACCTTGTCCCTCATCATAATCCATAATAAACATATGGTCTGTGAAAATATGACCGAAGCCAAGGTTTTTCCAATCAGGTTTCTGTTTTGGTGTTGTTGTTTTCTGAATTTTGATTTGCATTTGCGACATCTCCAATATGTGAAAATAAATTATTTGTTTTTGTAATTAGGAACAAGGCGTTTAAGATAATCGCGAACCTCGTCAGGCTTCAAGTCTGCGATGGCTTTAATATCTTTTTCAAGTTGTTCATCATCAATTGCCAATGGCTTTGTAACGAAAATTTTGTCATTACCTGTTTTTTGTCTTTCGTCAAGTTCTTCTTCCATTGAAAGTTCTTCGTAAAGTTTTTCGCCAGGACGAAGCCCTGTAAACTGAATTTCAATATCTTTATATGGTTCAAAGCCTGATAGTCTAATAAGATTTTCTGCAAGAGATACTATTTTTACAGGCTCACCCATATCAAGAACAAAAATTTCGCCACCCTTTGCAAGACCACCTGCTTGTACAACAAGCTGACTTGCTTCAGGAATAGTCATAAAGTAACGTGTGATATCTGGGTGAGTAACAGTAATTGGTCCACCCTGTTCAAGTTGTTCCTTAAAAATTGGAATAACGCTACCATTTGAGCCAAGAACATTACCAAAACGAACTGCTGCAAATTTTGTACCCTTTGTAATCTTACTGAAATGCTGAACAACAAGTTCGCACACACGCTTTGTTGCACCCATAACATTTGTAGGGTTAACTGCTTTGTCCGTTGAAAGAAGAACAAAGTTTTTTACGCCATATTCATTTGCACAGAATGCAGTATTATATGTACCTAAGATATTATTCTTAACGGCTTCGTAAGGGCTATCTTCCATAAGTGGCACGTGCTTATGTGCAGCAGCGTGGAACACTGATGAAGGGTTAAACTCTTCAAAAATTTCACGAAGTCTTGCTAAATCACGAACTGAGCCTATACGGATTTCAATTTGTGGCGCACCACAGTATTTTCTATCAAGTGAGTTTTTAAGAGTAAATGCGTTATTTTCATAAATATCAAAAATAACAATTTTTTCTGGTTGATATTTTGCAATCTGTCGGCAAAGCTCACTACCGATTGAGCCACCACCACCAGTAACAAGCACTGTTTCACCTGTAACATACTTACAAACATCAGGGTCAAGCTTAATTTCAGGACGTGAAAGTAAGTCAAGAACATCAACTTTACGGATTTTATCTGTATAAGATTTGTTTGGTCCACCAAGCTCGTCAATATTAGGTGCAGTTTTAAGGTTACAGCCTGTTGCCATTGCAATTTCAAGAATTTCGCGTTTACGCTGAGCTGAAGCTGATGGGATACAATAAATAATCTCGTTTACATCATAAAGTTTAACGAGAGAAGGAATATCATTAATTCCACCTGCAACAGGAATACCACGAATTCTGAGTTTTTGTTTTTTGTCATCGTCATCAACAATAACAACAGGAGAACCGAATTTGTAACCTGAAATACTCATTTCGTAAAGAACAGAGTTCGCCATGTCACCTGCGCCAATAATCATAATACGCTTATTGGCCACTCCACGACGACGATTTTTATCAGAACGCATTGCACGATATACTTTATAGAATGTTCTTGAACCTGCACAGAAGCAACAAATAAGCAAAAACGTATCAACATATGCAATAAAAGGCAAACAGTTAATACCAAAAACATAGCCTGACTTCATAAAAATATAGTCAATTATAAAGCAAAGTGCAGTACCTAATCCGGCGCAAAGAACTGTATTTGTAAGCTCATAAAACCCCATGTATTTCCAAAGATTTTTATAAAGCTTTCTTACAAGGAAAAGACCTATATAAACTAATGTTACATAAGGGATTCGCACAACAAGTCGCATAAAATACTCATATGGTAAATTAAAGTGACAGTGAAGAAACACTGAAAGAAAATATGAGCCATTAACTATTAAAATATCAAATGCAATCATCAATAATTGCTGTAATCTTGAACGGGTAAAAAACTTCTTCAAAAATTTCACCTCATTAAAAGTCATTCTTAACATAGTATTTTACTCTCATTTGCGAGCGTTGTCAACGGAAAGTGTCACCTATTTGCGTATAATTTTATTGTTTTACTTTACATTTACACCGTTGAATGTTAAAATTATACTGATTAAGTATGGGAGGAACAAATATGATTGGTTTAGGCAGATGGACAGGCACTATTGAAACTTCAATGATTAGTGGAAGTGCCATTGTTGAGATTACTGACAACAACGGCGAATATGCGTTTTCTGTTGAAACTGATTCTATTAAAACTATCCCAAACTTTACAGTTTATGACATTGTTGAAAAAGACAACACGTTAAGTGGTAAAGCAGATATTGAAATTATGGGCAAAGTTTCTGTTCAGATTTTTGTGGAGTTTACAAGCGATACAACATTTAATGGATATATTAAAGTTCCTTTCTTTGGAAAATTTGAAATCAAGAATGGTAGAAAATTAGGATAAATATGAACAAATCAAAACAAATTTGTCCCCACGCTAAAAAGTGTGGTGGGTGTCAGTTATTAAATCTTTCATACGAAGAACAATTAAAGCATAAACAAGTTAAAGCAATTCGTCTTTTGGGCAAATTCTGTCATGTTGAAGAAATTATTGGTATGGAAAATCCATATAATTATCGCAACAAGGCTCAATACGCTTTCGGTCGTGGTAGAAACGGGCAGACAGTTGCAGGTATTTATCAATCATCAACTCATAAAATTGTCGATATTGAGACTTGTATGCTAACAGACCCAAAAGCTGATGAAATTGCAAACACCATAAAAAAACTTCTTAAAAGCTTTAAGTTAAAACCTTATGATGAAGTTACACGACAAGGCTTTTTGCGTCATGTACTTGTGAAAACTGCTTTCCGTAGTGGTGAAGTTATGGTAGTACTTGTTACGGCTACACCACAATTTCCGTCAAAGCGTTCATTTATAAATGCTCTTGTGGGCAGACACCCTGAAATCACAACTATTGTGCAAAACATTAACAACAAATTTACAAGTATGGTTTTAGGCGATAAAAGTGAAGTTCTTTACGGCGACGGAAAAATCACAGAAGAACTTTGTGGGCTTAAATTCCGTATTTCGCCAAAAGCGTTTTATCAGATTAACCCTGTGCAAACTGAAGTTCTTTACAACAAAGCCCTTGAATATGCCGATTTTAAAGGCGATGAGCGAATTATTGACGCTTACTGTGGCACAGGAACAATTGGTCTTATTGCAAGTAAAAATGTAAAGAGCGTTTTAGGTGTTGAAATCAACAAAGATGCAGTAAAAGATGCAAAAGAAAACGCTAAACTCAACGGTATTCATAATATCAAATTCTTTACTGCCGATGCAGGCAAATTTATGGTTGATTTGGCAAATAATAACGAGCAAATTGACGCAGTAATTATGGACCCTGCTCGTGCCGGTAGTGATATTCCGTTTCTTTCATCACTCGTGAAGCTTAACCCCAAAAAAGTAGTTTATGTTTCTTGCAATCCTGAAACACTTGCAAGGGATTTAATGTATTTAAGCAAAAATGGATACAAAGTCAGAAAAATTCAACCAGTGGATATGTTTTCACACACCGACCATATTGAATGTGTGTGTTTAATAGAAAGGAAATAAATTATGGGACTTTTTAATATTTTCAAGAAAAAAGAGCCACTTACAGATGAGCAGATTAAGTGGAATTATTTATGGGAGTTGTGGTCACAGGAAGAAATTGGTGCACCTTATGATGCTCTTATGACCTATGACAGTGAAATCAACAACGGTGGTCACGCACAGTTTTTCTATAATGTTTCAAATTGTGGTGATTTAGCAAAAGCAGTTAAAAATCTTTGCGAAGTTTTACCAACAGATTTAAGTGAAAATCTTCAGAAAGCTTATGATGTTTTCTTGAAATCTGCCGAAGAAGAAAATGAAGAACTTGACAACATTCTCAGTGAATGCGACAATTTCTTTTATGATAATGAGCAACAAATTCTTGATATTCTTAAAGAATATGCTAACACATTAGAGGTGTATTGATATGTTTGAAATTAAAAACAAAGAATTTTATATGGATGGTAAGCCTATTAAAATCTATTCAGGTGCTATGCACTATTTCCGTACATTACCTGAATATTGGGAAGACCGTCTTACAAAATTAAAACTTGCAGGCTTCAACACAGTTGAAACTTATACTTGTTGGAATCTTCACGAACCACGCCCTGGCGAATTCCATTTTGACGGTATGCTTGACATTGAGCGTTTCGTAAAAACTGCTCAGAAGGTTGGTCTTTACTGCATTGTAAGACCCGGTCCATATATCTGTGCTGAATGGGATTTCGGCGGACTTCCTGCATGGTTACTTAAAGACAAGAATATGCAAATCCGTTGCATGTATCCTGATTTTCTTACTTGCATTGAGCGTTACTACAAAGAGTTGCTTGGCAGATTAAAGCCACTTTTAGAAACAAACGGTGGCAATATTATTATGATGCAGGTTGAAAACGAATATGGCTCATACGGTAACGACAAAGAATACCTTAAATTCGTTGAAGATTTAACTCGCAGTTGTGGAATTGATGTTCCACTTTTCACATCTGACGGTAACTGGAAAAATATGCTTTCAGGTGGCTCATTACCACACATTTATAAAGTTCTCAACTTTGGTTCAAGAGCTAAAACTGCATTTAACTGCTTAAAGGATTTCGAGAATGACGGCCCTAATATGTGTGGCGAATTCTGGTGCGGTTGGTTTGACCATTGGAGAGATAGCCACCACACAAGAAAAGCCGACTCTGTTGTGAAAGAGGTTCAGGAATTTTTAGATTGTGGCGCAAGTTTCAATTTCTATATGTTCCACGGTGGCACAAACTTCGGCTTTAACGCAGGTGCAAACCACAACCCTGGCAGTGCTTATGAGCCAACAATCACAAGTTATGACTACTGCGCGTTGCTTAACGAATACGGCGACTACACACCTGCTTATCACGCAGTACGCGAGTTGTTACATAAACATCAAAATCTTGAGATGCAAGAGTTACCACCATCTCCAGAGCTTCAGACAATCGGTAAAGTAGAACTTACTGAATCTGCAAGTCTTTTTGAAAATCTCCAGAATATCGGCGAAGAACACAAAGTCCCAGTTCCTGAAAGTATGGAATATTTTGGTCAGAACTTCGGTATGATTTACTATGAAACTGTAATCAAAGGTCATTACGACCCAATTCCGTTGATGATTAGAAATGTTCACGATTTCGGTTTTGTTTATGTTGATGATAAATACAAGAAATTTATTGACAGAACAGTTTACACAAAACGTGGCAAACTTTCACTTGGTTCAATCTTCAAAAAATTCACAAAAGATGACCAGGATACTGCAACTGTATTTATCGGCTCTGTTGACGGAGAA
Source organism: uncultured Clostridia bacterium (assembly GCA_937892525.1). GTDB lineage: Bacteria > Bacillota > Clostridia > Oscillospirales > Acutalibacteraceae > Fimenecus. The sequence continues at coordinate 8,318 of CALAEV010000005.1, forward strand.
AAGAAAATCGGCTTGCTTGTTGACACAATGGGACGCGTAAACTATGGCGAAAAAATGATGGACAGAAAAGGATTTTCTGACATTTATATTGCAAATCAGCGTCAGATGGGCTACAAGGTTTGGACACTTCCACTTGATAACCTTGAAAAGCTCACATACAAACCTGTTGAAAGTTTCAACAAAGACAAAGGCGCTATGTTCTATAAGGGCACATTCAAGGCAAACAGTAAAGCAGATTGTTTTGTGCATCTTGATAATTTCCAGAAAGGTTATGTATGGATTAACGGCTTTAACCTTGGCAGATATTGGGAGGTAGGTCCACAGAAATCGCTTTATCTTCCTGGTAGCCTTCTTAAAGAAGAAAATGAGATTGTAGTTCTTGAAACTCTCGGTATGAAAAATCCAGAAATTACAATTACAAATCAACACGATTTAGGGTAAAAGAAAAACGGAGCAAATTGCTCCGTTTTTGTTTTTTATTTTACTTTGAGTGAATTGAATATTGCGAAAATATCATCTTCGGTTAAGGCATTATCGTAGTCCCTGATAAATATTATATATGGACTATTCAAATCATCAAAAGAATAAGCATCCATTGAATACATATCATAAGACTCGTCTTCTTCCGATTCAGCAACTTTGCTTCTATTATAAATAAAGCCTTTATATGTGTCTGTTTCTATATTGTATATTGCGTTATTTTTATTTAATATGCCCATTCCTGACATGCTCTTTTCCATACCTAATATGGCAAACAAAAATTTCTGGTTGTGATTTTGAACATCAAATGTATCAATATCCATCGAATTGATTAAAAGTTTGTAGTTGTATTCTGTACCCAACTCAATTCCGTAAACTTTTTTTGCCGCATGACCAAAAAGCAATTTGTACCCAAAGTGCATTGTTTCATATGCTTTCCACTCTTGCTCATGTTCGGGGTCATTTTTATCTTCGTCGGTAAAAACTGGGTCCGATATAATAACTGAAGCAGATGTATTTTCTCCTTTTTTAATCCAATATGAATGGAATCCATCTTTGGTACCTTCTTCATTAACAACAAAGCTTTCAGGTAAAGTTATTTCAAAACCATCTTCTGTATATGTGACTGTTTTACCTGATAACATAAGATTTTGTTTATCATACTCTTGCCAAGAAATACTCATTGCAGGGTTGTCTATATATTGTGCTTTGATTTCTTCTCCATCCATAGTTCGTGGTACAACAAAAATCACAAACGCATACGCTCCTATGGGTAGCAAAATTGCTATTGAGAGTATAACTGAAATAATAATTATGGCGATTTTTTTACCTTTGCTCATCTTTTTCATAAAAATACCCCTTTCAAGAAATCCCTATATTTTAAATATATCATAGCGCAAATCAAAAGTCAAAAAATTTCTTCTTCCACTTTTGCGCATAAGTAATGATATATTGGCAAGTGGTATTCTTGGATTTTGTAAGTTTCAGTAGATGGTGCGCAGATTGTAACATCTGCAAATTGCTTTAACTCCCCACCTGTTTCTCCTGTCAAGGCAATCGCCTTTACACCAAGTGATTCTGCCACTTTTACTGCATTAATTACATTCTTTGAATTACCTGATGTTGAAATTGCGATAAGCAAATCATTTTCTTTTGCATACCCATAAACTTGTTGTGCAAAAATCATATCTGCATCGTTATCGTTTATAGTTGCAGTCATAAGGGAATTATGTGCAGAAAGTGAAATTGCAGGCAAAGCACCTTGAAGTTTTCCTCTTAATTCTTGTGGTATTCTCTCATCAGTTATCTTTCTGTCTTTGAGAAATCCTTTCATTAACTCCCCTACAATATGGTCGGCATCAGATGCACTTCCACCGTTACCACAGACAAGAATTTTGCCACCATTTTTATATGTGTCAATCATAAGTGCAAGGGCTTTTTCAATATCTTTTGCGCAAATATTCAGTTGTGGGTATCGTTCAAATAAATCCATACTATTCATCCTTGAAAAGACTTAAAAATTCTTTATCGCAAAAATCTTTTATTATAATGTTTGTACCGAGTTTTTTGTGTAATTCCCGTTGAAAGTCGGCATTTTCAGGTAATCGGCTTACAACAAACGCACCCATTTGCACGCCTGCCTGAATTTCAGCTCTGCCGTCGCCTACCACAAGCACATTTTCGCCTTTTACACCTAAATCTTTAAGAAGTTTTTGCATAACCATATCTTTTGGCATTTTTCCAGTCCATGTTGAGCCGATTATGTCTTCAACAAGTTCATCTTTGCCGATTTTATAACCAAGCGCTTCAACTTCCTCGTGCATTCCCATACCTTTTTCTACAACTGCGCCTGTTACAAAATAATTTTTTACACCGTTATCTTTTAAGAATTGCAAAAACTCCATTGAGCCGTTTATTCTGAACTCATTGGGGTTTTCTTTTGCTTTCTTTAGGTTTTTATCGCGACAAAATCCATTAAGCACAGCCTCATAAAGTTTGAAAAGCCTTGGAGTTTGCACCTTTAACATTTCGCTCATTTCATAAGTTTCAGGCAAGTCGTCATAATACTCAATTCCATTGTTAATTCGGTCAATGATTTGAGAATTTGTCTGCATATCGCAATTGACTTTTATATTTCCCTCCTGAACAGCCCTACGGATTGCCCACTCCATTTGAGTAAGTGCAGAAAGCCCTGCTGACTCAATGCAGAATTGGTCAGTTTCAGGAAGTTTTTTAGTGCCTGCAAGAGAAATCAGCCGATTTTGATTTTCGATACTGTCAAAATCTTCTGGCAAGCCATTTACAATTACATCATAAAGGCAGATGCTCATTACAGGTGGCCAATCACGAATAAGAGAATGAGTACCGTCAATATCGTGAAAAGCGTATTTAATTTTGTGATTATTAATTACAAATTCATTCATAGTAAATACTCAATATCTGAAACAGAACTTCTTATTTCGCTCCCTCTATGAGGGAGGGTTAAAGGCGATTTGTGAATCGCCCCTACAATACGGGTCGTCGAGGACGCCGACCCCTACTTTTTTGGTCCTGGTCTGTGTTTTGCAGTATATTCAAGAGTTGTAATTTTAATAATTGACACAATAGTTGTCATTTTGTCTTCAAACTCAAAGTCCTTGCCTGTTTGTGTTTTCATAAGCACAGATAACGCAAGCTTTTTCTCTTCAACATCTTCAACGATTTCAGCAACGCCCCTGCCCATAACACTAGCATAAGTAATGCCGTATTTACAAGCAACTTCGCCCTCAAAAGGTACGATATCACAACACATTTCAAAGAAAACTTTTGGATTTGCACGAATTAAATCGAGTTTTCTGCCACGTTTTGCACCGTGAAGATAAATTGTAAGTTTGCCGTCTTCCATTATGTAGCCATAATTCATTGGCACAACATAAGGCTCGTCGCCATCAACCATTCCAAGATGCACAACCTTGGATTTATCAAGAATTTTAATAATTTCGTCAATATCAGTAACCTGACGCTCGCGTCTTGTCATTCCGTTCATAAAACACCCTACTCCTTAATATCATATTTTTTTGACAGCATACTCAATGCTTCTTCTCTTGTGATTTTGCCTGTATTGCAGTCAATCATAATCTGAACATCTTTGTCTTTAAGGTCATAGAACAACCACACGATATATGACAAAAGACCACCTATTGCAGGAATAAGCATAAAGATTAACCAAAGCATATCTAACGCATGTTGTGTTTGTGTTACTCCACTTTGTTCAAGTTCTTGGAATGAACCTACTTCTACTACTTTCCAGCCCACTGATTCAAGACCAAGTATAAAGAGTCCTAATGCGCCAGAGATAGAGCCTGTAAGTTTCGCCATAAAGGTCTGTACTGCAAAAGTTATGCCCTTTGCTTCTGTACCACTCTTAAAATAACCATATTCGGCACAGTCAGGTGTAAACATAAACATTTCAAGGCTGACTACTGCCAACGGAACTGAGCGTATAGTAAAGAGAATTATATAAACAACTGCATTGTCGTAACCGATTGCCCACATAACAAAACTGAGTATTACATACATGAGCAAGCATACACGATTTACCTTCATCTTATCAAATCTGCGGATAAGTTTAGGCAACAACAATGAAATGATAAGTTGTGGAATTGTCCCCACTGCGCCTACAATTATTGAGAATAATGCACTGTGGAAAAGATAATATGAAACATAAAGAGTGAATGCGTTGCCAATGCTAAGTGATGAATAGAAGAAAATTCCTAAATAATATATAAACAAATATTTGTTTTTGATAAGATATGAGAACATTTTTCTGATTGTAAATGTTTCTTCGCTTTCGGTACTGAATCGCTCTTTAAGTTTGAAAGATGCTGGCGACATTAAAGCGAATGCGATAACGCAAATAATTATTGATATCATACCATAATTCATACCAACCTTTTCGCTGACAAGAATAGTTGATAATGTAGATGTAATACCAACACCGATATAAGTGTAAATACTCTTATATGACTGAATACTGTTTCTTTCGTCAACGCTTTGGCTCATAGAAGTAAGTACGCCGAAAATCGGCACATCACAAAGAGTGTAAGCCGTGTCCCAAAGAATATATGCAACTGCAAACCAACCAAGTTTAACGGCTTGTGAAGTGCCGGAAGGAATAATAAAGGTCAATATTGTTGCAAGTGGTATGAGTATTGTTGAAACGCGAAGCCAAGGAAGATATTTTTTGCCACTTTTGAACTTGATTGAGTCAAAAATCACGCCGAACAATGTATCATTTACAGCGTCCCATACTTTAACAACAAGCATTACTGTTGCTGACTTAATTGGGTCAATACCCAAAAATAAAAGATATGTAGTAAGGCACACATTGAAAAGCGTATAAATCATATTCTGACCTGCAAAATATGAATAATAACTCATTCTTTCAACCGGCTCGGTTGTCCAACCCTCTTTGGTTGCAAAAACCTTTTTAACTAATGAAGAAACTGCCATATCTATTCCTCCTTGTTATTCTGTTTATAAATTTAATCATTTCAGAAAAATCTTTATAATAATTCTTGTTTCTTAACCGTTAATGATGAACATACCAACTCATTTTCTGTCCACTTAACAAAATCCAACTCTTGTTCTTCATCACAAAGATTAAACCATTTATTGGTTTCTACAATTTCCATTGCATTGCTAAAATCCAATACAATAATTGAATATGGGGAGGCCCAAAAGCAACCTTCAACTGCTAACAAATTACTTGTTTTATCATAATGAGGTTCACACCATATAAAAGTTTCCTTAAAACTACTTGAATTTTCAAAATATTGTTCAGATTCAGAAGGAATGTAATGAACACATTCCATAGTGTTCAGATTAAGTACACTATAGCCATACAAAGACTCGTCAAAAATCAAATAACAATTCCCGTCATAATGTTCAATTATGCTTGCCATTCGTGAATGCCCACTGATATTTTTCCATTCAAATATTAATTCTTCATTTTGATATAATCGGCAAACCTCGCCGTCATAAGGAATGCACCTTATATATCCTTCTTGCTCGTCTGCATAATAATAGCATTTAAGAACAAATCCATCGCCTAAAATCTTTTCCCTTGTCGGTGCAGTCATATCACATTTTGAAAATATTTTCTCATCAAATTGATTTAATAATTGTTGATGTTTTTCTGTTCCGTAAAAGTTCATTAACTCATCACCTTTTTATTCTTTAATCAATAATGCTACACTTTCTGTGTGCGAAGTTCGAGGGAACATATCAACTGGTGTTACTTCTTTTGTTTCGTAGCCAAGTTCTTTTAATGTTGCACAATCTCGTGCTTGGGTTGAAACATCACAAGAAACATACACTATTTTCTTAGGTTTCATTTCTGCTACATATTCTAAAACTTCTCTGTCGCAACCTTTTCGTGGTGGGTCGAGGATTACTGCATCAGGCTCGATATTTTTATCTTTAAGAATTTTTACTGCATCTTTTGCGTCGCCACAGTAAAATTCACAATTTTCAATATTGTTATTTTTAGCGTTGACTTTAGCATCTTCAATAGCTTCAGGAATAATCTCAACACCGATTACCTTTTTAACCTTATTTGCCATTGAAAGTCCGATTGTACCTGCACCACAATAAAGGTCAAGTACAGTTTCACTCCCTGTTGCGCCTACATATTCGCTTGCCTTGTTATACAACAACTCGGCGCAATCGTGGTTTACTTGATAGAACGAAAGTGGCGAAAGACGAATTTTCACTCCACAAAGTACATCTTCAATATAATCTGCACCCCAAAGGGTTTTACATTCAAGACCTAAAATCACATTGGTTTTTTCTGTATTTTTATTGATAGAAACACTTGCGAGTCCCTTTATTTTAAGCAAATCGTCAACTAATTCGTGTGATTTTGGAATTTCATCACCATTGATTACAAGGCACACCATAATCTGCCCTGTTACAAATGCTTTTCTTATGTAGATGTGACGAATAAGCCCTGTATGGGTAATTGAATCGTAAGCCGAAATGCCGAATTCGGTCATCCAGTTTTTCACAATTTCAACTATATTTGCAAACTCTTCAGGCTGTAAAATGCAATCGGAAGAATTTATTATTCTATGGCTTTTTTGAGCATAAAATCCAGCAACAATACCCTTGTCAAATCCTACTGGGTATTGTGCCTTGTTTCGATAACGCTCGGTTTTACAAGTGATAATGTCATTCACTTTTATATCTAAATGAGCAAGACGAGCAAATGCGTCAACAACCTTTTGTCTTTTGAGTTGCTTTTCGGCATCATAAGAAATATGACGATATGCACACCCACCACAAGAACGAAAGTGTGGGCAATCAACATCTATTCTATCATTAGATTTTTTCAAAATCTGCTTGATAATGCCAATAGCATAAGTCTTTTTTGCCTTGATAATGTGGGCAATAATTGTATCGCCTTTAGCAGCACCTGAAACGAATACTGCTTGTCCATCATAATGCCCTACGCCATTACCCTCAGCAGTGTAGCCCTCAATATTTAATTGTATATCTTGATTTTTTTGAAGCGACATACAAACAAATCCTTATAACTTTAATAATATACCTGCAATCGCACCTAGTGCCAACCAAAATGCAGGGTGTAATTTTTTAAGTTTTTTAATAAACATAAGCCCAAATACTACAACGGAAATAGCAATAACAGGAATTGCAAATTCGCCGTTTACATAGAAAATTGGTTTGATAATGCCAAAAACAGCAAACAAAACGAGTGCAGTAACAACAGGGCGAATACCTAAAAACGCGCCTTTTACATACTGGTTTTCTTTAAATGCTTTTAAGAAACCTGCAACTAAAATAATTACAATAATCGACGGTGTTACAAGTCCCATTGTGGCAGTAATTCCACCTAAAATTCCACCAACAACACCAAGTTCGCCAAAGCCAGCACTATAGCCAGCATAGGTTGCCATATTAACGCCGATTGGTCCTGGTGTACTTTCTGCAATCGCAACCATAACACCTAACTGGTCCTCGTTAAACCAACCGTAATCACTTCTTGCTAAATCCTGCAAAAACGGAATTGTTGCAGGACCACCACCAACGGCGAAAAGTCCTATTTTGAAAAATTCAAAAAACAATTTCAAGAAGGTCATTTCTGTTTTACCCCCTTGATTTTATTATAAGCAATACCAATCACAGCACCGAAAATTACAAGCAAAATCGGTGTGATATCAAACACAAAACAAGCAATCAAGCCAATTATAAAAAGCACCACCGACATTACATTAACAAGACTTTTTTTGCCAAGTGTAATAACTGTATGTGAAAGAAGTGCGCAAACAATTGCGTTAATACCTGTAAGTGCAGACGCAACTATTGGATAATCCATAAAATTCTGTAAAACAGATGCTATTATTGTGATAATTATTATTGACGGCGTTACCATTCCGAGGGTTGAGAAAATTCCACCTAACACACCTGCCTGATAATAGCCGATAAATGTAGCAGTATTTACTGCGATAATACCAGGTGTGCATTGACCAACTGCATAGTAGTCTAAAAGTTCTTCTTCAGTTGCCCATTTTTTCTTTTCTACTATCTCTTTTGTAAGCAGTGGTAACATTGTAAGACCACCACCAAAGGTTATACTGCCTATTTTTGCAAACGTCAAAAATAAGCTTAGTAATTTTTTAACCATTGTGTTTTCCTCTTTATTTTATGTTTTAGATGATTTTTAACTTATTTCTGTTCCCCACTCCAGAAAATGAAATCTGACACAAGCATTGCCCTTACAGGAGAAGCTTCTGCCCCACTGATTTTAATGGGAGCTGCCACCAAAAAGTATTTACCAGGGTCAACATTTTCTAAATCAAGATTTTCAAGCAATGCAATATTATCTACAAAGAACATACGGTGTGTTCTGCCGTCGCTCCCCTCTGGCTCAACGCTCAATGAATCTGTTCCTACAAGAGTGTACCCTAAGTATGACAACTCTGATGCTGCAGATTCGTGAAAAACTGCTTTACCGTGACTTTTTATAAGTATTCTTGTTGCATTTCTTGGGAAATATTCCTCAACAAATGCGCCTGTTATAAATTCTTCTTTAACCTCAACAACTACACAAGGTCCCATAAACACTTCAGGGTCGAATTCTGTAATGTCATTACCATTAGGTAAAAAGTGCAAAGGTGCATCCATATGCGTTCCATTGTGTAAACACATACTGATTTTTCCAAGATTATACTCACAACTATCACTAATCGTTCTTACCATTTCAATATTAGGCATTGGGTCTCCTGGATAGACCTCACAAGTCATAACATCTTTTGAAATATCAATAATTTTCATTACATCACCCCAAAATTTTATAAATTCATTTTAGCATATACTATATCTTTCTGTAAACAAGAAAGTCAAAATGGATTTCTGTTGTAAAGCCACCACTTTTACGAATTTTTTCTTCTGCACCAAGCTCGGTTTTGAAATAATAAGGTGTCATTTTGAAAAGGTTTACACCCATTTCACTATCTACAGTTATTACATTTTTAATTGTATGTCTTTCTACAAATTCAAAGCCATCATATTCCGTATGCTTTTCGACCTTTTCGTAAACATTTTCATAAAGGAGTTCTTTTAAGCCCATTAAATGATTTTTACCCGGCACAGCGTATATAAGATAGCCACCATTTTTCAGCACTCTTGCAGTTTCACTTTCTACCATAGGTGCAAAAATGTTGATTGCCAAATCAAATGCCTTATCTGCAACAGGCATATTAAAACAGCTACCTACTGCAAAGTTGCCTTTTTTATATTTTGCCGATGCAAACCGAACTGCTTCTTTAGAAATATCAAATCCATATAAATCGTAGTTAAATTTTAACCTATCTAAAAAACCGTCATAATACCCTTCACCACAACCACAGTCAATAATAGATATTTTTTGACTATTGGTAAAAGTAGAGTTGATTATCTCAATCAGTTTTTCTGCAAAGCAATCATAATTTCCACTTTCAAGAAACTCACGACGAGATAAAACCATATCTTTTGAGTCGCCTGGGTTGTCAGAGTGTTTTTTATTGACTGGCAACAAGTTCACATACCCTTGTTTTGCAATATCAAAAGAATGGTTATTCTCGCAACGATATGTTTTACCGTCAATATTCAGTTTTGATTTGCAAATTGGACAAATGAACATATTTTCCACCTAAAAAACAGTGGTAGAGTTAGTCCCTCCACCACCGTTAATATTTTTATTTTGCAACGATATTTACAAGCTTGCCTTTAACATAAATTTCTTTAATAATGTTTTTGCCGTCAAGCTCTGCTGCAACTTTTTCATCTGCTTTTGCGAGTGCAATTGCTTCTGCTTGCTCAATATCTGCAGGCACATTGAGTTTTGCACGGATTTTACCGTTAATCTGAACAACGATTTCAATTGTTTCGTCAATGCACTTTGCCTCATCATAAGTTGGCCATTCGCCGTCAGCAGCAATCATTTTGCCGTAACCACAAGTTTCCCACATTTCTTCTGTAACGTGAGGAGCAAATGGGTTGACAAGCAATAAGAGGGCTTTAAGCTCTGCCTTATTGATTGAGCCCTTTGTATAAATTGCATTAAGAAGTGTCATAAGTGCTGCAATAGCAGTATTGTACTTAAGAGCTTCAATATCTTCTGTTACTTTTTTGATTGTCTTATGGAATGAAGATGAGAGTTCTTTTGAGAATTCGTCGCCATCTACAAGGATTTCCTGAAGATTCCAGATTCTGTCAACAAATCTCTTACAACCCTTAACTGAATTTTCTGACCAAGGAGCTGCCTGCTCGTAGTCACCCATAAAGAGTACGTAAGTACGAAGAACATCAGCACCAAATACGTCAACAACTTCGTTAGGGTCGATAACGTTACCACGAGATTTACTCATTTTAACGCCGTCAGGACCAAGAATAAGACCCTGAGCAGTTCTCTTTGCATAAGGCTCTGCGCATGGTACTGCACCAATGTCATAAAGGAACTTATGCCAGAAACGAGAGTAAATAAGGTGACGAGTAACATGCTCCATACCACCGTTGTACCAGTCAACAGGCATCCAGTAGTTAAGTTTATCCATATCTGCGAGTGCATTGTCGTTGTGTGGGTCAATGTATCTTAAGAAATACCATGATGAACCTGCCCACTGTGGCATTGTGTCAGTTTCTCTCTTTGCATCTCCACCACATTTTGGGCACTTACAATTTACATAAGACTCAATCTTTGCAAGTGGGCTTTCGCCATCTGTACCCGGTTCAAAGTTTTCAACTTCAGGAAGTCTTAGTGGGAGTTCTTCATAAGGCACAGCAACCATACCACACTTTTCACAGTGAACAATAGGGATTGGCTCGCCCCAATAACGCTGACGGTTAAACGCCCAGTCCTTCATCTTGTACTGTACGCCACCTTCACCGATGCCTTTTTCTTGTAAGAAATCAATCATTTTTGCGATTGATTCTTTCTTGTTATCAACACCGTTAAGGAAATCAGAGTTAACCATTTCGCCGTCGCCTGCATAAGCTGCTTCGTCGATATTACCACCCTTGATAACCTCGATAATGTCAATACCGAATTTCTTTGCGAAGTCATAGTCACGGTCGTCGTGTGCAGGCACAGCCATAATAGCACCTGTACCATATCCCATCATAACATAGTCAGATATGTAGATTGGAATGTCTTTACCATTTACAGGATTCTTTGCTGTAATGCCTGCAATCTTAACACCTGTCTTGTCTTTAACAAGTTGTGTGCGTTCAAACTCTGTTTTCTTTGCACATTCTGTTCTATATGCAAGAATTTCGTCCATATTAGAAATCTTGTCAGCATATTTATCGATAATTGGGTGTTCAGGTGCCATAACCATAAATGTTACGCCAAAAAGAGTATCAGGACGAGTTGTGTAAATCTTTAATTCTTCAGGGATTTCGTTAAGCGCGAAATTTACGAATGCACCACGTGATTTACCAATCCAGTTAACCTGCTGAAGTTTGATATTTGGAAGATAGTCAACATCCTGAAGACCTTCAAGAAGTTTATCTGCATACTCTGTAATTCTTAAGTACCAAACATCCTTTGACTTCTGCACAACGTCACTATGACAAATATCACACTTACCACCCTGAGAGTCTTCATTTGAAAGAACAACCTTGCAAGATGGGCAGTAGTTAACTAATGTCTTATCACGGAAAGCAAGTCCGTTTTCAAACATTTTAAGGAAAATCCACTGTGTCCATTTATAGTACTTATCGTCAGTTGTGTCAACTACTCTTGAATAGTCAAATGAGAAACCAACACGTTTTAACTGACTTGTGAACTTTTCAATGTTCATATCAGTTACTTTTCTTGGGTGAATACCTGTTTTGATTGCATAGTTTTCAGTTGGAAGACCGTATGCGTCAAAACCGATTGGGAAAAGCACATTGTAGCCTTGGAGTCTGCGTTTTCTTGAAACTACTTCAAGACCTGAATATGCCTTGATATGACCAACGTGCATACCTGCGCCTGATGGGTAAGGGAATTCAACAAGACCATAGAATTTTGGCTTGTCAGAATTATCTTGTGCCTCAAAAACTTTTGCTTCTTCCCATTTCTGTTGCCACTTTTGTTCGGTGGCTTTAAAATCGTAATTCATATATATAACCTTCTTTAAAGAGATTTTTTACTTATTTATTCTGTAACTATTGAACTGATGTCGTACTCATTTGCATCTGCCCACAAATGCTCCAAGCTATATAATTCGCGTTGGTCAGGTGTGAAGAGATGAACAACAACTGTACCGTAGTCTAAAAGAATCCAGCCAGTTGATTTACCCTCAACATTTCTTGGCTCAACGCCTTGTTTTGTGAGTGTATCCTGAACTTCGTCAGACAATGCACGAATATGAGTGCCTGAAGTACCTGTTGCGATTACAAAATAATCGGCAACTGATGTAAGTTCAGTAATTTCAAGTGATTTTATATTAGTTGCTTTCTTATTATCGAGTGTAGCAACAATATTTTTCATAAGTTCTGTTCTGTCCATATTATTTAATAATCCTTTCTGCAAGAAAATTAAATGCTTTAACTGTATCAATGTGTATAGGTCTGCATTTTTTTGCATTGTCTTCAATAGTGAATGAAAGCCCACGAAGACAAGTTTTATCAAGACTTTCTTCTGCTAACGCTCTCACTTCTAAAATATCAGGGTATTCACGGTCTTCTGAAGTCAGGTCAGCAACATAGATAATCTTTTCAAGTAATGTCATATCTTCTTTGCCGGTTGTGTGCCAACGAACTGCTGAAAGAATGTCTTTGTCAGTAACATTCAACTCTTTTCGAAGAAAAACTTCACCTGCTATTGCGTGAAGTGTAACTGTAATGTTCTTTTCGCTTTCAGTTAAGACTTGACCATCGCCTTCAATGAGTTCAAGCATTTTTTCTACAGGCTCATATCTCATAATATCGTGAATAAGTCCTGCCGTATATGCTTTGTTTTGGTCACCACCAAAAATTTCAGCTAAATGCTTTGCCTGTTCGGCAACACAAATTGAATGATACAGTCTTTGTGGCGTTAAACGAGTTTTAAGAATTTCAAGAAATTCAACGTTTCTTTCCGTATCCATAAAGTTTGTGAGTCTCCATATATTCAATGATTTCTGGGTCAACAATTCCGTAAATGCTCTTACCGTTTGTTATTCTGTCACGGATTTCGCTTGAGCTTACCTCATAAGCATCTAAAAGTGAGATATGTATATTCTTACCGTCAAGTTTAGGCATATACACACCTAACTGTTCAAAAGCATAAGCACGAAGTTTTTGAATATTTTCAGCATTGTCGCGTGATGCAACACAAATTGTGCACTTTTCTAAAAGTTCCTTATGCTTATACCATTTATGGAAGATAAGGAACATATCTGAACCGATTATCAAATACAAATCGTCATTTGGATATTTCTGCTTTAACTCGTTGACAGTGAAAATAGTGTAACTGTCTGTTGCTCGGTCCATTTCCATAGTACTGATTTCAAACTTTGGATTATTGAACGCGATTTTACACATAGCAAGACGGTCACGATTATCTGCTAAATCGTCACAACGCTTATGTGTTGGCACTTTGTTTGGAATGATAATAACTTTATCAAGTTCCAACTCCTCTGCCATTTTATTAATCATTCTCACATGTCCCTTGTGTGGAGGATTAAATGTTCCACCGAAAATACCTATTTTCATTTTTTCTTCGCCTTCTTTTTGTCGTCTTTGTGAAGTTCAGGGTTGTAACGATAGAAAATCATACTGCCACCAATTACACCAACGCAATCGCTATTTGTTGCTTCAGCAAGCTTTTGTGCGATTTCTTTTGGTTTTTCAGGGCTTGTTTCTAAAAGCACTTTGATTTTAATAAGTTCGCGTGCTTTAAGTGCATCATCAGTTTGTTTAATAAGGGCATCTGAAATTCCACCCTTACCAACTTGAAATAATGCCTGAAGAGAGTTTGCCTGACCTCTCCAATATGCTCTTTCTTTACTTGTCATAAATTCTATTCTCCTAAATATTTTGGAAGTTCTTCTACAAATTTTCTAAGTGCGTTGCCACGGTGACTTACTTTGTCTTTTTCTTCTGCTGAAAGTTCGCCGAATGTTTTGTCGCCTACAAGGAATACAGGGTCGTAACCGAAACCACCGTTACCTTGTACTTCGTGTGCAATTACTCCTTCGCAAGTGCCACGGACTGTGAAACTTCTGCCGTCAGGGAAACAACAACATACACAACTTACAAATCGTGCAGTTCTTTCGCTATCAGGCACATCTTTCATAAGGTTTAACAGTTTTTCGTTGTTTTTAGCGTCGTTTCCGTGTTCACCACCAAAACGAGCAGAGTAAACACCAGGCGCACCGTCAAGAAAGTCAACCATAAGTCCTGAATCGTCTGCCACACAGACCATTCCACTTTCTTTACAACCACTGTCTGCCTTTAAGAAAGCATTTTCTTCAAATGTTGTGCCTGTTTCTTCTACATCTGAAAGTTCAATACCTGCCATATCAGCAGTAAGTACATTTATTCCTAATGGGGCAAGAATTCTTTGTAATTCTGCCTGCTTTTTCATATTATGAGTTGCGATTAAAAAGTCCAAAGAATCCCCTTCTCTTCTTTTCTTCTTTTGGTTCGGAGTCAGAAGTTATCTCTTCTTCCTGTTCCAATCCTGTGTTATCTGTTTCGGAAGTTTCTTCAACTGTTCCACCGTTTTCATCGGTGTTTTCTTCTTGTAAAAGATTTTCATCAATGTTTTCGTATTTTTCTTGACTCTCTTCACTAATTTCAAGTTGAATATCCTCCTCTTCTTTATAATCAATCTTGTCAAACAAGCCGTCTGCAAATGCTTCCGGTTTGAATGGTTGCAAGTCGTCAATCTGTTCGCCTACGCCAATAAACTTAACAGGAATGCCAAGTTCATTCTTGATAGCCAACACAACACCACCACGAGCAGTACCATCAAGTTTTGTAAGTACAATGCCTGTAATATCGGCAACACTCTTAAATTCGCGTGCCTGATTAACTGCATTCTGACCTGTTGTTGCGTCAAGCACTAAAAGTACTTCACGGTCAGAGTATGGTAATTCACGGTCAATAACGCGGTAAATCTTATTAAGCTCGTCCATAAGATTTTTCTTATTGTGAAGTCGACCGGCAGTATCAATAATGATAATTTCGCTGTCTCTTGCCTTTGCCGCACTGATTGTATCAAAAACTACTGCGGCAGGGTCTGCACCCTCTTTATGCTTAACAATATCAACACCTGAACGGTCAGCCCAGATTTGTAACTGGTCAATAGCAGCAGCACGGAAAGTATCAGCAGCGCCAAGAATTACGCTCTTGCCTTGTGCTTTATACATAGCAGCCATTTTACCGATTGTTGTAGTCTTACCAACACCGTTTACACCAATTACAAGAATGACTGACGGAACTGTGATAAGCCCCATATCCTCGCCACCATAAAGCATATCTGCAACGATTGTTTTAATCTGTTTGCGGATTGCCTCAGAGCCTTTTATTTTGCCTTTTGAAACTTCTTCACGAAGTTTTTCTGTAATTTCAACGGCAGTTGTAACACCAACGTCACCCATAACAAGAATTTCTTCAAGTTCGGTATAAAGGTCGTCAGTTACCTCGTCGAAACTATCGAGCATATCGTCAATAGCCCCTGCCATTTTATTTCTTGTCTTTGTAAGACCAAAATTGATTTTTTTGAAAATTCCCATAATAATTTCCCTTTATTTTGTTTTCGGGCGATTCGTGAGTCGCCCCTACATTTGCATTTTCTGTCGTAGCTTAAATTTTGCTTATATTGTGCTTTTTTGCGATGGCGAAGTGTATGTAGATACACGAGTTACCGTCGCGAAAAAGTGCAAGATAAGTGAAATTAAGCGAGACCTAATTTTCTTGCCATTTCGGCTGTTTGAAGTTCAAGTATCTTTGATACGCCCTCTTCTTGCATTGTGACACCGTAAAGCATATCTGCCTCTTCCATTGTGCCACGACGATGTGTAATAAGAATGAACTGTGTATTCTTTGTCATTCGTCTTACATACTGAGCATAACGGACAACGTTGACATCGTCAAGGGCTGCCTCAACTTCGTCGAAGATAACGAATGGTGCAGGTGTAACTTTAAGAATTGCAAAGAGAAGTGCGATTGCTGAAAGTCCCTTTTCGCCACCTGAAAGCAAGTTGATATTCTGAACATTTTTGCCTGGTGGTTGAACTTTAATCTCAATATCACATTGAAGAACATTCATTTCATCTTCAAGAATAAGCTCGGCTTTACCACCACCGAACAATTCTGCAAATGTTTCAGAGAATGCCACATTGATTTTCTGGAACTGTTCACGGAATTGAACGCTCATATTTGTTGTAAGCTCGTCAATAAGTTTAATAAGCTCTGCCTTTGATTTTTCAACGTCACCAATCTGTTCTGACATAAATTCATAGCGTTCAGATACTTCCTTGTATTCGTCAATAGCAGAAACATTAACTGAACCAAGACCACGAATTTCATTTTTGAGTGCTGAAAGACGAGTTCTTGCTTCGCCAATATTCTCGATTACAATTTCAAGTGCAATTGCCTCACGACGAGTGAGCTGATACTCGTCATAAAGTTTTGAATTGTACTCTTCAAACTCGTTAAGCATTGAAGCCTTGCGTTCTTCAAGACGAGCCAGCTCGCCACTAACACGCTCACGTTCAGAACTCTTTTCTTTTTCAAGATTACGAAGGTCTGTGTTTTCTTTCTCAAGCTGTGCACGAGCTTCAAGCAAGTCGTCAACATCAGTTTTTGCATAATTACATTTCTGACGAAGTTCTTCGGCAGATGCACGGAGACTTTCAATATCTTTTGTAAGCCAGATGTTTTTATTCTTAAACGCTTCAATTTCTGCATCAAGTTCTTCAAGACGATTATTATGTGAGCCTTTAAGAATGTTAAGACGACGAATATTATCGTCAGCAGATTCCATATCTTTTTGGAAGCCTAACATCTCAAGACGAATTTGCTCTGCCTTTTGTGAAAGTTCTTCACGAACAGTTGCAAGACTTTCACGGTCACCACTAACTGCTTCAAGGCTCTTTTCTTTTTCAGCAATTTCGCAGTTGAGTTTTTCAACTGTTTCGCGAGCAGTAATACTATCTGCGTGAATTTTTTCAATACGCTCGTTAAGGATTCTTTCTTCGTCGAGCAGTTCTTTCACGCCACCTGATGATGAATCATACTCACTTTCTGCAAGTTTGTATTCACCTTCAAGTCGGATTTTCTCTTCATTTGCTGAAAGAATGTCACCCTCAATACCGTTAAGGTCAGCAATAGCAGATGCCAAATCTTCTGAAAGCATTTTTTCTTGAATGCTAAGATTATTCTTTTTATCTTCAAGGTCTTTGACAGATGCACGAAGTTTTTCAATCTCATTTGAGCGTGAAAGCATACCCACGCCCTGAGCTTTACTACCACCTGTCATTGAACCACCTGCGTTAATAACCTGACCGTCTAAAGTTACAATCTTGAAACGGTTTTTGTATTTTTTCGCAATTGTGATTGCAGAGTCCATATCTTCA
Organism: uncultured Clostridia bacterium; assembly: GCA_937892525.1. Lineage (GTDB taxonomy): Bacteria > Bacillota > Clostridia > Oscillospirales > Acutalibacteraceae > Fimenecus. The sequence continues at coordinate 25,891 of CALAEV010000005.1, forward strand.
CAGACAACTGTTTTACCGAGAAGATTTTCGATAATATCTTTATATTTTTTATCAGTTGTAACAAGGTCAGCTGCAATACTTACAAACCCAAAGCAATCGTCTAAATCTTTTTCGTCAAGACTTCTTGGCTTAATTGCTGTAAGTGGTAAGAATGTTGCACGACCACCACGAGTTTCTTTGAGGAATGCAATTGCACGTTTTGCATCAGTTTCGTTATCAACAATCACATTCTGAAGTGCTACACCAAGTGCAGTTTCAACCGCAACTGAATATTTATCTTTAACGGTAATAAGTTGTGAAAGTGGTCCGTGGATACCATTTAATGCGCCACGCTTACTCTCTTTCATAACGCTACGAACTGAGCCTTGATAACCCTCCATATTCTTTTCAAGGTCATCAAGCACACGAATACGCTCGTTCTTGCGTTCAATTTCAGTATCAAGAGTCTGAATTTCTGCTTTGATTTTTTCGCTTTTTTCAGTTCTAGTCTGTACCTTTATACGATAGCCATCAACTGCATTTTTATAGCCATCAATTTTTTCGTTACATTCGTCTAACGCTTTTTGTGCATTATTTTTCTTTTCTTCTAATGCTAAAACCGTATCACGACGATTACCTAAAAGGTCGTCAATAGCAGTAATTCTTGTTTTGATTTCTTCAATCTGTGAACTTGCAGTTTCACTTATAACACGATTATCTGCAAGTGTAACTGTAAGAAGTGAAATCTCTTTTGAAAGCTCTGCTGCAATAGTTGCAAACTCGTTATTTTCAACCTGTAATTTTTCAATTTCACTAATTTGAGCTTCTAACTTTTTGTTAGCTTCTGTGAGTCCTGCTTGCGCTTTTGCTTTTTGTTCTTCAGTTTCAAGAATTTGTGCATCAATATCTGTTTCATCTGCATTTGCTACAAGCTTATCTTTTTCTAATCTTTCAATAGATTCGTTATTATGTGTAATTGAGTTTTCGTAAACCTTTGCCTGTGCTTCAAGTTCGCTTGCTTGCTCTTCAAAATGAGAGGTTGAACCACGAATTTCTTCAATCTTAACATTGATTTCGTGAGTTTTCTCAATAATACCATTCATTTTCTGCTCAATTTCTTCAAGTTGTTTTTGAGCATCTTTATACTGAACAGAAGCAATATCAATTTTTCTGTCTTGTTCTTTTAATTTTTCCTGAGTTTTTTCGATATTATGTAACCAGATACCAATTTCAAGATTTTTTCTTTCTTCGGCAAGCACTAAAAACTTCTGAGCTTTTTCACTTTGAGTTTTAAGAGGCCCTACTCTGGATTCAAGTTCAGTTAAAATATCGCGAAGTCGAACAAGATTTTCTTCAGCTTGTCCTAATCTTTTGAGTGCATCATTTCTTCTGTAACGGAAGTGTGAAATACCTGCTGCTTCTTCAAACATTTCACGGCGTTCCCCTGATTTTGAAGAAATAAGTTCGGCAATCTTGCCTTGGCTGACCATTGAATAACCATCACGACCAAGGCCTGTATCCATAAACAACTCGTTAATATCGCGAAGTCGTACATTTTCGCCGTTGATTTTATATTCACTATCGCCACTTCTGTAAAAACGACGAGTAATGTTAACTTCATCTTTATCACAGTTAAGTGTACGGTCAGCATTATCAAGACAGAGTGTTACCTCTGCAAAGCCTGTTGCTTTACGAAGTTTTGTACCACTGAAAATAACATCTTCCATTTTTGAGCCACGAAGACTCTTTGTTGACTGTTCACCAAGCACCCAACGGACAGCGTCAGAAATATTACTTTTACCACTACCGTTAGGACCAACAACACCTGTTATTCCCTTATTAAATTGAAGTACTGTTTTATCGGGACAAGACTTAAATCCCTGCATAGTAATTGACTTTAATATCATTCTAAAACCTCAACTTCAATGTCAAATTCTTCTAAATTTTCTTTACCCTTTATTATACAATGAAATCCTTGATTTTTCAATGCTTTTTCGTTTCTTTTCTGCTGTCCTTTTGCCTGTGACAGCACTTTTTTATTCACATAAATCACATATTCACGATTTTTGTCTTTGCCTGCTAATTTTTGAAGGATTTTTTCTAAATATATGTGTCCTTCACAAAGCTCACGAAAGGCTGGATGGTACGCCCCACCAATCATATCACTTTCAACTGTTTCGCTACTGTGAAGACCTAATTTTATAACTTTTATATTGTTTTCTTCAAACATCTGCAAAAGCTCTGCACAGAATGGTGCAGTTTCTTCTGCTGTTGGGGCTATATATTCACCCTTTTCTTGCAAATAACCCAAATGAGTATTTTTAAGTACTACGGTTGGGTAAATACGCACTGTATCTGGCTTTAATTTTACAATTTCGTTTGCAGTATATTCATCTTTCAGGAAATCGCTTTTATAAAGGCCTGTCATCATCTGAAGCCCTAACTCAAAACCATATTCCTTTATGAGTGCAGAAGCCTTTCGCACATCCTCTGCCGTATGCCCTCTGCGATTAGCGATTAAAACATCATCACACATACTTTGCGCACCTAATTCAATGGCAGTTACACCATAGTTTTTAAGAGTTAAAAGTATTTCTTCGCTGATACAATCAGGGCGTGTTGACACGCGAATTCCCTTAAAATTATTTGTTTCTAAAAAATGCTTTGCGGCGGTTAAAAGAGATAGCATATAATCCCTTTCAATCGCCGTAAAACTACCACCAAAGAATGCAATTTCAGTATTCTTTGGGTCAACATTATATTCAATTGCAATCTTTACTGCGTTTTCTACATCCAAGGGTGTTGCAGGGACAACTTGTCCACTAATTGCCCTTTGATTACAAAAACTGCAATCATTAGGACACCCCTTATGAGGAACAAAAACGCTTATATTGCTATGACTCATAACCCCATTAACTCCAATGCAGATTTTGCTGCTTGTTGCTCTGCTTTTTTCTTGCTACTGCCGATACCTCTGCCGATTACGTTACTATTCATATGGATTTCAACAACAAATTCTTTGTTGTGGTCAGGGCCACTTTCACCGACTACAACATACTCAAATTTTTCGGTCGGATTTTGTTGTAACACCTCTTGCAAAGTGCTTTTGTAGTCTTTGAAAACAGGTTTTGTTTCTGTTGCAACTTCGATAAATGGCAACACAAATTTACGAGCACACTCAATTCCACCATCAAGATAAATGGCTGCAATAAGCGCTTCAAAAGCGTCAGATACTACTGATGGTCGATGTCTGCCACCTGTATTTTCTTCACCTTTACCCAACAAAATCATATCGCCTAACTGAATTTTTTCAGCGTATTCAAAAAGAGTTTTTTCGCAAACTGCATAAGCGCGTTTTTTAGTGAGTTCACCCTCTTTTTTATCACGATAATGCTCAAAAAGATACTCAGCAGTAATGAAGCCCAACACAGAGTCGCCTAAAAATTCAAGACGCTCGTTGTCAAGTCCTGTGCCTTTTTCATTGGCGTAAGATGAGTGAGTCAACGCTCTTTTAAGAAGATTTTTATCTTTGAATTCATATCCGATTTTCTTCTGGAAATCAGTCATTTTTTACACCTTTGCTTTTTTCAGGCTCTCCATACCTCGTTGAGCCAACATCATATATCTTTCTTGTTTATCTCTGATTTTATTTTCTAACGGTGGTAATACACCGAAATTTGCACCCATAGGTTGAAAATTCTTCACACTTTCGTCACTTATATATCGCGATAACGCACCAATCATAGTGTCTTCGGGAAGTACAACAGTTTCTTCGCCATTTAATCTCTTTGCAAGATTTAGCCCCGCCATAAGACCACTTGCAGCAGATTCCATATAACCCTCAACGCCTGTAATTTGTCCACCAAAGAAAATGAAAGGATTGCTACGCAAACTGAAATCCCCATTAAGAAGTCGAGGAGAATCAATAAAAGTATTTCTGTGCATTACACCATATCTTACAAACTCTGCGTTTTTAAGAGCTGGAAACATACTAAAAACTCGTTTTTGCTCACCGAATTTAAGATTTGTCTGAAATCCAACAAGATTATACATTGTGCCATCTTTATTCTCTTTACGGAGTTGAAGATTTGCCCAAGGTCTGTGACCTGTTCGTGGGTCAGTAAGACCAACAGGCTTTAGTGGGCCATATCGCATTGTATCTTTACCACGGCTTGCCAAAACCTCGATTGGCATACAGCCCTCGTAAACGTCTTTTCGCTTATCAAAAGAATGAGTTTCCGCACTTTCAGCATTTATAATTGCCTCGTAAAATGCCTCATATTCTGCCTTGTTCATTGGGCAGTTAATATAGTCGGCATCACCACCACGGTCATAGCGTGACTGGGTGAAAGCGCACTCCATATCAATACTGTCAGCACTAACAATAGGTGCTGCTGCGTCGAAAAATGAGAGTCCATTACCACACATTTTACGAATTGTTTCTGACAACCCATCGCTAGCTAACGGTCCTGCACAGACAACTATGCCGTCATAACCCTCTGGTAACTCTGTAACCTCTTTTTCGATTACAGTTATATTTTCATCACTTTTGATTTTTTCAGTAATAATTCTTGAAAACTCATAACGGTCAACGGCTAACGCTCCACCTGCTTCAACTTTACATTCATAAGCAGTTTCAACACAAATTGAGCCTAGATACGCCATTTCGTGTTTGAGAAGTCCTGCAGCAGAGTTAAGACGTTCTGCTTTTAATGAGTTTGAGCACACAAGTTCGGCAAGAGTATCTAATTTATGGGCAGGGGATTTTTTATGTGGCTTCATTTCAAATAAATCCACTTTTATACCGTTGCGTGAAAGCGCATTTGCGCACTCAACACCTGCAAGTCCACCACCGATAACAGCAACTTTCATTTATGCTTCCTCTTTTGCCTTTCTTTTACGCTCTGCTTTCTTTTCAAATCCACAACCCTCATTAAGACAAGAGAGCATTCCACCCTTTTTCTTGAAAAGGTATTTACCACATTGTGGACAAGTTTCATCAGTTGGTTTATCCCAAGTCATAAAGTTACATTCAGGATAATTGCCACAACCATAGAAAGCGTAACCTTTTTTAGTTTTCTTTTCGATAACCTTACCACCACAAACAGGGCAAGTTGCCTTTGTTTCAAGAACAAGTGGCTTTGTGTTTTTACATTCAGGATAACCAGGACAAGCAAGGAATTTGCCAAAACGACCTGATTTTATTACCATATTTCTGCCACATTTATCGCAAGGTATGTCAGTTTCATCTTCTTTAAGCTTGATTTTTTGACCCTGCATATCAACCTTTGCTTTTGCAAGAGTTGTTTCAAAATCGCCATAGAAATCGTGAAGCATCTGAATATAATCAGTCTTACCACTTTCAACATCGTCAAGTTGTGCTTCCATACCGGCAGTAAACTTAACATTTACGATTTTAGGGAATTTCTCTTTAAGAAGATTTGTTGTTGCCTCACCAAGTTCAGTTGGTTTAATCTGTTTCTGCTCACGAACAACATATTCACGCTGTGTGATTGTTGAAAGAATTGACGCATAAGTAGATGGACGGCCAACACCTGTTTCTTCAAGAGTTTTAATAAGAGAGGCTTCTGTGTAGCGTGCAGGTGGTTGTGTAAAGTGCTGATTACCTGTAAGCTCTTTAAGTTTAAGAGCGTCACCCTCATTAATTTTTGGAAGTTTGCCCTCATCTTCTTCATCTTCATCAGTACCTGCAACATAAAGACAAGTATAACCGTCAAAGCGTACTGAATAGCCACTCGCATTGAATACTACATATTTGCCTTGTGCTTTATCAGCTTCATTTGCACCGTGGATTTCTGCTTTAACTGTATCCTGAACACAGTTTGCCATAAGAGATGCCATAAAGCGCTTCCAGATAAGGCTATAAACTTTATACTGTTCAGCTGTAAGGCTAGATTTTGCTTTTTCAGGAGTCAAGTCCATCATTGTAGGACGGATTGCTTCGTGACCGTCTTGTGCGTTTGCTTTTGTCTTATAATATCTTGGTTTTTCAGGAAGATATTCTGCACCAAATGTGTTTCTGATAAACTCATTACCTGCTGCACGCGCCTCTTCTGAAATACGAAGAGAATCAGTTCTCATATAAGTAATAAGACCTGTTGAGCCAATGCCCTGAATATCTACACCTTCATAAAGTTCCTGTGCAACTTTCATTGTTTTCTTTGCCTGGAAGTTGAGTTTACGAGACGCTTCCTGTTGAAGTGTTGAAGTTGTGAAAGGTGGTGCAGGTTGACGATTACGAACACCTTTTTTAACTGAAACTGCAGTATATTCTGCATTGTGGAGTCGAGCAAGATAATAATCAGACTGCTTTTTGTTTGTAATCTTAACCTTGCCTGTTTCATCACCTACGAATGTTGCGTTAAACGCTTTTCTTGATGATGGTGCAATCATTTTTGCATCAAGAGTCCAGTACTCTTCAGGAACAAATGCACGAATTTCATTTTCACGGTCAACAACAAGGCGTACTGCAACAGACTGAACACGTCCAGCTGATAATCCACGACGGATTTTCTGTGAAATAAACGGACTAAGCATATATCCCACAAGTCTATCAAGAATACGACGAGCCTGTTGAGCGTTTACAAGGTCAATATCAATTTTCTCAATATTCTCGATACCCTTTGTAACACTGTTTTTATTGATTTCGTTAAACTTAACTCTGTTAAGGTCATTTAAATCAAGGTCTAAAAGTGTAGCCAAGTGCCACGAAATAGCTTCTCCCTCACGGTCAGGGTCGGCTGCGAGAATAACTGCTTCTGATTTGTCAGCAAGTTCTTTTAACTCTTTTACAAGCTTTTCTTTGCCCTTGATTACCATATATTTTGGTGCAAAATCATTCTTAACATCAACGCTCAATTTTGCTGCCGGCAAATCGCGCACATGACCTTTTGAAGAAACTACTTTATAGTCACTTCCAAGATATTTCTGAATGCTTTTTGCTTTTGATGGAGATTCGACAATAACAAGTTTTGACATATATCATCATCCTAAAATCATAGATTTTGTTTTAATTTATTTTATATCGTCTGCCACTAAGTTGTGTAGCAAGACCATAAATTTCAAGTTCTGTAATTGCAGATAACATTTTATCTGTTGAAAGATTACACCCTGTTGCGATTTCGTCAACATGAACAGGCTCTGCGCCTAAAAACTCATACACCTTTAACGCATTCTCAGTTAAGTATGACGGTGCTTTTTTCTTAACAACAGGTTGAGGCTTTGGTGTTTCTGCTTTAACTGCTGTTTTTTCTTTTTGCTTTTGTTCTAAATACCCTTGTGCTCTTCTGATAATTTCGTCATCAGGGAATCTTTCTTTAATATTCAGTTTATCATAAAAACGATAGCAATATTCCTCTAAAATGTCATTAGGCGAAAATACTGCCCTTGCGCCATTACGAATAAGATTGTTTGTGCCTAAAAACGAGGAGCTTACCAAGTCACCAGGTACTGCAAAAACGTCTCTGCCCTGTTCACTTGCAAGACGAGCCGTAATAAGTGAGCCACTACGCTCACCTGCTTCTACTACAACCGTTCCAAGAGTAAGTCCTGAAATAATACGGTTACGAAGTGGGAATGTTGTTCTGCTTGCAGGGGTAAAAGGTGGAAATTCAGTAACTAATGCACCGTTTTTTGTAATCTGTTGACGCAAGTCCTCATTATCCATAAGGTACTTTGTGCCAAGACCACAACCCAGCACACAGATTGTTTTACCGTTTTCATCAAGTGCGCCTTTGTGAGCAGCACTATCAATACCTAACGCACCACCTGAAACAATAGTAAAGCCTACGCTTGCCATTGCTGAGGATAACGCACGAGCAACTGACACACCATAGTCAGACGCTTTTCTTGCCCCCACTATTGAAACTGACAATTCACTTGTAAGTGCAGTTTCGTCGCCGTCAACAAACAGTACAAGAGGTAAATCCTGTAATGTAAGTAAGTTCGGTGGGTAATATTCACTTGATGGAGTTATAACTTTCCAACCATTTTCTTTTGAAACCCTTAAAATCTCCTCTGCCTTTTCGATAGGGAAGCTTTTAAGCTTTTCAATGCGATTTTTTGTTAAAACATTAAGCTGAAAAAGTTCGTTAAAAGTTGTTCCGTAAATCTCATAGGGATTCCATTCATAATGGGAAACCAAGTCAAGACAAGAAGCACCTGCCGAGAGCCCACAGGACAACCAAACCCAATATAAATCGTAGTTCATTTTACCAATTCCCACATTGTTATTGACGCAGCTGCAGCAGCGTTAAGCGACTCTGCTCTGCCCTGCATTTTTATTGTGATTTTTCGGTCACAAGCATCAATAACTTCCTTTGATACACCGTTACCCTCATTACCGATAATACAAAATGCACCCATTGAGAAGTTCGTTTTTGTAATGTCACAAGCATCACGGTCAGGGACAGTTGCAAAACTTTGGATACCAACCTTTTTGCAAAGTGATATTTCATCTTTAAGGTTTGTACACACTTTTACAGGCAAACGGAATAGCGCCCCCATTGACGCACGAAGTGCTTTTGGATTATAAATATCACAACCACCACAAATAACCATACCATCAATACCGAATGCTTCAGCAGTACGTGAAATCGCACCTAAATTGTCAGGATTTTGAATAGTGTCAAGGGCAATATATCTTTTACCACTTTCATATCCAAAATCGTTTGAACACATTTTAACAGCACACACAACGCCCTGTGGTGTTACTGTGTCGCTAATGCTTTTAAGCACATCTTCACTTACGAAAAAGAAATCACTTGTGGCATTTTTAAGTTCGTTTATACTGTCAGCGTATTTTTCAGCACAAGTTTCGGTGCAGAAAACAGATGTTATTTCGCAACCACTTTTTACTGCATCACAACAAAGCCTTACGCCCTCAAGAACGAAAAGCCCATTATTTTTACGGTCTTTAGAGGATGTTAAAAGACCTTTGATTTCTTTAATTTTCGGATTATTTTTAGCAGTTATAACAAAATCTTTCATAATTCAAAAAACGCAAAAACCACGCGCGAGGGAGTTCCTCATGCGTGGTTAAGTTATATTACTTCAATGCTTCTTTAGCTTTTTCTGTAAGAGCTGTGAATGCTGCAGGGTCTGCAATAGCAATTTCTGAAAGCATTTTTCTGTTAAGGTCAATGCCAGCTTTTTTAAGACCGTTAATGAATGTTGAGTAGTTCATACCATTCATTTTGCAAGCAGCTGAAATTCTTGTAATCCAGAGCTTTCTGAAATCACGTTTCTTCTGCTTTCTGCCGATATATGCATAGTTACCACTCTTCATAACTGCCTGTTTTGCAGTTCTGAAAAGTTTGCTCTTTGAGCCATAGTAGCCCTTAGCGAGCTTTAATACTTTATTTCTTCTTTTGCGAGTCATCATCGCACCTTTAACACGTGCCATTTCTCTTTACCTCCGATAGTGTACTTTCGATTTTGTAGTTTATTTGTAAGGAATAAGACGCTTAATCTGTGCTGTATTTGTCTTATCAGCAACAGCTGTCTGACGAAGTCCTCTTTTTCTCTTTGTGCTCTTCTTTGTTAAGATGTGAGACTTGTTAGCGTGTGCTCTGATTGGCTTGCCGTTCTTTGAAAGCTTAAATCTTTTTTTAGCTCCGCTATGTGTTTTAATCTTTGGCATAATAATATCCTCCTAATTTGATTTAGATTTACTACCTTATTTCGCACCTTTTGGTGACAAGAACATAAGCATTTGACGACCTTCAAGTTTTGCAGGTTTGTCAACATTGCCTGATTCTTCAACTGCAACTGCAAAACGTTCCATAATACCGTTACCCAAATGTGCGTGAGCCATTTCACGACCTCTGAAACGGATTGAAACCTTAACTTTGTTGCCTGCCTTTAAGAACTTAAGGGCATGATTTACCTTTGTATCAAAGTCATGAGTATCAATGTTTACAGAAAGACGAATTTCTTTTGTTTCAATAACTTTCTGATTTTTCTTTGCTTCTTTTTCTTTCTTTGCCTTGTCGAAACGATACTTACCATAGTCCATAATCTTACAAACTGGTGGTTGAGCGTTAGGGGCAATTTTTACAAGGTCAAGACTGCGTTTTTCTGCTTCTTTAAAAGCATCTTTACTGGACATTATTCCAAGTTGTTCACCGTCGTCGGTAATAACTCTGACCTCTTTGTCGCGGATTTCTTCATTGATTTGCAATTCTTTGGTACTGATAAATAAACACCTCTTTAAGCCCTGTGGGCAAATTAAAAATGCGGACAGAATTTCTGCCCGCACCATTACAAATCAAACTTAAAGATTAAGTATTGACCAGCCAACTTAAAGTCGGTCAGGTGAGAACAAAAAACTGTTCTGCTTTATTTTGCTCTGTTATTATAACACAAATTTCACTGTTGTCAACAGTTTTTTGAAATTATTTAACTCTTGTAAGAACGATTCCGTCGGTCTGGAGATAAAGCTTATCGCCCTCTAATTTATAATTAGTAATAAATTCAGCCGAAGTTCCATCTTCAATAAATGTGAAATCACCCTGGTTTATATCCCAAGTGCCAGTGCCACCTTCTGCTTCATTGTAATCATCAACAATGTCTTCAAGGTCTGTTTCAAGCCATTGTTGTTTACAGTCATCTATTGACTTGTAGCCTGCACCTATTATATCTTCTTCAGTTATTTCTTGCTCTTGGAAGTAAGTATCATAAGCTTTTAACAATGCAGTTTTTGTTACTTCGCGGTCCATATACCAACGGTATTTACCATCAGTAAGTTCAAAATATTCTGTAAGTTCAACGTCCATATCTTCATCATACTCTACAGTATAAGTATATGCCCAAGTGCCCATTAAATCTTTCTTTGTACTGCCGTCAACAATAGCAAGAACTGCTACTACTAACACGACACCAACGATAGTGCCTATAAGTCTTTTAATATCAAATTTTTTCATTTTCCATACCCCTTTTTGTTTCCTATAAAACCTTTCGGTCTTACAGTGCTAATATATCACAGAAACAAAGAAAAGTCAACGCAGTTCCTACATTTTGCGTTTTGCACTTTGCATTAAAAAGACGGTCAAAAAATTGACCGTCTTTTTCTGTTATTCTTCTCTTTTCTTAATTACAACACCTGCAGTAACTGCTGTACCTGCAAGGACTGCTACTGCAACAAGTACTGTTGAAATACTACGGTTTGTTTTTGGAATATCGCCTTCAACATTTTCTGTTTTGCTATCTTCATTTTCAACAGTTGTTGAATCGGTTGTACTCTCTGTTGTTGATTCAGTTGTATCATCTTCAGGTGTAGTTGTGCTTTCAGTTGGTTCTTCATCAGGCACAACATCTGCAACCTGCGACAGATAACTGAACTGTGCCATTTGCGCATCTGTCATAGGTGTAAAACAGAAAACATTTGTTGTGTAAGTAAGTTGAGTGTTGAGAAGTGAATATGTAATTTGCACTTCAAATGGAATTTCTGTATTTTCAAAATCGTTGTTTACAGCATTGATATTCACAACTTTACCTTTAGGTATTGTAAGCCCTTGTGAATACTCAAAATCGACATCTGCGCCAACTGACTCAATTGACCAAATAACAACATCTGCTTCAACAGACATATTCTTAATTACAAGCGCAGTATCATCTGTTGAATGATAGCCAGAGCTTGTGTTGTCAAAACGAGCATAAAGGATTTCACCGTTATTCTGTGACATATTAAACTGTGGATATTCTTTACTTGAATACACGTTCTTAATATCTCCCCACAAGAAGTCGTGAACAAGATTTTTTGAGTATTCGTCGTGCATAATCATACCGTGGCCCTGATTTCTTACATACCATGTTGAATCAGGTAAAAAGCCTGTTGATGCGTCAATGTCAAACTCAGGTGAAATATGATAATGGTCAGGATTATCGCAAACTGTATTTGCCTGAACATAATCACTTGCAAATGTTTCGTTTACAAGAGCACAGTCTGACCCTGATGAAAGATAAGTGTCAATAAGAATATCAGAGTTATACTTACCATTTGGTGAAGTATATCCGTTACCTACAACATAACCAATCTGAACGCCATCAGCGGTAAGGTCTGCCAATTCTTTAGCAAGACTGTCTTCACCATTTGAAATCAATGTATGATACGCAACTGTATCTATATACAACTTTTTATTATCTACAACATTAAGTCCTGTGTAATTTATTGCTTCTTCAAAATAATTGTGTGGCACAAAATCCCACAATGACGGGATTGAAATAATACCATTCCAAAGGTCAGGATATGTAAGAACACCGTTAGCAACATCAACAATGCCATCGTCAGAAAGAAGTTGGAAAATCCATTCCCAATCTTTTTCATATTCAAAACCATGTTCAATAAACGCAATAATTTCATCAAGAGGTGCGTCTAAATATTCACCTGTGAAAAGTGAGCCGCAAAGAGATGTGCCAAGCGTTGCAGGGTTGCCGAACATTGCTCGTCTTACATCACCTTTGTTACCATAAAGATAAAGATATGTTGTACCATACTGGCCACCGTGACTAAGTCCGTAAATATCAACTTTATCAGAGCCCGTAAGGGCTTTTACTTCTTGAATATACTTGTCAAGGGCAGCAGCATAATCCATCTGACTTTTACGCCAGTCGAAAGTAAAGCCGAAAACATTTTCAGCGCCTACTTCTTCAATAGCCATATCTGCAACTACTCTTTCAGGTATATATTGTTCCATACCATTTTCAAGCAAAGTTGAAGCACGGGTTGCAGCCGCACCGCTAGGATATGGAACAAGATTATTTTTAGATGTACCGTCTGGATTCATACCGATTGGTGAAAGATACTCTTTGAACTTTTTACCAAGCTCAACAGTTAAATCCGCCTGATTAAGAGTAACGTCGGCAAGTAATTCAACCACATCTGCTCCAAGATTATCAAAATTTAATGGCCATGCAAGTTGAACATTGCCGTTTTCGTCAAAAATTGGTTCGCCGTTTTCGTCTGCATAAGCAAGGTTAGGACCTGAATAGCCCTGCAGAATTACTACGGGTACTTTTTCTTCTGCTCCTGCAACAACACCTATTGAAACTGCAGAAACAATTATAAGAACTGCGAGAATAACTGATAAAATCTTTTTCATAACAACTCTCCTTTTAAGAAAAAATCTTATACCAATATTTTACACCTAAAAGAAATAAAAAGCAATAAAACAGCGACACCCTAAATAAGCGTCGCTGTAAAAAATTTTATGCTATTTTTGTGAAATGTTACAATTATTCAGCTGTTTCTTCTACTTCCCAACCAAAATTATATGTAAGTGAAGATGTGCAAGGGAATTCTACAACTACTGTGCCGTATTTTGAGAGCGCGCCTGTAAATGTTACATTTGCAGTAATAATCATATTCTTTTCATAAGTTGCATAAGTCATCTGGTCGTTAACTGCGTTAAAGCCTGCCATAATTTTGCAAGGTGCAAACGCAATCTCAAATGAGTTAACAGTCATATATTTTTCTGCAACCTTAAACTGTTCTAAAATACCGTCTTTTTCACGAACAGTAAATGCCTTTTTAACACTTGCTTCTTCAGGTTTAACCATAATGCAGATTGTTCTGTAAAGTTCTGATGGAACAAAAATATATTCGCCATCTTCGTCTTCTGCATTATTACCCTTTTCGTCAAGGTCATGAACAAGAGTTGGAACAACTGATGTGTAAATAGGGTAGGTTACAACACCTGTTTCTGCATCTGTTGTTGTGTAAAGGTCACCTAGTGCAAGTGTGCTTGCAGACTTCTCACCAAGAGGATAAATGATGTTTGTTAAATCTTCATTGAAATCAGTTGCAACAAGGTCATCCTCGTCGCCTTCTTTAACCTGATATTTTTCTTCATTAGAAATATTCATAAGGTAGCCACCAATGTCTTTGAGTGCCATATCTGCATAAAGACGGAATGCTGCACGAAGTTCTGGCTGATTATCAAGAAGATTGCCTTCTGTATCTCTGAAATAAACAGTAACATCCTTATAGCTAATTGAGCCATCCTCTTCTTTGCCTTCACTACCACCATGGTTAATCCAGAAATTTTCATAGTATGAAACACGAGCTACACCTGTTGTTTTGATTTCATTAATTTTTTCATTAAAGTAATCAAGAACATCCTGCTGATTACCTGTAAACTGTGCCCATTCTTCGTTTGATATAAGTGCAAGAATATCTTTAAAATATTTTTCCTTACCAAACTTTGAAACGAGTTCAAAATATGAAATCTTTACAATTTTATCATCAGTTTTTGTGTTTGTGTTCTCATAAAGAATTGCAAGTTTATCACCAGGTAAAACCTTTTTAAGTTCACCGTAAGTAAACTCAAAATAAACATCCTGCAAATCAGTTTTAACAGTTACAGGTGTTGGTCTTGTAACCTCTGAGCCACAACCTGCAAATGCAGTAGTCATTAAAACAACGACTAAAACAAGGCTAACAATTCTCATAAAATTCTTTTTCATTACTGTATCCCCTTTAATATGTTTCTTTAAGGCCCTGTTCATCAAATAAGAACACGGTTTCAAGAACAATTTTAAGTACATCTTCAATAGTTTTCATTTCAAGCATATTAACCTTGTCAAGACGAGTGTGATAATATCTTGCAGGAGCCGGGTCCATGCTTGTAAATGCAACTGATTTAATGCCACCTTGTTGCATTGCTGCAGCGTCAGTTGAGCCGAGTGGTGTAGTTGTAAAATTAACATTTACACCTGCATTTTCTGATGCTTTTTTCATCAATGCACAAGCAGACTTATCAAGTTTAACGGTTGCGGTCATATCTTTTGTAACAACACCCATAAACTCGTAATCGCGAAGTGTATCAAGTGCTACAAAAACAGTTTCAACGCCATCATTTTTGTATTCTTTGCCGTGTAACTCAGCAAATGCTTTTGAGCCACGAAGACCTTCTTCTTCAGCACCCATTGATACTGCAATAACTTCAGTATTTTCAAAACTGATATTATTGTTTTTAAGATAAAGAAGAACTGCCATAGATGTAAATACACCTGTTAAATCGTCATTTGCACCGTCAACTACTAATTTCCAGTTTACAAAGAAGATTACAGACGCCAAGAATGGCACTACAATCGCTTGTAACACGATTAACACGATATTAGCACTATCATTCTCAATGAACATACCAACAATGCCTACAACAAGAGTTAAGAGAAGTCCTAAAACTGCACCTGCAACAACTGTTGTAACCAATTTTGGTCCACCCATATATGTATAACGCCATTCATAAGCAGAGTCAATGTGACCACCTATGATAATTCTTCTTTTTACTTCACCTTTTGCCTTAATTTTGCAGATTACATTACTTGATTCTTCTTTTTTGAAGAATGGGTCAAGAACTTTTTTGTAAAGCAAAAACTCACCAACAAGGAAGAATATTGAAATTACACAAAGTACAACAGAAACAATATGGAACGCATTTGCAAGTTCAGGCACTGCGCCTGTGAATGCTACAATTCCTAAAACTGCTGCAATTAAAGCGAGAATGCCATCAATTGTAACCCAACTCATAAACGCTTTTGGGCTTAATGTAAACTTTTCTCTTACAACTTCGTCAGCAATAGGAGTCATAACTTTTTCTACATAATCCTGAGCTTTTTTCTCACCCTCATAACCTGCAGGACGAGGGCCAACCTGCTCACAGACTCTTTTTATTTCACGAACTGCAAAATTTGAACATTCGCGAACTTTTGAAGCGTAATGAACATGACTTTCACTTGCTTTCAAAACTGATTACCTCCAAAAGGCAAAATATTTTGCCATAATAATATAATTATAGTTATTTTAACACACTTTTTTTATTAAGTCACTACTATTTTGAAAAAAATTGTAAATATTGACAATGACTCAAAAAAAGAATAAACTATATTATGTTAAAATCAAAAACAAGGAAATTTAAATATGAAAAAAAGACAGTTAAAAATCAGATTTGCTCTTTTAGTCTCACTTGTTGCAATTCTTGGATTATTGCTGATTTTATTTGCAATATTCTGTCGTGATGGAACCTATAATGAAATTGAAATCACAACAGAAACCACTACTCAAGAAGAAACTACAACCGAGCCTGTTACAGAGGAAGAGCCTATAACAGAAGAAAGCACGACTGAAGCTGAAACTACAACGAAACCACCTGTAAAGTGGGATAATTACAACCCAATTGAAATGCTTAACAGCGAAAGCTGGGCAACAACCCTTATAAGTAAAAAATATCCGTTAGGCAAAGCTTATACACCTACACTTGCACCTGTTGTTGATGGTAGTTCAATTACTGCAGACACACGAGTTGCCGATGCTTACAAGTTAATGTATGCTGATGCACTTAAAGATGGCTTAGTGTTGACACCATATTCAGGGTACTGCAGTTATTCTCGTCAGCAATCAAACTATGAGAACAAAGTACAGGCATTTATTTTACAAGGTATGACCGAAGACGAGGCAAAGCAAAATGCAGAAAAGCGTATTGAACCTGCAGGATGTAGCGAAAACGGTGCAGGGCTCAGCGTTGACATTGTTAGTGCAAGTGCAGGATTTTCTTCAACTGACGAATACAAATGGCTTGTAAATAATGCTCATAAATACGGATTTGTTCTTCGTTACCCTGAAGATAAAACAGAAATTACAGGAATGATTTATCAACCATGGCATTGGCGCTATGTTGGTGTTGACGTTGCAAATGAGATGAAATCAAATAATCTCTGTTTAGAAGAATATCTTAAAGTAGTGTAAAAATTAACCCATCTGTTATTTACGGATGGGTTAATTTTTGCTTTTACAAATTGGAATTTGTCTAACTTTTCCAATCGCAAGATTGGATTTTATCTTTTAATTGATTAAAAGGTTTCATCGAATTTATTCGATTTCATCATCCGTAGGATGATTTCATTTATAAACACAGTTATTAAATGAAATCTGTCTTCGACAGATGAAATCACTTCGTGATGAAATCCTCGTTTTCTCGGATGAAATCTGCCGTTGGCAGTTGATTATTTATCCCGACAAACTATAATTTACCACATAAAAAAGCCACTCGGAATGAGTGGCTTTAATTATTTGGTTAAATCTTTATTCTGTAATAACTTCGCGTTCATCTTCTTCGTCTTTTCTGCGTTTGAAGATAAGAATAATGAAGAAGAATAAGCTTAATACCATCATTGAACCCACAACAAGCGGATTTTCAAAAAGCTCAACAAATGTGTCTGGAATAGGTATAATTGGTGTTGGTTTAACCGGTCCACCAATTGTAATTATAACACCATCTCCATCCTCATCTTTTGGGTCTTTATCAGGCTTTCCGTCAGGGTCGTCATCAGGTGTACTACCTGGTGTGTCATCATCAGGGTCACTTCCGTCAGGTGTATCGTTTGGGTCACCATCTGGGTCTTCAAAATCAGGATTATCAGGGTCACCTGGGTCTGTATCATCAGGGTCTATGTCAGGCTTGCCATCGTTATTATTATCAAGTATATGGAAATCAAGATAAATCTTATCTGCGTCAAGAGGTACAATAACTACTTGTGTACCGTCAGATGCTGTTGTAAGCTCAGGCTCGTCAACATCTGCTCTAACTATTACAAAAGATGTATTTGCAAGCACTTCGCCATCTTTTGAAATCTGCACAAGGTGTTTACCGTCAGCAATATCTTCAACAGAGTATCTACCGTCTGCGTTAGTTTTTGCCGTTACACTGCCGAAATCGAAACTTAAAGTTGCACCTTTAAGTTCTTTATCTCCAAAATACACAGTACCTTCAATATCTACCTTGCCACAGTTGTCATTTGCGTCGTCAGAGCACTTTTCAAATGCAAACTCAACAAGGATATCTGTATTAATATCTGTGATTTTAAGATTTCCGTCTATATACTGATTTGTTACATCAGTGCCGTTGATTTCAATGGTATCAAGATGATATCCATTTTTCAAAACTGCACCAAGGTCGATTTCACCAAATCTGTTAATTTTGAATTGTGTACCATCAGGGCAAAGTTTACCATTTACAAGCACATAACCACCATCGTTATAAACAACGGTTACTGTATGCTCATCAGGAACAACAGTTGAAATAGTTGTATTACTTGCAAATGACGGTATAGCCATAGCAAACACCATAGCTAATGCCATAATAATACTTAATGCTTTTTTCAATGAAATCCACCTCCTTAATTATTTTCTTATTATAAAAACAAT
Organism: uncultured Clostridia bacterium; assembly: GCA_937892525.1. Lineage (GTDB taxonomy): Bacteria > Bacillota > Clostridia > Oscillospirales > Acutalibacteraceae > Fimenecus. The sequence goes on from CALAEV010000005.1 coordinate 44,093, forward strand.
TAATTAAGCTTCATAAGCTACTGTGTATGTGATTGTACCAGTATATGCGCCAACGGGAGCAGCGTCGAAACCTGCAACTGTAATTTTTGCGTCTGTACCACCAACATCAGATGCTTTTGCACCGTTATTTACGCCTGTAAATGTTGTTTCACCTGCACCAGTAAGTGTGTATTTAAGTGTTGCTGTTGTTTCATCGTTAGTCATAACGCCATTGTTTGCATCGTCAGTATCTGAGTCATAGTTTACTGCAACTTTAAGGCTTGCACCAACGAGAAGCTGTGATGTAACTGTATAGCCTACTTCATAAGCTGTTGTTTCATCATCCCAAGCAACAGAAATTGTTGCAGGAATTTCAACGGTATATGATGTGTCAGTTGATTCGTTAAATGATGTTTCAACGTTTACTGTATTGTCGCCAAGACCAGCTGTTGCTGCAAATGCAGGAACTGCAACGGCCATCATCATTACGAGTGCTAATGCAATAGAAATAATCTTTTTCATAATTGTTTACTCCTTTGAGTATAAAAATTAAACGATTTCTGCTGTGAATGTAAGTGTATCTGTGTAGTTATCGATTGCAACTGATTTCCAATCATCAAGAGCAACTTTAACTGTTACGCTTGCAGTATCATCATAAACTGCTGATGGTGCTGTAAATGTTGCGTTATCAAGTGTGTAAGCAAGTTCGCCACCATTACTTGTCATTTTGTAAGCTGCGTCAGCGTCAGCAACTGTAACTTTAACAGCTTCGCCTGTTTTAAGCTGGCTTGCAACTGTATATTCAATGTCTTTTGATTCTGTTTCCCAAGGAAGTGTCTGAGTTGCAGGAATTGTAACTGTGTACCAAGCAACTTCAGTATCGCCGATACCGTCGTTATCAGTATCTTTCTTTGTGTCTGTATTGATGATTGTGTCGTTACCTGCGTTTGAGCCACCTGTAACAGCAGCAAAAGCAGGAACGCAAATTGCCATCATCATTACGAGTGCCATAGCAATTGCTAAAATCTTTTTCATTTTATTTACCTCTTTTTAATTTGATGTTAAATATTTGTAAGCTCCGCACTAAATGTTAATGTTCCTACATAGTTGTCAATTGAAGCTTTATCCCAATTAGCAGTAGGAATTTGCACCACTACGCTTGATTTTTCTGCATTTTCAGGAAGAATAACAGATTTTGTTGTAGTGTACTGATTTGTACCACTCTTTAATGAATATTCAAGGAATGCCGTATTTGCTGCATTTTTCATTTTACCGTCAGCATCAGCATCAACTGTAACTTTTACGCCTTTACCTGTTGCTAACTGGCTGTAAATTGAATATTCAACTGCTTTTTCGGTTTGTCCCCAAGTAATTGTTGCAGTAGCAGGAATTGTTACTGTAAAAGATGCGCCAACTGTTGAGCCGTCAACTCTTACAGGAGTACTACCAACATATTCAGCAAATACAGGAACACAAATTGTGAACATTAACACGATTGCAAGAGCCAATGAAAGTACTTTTTTCATATTAAGCCCTCATTTCAAAATTATGCATTAACAAGTTCTGCTTCAAATGTGATTGTTCCTTCATAAGTTGCAATTGAAGCAGCTGCCCATTCGCTTGCATCAATTGTAAGATTGAATGCATGAGGTTCGTTGTTTACAACTGCACTTTTTGCAAGACCTGTTGTAGCGTCAGCAACTGCAAATTCGATTGTTTCGTTTGCAGCGTTTGTAAGGTCTTTTGATTTTGCAAGAGTAACTTTTACGCGTTTGTCTGTCTGCACCTGACTTGTAATCTTGTATGTGCCTTCTTTTGTTGTATCGCCCCAAATAAGGTCAACTGATGCAGGGATTTCTACTGAATATGTGCCGTCGCCTTTATCTTTAACACCGTCAACTAAAACTGTTGAATTGCCTGACTGTGTTGTAGCATTAAGTGTGCCTGCAAAAGCAGGAACCATAATCGCCATCATCATAACAAGAGCAAGAGCAATTGAAATAATTTTTTTCATAAATCTTATCTCCTAAATGTTAAAATTAAGCGTCAACAACTGTTGATGTGAATGTAAGTGTGTCGCTATATTCATCAATAGCTGCACCATTCCATGCTGATTCTTCAACAACAATGCTATATGTGAATGTTGCATTTTCAGCTTTAACAACAGGGCTTGTTGTTTTTGCTGTAGTTGTACCAGTAAGTGTGTAAGCAAGAGTAGCGTTTGTAGCGTTTAACATATTAAATCCGTCGCCAGTATCAGCAACTACTACCTGAACAGCTTTACCTGTTCTGAGATTTGAGTCAACTGAATAGCTGAAGTTTGTTGTAACTGTGTTCCAAACAATGTTCATTGTTGCAGGGTAAGTAACTGTGTAAGTACCGTCGCCTGTGATTGCAGATGTATCTGTAACTACCTGTGCAGTACCTGACTGTGTTGTAGCATTAAGTTCAGCTGCAAATGCTGGAACCATAATAGCCATCATCATAACAAGTGCCATTACTAAAGAAATAACTTTTTTCATAATCTATATCTCCTTTAATTATTTATAAAATTATACTCTTTCAATTTCTGCTGTGTATGTGAGAATATCTTTGTATTCTTCAACAACTGCTGAATTCCAGTTATCTGCAGTAATATTAACATTAACTGTCTTTGTTGCTGCAGGATAAATTGTAGGTACTGTTGAATTGAAAGCAGCGCCTTCGCCTACGAGAGCGTATGCAATTTCATAAGCACCGTCATTTGTTTTCATAACGCCTGCGCCTGTTACTGTAACTTTAACTCTACCATCTCTCTTAAGGTGTGATTCAACTGTGTATGAAACATCAGTGTTTTCTGTACCCCAAGGGATTGTTGTGTCTGCAGGAATTGTAACTGTGTATTCTTCTGCATCTGTGTCGCCGATACCGTCGTCGTCAGTATCTTTTAATGTTGATGTGTTGATGATAACATCTGCCTCATCAGGATTTGCATTAAGTTCTACTGCAAATGCAGGAACACAAACAAGCATCATCATAACAAGTGCCATTGCGAGTGATAAAATCTTTTTCATAATTGTTTTCTCCTTTATATAAAGATTAAATTTACTATTTTAGACCGCATCGGTATATTCAGCAGTGAATGTTAAAATATCACTGTGTTTACCACTTGCAGCATGAAGCCATTCATTATCTTCAACCTCTACTGAAAGAGTGAAGCTTTCACCATAATCACCAGGGAAGAAAGAGATGTCTTCATTAAGCAAACTGTATGCGATAGTTTTCTCACTATCTTTTTCGTTTACAAGTTTGAACTCATTTTGTGAAGAAACTGAAACCTTGACCATTTTGTCAGGGTCAATAAGCATTTTTGTTGCTGTTACTTCACCAATATCCATAGCAGTTGTCTGCCACGGAATTTCAATGTCTGCAGGATAAGTCAACTCGTATTCTACTGCGTCAGCCTTTGTGGAAATCTCCATTGACTGGCTACCTGCGAATACTGGTGTAACGCAAAGTGTAAGCATTACAATTGCTAATCCTACGGAAAAGAATTTTTTCATTTCTGTCATCTCCTCCCCTTATTAACTTGTTACGTCGACTGTATAAGTCAACTGCGTACTATATGCGCCAACAGGAGCATTGTCCCAAGCGGTTTGCTCAATCTTAATGCTTGGTTTATCTGGTGGTGTTGTGCCTGCTGCCACATCGCCTGTAAATGTTGTTTCTTTAAAGTTTGTTGCTGTGAAAGCAAGTGTATGTGTGCCTGTTGAATCAACAAGCTTACCTGCTTCTGCACCTGAATCTTCAACACTTACTAAAAGTTTTTTGTTAGCAAGTGATGCTTCAACTGAGTAAGAAACATCAACATTATCAGTTGTGTCCCAATCAACCTGAACTTTTGCAGGGATTGTAACTGTGTAAGCTGTAGCAAGTGTACCAGTAAATGTTACAGGTAATTCCAGTGTTGCAATCGGAACAAGGTCTGCGCCTGTAAGCCCCGCATCAATATCTGCAGTTTCATAAACATTAAAGGTAATTGAGCCTTCATAAACTGCATCTTTAGGAACGTTCATTGCAATATCAGGGTCAACTGCAATCTGAAGCGGAATTCTTGTAAAGACTTCGTCAGGATACAAGTTATCGTATTCTCCCAATGTCAACGGAGTATCTGCTGTAAGACCATCAACTGTGAATGAATTAAGGTCAGCAAATGTTGTGCCCGAAGTTTGTGTAAGCTTTAAGTCTGAAACAGCTTGAAGTGTAACTGTTGTGTCAAGCAATGCTGCAATATACGACAAATCAACATAAGCAATATCTTTCATTGACTCTTCGTCGTTATTATTAAGTGCAACCGTAGTCAATGAACTACCATCTGTTTCAGCATCCATAATTGTAATATCACTTACAGAGAACAATCTGACAATTTTCTGTTCAAGCTCATAAAGCTCTTCAACATTATAATAAGCAGGTAAAAATGAGTTGTATTCGTCAAGAATGTCTTTTACATATTGAAGCTCATCTGCTGAGAAACGAACCCTGTTTTCAATATGTTCACTTGCAATATTATAAACTGTCTGCAATTTTTCTTGGAAAGCAAGAATACCACCTTTTATTTCCTCACCATCAATGTTATAGGTTTCGGTATTTTTAAGGAAATATGTGAAACCACGAGAAGTATTTTGAAGCTGTGGATAAATTGAACCGTCGTCAATAGAAGTTTTTGAATAATATTGTAACGGACTATAGTTATCTCCAAAGAATTTTTTTACACTATCTCTGTCAGCGATGCTTAAGAAATTACCAATTTTGTAGTTATCAGAATCAGTAACACTTTCGTCCTTATCATCAAGTTTACCATCACCGTTATAGTCATACTTCACAGTATAAAGACCTGTGATTTCAGGTAAGAAAGTAAGAGCGTCTGTCTTAATGCTTTCCAAACTCTTCAAGCACCTCATTGCTGCATTATAAGCATTTAGGAAGCCTGCGTCCTTCACCTGTTGCTTTTCTGCAACGGAATAATATATGTAAGAGTTATTGTAAAATTCTTCAAGCTGAACTGCCAGTTCTGCTGTTAAGCCGTAGGCTGCGTAATTTGGTACGGCCTCTGGTTTGCCGTTTTCATTTGTAACAATAACAAACCCTGGATATGGAAGGTCATAATCTTTAATTATGTTGCCTTCGGCATCTTTTTCTACATCTTCAACCTTCGCTCCAGTTGCATCTGAATTCAAATTATTTGTAATCCATGTTACCAAATTATTTGCTGTAGTGTCCGGTTGAGGAATGTTTGAAGGATTGTTAATGTAAGTAGTGTACAATTCAAGTTTCTTATAAGATTCTTCTACAAACTGCTTCTGAACATCAGGAAGTGTGTTGTAAATTGCCTGTGCAGCCTGAACTCTTTCAGAAAGTGTAATTTCATCATAAGGGTCGATTGCAGTAACTGCATCTTCAAACTGTTTTGCAGGAAGTGATTTTGCACCAAATACTTCTGCATAAGATTTGTCATTTCTGCTTGAAGCAGCACTATATGAATCAGGTGAATAAGAAAAACCAACATTATCAATTACAATTGACTTTTCATCCATATCCGTTGGATTTGCACCACCGATACAGAACTGTACAGCAAAAATATTGTTAAGAAGGTCTGCGTCCTGATCAAGCATTTTACTACTTACATCGTTGATTTTTTGCTTTATGTGATAAAGAGGAATCATTAAGTAGCCTTTATAGCCCTCTATCTTGTTAAAATCAACGCCTTGGTCTGTTGCTGTTTCCTGATTACCTGCCGAGTTGAATACCCATCGGCTTGTAGTGTAAATAATTTCCCACTCACCAGTTTCATTATCAAGAATCCAATATTTACGGTCCGCACCATTGATAATACCAGTATCCACACGGCACTTAACATGATTTCCGTCTCCGTCCCTTGTGAAAACATTAACAGTAAAGTAGAAGTTTTTAATCTGAGTAAAGTCAACATAGAAAATCAATGCAAGCGGAACACTATTGGATGTCGCAGCACTATATGTTTGTGCAAGACCGCCAAGATTTTCGCTTCTCATACTATTACTGTAATCAGAGCCTATCGGATTACCATCCTTTGTTACAGTAACAGTATGGAAAACATCATTATTTTCAGATGCTGTAAAGGATGAGTCGGAATAAAGATTTACACCCTTAGAATGTAAGTAACCATCATTTGTAACAGTTGCCCAAGAAGCATTATAATTTAGTTTACCATCCATTGCTTCTTGGCTCTTATCACTATCTGTTGTTACGTATCCATAATAGTCACTGTCAGTAATATTATCATTACCATTTGTAGTATATGTAACAAGGCCCTTAGTATGTCGCCAGTCGTTTGCAAGGTTACTTGTACCGCCCGCAACAGCCGTTGTATAAGCATCCTTGTTATCTTCAAGTTGCCATGCTTTCTCGCCAAGTTCATGGTTTTCAAAGTCATTGAATACTATGAACGGATTATCGGCAAGTCGCTGACCAACAATGAATTCGTCTTCTGTTTTTTCACCACCATCAAGAAGTGCTACATATTTAAGGATTTTTTCTTCTTCAGCTTTACCTAACATATCAAGCTGACCTAAGTTAAGAAGTGAGTAAGCCTTCCAGAGTTTAATAATTTCTTTTCTTAAAACTTTACTTACGGATGTAATGCTTTCAGGTTTAGGAAGTTTTTCCATTGTATTAACAATATTTGGAACAAGGTCATCCTTTCGACCATTTGAGATGAACCAATCTTGTATTGCTGATTGAGTAGTATCAATTGTTCCTTCTGCCGAACAAGCCGCGTAAGCAAGCCATGCCTTTTCCCATGTAGCTGTTCGGTTAAGTTTTGTTGCCATTCCTGCCATACCTGTTGTGTCAGGACTTCTTGAAAGATTAAGGAATGATGCGTCCTTACCCTGTGATATATAAAGGTTTTTATATTCTTCAATCAATTCAAGAATATATTCAAGTTCACGATAGTCAGCCCAGTCAGGGTCTAAAATACGTTTATCTATTTCATCGAATATAATTCTTGCAATTTCTAAGTCTTGATTGTAATAAGTAGTCATCGGGCTACCGGTGTTTACGTTACCATCAAGGGTATTCTCTGAATAAGCACCCCCGTCACTACGATAGAAGAAAATATTGTCAACAAAGAAACTATTTTGAAGACTATCGTCACTACAACCCTCAATTGAGAAACCTGCATTGTAAATATCTTCAATAGCTTTAAGACCAGCTTCTCTGTTCTGAATTGTTCCGTTTGCTATGTAAGCACGGTCTGTTGATGCGCCACCAACCGCAACCGAAGTTTTAGCTTTAGTCTCATCAAGAGGTATTGCTAACATAGTACCTACTTGGGAATCTACCACCGAAGGGTCACCTGAAATCACTGAAACTGATGAGGAAGTTACACCATTTGTAGAATTAAACATATACAAAAACTTGTTAGTTGTACCATTAATTCTAAAAACACGTTGATGGAGCAATAAAGCGTCCGAAATACTTGTTCCAGCTTTATCAACAAGTGTCTTACCTACAATAAGTGTACTACACCAATTTGAAACCTTATCCTTTTGAACCGAACCCCAGCTCTTAAAGTCACGGCTCTGTCCAATATCCTGATTAGATACATCAGCATAAGAATCTGTTTCTGAACATATAAACTTAAGTGGTATTCTGACATAGCCCTTAAAATTACCAATATCAACAGTACCATCACTCTTAAGCATTACTTTGTTCCAGCCGCCATCTTCACGTTGAACATATACATAAGGGTCTTCGCCTGTATATGTTGAAACCGCTGTTCCCTTAGTTGAATAAACTATATCGCTTACGTATTGTTTATTGTTTAAAGAACCATCGCCCCAGTCAGACCACAGTTTTTCATTCGCACGTAGTCTGAATGATACACCTTTAAGTTCAACATCAGTAAGGTCCATCCAGTACCATACTTCTTCAGCACCCTTAAAATCCCAAGTTTGACGAGAATATGATGTATCGAAGGTCTGTGTACCACTTGGCATATCATTCATAATAAAACGAAGTGCCGATGTATCACCAACATTGTCCGCAAGGTCTTCTGTACCAGCTTCATCCGCAACACCCATATAAAGAAGCTGACTACCCTGAGTTACGGCACCATCATCAGTACCTTTTTCAAATGTCATAATCTCACGAACTGCTGTTGCACTTGTTGAGAAGTTTGTAAATTGGTTTGGGTCAATTTTTGCTACAGGAACATCAGTAACAGTTGTGTAAATTGGAAGTGAGAACCAATTTTCGTTATCAACTGCTGTGATTGTTACGCTGTAGCGATTGTTCTCAAAATCAACTGTACCAATGTCGGCTGCCTTGAAAGTTGCTGATGTTCCTGTTACTTTAATTGTATCAAGAACAACTTTTTGGTGAACCGCATTCTTTGCACCCATATCAACAAGTTCAAGAATATAGAAATCGATAGTTGTTGCCTCACCCTTAAATGTTTCTTTAGGTGTAGCTGCCGGAAATTCCACCTGAATATTTCCGTCATCATCAAGCCATGCATCAGCACCTTGTTTAATAGCTTCCTCACTGAAATATGGTGCAGGGTCATAGGAGCCGGGAATTATTTCCGCGCCCACCATCATAAGCGGTATTGATGTGATAATCATTACAACCGCTAAAATGACTGCTATGCACTTTTTGGAAGATAATTTTTTCTTCATACTCTTCTTCCTTTCTGTTTCTAATCTATATAAAGTAAGTTATTTTACAATAAGGTCTGTTTTAACAACAAAATTGTTGAGTGGAGTTCTTGCCTGGTCAAATGAATATGGTTGCTGATGAACAATTGCTTTATATTCGCCTGCCTCTAAAGAACGAGAAATGTTAAATCTTGAAACTGAATAGCCCGGCTGAACAAGTCCTGACTGATAAAGTTGTTCGTCGCTCTCATCAATAATACCGTTTTCATTACCATCAAGATAAATTGTGAATACAACAAAACAAATGTCTTTATTCTTTTCTGAGTTTGAAAGAATGAAGTTCTGCTCAACCTGACCTGCTTTAAAGTTAATTTGAGCAATACCGTTCATTGTAACATTCTTTGAACCCATATCTTCAACCTTTTCAGGTAAGTCAAGCTCACCCAAGCCCTGTTGCTGGTCAACATCAAGAAGATTTGGTGCTGTTGTGGTTGGCTCTTCGTCGCCACCACCAATTAACATTCCCAGTCCTGCAATCAATCCTGCAAGAACAAGAAGACCGAGGACAATCAAAAGTACAAATGCAAGAATGTTATCTTTTTTAACTGCGATAAATGAGCCGGACTCAAGTTCAATATAACCTATTGTTTTATATCTTGCGGAAGATGTTGGTTTGTAAACAATTTCTTCAATATCATTTGAAGTGATTGTGCCGATTTCATCTTTACCATAAGCCAACTGACCAACCACACGAATACCACCGTCTGGGTAAAGGGCTTTCATTTCTTTTACAGTATAGCAACCGATTTTAAAGCCTGTATCTTTATTATAATACGACTCTAAATAATCGTTGCCTTGTTTAATATTAAATACTGCCAAAACAGTACCCTCCTAAAAATGAAGATAGTCATAGATAATAATCCTATTATAGATACTTTATTATAACCCCTTAAAATTAACATGTCAAGTAAATTTGAACAAAAAATGAACATAAAAACCCACGCAAAATAGACATTCTGCGTGGGTTTTATTAGTTGTTAGTCACATTTAGACAATATTTTTTATTTTTTCGCAAGTTCTGTAAGAGATGTTGCAAGACCTGCAAGTCCTTGAATTTCTGATGGAATAATAATCTTTGTAGCCTGACCATCAGCTGCTTTTTCAAATGATTCAAGAGCTTTAATACTGATAAACTCTTTACTTGGATTCACCTTGTTAATCATTTCAATACCGGCTGCAGTTGCTTCTTGAATCTTAAGGATTGCTGCTGCCTCACCTTCTGCTTCACGGATTTTTGACTCTTTAACAGCGTCAGCACGAAGAATAGCAGATTCTTTTTCACCTTCTGCAACAAGGATTGCTGCTTTCTTTTCGCCCTCTGCCTGAAGGATTTTTTCACGGCGTTCACGCTCTGCCTTCATCTGTTTTTCCATTGAATCCTGAATTTCTTTTGGAGGCATAATGTTTTTAAGCTCAACACGGTTAATCTTAATACCCCAAGCATCTGTTGCTTCGTCAAGAACTGTTGTAATCTGTGAGTTGATTGTATCTCTTGAAGTAAGAGTTGAGTCAAGCTCCATATCACCAATAATATTACGAAGTGTTGTTGCTGTAAGGTTTTCAATAGCCATCATTGGTCTTTCAACGCCATAAGTGTAAAGTTTAGGGTCGATAATTCTGTAGAAAACAACTGTATCAATTGACATTGTAACATTATCCTTTGTAATAACAGGCTGTGGTGGGAAATCCACAACTGCTTCTTTAAGGCTTACTCTTTTTGCTACTCTGTCAATAATAGGGATTTTTACATGAATACCTGTATCCCATGTTGTGTGGTATGCACCAAGGCGCTCAATAACATAAGCATTTGCCTGTGGTACGATGATTACGTTTTTAATGATGATTGCAATTACAAGTACTGCGATGATAATAAAAGGTGTAATAATAAATTCCATAACGTTTCTCCTTTAATAAATTTTTATTTTGTTATAACAAGTGTAGTACCCTCTACACTTACTATTTTAACCGATTCGTCTTTTGCGATTATTTCGCCATTTTGAGTTTTGGCTTTCCAATAAATGTCGCCTACAAGCACTTTACCATTAAGCCCATCTGTTTCTTCTGTAGTTTTACCGTATTTACCGATAAGTTTACTGTCTGCACTGACTTCGTCTTTATCTTTTTTTATGTATTTCTTGTAAACCTTACGAGAAATAATCATAGCAATTATGCTTAGTATTACAAAGACGAGCACCTGAACAAGAAAGCTATCAACTACTAAAGATACAAGACAAGTAAAAAGCGCCGCAGGTACAAACCATATTGAAACAAGTGCTGCCGTTGAAAGTTCAATTATGAGTGCTACAACACCAACAGCAACCCACAATGCCCAAAGGTTTTCAAATAAAAACTCCAACTCTTTCACTCCTTTACTTAATTACATATTTATACAGGGCGTCCATAACCACATCTTCAAAACTGCCTGACGCACCCCAGTCAAATCTTAACAAGCCTTGACCTCCACCACCACTTACAACGTGAATGTGTGTTCTGCCACGAAGATTGTCAGCAACAACTGTCAATGTAAGGCGATTGCCTGCACGGTAGTAATGCTTTTCATAAACTGAAACCGTAAGTTTTGTACCGTTACCCATATCGCTTACATATTCGTCGATTTTTTGACCTGTGATTGAGCCGTTTATAACTGCTTTATCAATAAGGTCAATAGCCTCATCAGGTGAAACTGATACATAAAAATCTGTCACACTAACCCCTCCTTACATTAACTGAATAAATGCTTTTTGAGCAAGCTCTTTCATTTGTGTTGCAAGAATTGCAAGTACCATTGCTCTTAGTGCTGTTCTCAGTTTTTTCTGAGAAACACCGTCGCTGATTTTTGCGTGTTCAAGACGATTATCAATAACACGGTCAAGATATTCTGTATCTGCAACAGCATTCTGTTGACACGTATAAATTATACTACACAGAATATTGAATAATTCCCTGTCCGGCAAAATATCGTCTGAACGGTCTTCTACCGACCCATTGATGTAACTCATCAGAAATGCGATTTGTTCAAGTTGCATTGAGCCACGCATCATATTTATAAGAATAATGCGCATTACTTGTTCTTCACCGTAGCGTTTGCCTTCTGGATTTTTTACCCAGCCACGCTTTACCCAATTCTGAATTGTTGAGGCTTCAAGCCCTGTAAGTTCTCTGACCTGCGCCAAGGTTAAGCCTTTTGTAACTGTTAACAGTGGAGCTATGACAGAATAACAATTATCTGCCGCAACACTGTTAAAGTTCAGCACTGTACCTGGTATTAATTCCAACATACTCCACCTCCCTTATGCTGTGATATGATTATATCATAGGTTCAAGTGAACTTCAAGTCGGTTTTTATGACTTTTTAATGTTGTTTTTTGACAATTTCGACCTACGAAAAGATTTTTTCTTGTTTTTTCTAAATTTTTCTTTAATTTTTATATATTTTTCTCGTTTTTTTGCAAAAAAATAAAGGTAGTTTTTCAACTACCCTTTATTTTTAATCAATTAAATCTTTCATTCGCTCTTTTGCGTGTTTTAATGTTTTCTTCAAAAATATTGAGCTTAATATAAGCGATACACTCTCTGCAATTGGGAACGCAAACCACACAAGCTCAAGACGACCGGTTTGTGAAAGAAGCCACGCTGCAGGAAGCAATACTACCAGTTGACGACAAATTGAAACAATCAAACTATGGTTTGGGTTGCCGATTGCCTGACAAACTGACCCTGCAATAATACAGAATCCTGCAAAAAGAAGATGTGTGCCGATAATTCTTAACGCCGGTACACCGATTTCCAACATACTTTCGGAAGCATTGAAGAAACCGAGAAGAATATGTGGTATAAACTCAAACGCCAACAATCCAACAAACATAATTAAAATTGCTGTAATAATGGTAATAGTAATAGTCTTTTTAACTCGTTCATATTTTTTTGCACCGTAATTGTATGCAATAATCGGTACCATACCATTGTTGAGTCCAAAAATCGGCATAAACATAAAACTCTGCAATTTGAAATATGCGCCAAAAACTGCAGTTGCAGTAGTTGTAAATGCAATAAGGATTTTATTAAGGCAGAATGTCATAACGGAGCCAATTGACTGCATTATGATTGACGGAAGACCGATTTTATAGATTTCTTTTACGATTTCTTTATTAAAACGAATTAACTTAAAGCTTATATGAACATCCTTATTAAACTTGAGATTAAAAATAATTGCTGCAAGACCTGCCATAATCTGCCCTGCAATTGTTGCTATTGCTGCACCTGCAACTTCAAGTTTTGGAAAACCGAACAAGCCAAAAATCAAGATAGGGTCAAGAATAATATTAACGATTGTACCAATAAGGTGGGTAATCATTGTGCAGAATGTTCTGCCTGTTGCCTGAAGCATTTTTTCAAAACAAAACTGTGCAAAAATACCTACTGCACCACACATACAGATTGTTGCGTAATCTGTACCGTATTTTACAATTTCTTCTACATCTGTTTGTGCTAAAAAGAAAGGCTTTGAAAAGAAAAATCCAATCAAGGCAAAAACTACATAACTACACACAAACAAAAAGATACCTGTATTTGCGATTTTATTTGCTTTTTCAAACTGCTTTGCACCTAACGCACGAGATAAAAGCGCATTCATACCTACTGCTGTACCACCACAAACAGCAATCATTAGTTGTTGTAGTGGGAAAGCAAGTGAAACTGCATTAAGTGCATTTTCACTTAATTGAGCAACAAATATACTGTCAACAATATTATAGCATGCCTGAATAACCATTGAAAGCATCATTGGCGCAGACATTGAAAACAGCAACTTACCTATGGGCATTACTCCCATTTTGTTTTCTTTTACACTCATTTTTTTACATCCTTAAAACGCAAAAATAAACCGTACCCGAAAGTACGGTTTATAATTTAATTATTTCTTACTCTTTTTATCTTCGCTGTAGCCGTAGCCATAACCATAGCCGTAACCATAACCGTAGCCATAACCATAGCCCTTCTTGCTCTTTCTTGCTGTCTTGATAAACTTATTAGCAACGCTTACCTCTGTGCCGTTGTAAATGCAACCAATAACTTCTTTACCTGTTGAGCTCATATCTTCAATAGCTTTCTTAATACGACGGATTGGTGAATGGTCATTACGAACAACTACCATACAAGCATCAGCATACTGTGTTACGATTGCTGCGTCAGCAACAAGACCTGCCGGTGGAGTATCAATAATAACATAATCGAACTCATTCTTAACTGCCTCAATAATTTCCTGAGCTTCGTCAGAAGCAAGAAGCTCTGCAGAGTCATTAACCGGTTGACTTGAAATAAGAAGGAATAAATTAAACTTTTCAAAATACTTAATTGACTCGCTAAGTGATTTTTCACCACGAACAACGCCAGCAAGACCTGCTTCATTAGCTGCTGAAACTCCTAATGTTTTGTAAACTGATGGTTTACGAAGGTCACCGTCAATAAGCAATACTGATTTACCATTCTGTGCAAGTGCCAATGCAGTATTTGTAGAAATTGTTGTTTTACCTTCATTTTCAGAAGCACTTGTGATTGTGAACACTTTATAATTCTGACGTTTTGCAACGTTTTCTATCTTAGTACGGATAAGTTTGAACGCTTCAATGAACATAAAGCCGTTCTTTCTGTCAGTAATAAGAATATTCTGCTTATCAGCATCTTTACCTGATTTCTTAATGCTGATAATTGAACCAAGCATTTTGCTACCAAGTTTCTTTGTAATATCATCAGAACTCTTAATTGTATCCTTAATAAAGATAATAAGGCAAATTGCAAGAACAACAACACCAGCACCAAACATAAAACCTAATAATGTGTAAAGAAGTGTTGTATTGTTTCCGTTAGGAGCTTCTGGTTTTACAGGTGGGTCATAGTTCTTTGCATAAGTGCTTGGGTATGCTTCTTCAGTAATTGTTCTGAAGTTGTTAACATAACTTGTAGCAACTGCATAAGAAACATCAGGGTCAGATGATGTAATTGAAATAGCAATAATTGATGTATCTTCAACAAGAGTTGAACTTACCATTCTCTTAACATCTTTACCTGTAAGCTCTTCACCATTTACTTTATAGCCACTGTTTTTAGCAACAAGGTCCATAAGACTGCTTGACTCTGTCATAATATACAAGTAGTTTCTTGCAAGCTGACTACTAGCACTAATGTCAGATGCAGACTGACCTGCTGTAATAGTGTTTTCTGTTTTGTTATCAACAGTAAAACGCATTGTGCAAGTATATGATGGAACGTAATTAAGTTTTGCCACACCAAAACCAATACCAGCACAAACTACGGCAGCAATTAAAATAATCCACCATTTCTGAATAACACGAACAGCATATTGAGTTATAGTCTGAAGGTCAATACCTTCCTCAACATTGTTCATTTTTGAATTGTATTCCATATTAACACTCCTATCACAAATTCTCGTGTTGTGTTTTAATCCAACATATTATATCAAAGCATATTACTTTATGCAATCTTTTTTTACAAAATCTTTAACTTTCTGAAATTTTACCATCAGAAACCTGAATTTCACGGTCGCAACAATCAAGGACTGATTGACGGTGCGTAATAAACAATATTGTTATATCATTAAGCTTTTTAAGATTTTCAAGTAATTTTCTTTCGCTTTCATCATCAAGAGCACTTGTTGATTCATCCATAAGAAGAATTTTACCATTACCCAATAACGCCCTTACAATAGCAAGTCTTTGTGCCTGACCTTCTGAAATTCCGCCACCATCTTCGCTAAGCACAAAATCAAGACCATTTTCAAGGTCATAAACGAACTCTGCACAAGCGTCAGTAATTGCATTTTTTATTTCATCATCAGTTGCCTCTGGTTTAAGCAAGGTAATATTTTCACGAACCGTACCACTAAAAAGCATATTGCCCTGTGGAACAACAGAGAACAAATGCCTTGTTGCACGACAGAAACGGATTCCCTTTTCAGTTTCAACATATATGCTACCATCATTTGTCTCATAAAGTCCTGTAATCAACTTGAATATTGTTGATTTACCTGCACCTGACGGTCCTTTGATACCTATAAACTCGCCTTTTTCTACTGAAAAATCTGCTTTTGAAATAACATTTTCTCCACCATAACCAAATACTACATTTTCAGCCTTGATGCTTATAAAATCATCATAGGTAATACTTTCATCACATTCTGCGTTATCCTTTGATATTTCAGAGATTTCCATAAGACGCTGTGCCGACGCCAACATTCCATAAAATGATGGTAACACACTTGTTACGCCAACAACAGGGGACTGAAGCTGATTTACAAGCTGAACAATTGCAACAACTGTGCCAAAAGTCATTGTACCTTTAAGAATACCGTAAGACCCATAAGAAACTGCTGCTAAAAATCCTGCTGCAAAGGCAAGCGAAAAGCTGATTGTTGCAAGAATTGAAAAACTCTTTTTTCTAACTTTTTCGCGATAGAATTTCTTTTGCTGTTTATATGAACGATTTATAATTTTTTCTTCAATACCAAAAACCTTTACTGCAAAAAGATTTTCAAGCATTTCTTGCATAAACGAACGAACTCTTGAATCTCTTTTCTGTACTTTAAGGTGCAAGCTTTTAAGTGTTTTTCTGAAAATTGCTGCAATCACAACAACTACTATACCACAAAGGATAAACACGATTGCAAAGCGTCTGTCAAGAGCAAGTAACGCTACTGCAGCACTTGATATTCTCACTACATAACCTACTAATGCAGGAAAAATATGAACATAGTTATCGCTTACATAAACAACATCAGCAGTAAGTCTTGACATAAGGTCGCCACTATGACGCTCACTTACACTTGCATATTCACCATAAATTACATTTTTGAATACGCTTGTTTTCAGTTTTATTTCTGCCTTACCCTGACTTACAGCCTCAATAAACGACGCGCAAACGCGTGCCAAAATCTGCGACACAATAAGAAGCAACAGATAAATGGCGTTCTTGAACATTTCGTCTGCGTTGCCATTCTGGGCATAGTCCATTACAGTTTTAGAAAGCATTGCAAACAAAGTAACGCACACAGCAGACCAGGCGTTAAGCACAGTAAGTGCAACACCCTCTAATCTGCGTTTGCCACAGTTATTATAAATCCATTTCAAAACTGCTGAATCTTTCATACTTTTACTCATCAAGCAAATTATGCTCTCTCATTTTATTTATAAGATTTTCTACATCTGTTTTTACTCTTTCAAAAGGCACATTATAGTCCTCTGCAATTTTCTTTGCAATATCGTCAATAGAATTTGTGCCGTCAAGCATATTAAAAACATCTGCACCAACGCTGTTAAAGGTCATAACACCGTTGAAATTCATTTTCTGTGCGCCTGTTGCAATAACAATTTTTGCCCCTGCAACATCTTTAAGAATGTATCCGTCTTTGATTTTCATTCCTTTATCAGCCTTTCTATTTCGTTATAGGCAATTACTGCCGCATCATCTTGGAGATTGCAACCTAGCAAAAATACAGGTACTTCTCGTAATAAAAGGTCTGCCAACTCAAGCATATTTTCTGCAAGACTTCTGTCAGCAGGTTTAATAGTCTGTTCAAGTAACAGACTTACTGCCTGAAATGGTGGTATTCTTTTTACTGTGTTTTTTTCGCTTCTGTGTAAAAATGTAATTGCTCTTACAGGAATTTTAACATCAATATTTTCATCTGTTTTGCCCGAAAAAGGTGTGCCACAAGCATACCACTTGCCATTGTCATAAACAAGGGCAGGTTTATCGTCATTGATAATTCTTGTACCTTCAAGGTTTTTAAGCCACAAGTGAGTGTGTGTTGATTTACCTGTACCACTTCGTGCAGAAAACAGATATGCAAATCCATCTTTTTCAACGCAAGAAGAGTGAAGCATCATACCCTTATGTCTTAAAAGCTCGTTGTAAAAAGCTTCACAAGTCCACATATATTCATGCTCATCAAGAGAAAGATGTGGTATCTCCTCTTTTTTCATTTTAATAAAATCTTCTTTTATGTTGAGCTTTATTTCTGTTTCGCTGTCGTCAAAATCTGCTTTGTAAGACTTTGAACGCTCACGAAGAAGTTCACCACGCACATTGTATTCAGTTTTAAGCCCTGCAATCACAAATTTTTCCATCATAAAATCCTATAAAATCAGTTATCGTTTCAAATAGTTCATTGGGTTAACATTTCTACCATTAACCTTAACTTCATAGTGAAGATGCGCACCGGTAACATAACCTGTTGCACCAATCTGACCAATTGCCTGACCTCGCACAACTTTTTGTCCTGTATAAACTCGCAACGAGCCTTGTTTCATATGACAATACATTGTTGAAAGTCCGCCGGAATGCTTGATAATTACTGTGTTACCACCTGAACCATACCAACCTGCAAAAGTAACTGTACCTGCTTCAGACGCTACAACAGTACAACCTGTACTTCCACCCGGACGCACAATATCAATACCTGCGTGCCAACCATCACCAAAGTTACGGTAACCATAACCAGAAGAGATTGAATATGCACCAACAGTAGGCCACAAGAGTCTGCCACCACCTGACACAACAGCACCAGATGAATATGAGTTTTTCTTTGTACCTACCTGTACTTTTTTATCAATAGGCTCACTTATTGTTGTTCGTGAAACCTCTTTTGTTGATACTCTTACGCCGTCAACATAAGTAACAAGCTCTGTTACTTCTACAACACCGTTAACGCCCTTGGTGATTGTCTTTTTGTCACCTACATAAAGCTTATCTGTCTTTACTTCAACGGTTTTATATGGTACTTGTACTTTTCTTGTTTCGGTTTTTGTAATCTGAACGCGAAGGAAATTAACCTCGCTTGATAAAAGAATTTTTTGACCGATATAAATATTCTCTTTAAGTTCAGGGTTAAGATTGAAAATTTGTGAAGATGTCATACCGAATTTTTGAGCAATCTGTGAAACAGTATCTCCTGCCTGAACAGTATAATAACGAGCTTCACTCTTTTTAGAATTAAGCTTATCACTTAAATAAGACGCATCTTTAACCGTGCTGTCATTATCAGGATATAAGCCCTGAACATATTTAATATCTTCAACAAAACTTACAACTGCATTTTCTTCACCTGTTTCGTGTTCTGCAAGAATACTGTCAAAAACGCTTAACGCATCAGTTTCATTCTTAACTGCACACACAAAACTATTGTCAATATAAATTCCACAAGCGTTTGTAATTTTGCTATCAGAATTTTCAATAAGCTTGTCACAAATTTCAGACGCATTGTTAATTTGGCTGAGTTTTACTGCTTTGATTTTATAATCTGCGTCACCGATAAGTTCAGTTTCTTTACCGTCATCTGTCACAACTGATGATGTTGCAGAAACGTCAAGACGGTCAAAGGCTAATTCTCTTGCTTCTTTATAAACAGCCTCACTTTGCACGTAACCAATAGTTTTGTCATTATAATTCACTTCAAGCGCAAAAGTGGTATCTGACCAGGCAGTTGCAACATTGATTAGGAAAATAAGCGACACTACAGGCAGTGCAATATTAAGCACATACATAAAGGCTTTTTTATAGCGGAAATATGCCTTTTTCACATATTTGGCAATTTTCTTAAAAAACTTGCCTTTGCCTTCAGTTTTTGCCTCAGCAATTTTGTCAGAAACACTTTGTGCATCGGTAATAAGCTTTTTGAATTCTGTAACGCTTTCGTGAAATGTTTTAAGGGCAAATTTATCGATAAGAATAAACAATGTGAAGATAAGTGTACCAATCATTCTTATAGGTTTAAGAATCAATGCCCATAACCATTTGAAAAAGCGTTTACTGTAACGCATTGTCTGGATTCCGATATAATATATTTGATTGTAAATGTTTTCAAACATAACAATTCCTCGTTTTTACTTCTGTTTTTAGACGCAAAATTCCAATATATATTTGAATTGTACCACAAAAGATTAAAAAAGGCAAGTTGCAGTTATTGGTTTAATACATACTATAATAAATATATATTTTTTCTAAATATTCATTTACTTTTTTGATGTGTTGTTGTATAATGATTATAATTGTATAAATATGCACATTTTTTAAGGGGCGAATGAAATGAAAAAAGGCACGAAAAAATTTTTAGGTGTTGCAATTCCAACAACAATCACAGCAGCTCTTGCGATTGCTGCAAGAAAAAAGTATGTTGATATCCGTTACGGCGCAAAAAACGCAAAAGATACTCTTAAATTCAGCGAATCAGTTGAAACTGAAGCACCTGAAGTTCATCTCACAGCACATAGAGGACTTTCTTCTGTTTGTCCTGAAAACACAATTGAAGCGTTCAAAGAGGCAGCAAAATACAACTATTACGCTCTTGAGTGTGATGTTCACTGCACAACTGACGGCAAATGGGTAATTATTCACGACTATATGCTTCAGTCAATGTGTGAAGAAAAAGGCGACGTAAAGACTATGTCTTACGATGAAAAACTTTCAAAAATCAGATTTACAAACGGTGCTAACATCAAAGATTATCCTGATGCTCGCCCTTGCCTTGTTGAAGAATTTATTGAAATTTGCAAAGAGGCAAACATTAAACCAATGATTGAAGTTAAAGATAAGAGAATTGACAAGGTTGAATCTCTTTACAAAATCATTTGTGATTATGGCATTGAAGACGATGTTATTCTTATTTCATTCCACGCACCTGTGCTTCGTGAATTCAGAAAGCTTTCTCCTAATATGGAATTGTGGCTTCTTGTTCACACTATTACTGATGAAAAAATTCTTGAATGTATTGAAAATGGTAATGGTGTTGCTTTTGAGGCAAAAAGAAGTAACTCTGAAACAATTCAAAAAATTCACGACGCTAACCTTACAGCTGCTTGCTGGACAGTTGACACAAAAGAAATGCTTAACGAAATGATTAAAAATGGCGTTAAGTACATTACAACAAACGCAATACTTCCTGAATAAGAGGTTTATATAAATGACAGACTGCAAAAAAATTGCTGAACTTATTTTCAGCGATGTGGACAAGTCCACAGACTATTATGAAGAGCTTTACCCTGCAAGAAATCTTCCTGAGGGTGCAAGAGTAACAAGATTTGCTCCAAGTCCAACAGGATACTTACATTTTGGCGGACTTTATGCAGGTTTCGCATCAAAGCTCACAGCACAAACTACTGACGGCGTGTTTATGCTCCGTATTGAAGATACTGACAAAAAGCGTGAGGTTGAAGATGGTGTTACAGGTATTGTAACAGGTCTTAAAGCTTTCGGCGTTTCCCCTGACGAAGGTGTTACAGGGTTCAATACAGAATACGGCAACTATGGTCCTTACACTCAAAGTCATCGTCGTGCAATATACCGTACATTCGCTAAAAAATTAATGGAAGAAGGCAAGGCATACCCTTGTTTCTGTACCCCGGAAGACCTTGATGAAATCCGTGCAAAACAAGAAAACGAAGATATTAAAGGTTACTACGGCGCTTATGCAAAATGCAGAGATTTAAGCGACGACGAAATAATTGAAAAAATCAACGCAGGTGTTCCTTACACAGTTAGACTTCGTTCAGCCGGCGACATTTCAAGAAAAATCAAGTTTGACGATATGATTAAGGGCAAAATTGAAATGAGCGAAAATGTGAATGATGTTGTTATCTTAAAGGCTGACGGAATTCCAACTTACCATTTTGCTCACGCTATTGACGACCACTTAATGCACACAACTCATGTTGTTCGTGGCGACGAATGGATTGCTTCAGTTCCACTTCATATTGAACTTTTCAGAGCTTGTGGATTTAAGCCTGTTAAATACGCTCACATAGCCCCTATTATGAAAGAAGAAAATGGTGGTAAGCGCAAGCTTTCAAAGAGAAAAGACCCTGAGGCAAATGTTTCATATTACATTGAAAAAGGTTACCCTGAAGCATCTGTTAAAGAATATATGCTTACAATTCTCAACTCAAACTTTGAGGAATGGAGAAAGGCAAACAAAACGGAAGATATCAGTAAATTCCCATTCAACCTTAAAAAAATGAGCGTTTCAGGTGCACTTTTTGATATGGTTAAATTCAACGATGTATCAAAAAATGTTATTTCTGTTATGACTGCAGAAGAAGTTTATAAACTTGTTACAGATTGGGCAATGGATTACAACGAAGTGCTTTACGCACTCTTTGTTGATGATAAAGAAAAAGCAACTGCTATTCTTAACATTGACCGTGATAACCCAAAGCCAAGAAAAGATATTGCTTGTTGGGAAGAAGTAGAAAACTACGTTTCATTCTTCTATAACGAACTTTATGATGCAGACTATACTCTTCCTGAACATATCAACAAAGAAGATGCAGTTGAAATCCTTACAAAGTATAAGGAAATCTATTCTGCAAACGATACAAAGGAAGAATGGTTCAATAAAATCAAAGAGCTTTGTTCTGCGTGCGGATTTACTCCTAATGTTAAAGAGTACAAACAAAATCCTAATGCATTCAAAGGTCATGTTGGCGATGTTTCAACAGTTATTCGTGTTGCAGTTACTTCTCGCACAAATACCCCTGATTTGTATTACATTATGCAGATTTTAGGTGTAGAAGAAGTGATGAACAGAATTGACAACGCGATAAATTCTTATAAAGCATAAAGAGGCAAAACTATGGACGAAATTATTACAACTACTTCAAACTTTATACACGATTTCATTGATGAAGACCTTGAAAACGGTGTATATAACAAAGTGCAGACTCGTTTTCCACCTGAGCCAAACGGTTATCTTCATATAGGTCACGCAAAGGCTATCTGCATTAACTTCAGCACATCAAACAAGTACAAGGGCGAATGTAATCTTCGACTTGATGACACTAATCCACAAAAGGAAGATACAGAATATATTGATGCTATCAAAGAAGATATTGAGTGGCTTGGCTTCAAGTGGAACAAATGCCTTTTTGCATCAAGCTATTTTGATTACATTTACGAATGTGCAGTAAAGCTTATCGAAAAAGGTCTTGCTTATGTTGACGACCTTTCTGCTGACGAAATCAGAGAATACCGTGGCACTCTTACAGAGCCGGGTAAAAACAGCCCTTACAGAGAAAGAAGCATTGAAGAAAACCTTGATTTATTCAAGAGAATGACTGACGGCGAATTTCCTAACGGTGCAAGAGTACTTCGTGCAAAAATCGATATGGCAGCATCTAATATCAATATGCGTGACCCTGTTATTTACAGAATTGCTCACGTGCCACATCACCAGACAGGCGACAAATGGTGTGTTTACCCAATGTATGACTTTGCGCACCCATTGTCAGATGCAAGAGAAGGAGTTACTCACTCTCTTTGCTCACTTGAATTTGAAAATCACAGGCCACTTTATGACTGGTTCTTACAGGCACTTGATATAGAAATGCCACCAAGACAGATTGAGTTTGCTCGTCTTAATCTTAACTACTGCCTTACAAGTAAAAGAAAGTGTCTTGCCCTTGTAAACGAAGGCATTGTTGACGGTTGGAACGACCCACGAATGGCAACGCTTAGTGGTATGAGAAGACGTGGCTATACACCACAAGCGATTCGCAATTTCTGTGAAAAAATCGGTGTTTCAAAAGCATATTCAGTAGTTGATTACGGTCTTCTTGAATCTTGTGTACGTGACGACCTTAATGCGAACGCTCCAAGAGCTATGGCAGTTCTTCGTCCACTTAAAGTTGTTATTGATAACTACCCTGAAGGACAGACAGAAACACTTGAGGTTGAAATTCATCCTGACCATCCTGAAATGGGTACTCGTAAAGTTACATTTGGCAAAACTCTTTATGTTGAGCAAGAGGACTTTATGATTGAACCTGTTAAAAAGTATTTCAGACTTTTCCCAGGCAATGAAGTTCGTCTTAAGAGCGCATACTTCGTTAAGTGCGTAGGCTACGACACAGACGAAAACGGCAATGTGACTTGTGTTCATTGTACTTATGACCCTGAAAGTCGTGGTGGTAACTCACCTGACGGCAGAAAGGTTAAAGGTACACTTCATTGGGTAAGTGAGGCAGATTCATTCAAAGCAGAAGTTCGCCTTTATGACAGACTTTTCAATAAGGAAAATCCATCTGACGAATCTGCCGGTGCGTTCACAGAAAATCTTAATCCTGATTCACTTGTTGTTCTTAAAGATTGTCTTATTGAAGGTGGTCTTAAAGATGGTCTTAAGGCTGGAGATACATTCCAGTTTATGCGTCAGGGTTATTTCTGCGTAGATATTACATCAACTGAAGATAACGTTGTATTCAACCGTACAGTACAGCTTAACTCTTCATGGGGGAAATAAATTATGAGTAAAACAAATAAAATTAAACAAAAAACAACAGGGTTTGATATCCTCTATCGAGTTATAACCGCGATTGTTGCAGTTATAATTTACCCTATATTTTATTTTGCAGACATTTTTTCTATTGCAATAGCACACACCGACATTTCCGACTTACTTAACAAATTCACAGGCAATAACGAATTGCATGTAACTGAGGAATCAATTTCGCTTTTTGAACTTCCAACTTGGATTGACTTGTTTTCAAGTTTTATAAATGACGATTTTGATTTTAAAACATCCATTTTACAAAATGAGATGTATACACCCATAATAGTTGCTGTTGTATTTATAGCAATTGCGTTGATTTTAGGGCTTGTAATTCTTGGTTTTGCAATTTTTTCAAACAAAGTAAAAGTTATTATCGCTCTTTCAGGTGCAGGATTTTTAAGTACCATAGCTGCTTATGTTTCTTTTGGGTTCTTTGCAAACCCACTTCTTTCAGGTGAAGTTACACTTGCACAGGTTCTTAATATGGATGGAATTATCGCATCTGCAATTATTGGTTTCTTAGGTGAAGTAAAGGTCTTTACACTTGATACCGCTTTCTTCGGTGTTATGTTCGCAATGCTTGGTATTCTTGTATGGTCAATTGCAGTTCTTATTGTTAACAAAAGCGAAGAAAAAGAAAAAGCGATGAAAGAAGCAGCAAGAAAACACAACTAAATTAAAAGTAAAAATCAAAGGCTCGGTTTTCACCGAGCCTTATTTTTTATATTTTAATTGTTTTCTAAATTCTTTTGTGACTGCATTTTAAGGTAGGCATTGATAAATCCGTCAAGGTCGCCATCCATAACTGCGTTTATGTTACCGTTTTCAAAAGATGTTCTGTGGTCTTTTGCAAGTGTGTATGGCATAAACACATAAGAACGAATCTGGCTACCCCACGCAATTTCTTTGTGGTCGCCTTTAATATCTTCAATCTTTGCAAGATGCTCGCGCTCTTTAATCTCAATAAGTTTTGATTTGAGCATTGTCATAGCAACCTCACGATTCTGATGCTGGCTACGTTCAACCTGACAAGAAACCACTATACCGGTTGGCTTATGTGTAAGACGAACGGCAGATGAAGTTTTGTTAACCTTCTGTCCACCTGCACCACTTGCACGGTAAACTGCCATTTCAATATCATCTGGGTTGATTTCTACATTTACATTTTCGTCGATTTCAGGCATAACTTCTAAAGATGCGAAAGATGTGTGGCGTCTGCCTGATGAGTCAAATGGAGAAACACGGACAAGTCGGTGAATACCTGCCTCACTCTTCATGAAGCCGTAAGCATTTTCACCCTCAATAAGAATACACGCAGATTTAAGTCCTGCTTCATCGCCATCAAGATAGTCAAGAGTTGACACTTTGTAGCCGTGACGTTCACCCCAACGGTTATACATTCTGAAAAGCATTTGAGCCCAGTCCTGAGCCTCTGTACCACCTGCGCCTGCGTGGAATGTAAGAATTGCGTTTTTAGAGTCGTATTCGCCTGTAAGAAGCGTTGCAAGAGTCTGTGAATCAAGGTCTCTTTCAAACTTATCTACACCCTGTGTGCATTCGTCAACAAGGCTTTCGTCCTCTTCTTCGTCGGCAAGTTCTATCATAACAAGAGCATCTTCATAGTCAGTTTTAAGTCTTTCGTAAGCCTCAACCTTATTTTTGAGCATACTTGTACGCTGTAAAACCTTTTGTGAGTTCTGAATATCATCCCAGAACCCCTCAGCAGCCTGTTGCTCTTCTAAAGAAGCAATTTCACTTTTCATTTTTTCAAGACCTAATGCCTCTGCCAAGTTAGAAAGTTCTTCCTCGTGTGCAATAAGTCGGAGTTTTAATTCTTCAAATTGAAGCATAAATGTACCTCGCTAAATATGTTTGTTTTAATATTTTGTCACTTGTCCGTCAAAAATACATAGGATATATTAAGACAACCACTTTTTACAGTATGCAGTAAGCGTTGCTTTTCAAAATAGCCGTATGCTTTAAGTGGACTGATATATTTTTATGCTGCTGCAGTTGATGATTCAGTTTCTGTTGAACTTTCTTCTGCAGTAGTTGTTGATTCTTTTGCAACTACGTCTGCTTGGTCAATAAGTTCTTTGCTTTCGGTAGTTGTTTCAGTAGTTTGCTCTGTTGTTGCAACTTCAGGTGTAGTTGTACTCTGAATTGCAGAAATATAAAGATTTTCATCTTTCTCACGAAGTGTAATCTTAACGTATTTATCAGGTGTAGGTGCAATCATATCACCGTTTTCGCCCTGCTCCCACGCATCACCTGCAAGACAAGCAACTGTAAGCACTACTGTATCAGATGACGTTGATTTGTCAACAACTTTTGGCGTGTATATAGGTGTAACACCTGTAAGTGGTACTGTATAACACTCTGTTTTTGCATCATAAGGGAATTCAAGACCATAACCGTCAATTGTTGCATGAACAGGTGTAATTTCTGTGCCAAAAAGTTCAACAAACTGTTCTTCAACTGCAGATTTTGGAATTGAAAGTCCATTTTCTGTGCTTTCAAAGGTATCAGGGTCAATATCACTCTTAAGAAGTGACCAGATTGAAATTTCAAGAAGCTGACTCATATCTGCCTTTGTAATATCATCAAAAGTATCAGGGTCAATAAGCACAACAGGTGTAAGAATTTTTTCGTACTCCTCATAATGCTTTGATTTGTCGATTGCAGTATCTATACCATTTACTGCAGATATTACAACAGTTACAAGACCGATTGCAGCAAGCAATATGATAATACAACCAATTGGAAATGCAAGTTTGTGAGTGCCTTTATGCTTTTTGTTTGTTGTTTCTGCCATAAAAATCACCTTACCTGACCGTTACCATAAATTTTATATTTGAATGAGTTAAGCTGTGGAAGTCCCAATGGGCCACGAGCGTGAAGTTTTTGTGTTGAAATACCGATTTCTGCACCAAATCCAAACTCGCCACCATCGGTAAAACGAGTGCTTGCGTTGTGGTAAACTGCAGAAGAATCAACGGTATTCATAAACTTTTCTGCATTTTCTGTATTTTCAGTAATAATACTTTCACTATGTCCTGTTGAGTATTTTCTTATATGCTCTGTTGCCTCTTCTAATGAAGAAACAATCTTTACTGACATTTTATAGTCAAGATATTCTGTTGCCCAATCGTCATCTGTTGCCTTTTCAATATCAGGACAAATTTCACAAGCAACTTCATCGCCATAAAGAATAACATTTTTCTCATCTAACTTTGCCTTGATTGCAATAAGTGCAAACTCGGCAATATTTTTATGTATAAGAAGACTTTCAGCAGTATTACAAACTGAAATTCTTTGAGTTTTTGCGTTAAATACAATTTCTGCTGCCATATCAATATCTGCAAACTCGTCAACGTAAATATGACAGTTTCCGGCGCCTGTTTCAATTACAGGCACCGTTGAATTCTGCACAACTGCATTAATAAGCTTTGCACTACCACGAGGAATAAGCACATCAACATAGTCGTTCATACGCATAAGTGCAGTTGAACTTTCTCTTGATGTGTCACGTACAAGCTCAATAATATCAGGATTAAACTCTGCTTTTTCAACTGCGTTACGCATAATATCCATAATAGCAGAGTTTGAGTTGAATGCCTCTTTACCACCACGAAGAATAGCAGTATTACCTGATTTTATTGCAAGGGCTGCTGCGTCACTTGTAACATTAGGACGAGCCTCATAAATAATGCCGACAACACCAAGTGGCGAGCTTACTCTTTGGATTTTAAGGCCGTTTGGTCGCTCTGTTTCCCAAAGCACTTCACCAACAGGGTCAGGAAGACTTATTACACCCTCAACGCCCTGTGCCATGCCCTCAACTCTATCTTTATTTAACATAAGACGGTCAAGAAGTGCCTCTGACATACCATTGTTTCTACCATTTCCAAGGTCTTTTTCATTTGCCTTTAAGATTTCGTCGCAATTCTCACGAAGTGCGTCTGCAATAGCCTTTAATATTCTATTTTTATCGTCAGTAGATGCAACTGCAATTTCTGCTGACGCGTTTTTTACTCTTTTACCGATTTCAGTAAGCATAATTATTTCCCCTTAAAGAAAGTACCTACTTGTTTGCCATCAAGTGCTTTATAAATTTCAGTTGGATTTTCACCATTCATAACTATTGTGTCAATTCCTGCACTCATTGTAATTTCTGCTGCATGAAGCTTTGTAACCATTCCACCTGTGCCAAGAGTTGAACCACGACCACCTGCGATTGCATACAAATCTTCATTGATTTCTGTAACGACAGGAATAAGCTTTGCATCTTCATTCTCGTTAGGATTTGCGTCATAAAGTCCATCAATGTCTGTAAGAATAATAAGCGCATCTGCATTTACAAGCTTTGCAACGATTGCAGAAAGTGAGTCGTTATCGCCATAAACGATTTCTTCAACTGCTACGCTATCATTTTCGTTAATAACAGGAATTGCACCAAACTCAAACAACTTGTTGAATGTGTTTACAAGATTAGTTCTTCTTTCGTCGTTTTCAACGTCGCTTTTTGTTATAAGCAACTGACCAACAGTATGACCATATTCACCGAAAAGTTTGTCATACATAAACATCAATTCGCATTGACCTATTGTTGCTGCTGCCTGCTTGCCTGCTGTATCGGCAGGCTTCTCTTTAAGACCTAATTTGCCAACGCCAACACCAATAGCACCACTTGTAACAAGTGCTACTTCAATACCTGAATTTACAATATCTGAAAGCACGCTTACAAGCTTGTGCATTCTTCTGATATTTGTCTTGCCTGTTGAGTATGTAAGTGTTGATGTACCAACCTTTACAACTATTCTTTTTACATCTTTTAATACTGCCATAAATACCCTTCTCACTGTAGAAAAGTTTAATCAGTATATTTTAGCATATTTTTTTCACTTTAACAACTGTTTTATTGAAAATGTCAAGTTTGAGTTCGTAAGTGCGAATATTATCCGCCCGTTCTAAAGTGTATGGTTAATTCAATGCGGGCGGATAATATCCGCCCCTACGACCGCCCCATATTAGTAACATATCGCACCGACAAACTATAATTTGT
The DNA here is from genome assembly GCA_937892525.1 of uncultured Clostridia bacterium. Taxonomy (GTDB): domain Bacteria; phylum Bacillota; class Clostridia; order Oscillospirales; family Acutalibacteraceae; genus Fimenecus. The sequence continues at coordinate 73,209 of CALAEV010000005.1, forward strand.
TGAGCAAAACTTATTTTGTAACACTTACCAATATTCCACATACAATGGTACTGTCAGTTGACAATATTATTTAGGAGGAATACTGATGTCAGAAAACAAAAACTGTAATGTACCATCAAAAATTAAAGAAGCTGTATGCATTGACACTAACAGAGTTTATGACTCTTGTGCTGACAAAGATTGTCTTGAAGATTTAAGAGTTTATTTTACCGACTCTGCTCAATGCGTGGTTGACCGTGCAACAAATGTCCGTTGCCGTGGTGCTGAAGTACTTAACGCCTTTATTGAAGTTGAAAGAGTTCCATTTAACCGTGGTTTTTACTCAGTTGATATTACCTATTATTTCAAAGTGTGCCTTGATGTTTTCTGTGGTCACACAAACGCGCCTACAACGATTGAGGGTCTTGCAACATTCTCAAAGAAATGTATTCTTTACGGCTCAGAGGGTAATGTAAAAGTATTTTCATCTGAATTTGCTTGTGGCGATATTGACCAACAACTTGATATGGTAAGCACAAATCCAAGAGCAAAAGTGCAAACTGTTGACCCTATTTGCCTTGACGCAAAGCTTCGCAAAGTCCACGAATGTTGCCATATTGACCCTTGCTGCAAGCCATCACGAATTCCAAAATGTGTATGCCGTTGCTTTGAGGGTGATTTTGAATCTTATGAAAAAGATGCAGAAAAAGCCGTTACTGTTACTCTTGGTATTTTCACAATCGTTCAGCTTGAACGCGATGTGCAGATGCTTATTCCTGCATACGATTTCTGCATACCAAGTAAAGAGTGCAACTGCGACACAGATAATCCTTGTGACGCATTCCGTAAAATTCAGTTCCCAATTGATGAATTCTTCCCACCAAAAGAGGGTTGCTTGAAAGACAGTTACAGACCAGCCTGTGCTTGTGGCGATTAACTCCCTTTTTTACACCTTTGCGCCCTTGTGAAAACAAGGGCTTTTCTTTTTCCAATAATTGCATTTTGTCGAAAGTAGTATTATAATGATTATATAATACGAAAGCAGGTGTATTTATGAAGAAAATTCTTTCACTTTTTATGGCAATACTTATAATTGTGGCTTCACTTTTTACTGTATCAGCAGAAAATGTTATTACAGATAAAAACGCTGTGCTTTCTGCTTTATATGAGTCAGATATTGCCACAATCCGTGAGGCAATCGATTTAAAAATCATCACTTGCGAAGAACTGACTGCATATTACCTTGAAAGAATAGAAAAGTATAACGATAAATACAACTGTTTTATTACTCTTTGCGACGATGCAATTGAAGTTGCAAAGCAGAGAGATATACAACTCGAAAAAGGCGAAAATGACGGTCTTCTTTTTGGTATTCCTGTTGTTGTGAAAGATAATATAGATATTAAAGGTCTTTACACCACAAATGGACACACCTACGAAAAATCAAAAATCGCCGACAGTAATGCTACTGTTGTAAACTACCTTTTAGAACAAGGCGCAGTAATCATTGGCAAAACAAATATGAGTACCGACGCACAAGATGCGCGAATTTCATATAGCGAAATCAAAGGACAAACAAAAAACGCATACAATACTCTTCTTGCATCAGGTGGCTCGTCAGGTGGTACTGCTGTTTCAGTTTCACTGAATTTTGCAGTTGCAGGACTTGGCACAGACACAAACTCATCTTTAAGAATACCGGCTGTACTTAACGGATGCGTATCTTTACGCCCTACCTTTGACCTTGTTGACCGTACAGGTTGCACTACTCTTAACAGCACGCGAGATGTTGCAGGGGCAATCACGAGAAGCGTTTATGACCAGGCAATTATGATGGATGTGCTTACAAACGGTCAGTATAAATACACCGAAAATCTTGATAAAAATGCTCTTGAGGGCTTAAAAATTGGTGTTCTTAAAGAACTTTCTTATTCTACAACATCTGCCACAATTACAGGTACAGATGAAGAACGGAACGCTATTGCAACAAAGTTTGATGTTTCTGCAAGAACGGACAAGCATATTGATAATGAGGTTTCAACTGCTTTTCAGAACGCTATAAAAGAACTTGAAGATTGTGGCGCAGAAATCATAACCGTTTCAATGCCAAAACTGTGGAATTTATCATATAGCACTTTTGTTAGTGGTCAAAAATTGAACAAACAGGCTCTTTATGATGAATTTGAGCGTATTGTCAACGAAAATGGTCTTGATGCAGTAATTTTTCCATCATACCTTTCAACTCCACTTAAATCTGGTACAGATGAAAACGGCAAATATTGGAATGCTTGGAGTCAAGTATTTCTTAACAACTGCCGTGCATTGTCACCATCTGCATCATTACCTGAAATCTCAATTCCAATCGGTTATCACTCTTCAGGTGCAGGAATAGGTCTTGAAATTGCAGGACTTAAAAATAGCGAACAGTTGCTTTTAGATATTGCATATTCTTATACAGAAAAATATGACCACCGAGCAACCCCAACAGGTGCACCTGACTTATATGCAGATTACAGCGCAGATTCACTTAAGATGATTATAAGTTCAGTTATAGCACAAACAAACGCAGAACCTGAAAAATCAACTACTGAAAAGCAAGACGAACCAACAGATAAACCAAACAATGATAAATCTATTTCCGATTATATTCCTGTATTTATTGGTTTAGGCTTTGTTGGTGTGGGCATAATTCTTACTGCAGTTTCTAAACGCAAGAAACGAATTAAAAGACGCAAACCTGAACCTGAGCCACAGTATGATGTAAATATGCAGAATAAATAACCACATCGACAAATTGGAGTTTGTAGGGGTGTTTTCGTAGGGGCGGATACCATCCGCCCGCATTGAATTAACCATACACTTTAGAACGGGCGGATAATATCCGCCCCTACGACCGACCCATATTAGTAACATATCGCACCAACAAACTCAAATTTGCACAAAAATAAGGCTATCGCAATTGCGATAGCCTTTACTTATTGTTTAACATTAGTCGTTGTTTCTTCTTCTGTTGAAACGACGGTTGTTGTCACGCTTTTTTGGTTCTTCATCAATGTCGTTTTCAGGAACAAGTCCTTTAACTTCAATGAGAGCATCACGACGAGAAAGGTTAAGTCTGCCTTGGTCATCAATTTCAAGTACCTTTACAAGTACTGTATCGCCTACGTTAACAACATCTTCAACCTTTTCTGTACGCTTAACATCAAGACGGCTGATGTGAACAAGACCTTCTTTACCAGGAGCGATTTCAACGAATGCACCGAAACTCATAAGACGAGTTACAACACCGTTGTAGATTGCGCCGATTTCTGGGTCTTTTGCAATAAGTTCAACAATTGTCAAAGCGCGTTTTGCATTGTCAATGTCGATACCTGAAATAAATACGCGACCATCTTCTTCAATGTCAATCTTAACTTCACAATCTGCCTGAATCTTCTGGATAACTTTACCCTGTTTACCGATAACATCGCCGATTTTTTCAGGGTCAATCTTTGTTGAGAGCATCTTTGGAGCATATTTTGAAAGTTCTGCTCTTGGCTCAGAAATGCAAGGAAGCATAATTTCGTCAAGAATATAGTTTCTTGCTTTGTGTGTTTTTGCAAATGCTTCTTTAATGATTTCAGGTGTAAGACCGTGTACTTTAAGGTCCATCTGAATTGCTGTGATACCGTTCTTTGTACCTGCAACTTTGAAGTCCATATCGCCATAGAAGTCTTCAAGACCCTGAATGTCAACCATTGTCATAAAGTCGCCATAAACGCCTTGGTCGCCTGTGATAAGACCACAAGAGATACCTGCAACAGGAGCTTTAATTGGAACACCTGCTGCCATAAGAGCAAGAGTTGAACCACAAATTGAGCCCTGTGAAGTTGAGCCGTTTGATGAAAGAACTTCTGAAACTACGCGGATTGCATATGGAAATTCGTCAACTGATGGAAGAACAGGAACAAGAGCTTTTTCTGCAAGAGCACCATGTCCGATTTCACGACGACCTGGTCCACGAGATGGCTTTGTTTCGCCAACTGAATATGATGGGAAGTTGTAGTGGTGAATATATCTCTTTTCTGTCTGCTCATCAAGACCGTCAAGAAGCTGTGCATCGCCCATAGGTCCAAGAGTTGCGATTGAAAGAACCTGTGTCTGGCCACGAGTAAACATACCTGAACCGTGAGCGCGAGTAATTAAGTCAACCTCTGCATTAAGAGGACGAATGTCGTCAATACCACGACCGTCAACGCGCTTGTGTTCGTCTTTAAGCCAAGCACGAACAACGTGTTTCTGAACAAGATACATAATCTCGTCAAGTTTGCCTTCGTTACCTTCAAATCTTTCGTCAAACTTTTCGTGAACTGCTTCATAGATTGGAAGAAGTGCTTCATCACGAACAAGTTTGTCGTCAGTATCAAGAGCCTTTTTAACATCTTCAATGCAGAATGCTTCGATTTCTGCCATAATTTCTGGGTCTGGGTCTGAAGATTCATAAGCGAATTTTGGCTTACCAACTTCATCTACGATACCCTGAATGAATTTAACAATTTTCTGGTTTTCAGCGTGACCTGCCATAATAGCATCAAACATTGTGTCGTCATCGATTTCGTTTGCACCTGCTTCAATCATAGCAACAAGGTCAGCAGTAGAAGCAACTGTCAAAACAAGGTCTGACTTTGCTCTTTCTTCGAGATTTGGGTTGATTACGATTTTACCGTCAACAAGACCAACATTTACGCCTGAAATAGGGCCATCCCAAGGAATATCAGAAATTGCGATTGCTGCAGAAACACCAATCATAGCTGTAATTTCAGGAGAACAATCAAGGTCAACTGACATTACAGTTGCAACAACTGAACAGTCATTTCTAAGGTCTTTTGGGAAAAGTGGACGGATAGGTCTGTCAATGCAACGTGATGTAAGGATTGCCTTTTCACTTGCTCTGCCTTCTCTTCTCTGGAATGAACCAGGAATACGACCTACTGAGTACATTTTTTCTTCATAGTCAACTGAAAGTGGGAAGAAATCTACACCTTCTCTTGGTTTTGCAGAAGCAGTAACTGTACAAAGAACTTCTGTTTCGCCGTAACGAGCAAGAATTGCAGCGTTTGCAAGACCTGCCATTTTGCCTGTTTCAAGAGTGAGTTTTCTGCCTGCAAGTTCAGTTTCCCAAACTTTGAAATTCTTGAAAAACATAATTTTTACCTCTTTTCTTTTACATAAAATTCTTATTTTTTCGGGGCAAAAATCTGTTTAGCAATAAATACAATCTTCAATTTCTTGAAAACTCTATTTATCACTAAAGCTTGGGATTTCGCCCCGTTTTTAACTACCTTTAAATGCAGTTTAAGGCAGATAAGAGTTTTCTTATCTGCCTTAAAGAGTTTTGATTACTTACGAAGACCAAGTTTTGCAACGATTGCACGGTATCTTTCGATATCTTTCTTCTGAAGGTATGCGAGAAGATTTCTTCTGCGACCAACCATCTTAAGAAGACCGCGACGTGAGTGGTGGTCCTTCTTGTTAACCTTAAGATGCTCTGTAAGGTCGTTGATTCTCTTTGTGAGAACTGCGATTTGAACTTCAGGAGAACCTGTGTCGCCTTCGTGTGCAGCGTATTCAGCCATAATAGCCTGTTTTTCTGCCTGTGTCATTGTCATTTCACCTCATTAAAAAATATTTATGCTCAAATGCCCCAGATGAAAGCAGGTGAACGCCCTTTGGGCTTGCTCAATCACCCGAGAACACAGAGATAGCCTTAGTAGTATAACACAAGACTTTTTAAAAATCAAGTGTTTTTTATAAGAATATTATTTGTTGAAAATTTCTTTTAACTCAATATGTTACCACTCTGTTGTGAGTTAGTTATATCTGAATTTCTGCTGAAATATGCGTCATATACTTCTTTTGCATAGTTTGGAAGACCTGCTGATTTAACATTTTCAATTGCAATTACAACGGCAATTTGTGGGTTGTCAGCAGGTGCATATGAAACAAAGAAACCGTTTGTATATGCAACTGTTACACCATTTACCTTTTTCTTTGCGTCGGCAGTACCTGTTTTGGCAGCCACCTGATAATCTGCTTCACGAAGAGATTTGTAGGTGTTTGCCATTGAAATCATACCTTTTTTAACTGCGTCATAAGATGATTTTGAGCCACCAACGGTGCCTAACACCTCAGGCTCTGCCTGATAAAGAGTTTCGGAATAATCTGCTGATTTTATACTTTCAACAAAGTGTGCTTTATATCTTGTACCACCATTTGCAAGTGTTGATATATAAGAACAAAGCTGAATTGGTGTGTAAAGGTGGTCAGATTGACCAATAGCTGCCTGAACAGTATCACCTGGGTACCATGTACCACCTAACGCTTCGCGATGTTCAATACTTGGCACAACGCCAGTAGCCTCTGTAAGCTCAATACCTGTTTCATTACCAAGACCAAACTTGTTAAAATATTCGTTTAATTTGTTAATACCAAGTTGTCTGCCCACATCATAGAAATAAATATTGCAGGAATATTTAAGCGCCGAGTCAAGAGTCATTTCACTACCGGCGTGGTTGCTTACATTAAAACAATAGAACTTCATATCCTTGAAAAAGTTATATACTCTTGTGCACAAAATTTTTGTGTCGGCTTTTATAACGCCTTCTTCAAGACCTGCAAAGCCTACAATAGGCTTCATTGTTGAACCTGGAGCATAAGTGCTACGGAGTGCTCTATTCCAGAGTGGTGCAGATTTATCGGAATTAAGTTTTGAGTAGTCTTTTTTATATGTTTCCAAATCGTAAGACGGATATGTTGCACAAGCAAGAATTGAGAAATCGTTTACATCCATAACAACAATACTGCCTGCACTGGTAACATTCTGTATTTCTTTTGTACTGTTAATTTTTGATTTGAGAATATCCTGCACTTTTTTCTGGAAATCGCCGTCAATTGTGAGGATTACATTGTTTCCATTAACCGGTGCAGTTGTAACAGTTGTATTTTTTGTGCCATCTGCATTGGTTACTGTTGTAGCAACACCACGAGTGCCACGAAGTTCATTTTCAAGAGCACTTTCAATACCGAATTTGCCGATTTTATCGGTCATTTTATATGAACGTAGCCCTAAAGTTTCAATTTCTTCTTCTGTAAGGTTTTCGTCTTTAATTGACTCTTTATATTTTTCGGTTACAGATGCGTATTCTTCTGCATTAAGATAATCGTAATAGCCGATAATGTGTGGCGCGATTGTACCGTCATAGTATGCGCGCTCGGTGTCAATTCGTGTTTCAATACCCCTATAAAATCTGCTTTGTTCTTTGATTATCAAAATTACCTCATCAGGCACATTTTCAGCAATAGTAAATGGATTGTTTTTTGAAAAATCTGCCTTAACCATTGCAAAATGCACAGATGCAACCTTAATCGCATCTGCAACTGACATATTGTGGAGTGAATAGTACTCACAAAGTGCATCAAACACATTTTGTGGAGTTGCGTAACGGTTTAAGTTGAGATAATCTTTTGCAAAAAGCTTGTTTTTATCATTTTTGTTATTTTCAGTAAAGACGATTTTAGTGCCTTCAAGTTCAATTGGTAAAGTTGAGTTGTACTCAACACCTTTTTGGTCAAAAAGAGTGATAAGAGATAAAATTATTTCATTTCTCTCTTCTATTTTTGATAATTTAGGGAAATACGACGCATCAATATACACAGTGTTTGAACTTTCGTTGTAAACGAGTGGTGTACCGTTTGTATCAAGAATTTCACCACGCAAAGCGTCAATTTTTGTTGTTGCAGATGAAAGATAAATGTTTTTCGATGCGTACTCATCTGCATTTATAACCTGTATTCTGAAAAGGTCAGCAATAAAGATTGAAATAACAAGTAATATTGCAACTACAAATGCAGTTGCACGGATTTTGTAACTATATGTATTTCTCATTCTTTTCACCGTCCTTTCAAAAGTTTATAAGTCTTTAATATTAGTATTCTGTGTAGTTATATGAGAATTTTCTGTTTACTGCACGAATAATCACATACCAAAATGGTGTAAGCACAAGAGAATAAATACCCATTGGCAAGTAATATCGCAACAACATTCCTGCACCACCGTCAATACCACGAGCAGTAATGAAAAACAGTACATAACTTAAAAAGTAAAGCATTGTGAAACTTACATTCATCATTATATATGTGATAATGTTGTTGCGCATAAAAATACGAAGTAACACACCACACGCAGCACAAGCAACCATAAGATAAAGTGCATTGTAACCGTCAGCCGTAACTGTAACGGTATCCCACAAGGCACCTGAAAGAAGCCCTGCAACAGCACCAACCACTTCGCCTTCAAACATAGCGATACACAAGGCAACGGAAATAAGTAAAACAGGTCGGACCGATGCAATCTCAGGAAAGATTGTCAGTATGTTCTGAAAAATATGTGCCAAAAGAATTATAATGCCATATACTGCGTATCTTTTAAGCTTTGTTTTGGTCTGAACTGTCATTTTTTATTCCTTTATTCTTCACTAAAATCTGTAATTACAAAACAATCGTGAATATCTTTTGAATTAATTGGTGGCTCGATAACTGCGTAAGATGAAAGGTCTGTTTCGCTCTGCTTAACAGTTGAAACTGTGCCGATGATAAGGTCTTTAGGGAAAATACCACCTGTACCTGAGGTTGCTACAATACCACCCTTTGAGATTGCAGTGTTACGGTCAAGGGACGCAAGTGTGCAAGCACCGTTTACTGCCATATCATAAGTTGCATTTGTGTAACCTAACTCACCTGTTCTTATTTCATAAGCAGCCACATGAATTGATGGGTCAAACACTGAACGAACAACTGCTGAAGTTGGATTTACTTCAGTTACAACGCCTACAAGATATTCGCTGTAAATAACTGCGTCGTTTACTTTGATTCCATCGTTTGAGCCCTTGTTGATTGTGAATGAACCAAACATATCAGCAGAATCACGACCGATAACTGTTGAATAAACCCAAGTGTAATCAGGATTTTTTTCACGAACGTCAAGGAATTCCTCATAGGACTCAAGTTGCTTTTTAGTTTTTTCGTAATCAACAAGTTGTGCCTGATAATCGGCAACCTGTTGTTCAAGTTCTGCTACTCGGTCACGGTAAGCGTCAGACGAAATAAATCCACCTGTAACACCATCTAATTTTTCTGAAAAATATGATGCTACATTCTGTAATGGTGAAGTTATAAAATCAACCACATTTGTAAGTGGAGATGTTTTGCCACCTACAACAGTAGCAAGAACAGTTGCACAGACAAGAACTATTGCAACTGCAAGCAGAACTTTAAATGTTGTACTTTTGAAAAAATTGTTCATTTTAGATGTTACCCTTTTCTAAGCATATTCCCATACCTGCAGCAACACAATCCATTGGGTCAACTGCAACGTGAACAGGGATTTTTGTTTCTTGTGAAATAAGTGTATCAATTCCACGAAGTAATGCGCCACCACCTGTGAGCATAATTCCGTTGTCAACAATATCAGCAAGAAGTTCAGGTGGAGTTTTTTCAAGAGTTGAACGGATTGTTTCAAGAATTTGTGAAACAGGCTCAGCCAACGCCTCGCGCACATCTTCAGATGTGATTTCAACATTCTTTGGAAGTCCGTCAACAAGGTTTCGTCCACGAACATCCATAGCACCCTCGCCGTCATAACTCATAGCAGAGCCGATTTTAATTTTGATATCTTCTGCTGTGCGCTCACCTATGAGAACATTGTGCTTTTTACGTATGTATTCAATAATTGCTTCGTCAAAATCGTCGCCTGCAATACGGCTTGACTTTGCAGTAACAATATCACGGTATGAAACAACTGCAACCTCAGTTGTACCACCACCTATATCAACAATCATACTACCTACTGCCTCAGTTACAGGAAGTCCTACCCCCATTGCAGCAGCAAGTGGCTTGTGAATAAGAGAAGCATATTTTGCACCTGCATCACGAGCAGCGTCGTGAACGGCCTTTCTTTCAACCTCTGTAATGCCTGATGGCACACAAATAAGTACTCTTGCTCGACTAAAAGGTGAGCGTTTAATAACCTTTTTAATAAACTCTTTAAGCATATCTGATGTGATTTCTGAATCGACAATAACACCATCTTTTAATGGCTTAACTGCTGTGATTGAGCCAGGTGTTCTGCCAATCATATCTTTAGCTTCGTTACCAACGGCAACAACTGATGGTGGGTCGGTTTTTTCGTTTACAGCCACAACTGACGGCTCACGAAGAACAATACCCTTTCCCTTAAGATATACAATTGTGTTGGCAGTACCCAAATCGATACCGATGTCCTGTGCAAAAAGCATTTCTACATCTCCCATTTTCAAATATTTATATAATGTGTTCAATACATAGTTAATCTATTATAGTATAACAAAATCGCAGATATTATACAATACCTGCGATAAAAAATTCATATATTATTTTTAATTTTATGAATATAAACAAAAACCTCCCTCGTCAGAGGGAGGTGGCAAAATCTTTGATTTTGACGGAGGGAGAGAAAAGATAAAACCATCAATTCACTTTTATTATTTTACCTTCGAATAGAGTTTCAAAATCCTCTATTGTTCCCTTTGCTAATAAATCTTTTTGACAAACAAAATGTGGTGTATATTGTCCATTAGTAAACATAAAAGAATAAAAATCGCCATAATCGTGAATTTCTTTAATATCTTCTAAAAATATACTTTCTAATTGACCACCTATATCACAAGATATAGTTTCTCCGTCAATGCAAATTTTTTCTGGCATAGCCCCTTTAACAAATTTGATAACACATGGTGCAAAATAGCACAAAAAAGCAACTATGCAACTTATATAAAATAATATTGATATATGTTTTACAATAGAGAAAATTGCAAGTGGTACAGGCACGATTAATGCACCTAACAAAGTGAACTTTCTCCAAAATTTAATATTCCTTTTCATGTAATACTTTTTTGCGTTTCCTGTCAAAATTCCATTAAATTCTATCACGCCTAACCCTCCTACTAAAATTTCTCAATTCAAATATATCATTTCAAACTTAAATTGTCAATAAAAATGGGACGCTGCAGTCAGCGTCCCCTACATTGTTTTGTATTTGAAATTTCATTTTGCGCTTTGCGCTTTGCGTTTTGCACTTACATTGATTCTGGTGTTGAAATTCTAAACATCTCAAGAATGTTAGTAATAACACTCATTACACAATTACTGAGATACAAACGAGCTTGCATAAGTGATTCGTCTTCTACTGTTACACGGCAAGCGTTATAGAACTTATGGAACAATGTTGCAAGGTCGATACAATAACGAGTAATCTTTGCAGGGTCATAGTTCTTCGCAGAGTTTACAATTTCGTCTGTAAGTGATGCAAGATGACGAATAAGCTCGATTTCTTCAGGTGCTGTGAGAAGCTTCAATTCGTCCTTTGTGCAATCACGAACTGTTACGCCGTCTGCCTCAACCTTACGGAGAATACTGTGAATACGAGCATTTGCATACTGACAGTAATAAACCGGATTTTGTGATGACTGCTCAACTGCTAAATCAAGGTCAAAATCCATTTGTGAGCCAGGTTCACGCATATTGAAAAGGAAACGAACTGCATCAACAGGAATATCTTCAAGCAAGTCAACAAGTGTAATTGCTTTACCTGTTCTTTTTGACATTCTTACAACTTCGCCGTCGCGCGTAAGACGAACAAGTTGCATTAAGATAACGTCAAGACGGTCAGCATCAAGGTCAAGTGCTTCAAGCACACCTTTCATACGAGCAACGTGGCCGTGGTGGTCAGCACCCCAAACATCAATCGCCTTATCAAAACCACGAGTAACAAGTTTATTCTTATGGTAAGCAATATCAGCAGCAAAATATGTTGGGTTACCGTTTTGACGAATAAGAACATCGTCTTTAAGGTCTAATTTTTCAATATCTTCTTGTGATTTGCCCTGACGAGTGAGCATTTCTGTTTGTACTTTAATATTGTTATACCAAACAGCGCCGTCTTTTTCGTAAGTAAGACCTTTATTTGTAAGGTAGTCAATAACCTCTTTAACAGCGCCACTATCGTGAAGCTGACTCTCCTTAAACCAAGTGTCATATTCAATACGATATTTTGCCATATTGGCTTTCATATTGTCGATATTTTTAGGAAGAGCAAACTCAACAAGTGCTTTTCTTCTTTCATCTTCGCTCTTAGTTATATATTCGTCGCCATAAACATCGGCAAACTGTTGTGCGCGCTCTTTAATATCTTCGCCGTGGTAACTATCCTCAGGCAATTCTACTGCATCTTCGCCTTTGAAAATCTGCTGATAACGAATATCAAGTGAAAGACCGAATTTTTCAATCTGGTTACCTGCGTCATTAATATAAAATTCACGCTCAACCTCATAACCAGCCATATCAAGCACTGCTGCAAGGCAATCGCCTAACGCGCCACCACGAGCATTGCCCATGTGCATTGGTCCTGTTGGGTTAGCAGAAACAAATTCAACATTGATTTTTTTGCCGTTGCCGTAGTCGCTTCTGCCGTAATCTTTGCCGAGAGTTTTAACATCTTGAAGAATATCTGCATAGAAATCCTTTGAAAGTGTAAAGTTAACAAAGCCCGCGCCTGCTACTGAGCAATCTGCAAAATATGTCCCATCAAGCTGGATGTATTTTGCAACTAAATCTGCAATCATTTTAGGTGCACGGCGAAAAACCTTTGCACAAACAAACGCGATATTTGATGAATAGTCGCCGTTATCACGATTTGCCGGGATTTCAATGTTAAAGCTTGGAATAGCTTCTGCCGGAATTTCACCCTCTGCCACCGCTTTGCCTAATGCGTCAACAATAAGTGTATGAAGTTGGTCTGTCGCTTGTTTTACTAATTTAGACATCCTTATTTCTCCTTATTTTTCTTCGATATATATTTTCATAGTGTTTTCTGATACAAATCCGTTGTTAAAATCAAGTGAATATTTCATTTTAAGAACTCCACCCTTATCGTCCTTTGACCACTCAACTTGATTTCCGTAAATGCCCATTGTAAGTTCCCCATAAGGAGTACTGTAAAATGTGTGGTGACGCACATTTTTTTCAACCATCATTTCAGAACTAAACTGACCTTTTCGCACAATGCTTACAGTATTATTCTGGAAAACTGTAATTGTTGTTTCTTCAGGGCCTGTTTCTTCGTTATTTTCAATATATTCAATTACGGCTTTATCATTTTCACAAGTAAGAGTACCCGTAACCGACATTTCACCTGCATTATCACCATTTTCGGTGCGTTGCATGCTTACAATTCTGATTACTGCTTCTTTTTTCACTGTTCAAATTCCTTTTCCCATTTTTCAATTGCAAAAGTGCAGAGTTTGTCGATTAAGTCGCCGTATGGAATACCTGCTTTATCCATAAGCATTGGGTACATACTGATATTTGTAAAGCCAGGAAGTGTGTTTGGCTCATTAAGAAGTACTGCACCGTCAGAATATCTTACAAAGAAATCTACACGAGCAAGACCTGAACAACCCCACGCCTTATATGCTTTAATTGCCTTTTCTTGCACTTCTTTGATTTTTTCTTCGCCTATTCTTGCAGGAATGTGAAGTCCACTATCTGACTCATATTTTGCGTCGAAATCGTAAAATTCGTTACAAGGCTCAATTTCGCCTACTGCACCTGCGAATGGCTCATCATTACCCATAACTGCACACTCAACCTCAGCGCCCTCAATTGCCTCTTCAACAACTACGCGAGAGTCAAATTGAAGTGCATAATCGAGTCCACGCTGAATTTCTTCAAGAGTTTTTGCTTTTACAACACCAACAGATGAGCCTGCGTTTGCCGGTTTGATAAATACAGGAAGTCCTAAATAATCTTCGCACTCTCTTGCAAATTCTCTACCGCGATGCTCAAAATCATATTTTGTTATGTATTTCCATTTTGCTTGTGCTATTCCGTTAATGTCGCAAATTGCGTTTGTCATTGCTTTATCCATACAAACTGCAGATGCCATTGTATTGCAACCAACATAAGGAATACCTGCGATTGTGAGAAGTCCTTGCATTGTGCCATCTTCACCATTTTTTCCATGCATTACAGGGAAGCAAACGTCAATTCGTATTTTCTCATAACCGTTTTCGTTGAACACAATAATTCCGTGGTCAGCACGGTCTGTTGAAATTACTGTTTTTTTGAGTTTTGATGTATCTTGAAGCCAACCGTCATTTTTAAGGTTGTTAAAATCGCCCTCATAAACAAACATTTCACCTTTAGTTGAAATGCCAAGCATTACAACATTGTATTTATCTTTTGGAATATTTCTGATTACTGACGTTGCCGAAACACAAGAAACGCTGTGCTCAGATGAAACTCCACCAAAAATTATAAGTGCATTTTTCATAAATTCTCACTCCACTACTGACTGATAGTCATAGATATATTTATTTTATCACAATATATTTAAGTAATCAATTATAATATTCACAAATTTTTAATGACAAACTGAAATAAATGTGTTATACTTATCAAGATATATTATTTTTTGATTTGAGGTATTAAAAATGCTTGAAAGAAAAGAAGCCCTTGAACTTATCGTAAAAGGTTGTAGTGAAAAATTTGCTGCTAACGGTTTTGAGGTTTTAACTTCTGTTACAGAAGAAGATGAAACTGCTTTTGCAGAATTCAAAAAAGGTGACCTTACTCTTCGTATTTTAAGCCACGACAATCTTCTTGATGTTATGGAAAAACTCCCAGATGGTGATTTTGTAAAGACAGAGTCAAATCTTCTTGACCTTGACTCTTTTGAAGAGCGCGATATTAAGTCACTTTGCAACGAGATTATTGACACAGTTGCAACATCTCACGGTAAAAAGGCAAAACAGGCTACAAAGAAGGCTCCACAGACAATTTCAAAATCTGCTGCAAAAAATGGTACTGCTTATGATGCTAATACTCTTGCAAGCAGAATCGCTACTCTTTACCCTGAACTTAAAGATGCTTACAAAGAGAACTTCCAGAAATATGACGAATTCCTTGGTGAAGATTTCTTTGTAAATCACGGTAACGCTTGTATTATGAGAACAATCCGTTCACATGACACACAGCAGTTAAAGAAACTCTTTAAAATTTTGAGCGAAATCTATGAAAATGGTTCTAACGATGTTCAAGACCTTGTTGTTGTTACAATTTTAGGTGAGATTGATAACGATAAGGAATTGCTCGAAAAATGTCGCGAACACATTACTGACGACGATTTCTATGAGACTCTTGTTGCAGTTAACAAATACCTTGCATCACCTGCAGGTAAAAAAGCAAAAGAACTTATGAAAAATCCACCTGCATACAAGCCACCTAAAAAGAAAAGTGGCGGAATGATGAGTTCCCTTATGCAAAACAGTATGCCACCACAACAATAAAAATCCACAAACAAAAAGGCTATCTCGCAATTTGAGATAGCCTTAATTTTTTATCTTTAATAAATCTCGTTAAGATAGCTTACACAGTTTTTACCATGCTTTTTAGCATTGTAGAGTTGTTTATCTGCTCTTTCAACAAGTCTTTCAATCGGTGTGTCTTTATCTTCTTCAGTTGCAACATAAAGGCCTGCGCTGACAGATACTGATTCAAAAGTGTTCTCAAACTCAATGTCATTGACAAGCTCAAGTGTATCTTCAAGGTGCTCAACCAACTTTTCAACATCACGTTGTGCAGTAAGCACAAGAAATTCCTCACCACCGTAACGGACACACAAATCGGTTGGTCTTGAAAAGTTTTCTTTTATACAAGCAGATACAGCTTTAAGGCAAATATCGCCCTCAAGGTGACCGTATCTGTCGTTATATGACTTAAAGTTGTCAATATCCATCATAATCATACAGAAATTGTAACCATTATTTTTACAGAAGCTGCGAAGAGATGGCACAGCCTTTTCAAGTCCACGTCTGTTCATAAAGCTTGTAAGCAAGTCACCATTTGCAGAGAACTCTAATTTTTTATTTGCAATACTTACTGAAAGATAATGATTGAAATGGATAACCGAATAACCCATGCCAAGCACAGTAATCAAGAAACACAGCATTAAATCTGTTGGTGTAGCCATAGCAAAAAGTAATGCACAGGCCTCAATATAAAGTGCCACAATAAGCATAAGGTTCTTTGTAAATGGCGTAATTACCGGTATTACAGAAATAAGAACAACAAAAACAAGATAGTTGTTTGTTGTTTGTCTGTCCATCGCCTCCATTACGGAAAACGACAATGCTTCAATTGTATATAAAACCCAATAAGCAGTATAAATAATTTTCATTTGGGAATTTGAGGTTTTCTTGTATTTAAGCAAAAACTCAATGGCAACAATAAAGCACGCCGATACAAAAGCGAAAACACAGCAGGAAATCAGAAATCCTGTGCCGAAATCAAACTTAACATCTGACCACAATGCCCAAAGCATACCACAGACTTCAACAATCAAAAGTGCGATAGACGCAGGAATAATTCTGATAAAGTTTGTATGTATTCTGTCTGCTTCAACTTCACGATAAATAGGATTATCGCTGTTCTTCGCCTTTTTTGCTTCATACGCTTCGCTGATTTTGCTCTGCTCAATATTCTTGATTTTTGTAACCTCTGCAATAATGTTTGTGAACATTCCGATTTCCTCCTCTCCTTACTATTTCATATTAATTTTATCATACTCTTGTAAGTTGTGCAATATATAACATATAATTTTAGTCACTCTTGAAATGATTTATATGTTGTGATAAAATTACTTATATATGTTTTGAAGGTGACACAAATGGACTACTATTTTTCTAAAAGAATATCAGAATTGCAACCATCTGCAATTCGTGAAATCTTAAAAGCAACTCAGGACCCACAGGTTATTCCTTTTGCAGCAGGCAACCCTGACGAAGCTTCTTTTCCTATTGATGAGGTTAAGCGTATTTCAACAGAAATTTTTGAAAACGCCCCCATTACTGCGTTACAATACGGAGTTACTGAAGGTTACAAACCTCTTATTGATACTCTTACAAACTTTGTAAAAGAAAAATATAATATCGGTAAGGATTTTGACTCGATTATTGTAACTTCAGGCGCTCAGCAGGTTATGGATTTAGCCACAAAAGCACTTTGCGATTTTGGTGACACCGTAATTTGTGAATGTCCGTCATTTATCGGCTCGCTTAACTGTTTTCGCTCATACGGTTGCAAACTTCAAGGTGTTCCTGTTGAAGCAGACGGAATGAACATTGAAAAGCTTGAAGAAGCAATTAAAAGTGCAGTAAATCCAAGATTTATTTATACTATTCCTAATTTTCAGAATCCGTCAGGCGCTACAATGAGCCTTGCAAAGCGTAAAGCAGTTTATGAACTTGCTAAAAAGTACGGACTTCTCATTTTAGAAGACAATCCTTATGGAGATTTACGAGTATCAGGCGAAGAAGTGCCATCAATCAAGAGTTTTGACGAAGACGGCATTGTTATTTATGCAGGCTCATTCTCAAAACTTCTTGCCCCTGGTATTCGCGTTGGTTACATTGTTGCACCAACTCCTATTATCGCAAAAATGACCGTTGGTAAGCAAGCAGCAGACGTTCATACCCCTGTATTTTCACAAATGCTTGTGCATAAGTGGATGACAGAAAATGATATTGATGCTCATATTCAAAAAATCCGTGAAATCTATCGTGAAAAACTTAATCTTATGTGCGATTTAATCGATAGTGAATTAGGGGATTTTGTTAAATATGTTCGTCCTGAGGGTGGGCTTTTTGTGTGGTGCGAACTCCCCAAAAATATAGATATGCTGGAATTTGTAAAAGATTGCATTGCAAATAAGGTTGCAGTAGTACCAGGCACAGCATTTATGATAAATAACGAGAAAACAAACTGTTTCAGAATGAACTTCTCAACACCATCAAAAGAAAAAATCCAAGAGGGTATGAAAATACTTGGTAAGGTAAAGGATAAATATGTCAGATAAGAAAAATTACACGCTCACTGACCTTTCGGTTATTAAAAAGGTTATGGGCGAACATTCAGTTACATTTTCAAAAGGATTAGGACAGAACTTTCTTGTAAACCCTACTGTTTGTCCAAGAATGGCAGAGGCAGTACGAGAAAGCTCAGACAAACCTATAGGTGTGCTTGAAATCGGTGCAGGCGTAGGTGTTCTTACGAAAGAACTTCTTGAACGCTGTGAAAAAGTTGTGTGCGTTGAGCTTGACACTCGTCTTTTTCCTGTATTAGAAGACACACTTGCAGGGTATGATAATCTTACACTTATTAACGGCGATATTCTTAAAATCGACTTACAAAAAATAATCAAAGAGCATTTTGAAGGTATGGAAGTTTTTGTGTGTGCAAATCTCCCTTACTATATCACAAGCCCTGTTATTATGCGACTTTTAGAAGAAAAATTGCCATTTAATAAGATTATTGTTATGGTGCAGAAAGAGGCTGGCGACCGTCTTTGCGCAAGAGTTGGCTCAAGAGAAAGTGGTGCAGTTACCGTTGCAGTAAACTATTATGCAGAAGCAAAAAAACTTTTTGATGTTTCTCGTGGGTCATTCTTTCCAAGTCCTAAGGTTGACAGTTGCGTAATTGGACTTGATTTGACTAAAAAAGGTAACTACGATGTAAAAGATGAGGAACTTTTCTTCAAAATGATTAAATCTGCTTTTGCACAGAGAAGAAAGACAATTCTCAACTCTGTTTCAAGTGGAATGGGTATAGGAAAAGACAAACTTGCACTTGCAATAGAAAATGCAGGTCTTTCCCCTACTGCTCGTGCAGAAGCACTTACAATGGAAGAATTAGTTACACTTGCAAATAAAATTTATGAGGTAAAATAATATGACACATTCATATAAAACTCGTGGCACTTGCTCACGACAGATTGATTTTGAACTTGATAATGGAATAGTTAAAAACGTTTCATTCTTCGGTGGATGTAATGGCAACCTTAAAGGCATTGGCGCTCTTGTTGAGGGCAGACCTGCCCAAGAAGTTATAGAATTGCTCAAAGGTATGAAATGTGGATTTAAAAACACATCTTGCCCTGACCAGTTGGCATTGGCGTTAGAAAAAGCATTAAATGACGAGAACAAATAACTTTAAGCCTGAATCAAAAACTGCTATTGAAATTCTTAAATCAAAAGGATTTGAAGCGTTTTTAATTGGTGGTAGTGTGCGTGATTTTGTAATGGAACTACCCATTGGTGATATTGACATTACAACAAACGCTACACCATATGAAGTCAAACAGGTTTTTTCGGATTTTCGTGTTATTGAAACAGGCATTAAGCACGGTACGGTTACGGTGCTTATAAATAATGAGCCACTTGAAATAACCACATACAGAAGTGAGGGCACTTACTCTGACAACCGCCACCCTGACAGCGTAACTTTTTCAAAGTCGTTGGCAGATGATGTTGTGCGCCGTGATTTCACAATGAATGGAATTGCCTACGATTTCGACAAAGGTTTTTGCGACCTTGTAGGTGGACTTGAGGACATAAAAAACCAGACAATCCGTTGTATTGGCGATGCAGAAACAAGATTTAATGAAGACGCTCTTCGTATTCTTCGTGCTATGCGATTCGCATCTGTTTTGGGATTCACTATTGAAAAAGAAACTAAAAAAGCAATCCACAAATGCAAAGACTTCCTTAAAAATATTTCGGCAGAGCGCGTTCGTGAAGAATTCACTAAACTTATTTGTGGCAAAAACGTTTACAATGTTTTGCAGGAGTTTTCGGATGTTGTTACCGTGTTTATTCCTGAAATTCGTAACTGTGTAGGGTTTGAGCAGAAAAACCGTCATCATTGTTTTGATGTTTACACCCACACGCTTAAAGCAGTTGAAAAAAGTAGCGAAAAGCCTATAATCCGTCTTGCACTTTTCTTCCACGATATTGGCAAACCAAGTGTGGCACATTTTGACGAAAAAGGTGAGCAACATTATTACTCCCATCCAAAAAAGAGTGCAGAAATGACCGAAAAAATCATGACAAGACTTCGTTTTGATAATGATACGAAGAACAAAGTTGTAACACTCGTAAGAATGCACGACTCACCCATTATGGTCAACGATATGACAAAACCTGACCGTAAACGACTTAAAAAGATTATGTCGCAAATCGGTAGTGATTTAATTTTCGATTTAATTGAAATCAAATACTGTGATAACTCGGCACAAAATCCCCAATATTTTCGTGGTGAAGATTTTTACAAGCAAACCCGTGATATTGTAAATGAAATTATCAACGAAAAAGAATGTTTTTCAATAAAACATCTCGCAATTGACGGTAATGACTTAATTGCACTTGGGTATAAAGGCAAAAAAATCGGCGACACATTAGAAAAATGCCTTAACGCTGTAATTGATGGAAAAGTTGAGAATGAGAAAGATAAATTGTTGAAGTTTATTAAATAAAAAGAGACAGGGCAATTTGCTCTGTCTCTCGTTTTTTTAGTTGTTGTTTATTTTTTAAGTGCTGATTTTGCATTCCAGATATTTGCTGCATATTCGTTAATTGCACGGTCTGCTGCAAATCGACCCGCACCTGAGATATTCATAAGAGACATCTTGTTCCAGTTATCACGGTCAAGGAAGTCTTTTGAAATTCTCTGCTGAGTATTTCTGTAATCTTCAAAATCTGCAAGAGCCATATATGGGTCGTGATGAATAATTGAAGCTGTTACTTCGTGGAACATTTTACCACCAATTCCGTTTGCATTTGCAAAATCAAGAATCTTATGAAGTTCTGCATTGTTGTTGTAGAACATTGTTGGGTCATAGCCACGCTTTTTAAGTTGTTCAACTTCAGGAGTGCTCATACCGAAAATGTAAATATTCTCGTCGCCAACTGCTTCGTAAATCTCAACGTTAGCACCGTCCATTGTGCCAAGTGTAACAGCACCGTTAAGCATAAGTTTCATATTACCTGTACCTGAAGCCTCAGTACCTGCAAGTGAAATCTGCTCTGAAATATCAGCAGCAGGCATAAGTTTTTCAGCAAGTGTAACATTGTAATCTTCAACATAGACCACTTTAAGTCTGCCCTTAACATCAGGGTCGTTGTTGATTACGTCAGCAAGTGCACAGATGAAAGAGATAATCTTCTTTGCCATAAAGTAGCCGGAAGCTGCTTTTGCACCGAAAATGTATGTGTGAGGAATAAACTCGCCATTTGGATTTTCTTTAATTGCAAGGTACTGTGAAAGAATATTAAGAGCATTTAACTGCTGACGCTTATACTCGTGCAAACGCTTAACCTGAACATCAAAGATTGAATCAGGGTCAAGTTTGATACCGTTGTGCTTAAGCACATACTTTGCAAAATCTTCTTTATTTGCACGCTTAATTTTGCCGAGCTCGTCAAGAACTGCTTTATCATCTTTATACTTTCTCAAATCGAGAAGTGCATCGCCATTCTTTACAAATCCGTCGCCGATTGTCTCAGTAAGGAAACTTGTAAGTCTTGGGTTAGCCTGACAAAGCCAACGTCTGTGAGCAATACCGTTTGTAACATTTGTGAATTTGTCAGGTGTAAGTGAATAGAAATCAGAGAAAACAGTGTCTTTAAGAATTTCACTGTGAAGTGCAGAAACACCGTTTACACAGTGTGAACCTGCAACACAAAGGTTAGCCATTCTTACAACACCATTTGACATAATTGCCATACGCTCAACCTTGTCAGCATCGTGTGTGCTTTCCCATACATAAGAACGGAAACGATTGTCGATTTCCTTTGTAATCTGCCAAAGTCTTGGCATAAGACGTTTATAAAGGTCTTCAGGCCAGCATTCAAGAGCCTCTTTCATAACTGTATGGTTTGTATATGCAACTGTATTTGTAACAATATTCCAAGCATCGTCCCAGCCGTAGCCACATTCATCAAGCATAATTCTCATAAGTTCAGGAATTGCCATTGTTGGATGAGTGTCGTTAACGTGAATTGCAACTTTATCTGCAAAGTTATCCATTGTACCGAACTCGCGAAGGTGGTGCTGAACGATATCTTGAATTGAAGCAGATACAAGGAAATACTGCTGACGAAGACGAAGTGATTTGCCTTCAGGGTGATTATCAGCAGGATAAAGAACTTTACTGATTACCTCTGCCATAGCGTTTCTTTCCATAGCACGCATATAGTCGCCCTGATTGAAAAGAGCCATATCAAGACCAGGTGCTTTTGCAGACCAAAGACGAAGAACAGAAACGCCTTTACCATCTTTACCTGCAACATGCATATCATAAGGTACAGCTTGAATTACTGTTGGGTTTTCAATTTCAACATGGTGGTAGTGGTCTTCCCAAATGTCACGAACTTCGCCCTCAAAGTTAATGTTGATTGCGCTTTCTTCGTGAGGAACAAGCCACACGTCGCCACCAGGAAGCCAGAAGTCAGGAAGCTCTGTCTGCCAACCGTCAACAAGTTTCTGTTTGAAAATACCATATTCATAAAGAATTGTGTAACCCTTTGCAACATACCCTTGAGTTGCAAGACCATCAAGATAGCAAGCTGCAAGACGGCCAAGACCACCGTTACCAAGACCTGCGTCAGGCTCACAATCATAGATTGAGTCAATTTTGATGCCGTAATCTTTTAATACGCTTTCAAAAGTCTTTGTAAGGTTTAAGTTGTAAAGGTTGTTTTTAAGTGAGCGACCCATAAGGAATTCCATACAGAGATAATAAACTCTTTTTGTTCCTTTTTCGGAACCCTTCTTTGAGAATTCTGCTCTGCCCTGACTCATCATATCACGGACAATAAGAGAAATTGCTTTATAGAATTGCTCATTTGTAGCTTCGTCGGGATTTACGCCGATAAAATGAGAAAGTTTTGATTCAACAAGTTCTTTTGCTTGTTTCTTTGTAAGGCTATAATTCATACAAATCCTCCAAAAAAATTTATAAAAAACATTAAAAATTAAAGTCTGTTTGTATATTTTACACTAAAATCAAGTGTTTTTCAACTGTAATGAACTATTTTTTTGAAATATATTAAAAAATATTTTTGGAAATTAAAAATCACCACAGATTTCGTTAAAAATCTATGGTGATTTATTATTTTTTATTGTTTAGATTGTTGCGCTACCTGTATGATTCTTGTAGCCCTTTGTTTGCCATACAACTGTGAAATTGTTGCCTTCTCTTATGTAGTAGTCATAGCATTTTGTTGGTACATTTGGTCCATATTCTACAAAGCCTGAAACTTTATTGTTGTTTTTGTCTGTAAGACGACGAAGACCTGATTCGATTCCGTCTGCCATATCACTGTCATAAGCCTTAAGAGTTGCAACAACAACGCTTGCACTTGAGTTACCGTTTGCAACTGCACCTACTTTAAATCCAGTAAGCCACCAGTGAGCTTGCTCTTCACGATAGAAAAGACGCTTGTTGTTTTTGAAGTCTTTACCTGTACGATAATAGTCAAAACTCATATCAAGAAGTTGTTCGTCTGACGCACAGTCATAGAAATCTGATGTTGAGTCAGGGTGTTTTGTATAAACGCCCAATTCAGCACCTTCAAGAATACCGTATTGACCTTTCCACCACTGAAGTCTCCAAAGAAGACCATCGTATTCAAAGTCTGCTTTAAGAGTTGTATATTTCATGCTTGCATAAGCAGCTGCATCGTCATAAATATCACCAAAACCGAAGTGACGCTGCCATGGAGAAAGGGTTGAATAGTAAACCTGTTGTTCTTCATCATAAGCATAACCTGCATCCTTAAGTGCTTGTTGCAAGTCTTCTTTAGTAATTGTTGAGCCACCGTTTCCTGCCGCAGCTGTTGTGCCAGGTGTGTTTGGTGTTGGTTTCTTTGTTGTTGGCTCTTTTGAAGGTTGTGTTGTAGTAGTTGTTGTAGTTGTTGATGGGTCATCCCACTCAACACCATCAAAATCTACAAGGTCATCTGTTACATCAGGACCTTGAACATCAGTTGGTTTTGTTATTTCAGGGTCATCAGTATTATCACCACAAGCTGTGAAGCAACAAACCATCATAACAAGTGCCATCATAGCAGCAAATATTCTTAAAAGTGTAGATTTCATATATAATCCCTCCACATAAAAATCTCTAATTGTAGTTTATTATCTCATAAAATAAAGTTATTGTCAATATTTCGATTTGTTTACATAACCGTAACTTTTTTGTAATTGCTTTTTTATATCTATTGTGATAATATATACTTTATATAATACAATAATATATGGAGTTAAAAAAATGAATTTAATTCGTGATATTTCCCTTTATGAATCAGGTCAACGTAAAATTGATTGGGTAAAGACACACATGCCTGTTCTTCGTAGCATTGAAAAGGATTTTATAGATACAAAGCCTTTCAAAAATTTAAAAGTTGCCCTTTCAATACACCTTGAAGCAAAAACTGCATATCTTTGCACAGTGCTGGCAGCAGGTGGTGCAGAAATGTATGTTACCGGCTCTAACCCACTTTCAACACAAGACGATGTTGCAGCAGCACTTGCACACAATGGGCTCAATGTTTTTGCTTGGTATAACGCTACAAGTGAAGAATATATGTCACATCTTCGCGAAGTTATCAAGGTAGGTCCTGACGTAATTATTGACGACGGTGGCGACCTTGTAAATCTTATTCATAACGAATACCCTGAGCTTTTACCTAAAGTTATGGGTGGTTGTGAAGAAACTACAACAGGCATTATCCGTCTTGTTTCAATGGCAAAGGACAAGGCTCTTAAATTCCCTATGATTGCAGTAAACAACGCAAAATGTAAATATCTTTTTGATAACCGTTACGGCACAGGGCAGTCTGTATGGGATG
>CALAEV010000006.1 GCA_937892525.1 uncultured Clostridia bacterium
GGCACGCCGCCAGCGTTCGTCCTGAGCCAGGATCAAACTCTCTAAAAAATTGTATCTTTACATCTTTCGATGTAGAAATCATTTTCTAAAGTGCTTTTTAGCTCTTTACTTCTTAACTCAAACGCTTTGCGTTCTTTTAAATTCTGTTTATCACAGAATTACTGTTTCTTGTACTTCCATCAAGTATTTTCATACTCTCATAGAAACTACAGGGTTCCTTTTACTTATCTCGTCGTTGTTTAATTTTCAAGGTTCAGTTTTTCGCTTCAGAACTTGGTTTGTTTCGCCCTCTGTTCTTGGCGCTCGTATATATTAACAAAACGCAAGACAAAAGTCAACAACTTTTTTCAAATTTTTTGGGTGTTTTTGTAAACTAATCCGCGTGTTTCGTATTTGGTATTTTTAATCAATAAAATTGTGCTGTTTTTGGTGATTTTTATGTGCAAATTGACAAGTCGATTTGAAATGCGTATTTTACAATGCAAAATATTTATTTCATAATTAAAAAAGAGCATAAAAAATAGGGACGATTAAATATCGTCCCCTGCTATTATTCCATTGGGTTTTCATCCAGCCAAAGAGTGTTTGAACCCA
Source organism: uncultured Clostridia bacterium (assembly GCA_937892525.1). Classification (GTDB taxonomy): domain Bacteria; phylum Bacillota; class Clostridia; order Oscillospirales; family Acutalibacteraceae; genus Fimenecus. The sequence goes on from CALAEV010000006.1 coordinate 595, forward strand.
TTTCTCCGAACACATCTTCGTTGTTTACACCATCATAAATTGCTTTTTTAACACAAATATCCTTTTCTATATGATAAATACCGTAATATGGTGTATCAAAGCCTTCATTAGTTATAAATGTTATTGCCTTATTATTGTCGGATGAAATATCTACGATAAAAGGAACTTCGATAAAATCTTCTGAATATATCCATTTATTACTTTTTACATTTACTATATAATCTTCCGGTATATGCGTTGTGCTTAATAAATCACCATTATCTCTATAAGTTTTTTCAACCTTTTCGGCATCCACCAACAACTCATTATCATTAAGCCATAAAGCACTATATGCTTCACCAAGCTTTATAGACTTCCCATTTGCAAGATAGTACAACTCATCATTTGAATCATTTTCAATGGTTGATTGTTTGTCATTGTCGTCTTTTTCTTTAATATACACAATTTCACCAAGACTGTTCAATGTAAATGTTTTAACATTACTTTCTATTACTTCGGTTTCATTTTCATATATACAATAAAGACTGCCGTTTAATCTGCCTTCTTCAGTAAGATAATACACTTTATCATTATAAGCAGATATAGAAACTATTTGTTCAGATACAGAATAAGATTTTTCTACAACACCATTTTTGAAAAGAACGATTTCTTGTTTAGTCGTTTCGTTGTTGATTGCAAGGCAACAGAAATCTCCGCCGTAGTATTCACCTATAAGACTAAAATCATAATAGCCATCAACATTGTATTTTATTTTTGTTGTATTCTTCAAATCTATAACATTGATAGTGTTATCAGCATAAACCAGATAGCCTGTTTTTGCTTTTGCTATTACACCATAACGATAACTGAACATTAAAATTGCAACAATTAAAACAATTGCAAATGTTGTGATAATTATTTTGTGAGATTTTTTCATTTTCAAACCTCCTTTATAAGTTCAGTGTAGCATAATTGGGTTTGGTTGTCAATTTATCTCCCATCGCCCCTCCCTCAGTCAACTTGGTTGACAGCTCCCTCGATGAGGGAGCGTATACAGGCATGGAAGCCTGCCACTACGCATATTGAGTTTTAGTGATGATGGTGGTGATGGTGGTGATGTCCTGAATGGTGGTTTTCTTCTATATGACAATGTTCTTCGTGGCAATGGTCAGTTGGGCTTTCGATTTCGAGAGTTGCGTGACCAATACCATGTTCTTTTAATTCTTCACGGATTTTATCTTTGATTTCGTGAGAATTTTCATTTGCTACGATATGCATTGTGGCAAAGTTTAGGTAACCATCCATACTCCAGATATGAATATGATGCACATCTATCACACCATCAATTTCTTTAATATGATTTTTGATTTCTTCTATACTAATATTATTAGGGATTTTTTCAAGAAACAAATCAAGGACTTCTTTAAGATTTTTAAGTGCATTTACAAATATAAATATAGCAACGCCCATTGACATAAGTGGGTCGATAATTCTTATATCGGTAAATCTCATAATAATTGCACCTATGAGGACTACAATCCAACCGAGCACATCTTCAAGCATATGAAGATTAACTGCCTTTTGGTTAAGAGAATCGCCGTCTTTAGTAAAGTATGCAGCGAGAAAGTTTACAAGTGCACCTACGATTGCAAATATAATCATACCATTATAATTGATTTCGACAGGGTTGATTATTCTTAAAACTGCGTTGTAAATAACCATTACTGAGCCAAACAATAATATAAGTGTTGTAATTACACTACCCATTACTGAAAATCTTGCATAGCCGTATGTGTACGTATTATCAGGTTGCTTTTTACTTTTCTTTTCAAGGAAATATGAAATGCCTATACTTGTGGCATCGCCTAAATCGTGGACAGCGTCAGAAACAATTGCAACACTACCTGTGAAAAATCCGCCAATTATTTCAAATACTGAAAATGACAAGTTGAGTATAAATGCGATTAAGATATTCTTTTCTGTTTTCATTTTGTCACCTGCTTATGATTGATATGTTCAATTCCTACTTCAAAGATTTCAGAAATATGCTCATCATCTAAAGAATAGTATACTGTTTTGCCTGATTTACGGAACTTTACAAGTCCGACATCTTTCATTTTACTTAATTGATGTGATATTGAAGATTTAGTCATAGAAAGCACATTTGCTAAATCGCAGACGCACATTTCATTTTGCAAAAGTGCAAAAAGAAGCTTGCAGCGAGTTGAATCTCCCATTATTTTGAAAAAATTTGCAAGTTTGTTGAGTGTGTCGGTTTCAGGCATTTTGGAGAGTGTATCCTCTACCATTTCTTTATGCACCATATTACAATCACAAATAAATTCATTTTTTGACATATTATATTATTCCTTTCGGTTGAGTAATCATTCAACTATTTATATTATAGTTGAATGAACGTTCAACTGTCAATACTTTTTTTACAAATTAACAGAATTATTATATAAATATAGGAAAAATGTTGTAATTATATAAAAAATAATGGTATTCTTATTTCAGGTGATTGAAATGAAGGAATATTTGAAAAGCATTGAAGTTTTACCTGACGAAAAAGAGAACATGGAATTCTGGGAAAGAGAGAACAAGAAATCTCACACTTCATACGAGACTGAAATACTGTTTTTTTCTTGTATTATGCACGGTGATACAGACAGACTTGGTAGTTGTCTTGAAAAACTGATGAACGATGGTATTGTTGCAGGAAAACTATCTGAAAACAGTTTAAGACAGATGAAATACTGGGCAGTAAGTTGTATTACTATTGCTACGCGATATGCCATTCAGGGTGGATTACCAGAAATGGAGGCATACAATCTTAGCGACAGATACATACGTGATATTGATATGATTAACAGCGAAGATGAAATACTTAATTATCTTGTAAAGTCAAGTTTCAGTATCACAAATAAAATTAAGGCAATTAAAACTCAACACAGTTACCCCTCACCTATTAGAAAGTGCGTATCGTTTATTGATTTAAATTTACACTCAAAGATTACCCTTAACGAATTGGCAGATGTAAGTGGTCTTTCTAAAGATTATTTATCACAGCTATTTAAGAAAACAACTGGTATGACAATTACTGAATATATAATGAAAAAGCGTTTAAGTTCTGCAAAGCAATTACTTGACAGAGATGTAAGCATAAGTGATACGGCGTATGCTTTGGGATTTTGCTCGGAAAGTTATTTCATTTTGTGTTTCAAGAAGAAATATGGGATTACGCCAAAAGAATACGTTAAAAATAAAGGGAAGTTGTAAAAAAAGGACTGCAGATGCAGTCCTTTAGTTTATATATTAATCAAGGAAGTCGCGGAGCTTTTTGCTACGACTTGGGTGACGAAGTTTGCGAAGTGCTTTTGCTTCAATCTGACGAATACGCTCACGAGTAACATTAAACTCTTTGCCTACTTCTTCAAGTGTTCTTGGGTGTCCGTCTTCAAGACCGTAACGAAGTGAGAGAACTTTTTCTTCACGAGGTGTGAGAGTTTTAAGTACTTCTGCAAGTTGCTCTTTAAGAAGTGAAATTGATGCTGCATCTGCCGGTGACAATGCTTCATCATCAGGAATAAAGTCGCCTAAGTGACTGTCTTCTTCTTCACCGATTGGTGTTTCAAGAGAAACTGGTTCCTGTGCAAGTCGAAGGATTTCGCGAACCTTATCCGGTGCCATATCAAGTTCTTGTGCAATTTCTTCTGCTGATGGGTCGTGACCGTTCTTATGAAGCAACTGGCTACTTGTCTTTTTAACCTTATTAATTGTTTCAACCATATGAACAGGAATACGGATTGTTCTTGCCTGGTCAGCAATAGCACGAGTAATAGCTTGTCTAATCCACCATGTTGCATAAGTTGAGAACTTAAAGCCTTTTGTATAGTCAAACTTATCAACCGCCTTAATAAGGCCTAAGTTACCTTCCTGAATCAAATCAAGGAACTGCATACCACGACCAACATAACGCTTTGCAATACTAACAACAAGACGAAGGTTTGCTTCAGCAAGACGCTGTTTTGCTTTTTCATCACCATCAGAAATACGGATTGAAAGTTCAATTTCTTCTTCAGATGTAAGAAGTGGAACGCGACCGATTTCTTTAAGGTAAACACGAACAGGGTCATCCATTGCAACTGCCTTATTGTCGCCTAAACCACCGTCGTCACTTTTTGCCATATCTGTTTCATCAGTAATAGCGTCCTGTGCCATATCGTCAAGGTCGTCAATAAGTTCGATATTATTTGACTCGATAAGTTCATAAAGTTTGTCAAGCTCTTCAATATCAATATCAAGCTCGAGCATTGCATTGTCGATTTCCTGAGTTGTAAGTTTACCTACTGCCTTACCTTTTTCAACTAAGGCTTTTATAGCACTTTTCTTATCAATATTTTCCATTGTTTTTTCTCCTTCACATCTTTGATTTTAATTATCGTCCTTAAAGAATTTAAGAAACTCATCATCGCTGATATCTTCCACAGCCACGCTTTTAATACTTTTCTTATTCTTTTCGTTGATAATAATTTTTATGCAATCCTCACACTCTTCAAAGGTGTTTTTCAGAGTATGGGAAATTGTTTGAATTTTTGCTACTGCGCTGATTTCGTCATCAGTTAAATCCCCTGCCAAAAATGAAATTTCAGCCGGTTTACCTTCACGAAGTCTGTCAGTTACTGATTTATATATTCTACGGTTAAAATCTGTAACAAAATCTTCATAAGAGAGTTTTTCATCAACACCCCTTAAAAACTCAGGGTTTGCCATAAGTAATGTAATAAGCATTTCTTCGGCTTTTGCTGCAGCATAGAAAGATTTTCTTTGAGGGTTAAGTTTGTCAAGCACATCACCCTGTGTCTGCATTTTTGTAAACTCTTTTTTACGCTCTATTGTTACATTTCTTTTAGCCTGACGCTTTGCCTCACTTACAATAACATCTTTTGAAACTGAAAGTTCATTTGCAAGTCGTGAAGCATAAATATCAAGTTCTATTGCACCAACTGTTGCAAGAATTTTAATTGCAGCCTGCAAATACTGACGTTTCCCGTCATCACTTGCTAAATCATATTTTGCCTGTTCACGAAGTAATGCAAATTCAATTTCATTAGCAGCACCGTTAATTATGGCTTTCATTTTTTCTATACCATAGTTTTTAAGGATTTCGTCAGGGTCTTTGCCACCACTTAAACGAAGCACTTTAATTTGCGCAGGAGTATTTTTAAAAATACCCAAAGCTCTTGTTGCAGCTTTTTGCCCTGCCTCATCTGCATCATAGGCAATCATAATTTCTGACGCATAGCGCGAAAGTAATTGTGCTTGTTCGCTTGTAAGAGCTGTGCCAAGTCCTGCAACTGCATTTGTAAAGCCTGCCTGATGAAGTGCTATAACATCCATATAACCCTCACACAATATAAGGCTGTCTTTTCCACTTTTCTTTGCAAGGTTAAGGGCAAACACGCCCTGACTCTTTTTATAAACCATTGTATCAGAAGTATTAAGATACTTGGGTTTTGAGTCATCCATAACGCGCCCACCAAATGCGATTACATTACCTTTGACATCAATAATCGGAAATATTACACGATTACGGAAATTGTCGTAAATGTTATTTTCATTTTTCTGCGAGCGTCTTGCAAGGTTTGCAAAAACAAGTTCGTCTTTTGTATAGCCCTTGTCCAACATATAGTTGGTGAGAGCATGAAAACTATCCGGTGCAAAGCCCAAACCGAAACGACGGATTGTATCGTCTGAAAGTCCTCTGCTTTTAAAATAATTATAACCTACTGCACCCTCCGGTTTACCAAGGCAATTATGGAAGAACTTTGCAGCCTCACGATTTGCCTCTAACATACGAAGTCGGCGCTTATTCATTGTGTTATCATAAGAGTTTTCTTCAGGCATATTCATACCATTTTTATCGGCAAGAAAACGGACAGCATCAATATAATCAAGGTTTTCAATATTTTTTATAAATGTGATTACATCGCCACCACTACCACAACCAAAGCAATAATAAGATTGCGTGTCAGGATAAACGGTAAACGATGCAGTTTTTTCACCGTGAAATGGGCAAAGGCCTTTGCTTATACGCCCTGCTCTTTTCAAATTCACATAAGAGGAAATTGTAGTTTCAATATCGGCACGGCTACGAAGTTCCATTAAAAAATCATCAGATAATGCCAACACTACCCCTCCTCTAATCCTATATCCACCCAAGAATCAGGGATAAATATATTTTTATATACTGCTAACAGATAACGGTCACTCATACCTGCAATATAATCGGCAACTGCACGGTGAACACCCTCACTATCAATTATATAATGATACGCTTTTGGTATTCTATCAGGGTTCTGGAGAAAACAGTCATAAAGACGGATAATAATATCCATCGCCTTTGTTTCTTCGCCTTTGCAAACAGGGTTTGTATAAACCTTATCAAACATAAATGAATGTAGTTCGTCAAAAGGTTGTTTGACATCAGGTGAGAAAACAATATCGTCAACACTATTTTCTACGACATTAAGTACCATTGTATTGATTCGTGCAGATTTCTTAAAGCCTAATGCTTTTCGAATTTCAATAGGGATATCTTCTTCACACATAACGCCTGCACGGACTGCATCGTCAATATCGTGATTTATGTAAGCAATTTTATCGGCAAGTTTTACTATTCTACCCTCTAAAGTATCTGCCTCTTTACCTTTTGTATGGCAGACAATACCATCACGCACTTCGTATGTAAGATTCAAGCCTTTACCTGCTTTTTCAAGTCTTTCAACAACTCTTAAGCTCTGGTCATAATGACGAAAACCACCTGGTACAACTTTATCAAGTGCCCTCTCCCCTGCATGACCAAAAGGAGTATGACCTAAATCATGGCCAAGAGCAACAGCTTCAGTAAGGTCACCATTTAATGACAAACCGTTTGCGATTGTTCTTGCAATTTGTGAAACTTCAAGAGTATGAGTAAGGCGTGTTCTGTAATGGTCGCCCTCCGGTGACAAAAACACCTGTGTTTTATGCTTTAATCGACGGAATGAGTTTGAATGGATTATTCGGTCACGGTCACGCTGAAAATCAGTTCGCAACGAACATTTTTCTTCTTCACGAACTCTGCCTTTTGAATTTACAGAAAGACAGGCTTTGCCGGATAACATATTTTTTTCATTCAGTTCAATTTTTTCTCTTACAGTCATTTTTGACACCTCACTTTTTCCTTCTAATTATATATACGACAAAAATTTCAAAATCCCTTTATTTTTTTCTAAAAAAATTTCAAAATTCGCAAAAATTTTCTGAAATTACAGTTGAAACTACTCTGCCATTACTTAAATCGGTAATTTTTGCCTGAATGTTCTCTTTATTTTCACTTTTTATTCTAAAAATAACTTTAACATTATCGGTATATTCTGTATCAAGAATTACAGTTTCTTCTCGAGATAAAAAATCAGTTAATTTACCATAAAATGTGTAATCACACTCTACGGATAAATCAAGACAATGTGCCATAGTGATAATTTTTGCACTATCGACACCGATTTTTGCACTGTGAGAATATGCACGAACAAGTCCGCCACCACCTAAAAGAATACCACCAAAATAACGCGTGACAACAACGCACACATCAACGAGGTTTTCTTTTTCAAGCACATCAAGAACAGGCACACCTGCCGTTCCCTGTGGCTCACCGTCATCAGAATATCTTTTAACTCCACCCTCGCGAAGTATGTAAGCATAAACATTATGAGTTGCGTCCCAATGCTTTGACTTGATTTCTGCAATAAAACTATTAGCTTCTTCTACTGTTGTTACAGGCTTTGCGTAACCTATAAAACGCGAACGCTTTACAATATATTCATCACTATTAAATTCTTTTATTGTTCTGTATTCTGTTGGCAAAATTCTCACCTACCTAAAAAACAAAAGGTGGCACATATTTGTACCACCATGATGTCATTTAACTTATTTTGAGAGATTGTAACGCTTGTTAAATCTGTCAACACGTCCGCCTGTATCAACAAGCTTCTGTTTACCTGTGAAGAATGGGTGGCAATTTGAGCAGATATCAACTTTCAAATCATCTTTAGTTGAGCGAGTTTCAAATGTTGCACCGCAAGCACATTTAACTGTTACTGTTTTATACTCTGGATGGAGTCCCTGTTTCATGACAATTGTCACCTCTTTCAGTACTTGTTTTCATTAGCCTAGTAATTTTAGCACAAGAAAATACAAAAATCAAGTGTTTTTTTAAAGTTTTACAGAAATTTCTTTTGAAAGGCTGAATGAATATAATGTTACAGTTACATTTTCTAGTCCGAAGCACTGCTCGGCAGCTGTTTTATAAACACGCATTTGTTCACGATAATGGGCACAAAGCTCATCAGGTGTTTCAACTCTGTCAGTTTTATAATCTATAATTTCACCTGTATTACCATTGATTATAAGACCGTCCATAATACCTTGAAGTACTACGTTTTCGCCCTCTGCCCCATCTGGTAAATCCTTACGGACAAATGAAAGTGGTGCAGTCATAGTGAACTGTTTTTCACGGATAAACTTTTCGGCAGATTTAATGCGTGTAAATAACTCGCTGGCAATAAAATTTTTAATTGAAGTGATGTTTATAGCATCTGCCTCATTTTCAGTAAACACACCTTCAGTTTTAAGTCTTGTGATTTCATTTTCAACACTTTCTTCTGCAAGAGTGAAATCACATTTTTCAAGGAATTTATGAGCAAGAGTACCACGCTGTGCCGGAGTAAGCTCATCTTTACCCATAAATGCAGGATTTTCAGTTGCAACATAAAGCACACCTGCGTTTTCATCAACACGAGATGCAGAATACTTTATAGGCATACTTGCAAAATCTGCATAAGGATATTTGTAATTTACCTTTTTATTGATAGTGTCAAGTATTGACTTATCAACCGGTGCTTTTTCTGTTTCTTCGATTTCACTAACTTCTTCAAATACAGGTGCTTGAACAATTGCAAAGTCAATTTTACTGTTAGTTGTTCTTGGATTGCAATTCATAATGCCTAATTCTTTACGCATTTCGTACGCAGACGGATGCTGAATTGCAGTAAGTGTTGCCCACTGTAAGAAATTACCTGCAAGAGATAATGCTACATCAGTTTGTTCGTCACCTGTGTAAAATCTGTCATATATTTCTTTAACCTTACTTTCAGGCTTATAAAGGTTACCTGTTATATATAGTTTTTCTCTTGCTCTTGTCATTGCAACATAATAAATTCGTACTTCTTCACTTAATTCTTCAAGGTGATTTTTAAGTTTTACTGTTGCATAAGGTTGAGTTTTGAACTCAATATTTCGTTCTTTATCGTAACAGATTGTACCAATACCCATTGTTCTGTCAACAATAGTTTTATCGCCTGCCCTACCACCAAAACTTTCGGTGCAATCCATAACAAATACAACAGGATATTCAAGGCCTTTACTACCGTGGATTGTCATAAGCTTTACTGCGTCATCATTTTCGCTTATAAGAGTTGACTCATCTAAATCAAACTGATTTTTACGAAGCTTATCAACATATCTGATAAAGCCTGATAATCCGTGACCACCGTTTGACTCAAACTTTTCGGCGTAGTCAACTAAAAGTTGAAGATTGAGAATGTGCTTTTCACCTTTTTCCATAGCACCAACAACACTGTCGTAAGATGTTATTTCAAGAGTGCGTCTTATAAGCTCACCAACGCCGAGAGTTACAGATAACATACGAAGCTGATAAATTGTATCAAGAAAATATTTTACGCTGGTATCAGTTTCATAATTTTCTTTAAGCAATTCATAGATTGAACCTTTTCTGTTTTGACAACGCATTCGAGCTAAATCATCTTCAGTAAACGGAAACATTGGTGAAAGCATTACTGAAAGTAGTGGCACATCCTGAACAGGATTATCAATAACATTAAGAAGTGAAATCATTGTAACAATTTCAGGGTTATCAAAAAATCCCATTTTCTTTTCGAAATGAGCAGGCACACCCATTTCGGCAAGTCCTCTTACAATATTTTCTGCCTTACTGTTAAGTTTACGAGCAAGAATACAAATGTCACTATATTTTATTGGTCTTTCTTTACCTTTATTGCCAACGGTCATGCCACTTTCAACAAGATCTTTTATGGTTTTGCCAACATAGGCAATTTCTGCGTCAAAGTTTGATTTTCGTGAATTAAAGCCTTCAACAATATGCAAGTGAACATCTTTATTATTAGTTTCAGAAAACTCTGCACCGGACACTAATCCATCACCGTTTTTATAATCAATATCGCCCATCTTACGAGTCATAAGAAAATCAAAGAAGAAGTTTACACCTTCAACGATACCTTGTCGGCTACGGAAATTTTTATCAAGCATAATTTTTGCAGGGTAATTATCTGCGTTTTCATCATAATCAGGATATCTGTCTTTATATCCCATAAAGATTTCAGGCATAGCGTGACGGAAACGATAAATACTTTGTTTCACATCACCTACCATAAATAAGTTTGACCCATTTTTTGATATTGCATTGAAAAGAGTGTCTTGAGCTTCGTTAGTATCCTGAAACTCGTCAATTAAAATCTCGTCATATTTTTCTGACATTTCAGTTGCAAGAGGCGTTTTACTATATGTACCGTCAGGATTTTCAGTAACAAGAAGTTCTAATGCCATGTGAAGAATATCAGGATAATCATAGGCATTCTTTTCTTTTTTCACTTCTTCTAGTCGGCTTGCAAATTTAAGCACACAACTTTTAAATGCAGACATTATTGGACGAAGATACTGGATATCTTTTTTGAAATCTTCAGAATAGCAAGTCATAATTGATTTTATACTTGCAAAATCTTTGTCAAGCGCTTTTGTTCTTCCTACAATTTCATAATATAATTCGTCTTTTTCGTCCGAACCAAATCTTCCGAAACTTTCAGTTTTAAGGGTATCAATAGTATTCTTTATATCATCCCACTTACCAGCGTTATTGATTAAATCAAGGGCATATTTCATACTGGCAACTGCACCGATTATACTGTTTCTTGCAGTAACGCCGACTTTGTTATCGTCACCTGCGTCAATAAGTATTTTATCGCACTTAGTGAGTATGTATTCAAGAATTGATTTTACTCTTTCAAGGCAGTATTTACCCCAGATAGTCTGTTCAACAGGCACATCTTCAAAATAATATGCAAAATGGTCTTCTATCCATTTATGAGGATTTGCAGATGACACAGAAAACTTATATATTTTGAAAATTGAACTTATGAGATTTATATCGTTTTTACCATTTGAGAAAAGTTCGAGAAGTGCGTTTGAATCAGGAGTATTTTCACCATAAACTTCTTCAAGAACTTCGTTGACGATATCGTTTTCGAGAAGACTTAGTTCATTCTGTTCAAGCATTGTAAAATCAGGTGAAGCATTTAAAAGTTGACAGTTGTCTTTAACAATCTTATTACAAAAGCTGTCAATAGTGCAGATATTAGCACTTGGCAAAAACATTTTTTGTCTTTTAAGAAATGTATCTGTTGGATTTTCTCTAATTAATTCGTCAAGGGATTTGGAGATTCTTTCCAGCATTTCCCCTGCTGCTGCTTTCGTATAAGTTACAACAAGAATATTCTCAACATTTGTAGGATTGTTTTTATCAATAATACGCTGAATAACGCGTTCAACAAGCACAGCAGTTTTACCTGAACCTGCAGCAGCAGACACAAGCACACTACCGTTTCTTGAATTTATTGCTTTGCGTTGGGCATCAGTCCACTGTCTGCTCATCATCGTCACCTCCCAACATTGAAACTGCATCCTGAAAATTAAGAGAGTCAAATTCTCTTACAGGGTCAGTGCTTTCTCGTCGACAAACATCTTTATAGTTACAATATCTGCAACCGTCTTCAGTAGGTAACGCACGGATTACACCACTTTGCAAATCGCTTGCCATTTGTTTTATAAGTTCATTTACTTTATTCTTAAGTCTTTCAATAGATTTAAGGGAAATAACATTGCCAGAAACAGAGCCATCGTCATTGATTACAGCAGGAATATACACGCCCTCTGCATTCTTTTCCATAGCAGTAATTACATCAATATTATTAAGCACCATACCACTCATACGGAACTTATCTTTAAGGCTTTTATTGATAACAGTTTCGTCAGAATGTCTGTTGAGACCCTTTGTCGCTTCTGTTGCTCTTGAGGTTTTTGCCTGAAAATAGAAAATACCTGCCGGTGTAGGATTTCTATATAAATCCCCACCATTCTGCCAGATTGCAAAAAGATATATAAGCATTTGCATATTAAGACCTGCAAACACTTCGCCTAAATCGAATATTTTTCCACCTGTTTTATAGTCAACAATACGCACAAAGGTATTGTCAGGTGTAGTGTAAGTATCAACACGGTCAACCTTACCGATAATTTTAACTGTTCCACCGTTATCTAAATCAATAAGATATGGTTGAATATCGCCATCATTATTTATGCTTAATTCAAAGTTTACAGGTACAAACTCACAGTTTGAAAACTCGTCAATAAGCTGCATAACAAGTTTCAATGAACGCTCTTTAAGAAGTGTCATTGTGCGTCTAAAGGATTTTGGTTGATTATCGTAACCACTAAGTTTTTCGTCAACATAATTATCAATAATCTTATTGACTTTTTCTTTGACTTCGTCTGTTGTAAACTTAATAAATTTATCTTTTGGATTTTCTTTAAGGAATATTTCAAGGACCTCATGAATAAGGGTACCGGTTTGTGCTGGGTCCATTTGTGCCTCGCGACGTGGTTGTGCTTTTATACCATATTCACAGAAATAGCTGAATGGACAAAGATAGAACTTCTCTGTTTTTGACGCAGAAATATACATACTCTTACCGAAAAGCTCAGTTGCAAGGTTACTATCCTTAATCTTAAATTCTTTTTTGCTTAATTTCTCAAGCATATTCAACTCTTCTTGTGAGCCATCATTTACAAAGTACTCATGTAGAGTTGAGCCTAATATTGAATTTTTATCTGACTCACTTGCAAGGGCTGAAAATGCAGTTTTACGACTTTCAATAAGACTTAATGAATCAGGTGTTTTAATTCTAACTTTGTCATCATAAAGTCTGTTGATTTCAAGCACTAATTCCGATGGTGATAAGGCTTCTGATTTACTATCAACGCTACTGTATGACACATATAATTTGTCGGTTGCAAGAGTCATAGCACGATATGCAATAAACTTTTCAAGAACACTGTTATATGCGAGATTCGAAATTATATCAACACCATTTGACTGAAGTTCACAGCGTTCAGTATCATTAAGTATAGCACCACTTGAAGAAGTTACTGGGAATACCCCTGCGTTAGCACCAACTATAAACACAACTTTTGGTGCTGTGGATTTAATTCTGTCAGCACTACCTATAATTACTTCATCAACACCATTTGGAATCTGACCTATATCTTTTGTTGATACAATAATTTCAAACAATTCACGATAGCGTTTGAGAGTAATTGCACTTTCTCCTGTTGCTGAGCAAAGACTATCAAGAATTTCAGTAAGAATACGCCAGATTTTGCCTTGCTCAAGTGCTAAATCATCTTCACCACTATTAAGTAATTGGGTTGTGAAATTTTTAAGGTTATCATCAACTCCTGCATTTCTTAAAAACGCAAATAATTCACGCGAAATAGTTTCACCATTTGTTTCTGTTATCTTATTTTTAAGCGCAATAACAGGACCTACAATTCTTGCTCGTAAGTCATTTATAGTTTTAAGTTTTTGTTGTGAATACTCATTAAATTCAACACCAAAGCCCTCAGGGTTACCTGTCCATTCGTTTTTCCATTCAGATTGTTTTGTTCTCCACATAAGAACATAATCTTCAATGAGAGAAATCTCTTCAATGGTAAATCCGTAAAGACCGGTTTTAAGAAATCTTAAAACATATTCGGAGTTAAAGCCCTCAGTTAAAATATCAAACAATGACAACATAAATGCCATTAAAGGTTGGGCAAGGATTGGCTGACGATTATCAGGGAAGCAGTCAATACCATATTTTCTGAATGAGGACATTAACTGTTTTTTGTATGTATCCTGAGTACGTTCAATAACTGCAATATCACGATATCTGTAATTTTCTTCACGGACAAGTCTCTTGATTTCTGCTGCTACAAAATCACACTCGTCATTTTTATTGCGACAAGGCACTAATGAGATTGAGTCACAATCTGTTTCATATTCTTTATCAGTAATATCAAAAATATTTTCTTCAAGAAAGTTAAGTGCATCTGTTTTATATACTTTATCGGCATACAAAATCTTTTCAGGTGCAACTTTCACATTAACACGATTTGCCGCAGCACGAAGCTTTCTGATTTCGCACATTGCGTTATAGAAAAGTTCATACTCACCATTATTGCGTACAGTATCACAACAGAATGTAATATACACATCATCTGCAGTTGCGATAATGCGCTCAAGTATTTTATGCTCTTGTGCTGAAAACCAAGTAAAAGCATCAACAAATACAGTTTTTCCTTTAAAATATGGCACTTCGTAAAGCAAATCTGCAAACAAATCAAGGTTAAGTGAGTCGTCGTGGAAATTCTTAGCTATAAGACTATCATAACACTGAAATATATTTGACAATTCATCAAGTTTTTTTGCAAAAGTAGGTTTTTTTACTTTTTCTGCAGTTTCGGCAAGTTGGTCAATAGTGATACAACAAGTTTTAAGTTCATTATTAAAACTTAAAAGTTCGTTAATAAGCAAAGGATTTTTCTGATATTTTTTGTAATACACAAGTTTATCTTGCAATGACTCAATCGCCATACTCATAAGTACTGCTCTTGTTGCGTCATCAGCAGACTTTTTAGTGATTTTTCCATAATCACGCAAAAGCCTTTCAGCAATACGCGAAAAGCTTAAAAACTCAATATTATTGATTTTTTCGTTGCCTAATAATTCTAACATACCTCTTTCAGTTTCAAAAGAAAACTGGTCAGGTACAATTATTATGACTTTGCCACTTTCATTCTTGGCAATTTCTGTTGCAAGGTTTCGTATGTAACGTGTTTTGCCACTACCTGTACGACCTGTAATAATGTTGAGCATTTTATTACCTCATTGAAAATTATTCAATGCAGGCGTGGAAGCCCGCCACTACGTGGTTGAGTGAAAACGAGCCCTAACCTACATCATTTAAGTTTATAAAGTTTTGCGCCGTGGGTATTTACTGTGCAAGTAAATTTATCTTTTACAGTTTCAACATCTGTTTTTGCCCATAAATCACGTAGTGTGTACTCACCTGTTAAGTTGAGTTTTGCTAAATCAACTGTGGTTTCTGCATCTTCATTTGACACATTAAATACTGCAATAAGTGGTTTTTCGTCACTTGAAGTTGCAGTCCAGATAATCGTGTTTTCATCGCGATACGCTTGTTTACCATCGTGAGAATTCTGATTGACATCAAGAACTTCTTCGTTAGTCATAAGAGAGAGAGTCCACTCGTCATTATTTCTCATTTCACCACCAAACATTAAAGGTGAACGGAAAATTGACCACAATGTCATAAGTGTAGTTTGTTCATCTTTTGTAAACTGGGTGTATCTGTCTTGTGGTCCGTGACAAGTACCATTTCTTGAAATGTTGCCTAATGGTAACATATCGCAATCAGGCCAACAGCCCTCTTTAACGTAAGGTGCCCATTTTTCGCACTTATCGAACATCTCGTAAAGTTTATCCCACCAGTCCCAGAAATCGCCTGTAAGACGCCACATATTAGCGTATTCGCATAAATGGTCGGCTACTGATAACTCAGCAGGTCCTGGAGAAAGGCTTAATACGATATCGCGACCTGTTTTGTCGATTGCCTTTCGAATCATTTCAACTTCTTCACGAGCTGAATAAGGGTTGTCCCACTTGCGAAATTCTGTAACGCAGATGTCATCTACTTTAACAAAGTCAATGCCCCATTTTGCGTACATATCAAAAATACTGTCATAATAAGCCTGTGCACCATCGCAAGTATACATACCGTACATATCAGTATTCCAAGGACAAACAGAGAAATGATGAGCAACCTGACGGGCAGTTTTGTCACTTCCTAAAATTTTAGTATTCTGATGAACTGCCTGACGAGGAATACCACGCATAATATGAATACCAAATTTAAGTCCCATAGCGTGAATTTTATCTGCAATAGGCTTAAATCCCATTCCATTTGCAGATGATGGAAAACGATTTTCTGCTGGGATAAGGCGAGAATACTCATCCATACAAAGCTCTGCGAAATTATTGTAATCGTTATTCTTTGCTTTTGGCTCGTACCATTGAATATCGCAGACTACATATTGCCAACCGTAATCTTTTAGATATTTTGCCATATATTCTGCATTACCAAGCAACTGTTCTTCATTAACGGCTGCACCGTAGCAATCCCAACTATTCCACCCCATTGGTGGAGTTTTTGCAAGTTTGTTTTTGTCCATAATAATTCCCCTTAATCTACAATTACACTCTTTTTCTTTCCGTTTTTGTTTCGTGGATACTCACGAATTCTTGTAATGTACTCACAATTCATAATATCGCGTTGTCCGTTTTGTTCAATTTCAATCCAACCATCATTATATGAACGAATTATGCCTGTAACAGTTGAACCTGATGTGCAAGTGTAAATCAAACATTCTTTTCCTATGTAATTTTTAATCATTTCGGTCATATTCACATTCCCCTTTTTTGAACGAAGGTGCTTACGGACAACAGTAACTATATTATTGCGTTTTTCTAAAAACAGGATTAAAAACATAAGGAAAAATATAATCCATGTTGTTTCCATAAACACACCTCCAAATATAAATACATTTTATCATTTTATATATGAAAAGTAAACCTGAATATGTGTAATTTTATGGACATAAATTTTGAAAAACATTGAAAAAAGTTCTTGACATTATATTTCTTTTATGATAATATATACAAGCCCAATACGGAGAGATACCGAAGTGGTTATAACGGAACGGTCTTGAAAACCGTCGTACGGCAACGTACCGTGGGTTCGAATCCCACTCTCTCCGCCACTGCGGGTTGTAAGTTTTTACAGCCCGCTTTTTTAATTAAATAACGCTAAACACGTTACACTTGCAGAAGTACTCAAGTTGGTGACGAGGCGCCCCTGCTAAGGGCGTAGGCCGGGAAACCGGTGCGAGAGTTCGAGTCTCTCCTTCTGCGCCAAATAAAATCGTTGAAAATCCCTTATTTATCAAGGTTTTCAGCGGTTTTATTTTTTTGCCTAAAATCACTTTGCGGTTTATTTGCGGTTTATAGATAAAAAAGCCACTCGATTGAGTGGCTTTAGTTTGAATTTTTATATTATTTTAATTTGTTTCTTTTAAACAACCGCACCGTATCGCTACTATATTTCTTCTCTATTCCAGCTTTTGAAAATAATAGAACACCTTCATCATCTGAATTTATCAACTTTCCACCGAATTCTACTGTCTCTAAATGCCCGTTAAACTTAACTGTAAAGTTCTTTTTTACTATCTCTACTATTTGACCCGTTCTTTTTAATTTCACAATGTCACCTATAGATACATCTTCTTTTATTGTGATTTTTTCTGATATCACTTTTGATTTTACCAATTCCCAATATATTGGAGTTTCGAAATTGATTCCACTACCACCAATATATCTAAAGTTCTTGATTTCTTCTAAAAAATCAATCAACTTGTTAAACTCTTCTCTCGGTGGGTAAGCACAATAAAATTTTGTTCCGTTGGCAAACTCACAAGAAAACGAATCATTTACACAAAAACCTGGAGGGTTATCTTTTATATTACTAATTATATAATCATCTGTTTCCCAATTCTCAATATCAATTGAAGTTATAAATCTCTTTATTTCATCAATTTTTTCATCATAAAGACCAAATATTTTTTCATCAAAGAATTCGTCCGGAAAATTCATCCACCCATCACGACTTCCGTTTATACGGTTATATTTTTTCAAACCAATCCCATCAAAGTCAATGTGTTTAATAGGTAAATCTCCATACCTAATACTAAATTTAGTTATTTGAGATTTATCCATTAACTGATTATCCCACCAATAAAAAGTTTTGTCTTCATCCGTTTCCATACTTTTACAATGTGGGCAACTTTGAAATTTGTTTTTGTCATAGAAGTGTCCGTTTTCGCATTTTTCTATATGCACTCTTTGGGGAATATCTCCGTTACAAACAGGGCAAGTATTGGTTTTGTGTTTGTCATAATAATGTCCATTCGGACATCTTGTTAATAGCATATTGTTCACCTTATACCTTCAAACTTACAACAGCAGTAAATTGGTTATTCTCCGCAGTTGTTTCAAATGTGCCGTTATATTTCTGTGCGATATCATTTATCAAAGTCATTCCAAAACCGTGATTTTTTTTATCAGTTTTTGTGGTTTTTATTTTTCCTTTGTTATCTACATTGATTTCCACAAACGGATTTTCGGTTTTTATAAGCAAATATTCTGCCTGAATTGCTGATTTAAGAACAATTTTTCGTTCCGTATTTTCAGGCAATTTCTTACAACTTTCAATTGCATTGTTCAGAAGATTTAAGAAAACACAATTTAAGTCAATGCTTTCAAGGCCAAGTTCTCGTGGCAAGTCTATCTTAACATCAATTTGTATATTTTCTCTACTTGCTTCTTCTACTTTTGCACCTACAACTGCATTTACAACAACATTGTCAGCATATACTGAAATCGTTGATGACCTTATATTATCATTAAGACTTGCAAGCATTTCTTTTGCTTTCTCAATGCTTTCGTCTGTATTTTCAGATATAAGCAAATTTATAGTTTCGATATTATCTTTAAAATCGTGACGAATTTTACGAACTTCGTTTGTTTTCTGTTGAAGATTATTATAATATTCAAGTTCAAGTGTTTTAACATTTTCTGACCAATACAGTTTTTCTTTCAAAATTTCACGGTCAGAAAGTTTTTTCATTACGTTATATAGTGAAATACTCAATAAGAAAATAAGAACTGGAGAAACAAGCAAATTATATTGCGAAAACGTGTTGTTCGTATGAGCATAACTGTTTATTGCAGTCAAAAGAATTAATATATTTATTAACATAATTGCAACAAAGTTAATTACGACAGGTATAGGTACATTAAATTTTTTCTTTTTGCAAATCAGATATCCAAAAAAAGAGAAGATTGCATAACCAATAATACTAATAAGATAATAAACGATTTTTTCTTTTAATCCTAAATCACGCACTTCTGCCGATGTTACATCAAAAATATTTGAAAATGCTATTGCACAAACCATTTCACAAACTGCATTACTAACCGCCATTACGATAAAAACAAAGAGTTTTCTTTTTATAGAATCCTTGAATAAGAATACAAAATAAAATATCCAGCATATCGGCACGGCAATCATTTTTATATTCATTCTTGTATTGTAATCGGAAATCAAAATTTCGACTAGGCTGGAAAAATTAAAAAGATAGTTAATTGTTACTAAAGGAACTGCATACAACAATACAGTCAATACTCTATTTAGTTTTGATGTAAGTGGCTTGGAAAAAGCATATCCTATTGATAAAGAACTTGAAAATAAACAAAACATATCTAAAACTATCATAATTTTTCTCCTAAATAATGCAAAATAGTCCTCTTAATTTCAGGAAATTTCGCCTTTGCAACGGGCACAATTTCGCCACTGAAAAGTTCAATACGATTATTTGAAATGCTACGCACCATATTCATATTCACAAGATAGCTCTTGTGTGTGCGAATAAAGAAGGATGGGAGTTGTTTTTGAAAATCATCAAGTTTCATAAGTATTTCTGTATTTCTGCGAATTTCGTGAACAAGAATTGTACGCATATAACTTTCCACATACTTAATTTCATCATAACGGATTCTCAATACTTTTTTCTTACTTGTAATATTGATAGCATTTCTGTTGCCTGCATCAATTTCAGCAACTGCCATTTCAAGTGCTTCAAGAAGTTTTTGTGGGTCAACCGGCTTTAATATGTAATAAACAGGGTCAACTGAAAATACATCCTGTATATAATCTGTATAATTTGTAATAAAAATAAACTGCAATCTTGGGTAAAGCGGTTTTAATGCTTTTGCCATACTAACCCCATTCATACCCGGCATTTCAATATCCGTTATAATTATATCAATACAATTCTCGCTGTAATCTTCAATGTGGCTTAACAACGCTTGAGCGTTAGAAAATGAAATAATTGTATGTTCATCAGTATATACTTTATCTATCAAAGTAATAATGTCTTTTAAGAAAACAGGATTATCATCACAAACAGCAATATTTATCATAAATTCACTTCTTTCGATTTAGTCAACTTAATTATTTTACACTATTTTTTGACACAATAAAAGTCGAATTATTACATTTTTCGGCAGTTTTTTGATTTAGTAATATTAAAAGGACTTGTTCAATTTGAACAAGTCCTTAATTTCAATTATTCTGTTATAAAACACGCATGAACTACACTGTCATAATTGGGAGAATAGTATTCGGTTGGGTGCAACTGTTCTTCACCAAGCTTCTTAACAATTTTGAACCGGCCATCAATGTATTTAACTAAAAAGGATTCTGTTCCAATATATGCTCCGTTGCCTAAGAATTGGTCAATTGCTACTACATAGCCACCGTCTTTCTTACCTTTATAGGTAATTGAGGATGCATCATAATCAAAACTACCTTTTGCACCTTCAATCAAATACAGTTCGTTATTATAACTAAACAAATTTGAGTTTTCAAGTTTTGCCTGATTAACAATATCCGAGGACAAATATTTTTTATAAATTCTTTTTACTTCTGCAACCGATTTAACATTTTTAAACTTATAAATACTTATTATGCCCATTTCTGTCCAGTCAGTTTGTTCACAAACAATTTCCACAAGCTCATCATAATAATTCTTATTATAATCAATGCCAATAGCGATATGACTACCTTGTTCAAGACTTGTGTAGTGATAAATTAACGGTTGAAATATAGTTTTTACATTTGATGAGTTAATCTGGGGGTCAGGTGCTTTTGTGGTTGTTGTTGTGGTAGTCGTAGTTGTAGTAGTTTCAGTCGTTGTTGTGATTGATTGAGTTGTTGATTCTGTTGTAGTTTCAGTAGTTTGATTAGATGTGCTTTCAGTCGTTGACTGAACAGTTTCGTTATTCCCAACTATTTTAACGAATTTTACAGTTGCAATACTTAACAATGTTAACCCACATAAAGAAAACACTATAATCAGCGAAACCATTTTGTTTGCCATTATAAGTTTGAATATTTTCATAATATCACCTGTTTTTAAGATATGACATTTCCATTCTTGTCATAAGTTTTATAATTCGGACAAGAACGGTAAACTGTGCGTGTTTCAACATCCAAAGTACTGCTTTCAGTAATCTTTGTATCACTCCATAAAGACCAATTGCCATACTCTTTACCACTCGACACTAAAGTACGAGTCTGATAATTATAGAATGTAGTTTCACCAGCATAAAACCATACATAAAAATTATATTCACAAGCACTTGTTACCGAAGCACCTGTGCCACCATATGCCTGCTTATTGCCTTTGTCCTGAAAACTAATTGCAGGCAATTTTTGATTTAAATAGGTATCGTGTCTATATGATTTTGAACCATAGGGAATAGAGTCTACGTTCCAATTGTTACCTCCGTTATAGTAATAATTGCAATAATGATAATAGTGGTATTGTTTCCATGTTCCAGTAATTCTTAACGTATCGCTTTCGGCAGGCTTGGTTGATGTAGATTTTTGAGTTACCCAATCGCTATACACATTGGTTTGACTTATTCTTCTTGAACGGTACTGTGTTTTTTGTTCTGAAATCACATTCCCTGTAGGTTTAGTAGTTGTCCAAGAGCTATAATTACTTTCTTTAGAACCCATACTAACAATAATTGAGACTTTTGAGCCCGAATTAACCTTAGTTCCTGATGATGGGGACTGTTTGATTACTTTACCTTTAGCAACACTGTCACAGTAGCCATAAGTTACAAAAACTGAACAACCTTTAAGATTTGATTTTGCATTAGTTTCAGTCATTCCTACAACATTAGGCAAGGCAATTTTGTTGTTAGTTGTAGTGATTGTAGTTGTTCTTTCAGTTGCCTGTTCTTTCTGGGCAGAAGAATCATTTTTTGCACCTTTGGATACAGTAATTGTAACCGTTGTTCCTACTTTTACTTTTGTATCTGCTTTTATGCTTTGAGAAATTACAGTTCCCTGTGCAATATTGTTACTGTATGCATACTCAACCTTATAATTAAGATTTGCAGACTTAAGAAGATTTACAGCATTACTCTGCTTTCTGTTTGTAACACTAGGAACGCGAGTTGTTTCATCTGCTTTTGAACCTTTAGAAATTACAATTGTTACAATCGTCTCGTTTGTTACTGCATCACTACCAGCAAACGGATTTTGTGAAATTACACAACCTGCAGGTACAGTATTACTATATTCTTCTTCAATAGCTGTAAAAAGTTTTATATCAGATAAAATCTGTTGTGCTTTTGCCTGTGTTTTTCCTACAACATCAGGTACTTTTACCGTTTCTTTCGTATTGTCTTCACTACCTGTTGAAACAGTAATTGTAATACTGTCGCCTTCTTTAAGTTTTGTTTCAGGTTCATATTCTTGTGCACATACATATCCTGCAGCAAATTCGTCACTACTTGATTCTGTGAGATTAACTATTAGCCCAAGAGCTTCAATTTGAGAAACAACTTCACTTTTTTCCATTCCCACAAAGCTTATTGCAGGTAAGTAAACATCTCTTGCACCTGCTGAAAGCACAAGATATACATCAGGATATTTATCGGTATCAACCTTTGAACCTGCATTTGGTGACTGTGACAATATCATATTTTCAGGTATTGCCAAATCATAAACCGTATCTTCAATTCTGATTTTGTTTTCAGCCTCTGTTTCATCTGTTGAATACACATAGCCATAAGGTTCAAGAGTTTCTGCGGCTTGTTCAACAGACATTTCAATTACGTTAGGTAATCGGTCAGCTGCAATTTTCTTTAATGTGCCTGTTGAAAGCAGTGCAATTAGAATTGCAACTGCTACACCTATTCCAGCAAGCATACCTATCTTTACTTTTTTTGAAAGTCCGCCGTCTTTTTCTTTTGCTATAACTTCAACAATTTCTTTTGCTGGCACTAAGTTCTCAAGAACATCAGCAAACTCTTTTGCACTCTGATAACGATTTTCTGCATAAATATTCATACCATTCATAATGGCAATTTCGATGTTTTCAGGTATATCAACACCTAATTCTGATGGCTTTTTTAAAACATTTTCAGAATTTTTTCTTTCCTGTGCATCAATTGGAACAACACCTGTAATCAAGCGATAAAGCGTAGCACTAATTGCATAAACATCAGTCCATGGGCCTTGATTACCACGACTACGATACTGCTCTTCAGGTGAATATCCGGGTTTAAGCACAACCGACATACTTTTAGAATGAAATGTAGTAGCGTGTTTAGCTGCACCAAAGTCAATAAGTTTTACCTTACCTTTTTTATCTATCATTATATTATCAGGAGCTATATCACGATGAATTATTCCCTTTTGATGCACCTTATCCAATTCGCGTAACACAGTAACAATGTATCTCACTGCTCTATCATAAGGGAGTTTTCCTTCTTTGATTGCAATATTCTTTAACTGAACACCATCAATATACTCCATAATGATATATGCAGTTGAATTTTCAATAAAACTATCATAAATATGCACTATACCATCGGCAAAATGGAATTTAGCTAAAACCTTTGCTTCCTCTACAAAGCTATGAAGTCCTGCATCAAATTGTTCAGTTGCTTCTCCGCCATAAACTGATACAACAGTCTGACCTTGGAAACGTGTTGCAAAATCGTGTGGCAAGTACTCCTTAATTGCAACTTTTCTCTCCATTTCAATATCCCAAGCAATATATGTAATTCCAAATCCACCAGAACCCAAAGATTTACCAATTACATAGCGACCTGCAAGTATTGTCTCAGGCTCAAGATGAAAAATTTCTTTTGCAGGAGTACCTTTTTTATAACCACAATGTGGACAAACCTCTAAATTAGGTGAGATTTCTTCCATGCATCCCATACAACGATTAAATTCCATCTATTTCACTCCTTAATCCTCAAAATTCACTTCAAACAAGTAATCAAGATTATCATTTTTATGAGTTTCATTGACATAAACATCAAGAATGCTCTTGTTTAATGGCATATAACTTTCATTCTCAATATACAATATTTCTTGTGCGTTATCAGACAACAAATATGACAACACATACATGGATGCATATTGATGGCTATCATCATCATTTTCATTTACGCCCCATACTTCTGCAGGAGCAAAATTATAGTTATAATCAGGATATGGCATCATTGTAAGCCAGTTAATCCCTGTCTTTTCAGTTAATAAGCTTGATTCATAACCATATTTTATAATTGGCAAATCTGATAATTTACCAAGATAAGCAAGTGCTTTTTCGCCTACAAAAACAATCATAGGGTCCTTGTGGATTCTTTCAGCATCAACTCTTGCTTCAGCCATACACGAGTTACTTACAACTATAGTTGTCATATCTTTTCCATTAATAAGATTTTTTGCTACTGAATTAAGGCTACCCACACTATTTGCATTATATAATTCGTTGTTCTTATCAAACTTTCTGTTAACATAAAGAACATCACAATTGGCTGATATCGGCAACTCATATTTATAGTTGTTAATTTCGTTGCCTAATGCGTAATTATCTTTGATAAGTTTATTCTTAGCCCATTTCAAATCAGCTCTGTCATAATCGTTATTAGCCAAATCAGTTCTGTAAACATCAGGCATTTCATCATTTTCATAGGCCTTTTGCAACAATTCAGCATACTTATATTCTGAAACATATACAAGCTCTACATTTATTTCAGTTTCAAGTTTTTTCTTACTTGTACTTTCATCTAAATCTTTTTGAAAATTATCAAATACCGAATTATAGAGTTCTTTTGTTTGCTCTTCATTGGTTGAATATGGTATCCATATTTCTACTGTTGTATTTTGTTTTATGTATTTATTCAGATTTACTTCACTGTTAGCACCTCTGAACACTAATCCTAAGCATATACACAAAGCCATTACCACCGCAACTGTTGCAGATGATAAAACTGTCTTTAATTTTCGGTTTTTCTTCTCCTCATCAGGAGTTCTAAAAACTTTTCCGTTAAGTCCTGCTTTGAAATCTTTAACACTTTTTATTCTTAAATTTTTATCAAGTGCCATTGCACGCAAGCACAAGTTGTTAAGATGCTTTGGAATATCATTCTTGATTTTCGTCGGTTCTTCAAGCATATCTTTTTCTGCTCTGTCAAGAGATTCTTCCGGCAATGCCCCTGTTAACATTTTATAAAGCATTGCACCTAAAGAATACATATCTGTATATTCGCCTATTGGGGAATTGCTTTGATATTGTTCAATCGGAGAATATCCCACTTTAACAACTATTTCTTCATTTACTTCTCTTTCATTAGGGCGTATTGCTGCACCAAAATCAAAAATTACAATTCTATCGTCAACTGTAAGCATTACATTGTCAGGGGTAACATCACGATGAATAAAACCTGCATCATGAATATCTTTTAATCCGTCAAGGATTCCGTTAGTGATTTCAACTGCAGTATCTGTATCCAAACATTCGCCATTTTGTTTTATAAAATTCTTTAAATCAATACCATCAAGGTATTCCATTATATAATAAACGGTATTATTCTCTTCAAAATAACCAAACACCTTTACAATGTTTTTGTTATTGAAAAATTTACCCGTGATTTTTGCCTCTTTAATAAAATTATTTTTTCCTTTTTCAAACTCTTCTTTTTTATGAACAATTAATGTTTTTGTACCAGGAACACGAGTTGATATAGTATTAGGAAAATACTCTTTAATTGCAAGAATCTGATTCAATTGGGTATCAAAAACCTTATAAGTAATGCCAAATCCGCCAAAACCCAATTGTTCTCCTACTAAATATCTATTATTCAACATAGTTCCCACGCTTAAACCGTGATGAACTCGTTTTTCTTCCTGCTGTATTCTTCCACAATGAGAACATCTTTCACTATTATTCAATGCCTTAAAGCACGATATACAAAAATTGTGTTCCATATTCTTCATTCCCCTAAAAGCGTTATATGACCTCCCGAACAAATCCGGGAAGTCATAACTAATTTAATACTAATTCAATCTAAATGCGTTTTTTTCATCGCCAAGTATTATTACAGTGCCACACTCAACAGGTGTTTCAACTTCTCTTAAAAGTCTTTTACCGTTATCAAGGTGTGTACCATTACTTGAATGGTCTGTTACTAAATACATATTGTTCTTATAGTCAAAGTTAACTGTGCAATGCTTACGACTTACCTTTTCAGCATTTTCCGAAATTACCACATCACATTGTAATGCATCTCTGCCGATTACAATAGGTCTGCCAGAATTATTAAAGAATTCTTCTCCTTCATACATACCGCAAACACCAACAAGACCAACATCTGTGTCGGAAATTGGAATATCATCACTTGCTTTTGGTGATTTTACAAGTAAAATAATTGCAAATACAATTGCTATAATAGCTGCAATCACTTGAATATAGTAACCCCAGCCAAGCGTTACAACTGTTACATCTTCCTGATGCAGAACTGCCATTCCGATAGCCATAATTACGCACATCAATGCAGTATAGGCACTAGAAATCAAAACAATAATTTGACAAGCCTTCATATTACGATTTTTAGCATAATCGACAAAGCCTTTTACTGCTGCAATAAGATTGAGAACAAACGGTATTATATATGCTGCAAACAACACAATTACCAACACACTTACTGTTTCATCATCAAATATTTCGGAAAGAATATCGCCGAAGCTTACTCCAAGTCGGTCCATTGCTTCAAAAGCATATCCAAGCAATTTGAATAATCCGCCTGAAATTTCTCCGAAAAGATAATCAAATTTGAAATGGAATAAGCCAAAATATCCAATTGTTACAAGAGTTGAAGCAATTGCCGTAATCAATTGATAAGTTTTAAGTTGTTTTTTATTTTCCATATTTTCATTCCCCTTTTAGAAAATATTGTTTTTACGTTAACTTTTTATCTTTACCTTTAATGTAGTCATTTTTTATTCGATTGTACATTTGCTGTTGCTGTCTTCCGTAACCAACGATTAAATTTGGAGAAAATTTTGAGATTACATTTACCAACAGCCATTGAAGTTCATTTTTATCGGCATTGAGTACGAAGTGCTGTCCGTCTCGGCAAAACACCTCAAAACACTCACGCACAGAAATTCGGTTAACACTTGAGGAATGGTAATATACCCAAGCAACCTCTGCATAAGGGATGATTACACGGGATTTCTTAGTAAAAAACGCTTGTGCTCCGCAATAGATTTTTGACTTAGGTAATGTTGTATTTGCTAACGGAATATCATCAGCAATATGTTCAAGTCCCTTTTTGCGTAACCATTTAATGCTTTTCATAAAAGGATGAAAAGATTTAAGGTAAACACAAACAAAAACTGTCAAGGCAAAAAATAAATAAAACATTATAACGGAAATTAATTCTTCATCACCAATATACGGTCCCAATAAAAACAGAAGAATACATAATATTGCAACTACAATTAAACAGGTCCGAAAAATCTTTGCTGATTTTGTTTTTTTTTGGATTAGTTCTCTCATCTAATATCTCCTCAGTTGTCAACATGCGTTAAGCAAGAACAAAGGCATTCTCTTTATTTTGGCAAAGATAAATTTCTGTTCCCTTTGAAAGTATTGTAGGTTTACCGTTTTCAAGTCTTGAGCCATCTTTAAGGAATGAACCATTTGTTGAATAATCAACTACGGTATATGTAGCATCTTTATTCAATTTTACAGATAAGTGCTTACCGCTGATAGTAGTAATTTCATTAGGAAAAACAATTGCACACTGTGTTTTATCTCTGCCAAGAACAATTTCACTGCCTAATTCAACAGTTGCTTCTTGACCTGCATTAACACCTTTAATAAAGCGAATTGTGCCGGCTGTAATTGTATTACCACCACCCATAGCTTTCCACTGTATAAGTTTGTTTCTTTCAAGTCCTTCAGGTACATATTTCAATGGTTTTTCTTCATTAGCCTCAGCGTATTTATTTATATTTGAAATATAAAACACTTCAGCTACAATAAATCCGATGCCACACAAGAATAATCCGCCTAAAATAGACCAAAGAACATACTGAGTTCCGTCATGCTTGATTTTAATTCCATAGCGATATGCATTATCTTCCATTCTATCCATCTGTTGCTTTTTCCAGACTAATGGATAAATACCAAAAGTTACAAGTCCTAAAAGCCATGCCAACATATAATGCATTTTGTGTTTACCGTCATCATCACAGATTGCATTAACTTCATTACCCATATTTGACTGTGCAACTAAACCATAAATACCAAGTGTTAAAAAATTAAGCAAAAAATATATAAATATATTTCTTTTCTTTGCTACCATTGTTATTCCTTCTCTCTGATTATCGATTGTTTATTTGTTTTCTTCCCAGCTGAATGTATCTGAACAGAAAGGAACAAACAAAAGTTTACTGTTACCTAATGAAATAGTGTCATAAGCTTTGATTTCTTTACTTTCCAGTACAACACTATCATTAAGATATGCGAGTTCTTTACTTTCACCAGCTGAAATAAAGAATTTACCTGATTTTACATCAAATGTGATTGTTGTGTGTTTTTTTCCAGATACAGAAGCATCTTTCAATTTAACATCCATATCATCATTTCTACCTATAAAATTATGACTAGCGTGAAGTCTGAAATCCTTACCATAATCGTCACCTTCAACGCAAACGAGCCAACCTACAACAGGTTCAACGCCATTTTTAACCCATTTCCTTACAGTTTTAGAGTCATTATCAAGTGTTACTTCTCTAACTGTTTCAGCACAGCCTTCTTCTGTTTTTGCCATTGTTGGAGTGTCATCCGCTGTGCCACACTGTGGGCACTTACCAAACTTCTCCACATCATAATAATGACCTCTGTCACATCTTGTTAATTTCATAATAAAATCTCCTTTTATTTTTTATTGTTATATTTAAAAATTATAACCGTAGTGTTATCCTGACCGTATGGTCGGTTATCAACAGCCGTATAAACCAGCATTTTAGCTGCTATTGAAATATTTTCGCGAAATTCATTGATTATCATTACAATGGCTTCTTCACTTAAACTTTTGAAAAGTCCATCACTACACAAAAGAATTATGTCATCTTCTTGCATAACAAAAGGTTCCTCGTTCATATCGATGAGTTCCACACCATTTATGCCAATGTAACTGATAAGGGCATCTTTAGTCTTATCATTATCTGCAAGAACTTGAGTTATTTCGCCCATTCTAACTCTCTCTTTAAGTTTTTTGTAATAATTATGGTCCTCGTTAAATGCGGTTATTGTATTGTTTCTGATAAGATATATACGACTATCGCCAACACTTGCCCAGTACATTTTTTCATTATCAAAAACAGTTGCTATAAAGGTTGCACCTGCATCCAATACATTGCCATTGTTATCTTTCAAATTCGCAACAAGACCATCAATTTTGTAAATCTCTTCACGCAAAAAATTTGGTATTGTTTTGGATTTATCATTATAAAAATCCGTTATTGTTGTTTCAACACATACTCGACTTGCAATCTCTCCGCCTTCAAGTCCACCCATACCATCTGACAACACGCAAATATTACATTTATTATTATCAAACAATTCGGGAACCGGAATTGCAAATGAGTCCTGTTGGTACGCTCTTGTTCCTATGTGTGTATAACAAGCAAGATTTTGCCCGTTTAGATTTTCGGTCACGGCATATTGCTCACGCACTTTATTAAAACATTTAATTTCTTTTTTCAATCGTCTCTTGTTTTTTCTTACGCCTGACATTTGCTTACTCCTGAAAAATCACTGTAATAGTCGTATTCCCTGCAAATATTCGGTCTTTGTTTTTCAATTCCTTAGACTCAATCAGTTTTATTCCATTCAAATATGTACCATTTGTAGAATTCATATCTGTAATTATGTACTTTTTCTTCTGCTTTTGAATACAAAAATGGTAACGTGACATTTTAGAATCATTAAAGACAATATCACAAAAATCTGCTCTGCCACATACAACCTTATTTGTAATTAAATAATCAAATTGTTTATCGTTGGCGTTGTTCTCAACTATGAATGATATATGTTTATTCTTTTTATTATTTATAACTACATATTCTTTTGCATCTAATAAATCAACTATAATTTTTTCTTTTTTCTTGTTTTTTCCTCGTTTAGTAAGTACTACAATGAGAACGATTATAGTTACAATTACCATAATAAATATCAAAATAAAATACCAATATTCCACGAGAAATCCCAATATTTTTTGTACATCAAATAGTTCTTTAAGCCTTTCCATCAACTTAAACTCCTTTGACTTTTACCAAAATTGCAGAATAGTTATCCATATTTTTACCCTTACCGTTTTTCAATACAGTTTCACACATTTTTTCAACTTGTTCTTTTGCAGAAATTCTTTTTTTTAGGATTTTCTGTATTTCTTTTTCGGTAATCCATTCCCAAAATCCATCACTGCATAGAAGAAAACTCATACCCTTTTCTACTTGTAAATCTCGTGTATCTATCTGATATTTAGGACAAGTATCATCCCACTCATTGCCCATACATCTTAATAATCTATTTCTATCTTCATGATGACGGATATCTTTTTCTTTTATCTCTCCTGAAAGCACTAACATTTGTGGTACACTATGGTCTAATGTACGAGAAATAATTTTACCTTTTTTGATAAAATATAGTCTTGAGTCTCCTATATGACCATAGTTGATTTTATTGTCTTTAATATATAAAACAACCGTCGTAGTTTTCATTGAAGTCCTTGCACGCTGGCATTTTTGATGTTCAAGTAACGATTTTTGAGCTTCAATAAAGCAGTTATCAATAAAATTATCTGAACAATTATTTTCAAACAATGAAGTGATTGTTTCAGCGACAAGTTTTGATGCAATATCACCACCACCGTGTCCACCAAGACCATCTGCTAACACAAAAACAAATTTGCCATCAGAATGTGCTTCACAAACAAAATCTTCGTTAATTAAACGCTCTCCCTTATCAGTAAACATTACAAAATCAATAAGCATAACCGACACCAACAAACAATTGTAGATTTTAAATATTTTAGTACTTATTAGTTTGCATCTGCGTTTTTGCACAAAACTCTCCTCTTTTTTGTAAAAAAATCTTTTAGAACGCAAAAACACGACTTACCTTACTAGACGGCAAGTCGTGTTTTAAATATTTTTATAAGTATTACTTAAATAAATTTAGTATTTGCTTTACCAATTCACTTCGTTTTCAGGTACGCATTCTTCAATAGGAGTTTTTGCACCTTCTAATATTTCTTTTTTTGCTTGTTCGTTAGATGAAAGGTACTGCGTTTCCAACTGTTCAAGTTTATTTTCTAAAGCTGACGGATTACTCAATATTTCATTGGTTTCTTTATTAAATGTTTTCTTATCCATATATTTTTCTCCTCTTGATTAAATAATATTACGCTCTTTTGTGGGGTGTTAGGAGTTCTGCGACGGCTTGGCTGGCTTCGGCTTGTTTTGTGGCGAAGCTATGAGCATAAATATCAAGTGTCGTTGATGTCTGGCTATGGCCTAATGTTGATGAAACCGTTTTAACATCTGCACCACTTGATATAAGAAGTGAGGCGTTTGCATGTCTTAAGCCATGCACTGTTACAACTGGCAAGTCATTCTTTCTGCAAAACTCTTGTAACCAACGCCGTGATATAGATTGATGCATAATAGCACCGAAATCGTTTGGAAACACGAGATTATTATTCTGCCACCTATCCCCTAACGCTAATCTATATACTGCCTGTTGCTTTTTGTACTCTGCTAACATATCAAGAATCACTTGTGGTAATTTAAGACTGCGTTGTGAGCTTTTAGTCTTTGGCTCACCAAAGAAATGACCCTTATCCTTTGTATAAAGTGCTATACGATTTATTGTTATAACACAGGTATCGAAATCAATGTCATCCCATTTGAGTCCTAAAAGTTCACCGTGTCTGAATCCTGAATAAAGTGCGAGAGTGAACATCACTTTGTATCTTGGTTCTGCCTGTTCGAGTTTTTCAAGAAACAGTTGTGATTCTTCAAGTGTAAACACTACTCTTTCTCTGCTTTCTGTTTTGATTGTATGCACATTATGGCAAGGATTATCGATAATGATATTGCAATCAATTGCATAGTTCATTACATTTGATACAAATCCTAAATATCCTTTTTGACTTTTCGTTGAAAGCCCACCTTTAGTAAGTTGATTTACGCCATCTTTGGTTAACGAATTTATAAATCGTTGAATATGTATGCGATTGATTTCGGTTATTTTCAAGTAACCTAACGCCTTGTAGGTACGCTCCTGCATTTGCTTATACTTGTTAATAGTTAATGGTTTCAGATTGCCTTCTAACTCTACCTGCTGAAGCCATTGTTTTGCGAGAGTTTCAAATTTAATATTATTGCTGACGAATTGTCCTGTACGAACTTGCTCTTCAAACAACACAACCTGACGAGCAAGTTCTTTTTCTGTTTGCTTTGGCGTAAGGTTCGGCGGCGGAGTCCAAGTCTTTGATACACGGACCTGTTTGCCACTCAAATCATAGCCACAAGAAACACGAATTTCATAACCATTATTACGCTTTGTTACGGTAGCCACACTCCGCCGCCTCCTTTCTTATATCTCTAACTTCATTATATAATTTTAAAGCGTTATTTCAAGGCTTTTGAGCAACATTTTTTGAAGAAAATTTTATTTATTTTCTGCTTTTAGATTCTAAGTCAGTCTGAGAGTTTCCAAGTTGTAATACATTCAATAAGTTATCTAAAGAAATGAGTCTTTTTGAAGCAATTGCTGTGTATGGCAACTCTCCGTTTTTAACCATTCTGCGTAATGCAGTAAGAGTTAACGCAGTGTTAGGGTCAAGAGATTTAATCTCTTTGATTGCTTCTGGTAAAGTACGCATTCTTGGAGCTGACATAACAACTCCCTCCTTTCACAAAAATTATTAGTAATTTTTGTGTAGTGAATGAAAGGATTGTTTTAGATTTATTAATCTTCGAATAATAAATCTAAAACTTCATCTATATTGACACACGGGTAGGTTATATTTTCATTTTCCCCTATAAAACTTTTAACTTCTCTTTGCTGTTCATAATAACAAAGAATTGCATATTCATATTTTTTCCCAAGTTCCTCATTATCTTTTATAATTTGCTTATACCAATGTAGCCTTGTTACATCACCATCAAGGAAGCTTAACACATAAACTCCATTTCTATGTGCGTCGTGCATAAAGCCATCACGACCATTACTGATTTCATCATCTCTAAAAACTAGTCTAAGTAATTTATTGTGATAATCAGGTACAGTTAAGATTTTTAAAAGCTTTTGTCCGAACTCACTTAACGGTACATAATGAACATTTCTGTATATACTTGAAATTGATGTATGGTGCTTATATTTTTCTTTATAATTTAGCCTTAGTGCTAACTCTTCTTCACGCTTAGACTGACTGATGGTCGCCATTACATTTTTAAGTGTTCTGCCCATAAGTATCATCTTTTTCACTCTGTAGTTTTGTGTATTACAAGATACACATCTTTCAACTATATTAAGAGACTTGTATTCCCCTGCATGACCCCATTTCATTACTCTATCTCTGGCATTATATACAACAAAGGCATCTTCAGGTGTTATCAATGCTCCAGTAAATCTGGTACTTCCACTTAACTGCTCTGTTGAATCAAATGCTCGTTTCAAATTCCTTGATGTAATGAACACCGCTTCACAAATGATTTCTTCATCTTTTCTGTTGGTCTGAAGTTCCGGCAACATCCAAGGTCTATACTCAATATTTGCTCCTTGCATCATAGCGACTGTTTCGGCTACTCGATGATTACGGTCAACATTCTCAACCTTACTACTAAAATTAATATATGAATATGTTTCTTCGTAGTAAGTTCCACCACCGCACCAGCTTAACATCGGAATTGCACTTTTTCTCAGTCTGATAGTTTTATACTTTCCTTTGCCAGATAACCCTACCGCCACGCAGTCGAAAACTTCGTTATTGTCGATATTCCAGAACTCTTGCTTCACAGTTAAGTCGGACACCAACAATCGTGCTCCCCTTTTTTCTCCAAGTAAATCTAATGAACATACAGGGTATTCTCCTACCACACTTAACAAACTCATTAGTTGATGTATTCGCATTGTATTACTGTATTTCTTCACGCTATCACTCCTTGCTTAATTTGCAAATCTCTCGTTCTGCTTTTTGAAGTATGCCACCGTTTTATTGATGTTGTATAAAGCGTTGATGCAACTGTCGTATAGAAGCTGTTACAGGCTTGGGTAACTGTTTGTTTCCGTTAGATTATGGACAACCTAAAAATGTGGTGTTGCTATCACTCCATTTAGGTCTTCCCAAGTAGAACTCTACCGAAAAATCGGAGAAGTTCTGTTGAGCAATCCCTTGAAAAATAAGGGGAAATCATGTTTTTTAGATATGTAATAAAAAAATTACAAAAATTGGTAAAAATTACATATCAGAATTGAGGTGTCATTTTATGCTAAAACACCCTCTTTTGAGATAGTCTTTTCCCACTCCAACCAAGAAGGGAATTCT
Source organism: uncultured Clostridia bacterium (assembly GCA_937892525.1). Lineage (GTDB taxonomy): Bacteria > Bacillota > Clostridia > Oscillospirales > Acutalibacteraceae > Fimenecus. The sequence continues at coordinate 35,447 of CALAEV010000006.1, forward strand.
TCTTCAGGAACAAGGAAAACTTCAGTGTGTATTTCCTCGCCTTGAGCAGAACAATAATAGTTATTAATTATTGTTGGATGGTCAGAAATTGTTGTGTGGCTTACTAAAATATCTGTAATCTTCTTAACCTCAAGATTATCATAATCACGATATGACTTTCTTGGTACTGCATTTGAATAAACAAATCTGTAAGTCAAAACCATCTTTCTTTCATCCTGAAAAGGTTGTCCTTGGAAGAATTTTTGCAATGCATACTCTAATGGTAAAATCAAATATTGGCTATAAGTTTTGCCTCGTTTTGGTGGAATTGCAGGCAGTCTTAAAGCTAACCAATTTTCTTTAATGTAATCAACTTTTACACCTGAACTTTCAACAATAAGGTTTTCAGTATAATCGTAGACACTCTCGCCATCAATAAACTCAACGCCTAATTCTAATGGTATTTGTCTCGAATTATGCACCAAATTATCTGATGAGCTTAACAATTTACTGAGCAAATATTTCAATTCTTGCTTATCTTTTTCCACATCGATTTCGCTAAGCAATTGTAAATATTTGCTGATGTTTTTAACGCAATTTTTATTGCAATTTAATATTTCTAAAAAAGAACTCATGTTAATATGCCTCTCTAAAATAATAATAAGACTCTGCTTTTTGTTATAAGAGTTTGGTTTAGATATTTGCTTTTTGCTTAATATATAATTCCAAAACACCTCCTAAAAAAATCAATTTAATATAATAAAAGTTAGAGTGAAACTGTAGTCTAAAGCGACTTCTTTTGCACTTTTTATAACCTAATCAAAGGTTCCTTTAATAAGTTCTGTAAAACAAAAAAAGTGCCTATTTTACCCAAAAAAGGTATAAATAGACACTGTAATAACCTTTAACTGTAAGAAGATTTAATAGTCTTCTTGAGAAACTTCAAGATAATTTCAAGTAAATTATCTTGATAAAATCATACCACAAAACACAATTTTTGTCAACTGTAATATAATTAGGATATAATTTTTAATCTCGGCGTTCCATAGCCCACTTTTCAAAAGCATTTTTATAGACTCTTAAATGGCTTCCCATCTTAATAAGTGGAAAATCATTTCTGTGCATAATTTGATATGCAATAGGCATAGAGCACCCTAATATTATTGCAATGTCAGATGATTTATAGAAAACAGGCGTAGTGTCTTCATTTTCAGTTTCTACGATTCCATGCTTGGCACTTTGTTCTTGAGTTATAGCAAACTCATCTTGTGGTGAGATGCCAAGAGATTTTTGAAGTGTAGTTAACTCTTCAATTGTAAGGCCACTATATTGAGCAACTTTTTGTAGTGGTAGTTTATCGTTGAGCATTCTTACTGCTATTTCTTTAGCCGTTTCTTTAACAATTTTTTCATGCAATTCATCTATTAACTTATTCATAATGTTACTCCTCTTATAAATTGTATTTTTCCTTAAGTCTTTTTAATGACTCATTTGCATCAAGAACTTTATTGTTTGCTAGTTCCTCTTCCGCTTGACTTATTTTTAATTCTGCATCGGCAAGAAAATCGTTTTTTTCTAAGATTGAAAGAATATCATCATTACAATTTTTACCCATCTTATCCCCTCTTATAATTCGCCATCCAAATGCTTAAATGATAGCTCCCGTGGTATATAGAAGCGATTCTGATGCTTTTCTTCAACCTTGCGAACTTGTCCTAAAAGCAGTCTTAAACGCTTAATAAAATTCTGATTTTGCTGGTCTTCAAAAAATTTTACAATAGGCTCAAGTTCTTCAACAGTATCCTTGAAATCCCGGCGTGATTTCCGATTTTCTGCTAAATTAGCTGCTACCTTGCTTCTCTCGTGATATGTAAGGCTTTCGAGTTCAAGCATATGCAGATAATCCTGCGTTATACAATCCTCACGCTTCATAGCATCAACACAGTATTTATAGTCAGTATGAGCTTTATCGACTGAATTCAAATAATCACTGATATAATCTGATGGTAATTTAATATTTGCATTTTCACTCATCATCAACGCCTCCTGTAATTTCGTCATCATCTTCCAGAATTGTTTTGAAAGCATCTAAAAAGTCGGTTGAATCCTCTCTCATCTTTCTGAAAAATTCTCGTGTGTACTCTTTGTCGTTTACGCTAATGATTGAACAAAGCGTAATTACTTTGTTTTCGTCATCAAAATTTATATATCTATACGGCGTAATTTCAGAAAAATGCTCTGAAATATAGGAACTAAACTCAATATATTCTGATGACAATTTATCTGCTATTTCAATATACAAAACACCAAAAAAATCATCATTCCAGACTTTTATGCTATTACCACGAATATTGAAATTGTCGTTAGGCGATGTGTCAGCAATATAATTCGAGTATAAATCGATAACCGATTTTTCTTTCCCCTTATATTGCTCCAACCAAGTAGCTATTTTTTCGCTTATATGTAAATTAATTTTTTCTTTCATTGTTATTTACCTCCATATTTTTCGACAAAATGTTGCGCAACTATTTGTCATTAACAACGTAGCACAAAAAACGAGTTATTTCAAGTAGTGCCATTTTTGATGCTTGTCAATTTGCACAAATGTGCAGTTTATACAAATGTTACACTTTTTGAGCACTGTTTTTTATGCATTATTTTCCAGAGTGAGTCTGCAAACAAAAAATCTCAGTCTGAAGCAAAAAAATCGGTTCTCAGACTGACTTTGACACCTCTCCAGACTCACTCTGCACTTTTTACCTTTGTTTTTGATTTTTGCAAAAAATCAAGTAAAAAAAGTTTGTGAAAAATGACTATTAAATTTTTTAAAAATAGGTTTTTAAGTGATGAAAAGTGATTATTATTTATCTTTCGTTTAACACCTCCATATACATATATCACTTTACCCCCTAAAAAGTCAACTTTAGGTCAATTTCACAACAAAAAACCACTCGATTGAGTTGTTCGAGTGGTTTTAACTTTATATGGCATAAATTGCTTACATTTTTTGATGTTACAAAATCAATTTCAAAAACGCTTTTATAATTCTCCTCTACAAATTTTCTTATTGACTACAATTTCTTTTTAGCATTCATATTACACACAAAACATAGCGAATATTCAACGGTTTAATACATTTTTTTGAGCGAATATTTAAATATATAATACATTTTTCTAAAAAGCCACTCAAATTGAGTGGCTTTGATTTTATACTGCGACTGCATTATTATTAATTTTTTCAATGATTTTGCGAATACCGAGCCATACAGAAACATCGGTAAATACATCGACTATGCTGCCATAATCTGTGAATGGTGATTCTTGCAAAACTGAAAGGTCTTTAAGAATTCCATTATGAACGATATACTCAACAATCTGATTCACAAAATAGATTTGTTTACTATCAAGATTGGCATTATTGAGATAATCTGCAAATGCTTCTTTTGCTGCATTCATATCCATTCCAACAATTTCACGGACAAATTCGCCCAATGGTTTGTTGCCATATTCTGCCTCGTAATCTTGTTTTGTACCTACCTCACTCCAGAGAATATTCTCTAATGATTTAATATCTTCTGATGTAAGTGGCTGATTAGATTTAAGCTTTGCGATTGCAATATTATCTTGATGCTGACGAATATAGAACTCTGCTTTTGCCTTGTAGTTTTCCAAATCGTCATTTTCAAGCTCTGATTCGTTCCAATCCATTGAGAGAATTTCATCATTGAAGTTTATGTTAACTTCAATCGGTGGAGTGTACGGAATATACTTCAAAAGATTTCTCAAGTTTTCGCGAATATGTTCAAACTCGTTAATTCCTGCAGTTTCAACATAATCGGTATGAAGAATTTTATTGATAAGCTCTGACTGCACCATAATTTCAGGAATATTCGCTACACTTGCGATAGCAGAAACTTTTTTGAAAAGTTCACTACGAGCACGAGAATATTTTTTACCTACCAAATATGCAAGTTCAATGCCATACATAAGTGCATCAAAGCTCATTGCGGTTGCTTCATCTTTATCAGGAATAATCAATGGTGCAAGTTCTTCTGCAATTATCAAAGTATCTTCGTATGTAAGAGTTTTATAGTTATCAGTATTTGAATATAACTCAACATATTTAAGGTGTTGGCGGACTGCGAAGTTCTCTTTATTGAGTTCGCAAACCTTACGCACCATATCGTCAACAAGAGTTTTGCGGAATTCGATAAGGTCGGGGGTTTGATAATCTAAATCTTGCAACTTATAAGCAATCTGTGCTTTAAGATTAAAGATTCTACCTTGAACTGCAAGTTGATTTATGCTCGGCTTACCTGTTCCCATACGGAAGAATTCAAAGTTACCACAGAAGTCGAAAATGTAAAACTTTTCTTTGTCTTTACCATCAAGAAGATTTTCACAAAGACGAGTACCACGACCAATCATCTGCCAGAATTTTGCCTTACTCATAACCTTTTTGAAGAATACGAGATTTAATACTTCAGGCACATCAATACCCGTGTCAAGCATATCAACTGATATTGCTATTTGTGGTAATTTTTTAGGGCTTGAAAACTCATCAATTGCACTTTGTGCATAGTTAAGATAGTTATCAATTACCATTGCATAGCCCTTAAGGTGTGGGTATTCCTTGTTGAAAATCTCATAAATCTTTTCGGCGTGATTATGATTTTTTGCAAAGATGATTGTCTTGCCGATTTTTGAGCCATATTCAATCTTCAAGCCATTTGTCATTAAGATATTAAGAACTTCTTTAATTGTATCTTCATTGAAAAGCCATTGATTAAGTGCAGTTGAATCAATTTTTTCAGGGAGTTCGCCATTTTCATCCTTGAAAGTATCTTCATATTCGGCTTTTTCTTCGTCGGAAAGCTCGTCGTAAACGATACCTTGTTCAATGAATTTGAGTTTTGTTTCAACGGACATATAATCAACAAGATAACCGTCTTTTACTGCTTGTGCAAGCTCATAACCATAAGTTGGGCAACCATTTTCAAGTTCAAATATTTCATAAGTATTCTTGTCGATTTCATCTTTTGGCGTTGCAGTAAGACCAACAAGTGGTGCATCAAAATAAGTGAAGATATCACGGTATTTGTTATAAATTGAACGGTGTGCCTCGTCACAGATTACCAAATCGAAATGACCGCAAGTGAAAAGTTTACCGTTATCGTCTTTTACAGAATCAATGCAGTTCATCATTGTCTGATAAGTTGAGAACACACAATGAGCGTTGTAGTTTTCTTTATCTTCACAAAGATTTGTAACAGACAAGTCAGGAAGAAGATTTACAAAACTACGCTTTGCCTGAGTTACAAGTGAGGTTCGGTCGGCAAGGAAAAGAATGTTTTTAACCCAACCGTGTTGCAAAAGAACATCACAAAGAGCCATAACGGTTCTTGTTTTACCTGAACCTGTTGCCATAACAAGCAACGCTTTACGGCGATTTTTACGGTCAAAGCTATCACAAACAGCCTTGATTGCACCCTCTTGGTAATATCGACCTGCGATTTCTCTGTTTACCATAACATGTTTTAAGCTTGTACGCATTGTCTGTAAATTAAAGAGCTTTTCAAGGTCGCGTTTTGAATAGATTGTAGCACATTTTCTTTCAGGATAAATATTATCGATAATTCTTGTATCAAATCCGTTTGTAAGGAAGATTACAGGACGACGACCATGTTTTTTCTCAAGCAAATCTGCATAGAGTTTTGCTTGTTGACGAGCAACTGCCACATCAACACAGGTCTTTTTAGCTTCGATTACTGCCAAAGCCCTACCATCATCACCATATAGTACATAATCGGCATAACCCACCTCGGATTTATTAGGCATTCCAAAGAGTTCAACCTCGTTGAGCCAGTCTTTGCCCTCGGTCCAGCCAGCATCCTGAAGCATTGTGTCGATATACACTTTTCGGGTTGTATATTCAGAAATATCGAGTGGTTTTGGGACATAAGTCTGTTGTTGTTCGGCGCGACGAGTTGTAAGTTCTTCTTTGAGTGATTTATTTTCTTCGATTAACTGCTCAAAATTGATTTCTGTTGCTTGGTCCAGAAGTGCTTCGGTGTGTTGGGATAACAAATCACGGTTGAATTCGTTGTGAGTGTATTTATTCATATCGCCATAGCAATATGCAACAAAATCGAGGAATATAAAGAGGTTTTCAAGACAGAGGACTGCTTGTTCATCGGTGATTTTCTTTGGATTGTGAGCCGCATTGTTGCCGACGGTACGAACGAGTTTCATTCTTACCCAAATGTCTTTGCCAACTACTTCACGGAAGTCTTCACTATCCATAAGGGCTTTTAGATTGTCCTGCCAAGGCATAGCAAGAGCACCGTCAACGGAATACATCCATTTGACAGCGAATTCCATAGCCCTGCGACAATTTAGCACACTTGAAGCCGCATCAATATGTAAGATTTTCTCGGCAGAGATAGCAACATCAGCAAAGCTTTCAAATCGCTCATCATTTTTCAAGAAATCAAAGTTGGTCATAAAATCACCTCTTGACTATCCTTATCTCTTAATTGTAATAATATTTCGTCTGGTATTATAAATGATTTTTCAATTAATTTATTAAGGTAAGACTTTTTTAAATAATGATGTTCCACCCATATTTTTCTTAGTTTCCAAATAATGCTTTTTTTATGAAATAGTTTATATAGTGGATTGTTTAGTCTCTTTACTAGAAGTTTATCAAAATCTAATTGTATTTTTTGAATGTCTACAATAGCTATACAACCAACAAAATCGCAATTGTTCACAAAGTCGTTTTCAGCAATATAGCACGTTAAACTGAATAGGTATCTTTCTAAACCATACAACATTGACGCCGAAGAAATATCCAAAAAGTCTTCATGTTCAGCTCTTGCATGCGAAATTTCTTCTAAATAATTACATAAAGAACTGTATGTAGACATAATAGACGGATAAACCGCATTATCTTTCAAATTTAGATTACCATTTATTGATGGTATTTGCTTTGTTACAGAGTATATTTCTATACTAGTTAATTTAGAAATAATCTCACGCAATTCAATATATGCATTACCGATTTTTTTGCCTAATTCAGCTTTGTATTTTATTGATTGCTCTCTTTTTATCTTTCTTATTGTAAAAAAATGAGTAATAATGGCTGTTATTAAAGCAATTAAAATTTTTGATACATATTCATTTTTTAGAATTTCTTTTAATATTTCAAGTATCTTTACCATATAATTCTCCAAAATAATATTTACATTTGATACACACTATTATCCACATTTTCGCTTTCTTCATAAAAAGCATCTATTGACAGCAAACCTGTTTTTGTACTAAAAATAGATATAATTTTATCGCTTGTTATTTTTCCATTTTGGAATTGTTCAAAAATCTTTAACAACGTTTCTGTTGTTATTATCAAACTACCATTTCTTTTTGCAAGATTTATTTGAATCTCGTGGACTTCATCTCTTTCCGAAATCGCTTTTGTTCTAAATGGATTAATTATTAAAAGTTGTTTTACATTCTCGGTAAGACCGTTTTCTTGCAAATCATCTAAATACGATTGATAATGCACATCTAATTGCGAAACATTTTCCGATTTGACATTTGAAGTTATTCCTTTTATCTCACCTATAAAGGTAACACAATCTTTTTTAATAAGAAAATCTTGTTTACCTTCATCAACAAAATCAGACAAATCGCAACTCAAAGTTTTTTCTAAAATTTCAAAAACAACTTCAACTAATTCATCTCCATTTGTTGAAAGAATACTTTTGTATTTTAAGTTTTCTTCAAGTTTGGTATTTGCTCGGTCAATTTTTGCTTTCAATTCATCAATTTCTCGATTGCTTTCATCAATCAATTCTTGCTGTTGCTTATCATCAAAACATACGTAAGCAATCAGCCATTGAGGAATTTCTGATTTTTGTTTATCTAATCCTATTCCTTTGATAAAATCATCAATCGTTGTATTGGGTGATTTTAAATCTAAAGTGGTTAAAATATAATTCCTAAAACAAATAGTTGTTGCTTTACCACCACCATTTGCTTTGGTCATTACCCTATCATTATTTATGAAACAAAATGCTGATTTGAATATACTATTATTTAATATCGTTTCAGAATTTTCATATATTAAACCATAAGAATTAGCCATACAACTAGGCACAATTGATGATAAGATGTTTCTTATTAAATTGCCTATTTCATCTTTAATTTCTATTTTATGAAGATATTTATCACTATAACTAGAATAATCATAATAATGAAAATAATTTTGAGGTAAAGCAATAATATTTATGGATTTTTTGCATGAATCCAACATAATTTTTATGCTTTCTAAATCATTAGAACAATTTAGTCTTTGAGGTTTTGTATTCTCATATCGCCAGATTTCATTACATTGTAATGAGAATATATTAACGTCAAATGAATCTAGAGATTTAGGGGCATTTAGCGTTGACTTCTCAATATTATAACTACTATTAAAATTAAGATTATCATTAGATATAAATTGTATATTCATATTTCTCACCTCATCCAAAGTATTGTTGCATTAGGGATTTTTTTAGGGTTTCGAGTTTTTCGAGACTTTGTTGAACTTCAAACTTTGATTTGTCGACTTCTTTTACGAAGTCTGCAAACTCGTTTTGAAGTTCAATTGGTGGAACAATTGCTTTCAATTCACTTAAAGTTTTAAGATTTATATTTTTCTGTGCAGATTCAGGTGCTTGTGCTTCTAAAATTGCTTGAAAAAAAGAAAACCAATAGTGAATAAAAATATTATTAGTTTTAGCACTTGATTTAAAGCCAACCACACTATCTGGAAAACAAGCATCAAATGTTAATATCGCTGTTTTTGCTATATTTGCAGCAATTGTAATGCATAAAGTATCTTTCTGCCATAGTTTACTCTGTTTCAAACCTAATTCTGAATACGTGTTTTCATATGCTGTTATATATAAATTTGAATTTGCAATTTCACCTGTTTGTATGAGTGGATATTCCCCACCTAACAATTGTGGGTCATTTCTTGGACGGTGTTTTGAAACACCTCTTCCAAATTCTCCTAATTCAGGCAATGTCAATTCAGGCAAGTTTTTTGAATTACTGACAGGGTCACCAAAGAGTTCGACAAACCGAGATTTGACAAGTTCATCAAGTTTTTCAAGTTGTTTTTTGCTTGCTGCAACAATTAAATCTATGTTATTACATAAATCAACTATTTTCTTTTGCTCTAGCAATTCCTTTTCAGGTATTTGAATATTCAATATGTAATCTTTAGATATATGTTTTAATCCCGCACCTTTGAATCCGTCTTCTAAAACTTCCATGTGTGATTCTAAATAATGGTAAATATATTCAAGGTTTGTACTATCTTTTGCATACATAACAATACAATCTGTTGAAGTTGAAAAAGGTGTATCGCAATAATGAACACTAGCCATTCCACCTGTACCAAAAATCAAAGCTGGTTTATCATAATAAAATTCATTCAACCATTTTGTTTGTGTGTTACTAGAAGTAAAAAACTTATATTTACCTTCTATCAATCCTTCTCCAGCTTTGACTTTAGACTTTGGCTGAACTATTACATAATCTTTTATTATTGACACGCTCACACCTCTCTTCACTTTATAAGTAGGTTTTTAATTTCTTCTAAATAAGGAATAATTTCTGTTGCACCATTGCTTTGAAATAGTGCAATTAGAGCAACTACAAATGCAGCAAACCCTGTTATTCCTGAAAAAGCAGACATTACAAAATTTCTATCTTTCTCCTTAAAAAGTTCTATTGCCGAAGCAAGAAAAGCCATTCCAAAAAAGAACACTGCAAATATCACTAACCAATATTCTGCACCAAAGCATATTTTGACCCATAATTTTGCAGTCTGCCATGATTCAATATCAAAAATTTTGAAAAATGCTAATCCAAAAAGAATAGAAAACGCAAACGATAGTACTGATAACAACACAAAAACTAAAGCTGTAGAAATTGCCATTAACCCAACAAAAACTGGAGTTTTGGGATTGGCTTTTTCTTTTACTTCATCTATTTCAAGTTCCTCAAGTTTTTGTTCTTCTGCTTCTTGTTGAGCTTTTACCATTTCCTTTGCAAGTTTTTCATAATCGAAATCAATTTTTTGGTGTAATACATTGTAATAATATTTTTCAATAACTTTCTCTTTCTTAAACATCTAACATCTTCTCCAATTCTTTTAGACCGTTGGTTATGTTTGTTTCTAATTCAAACAAATCGGCAAGGATTTCGCTTGTTGGTGGGTATTCAACAGGCACATACTCAGTCTTTTTATATTTATTGATTGAAAGGTCATAGTCATTCTGCACGATTTCGTCTTTTGGCACGAAAAAGCTTTGTGCTGTGCGTGGGTTTTGAGATTCGTTAAATGGGCAAATTCCCACCTCATCCGTCGGCGTTGCCGCCACCTTCACCTCAAGGGGAAGGCAATTAATAGACTTGAATCTTGCGATAATATCAGGGATATCATTTTCGGCTATAGGTGAACGCTTATCGTCAAGAGAAAATCCATCGGCTTTCATATCATAAAACCACACATTATCTGTTCCACCATGACCTGTTTTTGTGAAAATAAGAATGGCTGTTGACACACCTGCGTATGGCTTAAACACGCCTGAAGGCATTGAAATTACTGCTTCAAGTCGGTTATTCTCAATAATCTCTTTACGGATTGCTTTATGTGCAGTTGATGAGCCGAAAAGCACGCCATCGGGTACGATACAAGCACATCTGCCACCGATTTTGAGCATACGCAAGAACAACGCAAGGAACAGCAACTCTGTTTTCTTTGTTTTACACACTTTAAGCAAATCGGCAGAAACGGTGTCGTAATCAAGACTACCTTTGAATGGCGGATTTGCAAGAATAAGTGAATACTTGTCCTTGTCAGCATTCTGGTCAGAAAGACTATCGCGATACTCAATAAATGGACTTTCAACACCGTGTGTCATCATATTCATAGCACCGATACGAAGCATAGTTCTGTCCATATCATAACCGAAGAACATATGATTCATATAGTGGTCTTTTTTAACCTTATTGAAGAAGATTTCTTCTTTATATGTATCTTTAAGGTATTCTCCTGCTGATACCAAAAATCCACTTGTACCACAAGCCGGGTCGCAAATAACATCGTCAGGTTTAGGACTCATAAGCTCAACCATCATTTTGATAATATGACGAGGTGTGCGGAATTGTCCGTTAAGACCTGATTGTGCAATTTTATTGAGCAAATACTCATAAACATCGCCACGGACATCTTTATCGTCTGACTTCTGCATAAAGTCATAGATATCGTCAAGTGCATCAACTACTTTTGACAAGAGCAATGGTGTTGGCAACTTGAAAATAGCGTCATCCATATATTTTGAATAGGCACTGTTTTTCTTTCCATCAAGATTTTTGATAAACGGGAACACCTGCTCTTGCATAATGGTATAAACTTGTCCTGCAGGTAAATCGTGGAATACTGACCACTTAAGATTTTTACCGTTAACTTTACGGTCTCCGATTGTTACTTCGTCTGCAAAAATGCTTTCATAAGGAAGTCCTAACATTGCACTTTCTTTTGCACGAAGGTTATCGGCATCGTCTAAATCGTGAATAAACATAAGATATGTGATTTGCTCTATAACATCAAGTGGATTTACAAGTCCGCCTGCTGCGAAAGTATCCCACAAACTATCGATTCTATTTTTAAGTTCACCTGTAATCATAATTATTTATCTCCGTTCCAAATATAAGATGTGTATCTGCCACCACTAAGTTTAATTATTTCGCCATTTTTAAGCAAATCGTTAAGTGTTCGCTGAACTGTAACCTGACTAATATCAGGACATTTTGCCATAAGTTCTGTTTTTGTAATCTGACCGAGAGTTTCTTTAATAATTTCACGAATTCTGTCAGGCTTGGACATATTGCTCATTGTCAAGGTCTGAACTCGTGTTGAGAATTCACGATATGCTGACAATATAACGCCTAATGTGTAACGCACAAAATGAGAATAGTCATTTTTTTCTTCGTGCCAATCTATTGAACTGTTTTGAAGTGCTTCGTAATAGGTTTCTTTTGAATTTTCAATGACTTTTTCAATACTGATATATTTACCAACGATATACCCTGCACGATACAGTAAGAGTAGAGTTAAAAGTCGGCTCATTCTTCCGTTACCATCATTAAATGGGTGTATGCAGAGAAAATCAAGAATAAACATTGGAATCAACAATAATGGGTCGACTTCATTTCTATTCAACGCATCATCAAAGGCATCGCAAAGATTGTTGATTGACTCGGCTGTCTCCCAAGCAGGAACAGGTTGAAATCTGACGAAGCGATTACCCTTATCATCCTCTTCTGCAATAACATTGTCGGAGTTTTTGTATGTTCCTCCAATTGACTTGCCACTGAATTTATATAAATCACGATGCAACTGCAAGATAATAGCAGGTTTTACAGGGATATAATCGTGGCTTTCGTGAATGGTTGCTAACACATCACGATACCCCGCAATTTCTTGCTCGTTTCGAGATTTGGGTAATGCCTTATTAGTAACCAGCTTTTTAAGACGGTCATCAGAGGTGTAAATACCTTCAATTTTATTTGACGCCTCTGTACTTTGAATTTTAGCAATTTCTACAAGTTGAGTAAGGGAATCGCTTTTTGCTTCGATAAAAAGATTTTGTTCGCCTTTATATTCATGTATTTGTGAAAGCAAGGACACAATTTCAGGTGTCAATAATGCTTGCCATTTGTTGTTGAAATCGTATTGTCTCATAGAACTATCTCCTTAATGCGTTTCTGTTATTATAATTCTACAAGTAATATTATATACGCATTTCAATTTGATGTCAACGATTTAATTTAATCAAATTTACAAAAATGATTAAATTGAATTATATTTGATGTAATTAACCTTAATATATATAAATCGTATATTCTTGTCGATTTGTGACACTCTTAAACTGAATTCTTGCGGTTTATTTGCGGTTTATTTTTGTAAAATGTGATTTATTTGCGTGAAAGTTGATGAAAGGCAGAAGTGCTGAAATCGTTGATATATAAGGGTTTGTGCGATTTTATGAAAGTTGGTGAAATCCCTTTACCATATTTCGAGTCTCTCCTTCTGCGCCAAGAAAGTCTGATAGATTATCAGACTTTCTTTTTTTGCTCATCTATATACGACAGTTCGCTTTTAGAAGAAAAAATCCCACTCAATTGAGTGGGAGTTTTGTGTTACATTTATTTTTAACTTATTATTCTTATTCAAGTGCGAAGACGGCTTCGTCAAGACACATACGCAAGGATTTTGCTTTTGTGCATTTAATAAATGATTTATAATCTTTTTCTGTTTCACAGTTTTTAAGTCTTGTACTTGTAACCATTTTTTTCATATTATTACCGTTAAGATGAATAATGCAATCAAGTGCACGCTCTTTAACCGGTTTATTCTTACGAGCAACAACACCTACAAGTGTTACTGTGATTTCATCTGCAACGCTGATATTACCGATTTTAACGAAAGATTTACCACTTGTTACAGGAGTAACTATTCCGTTTACCATAACTTCAACATCATCAAAGTCTTCTACATCTTTGAAGTTAAGAGTATATTCACGCTGTGCAGGAATACATTTAAGGGCTTTGCCACCATTAATTGTAAACTTAATTGTATTTTCTTCTTCAGCAACGGTCATTGTAGTAATTGAATACTCACCGTTCTTGTATTTGCCTGTTTCGCCGTCATCTTCATAGAAGTTGAAGGTGTTATTACCTCTGTAAATATCAATTTCGAGGCGTTCAGGACATTCCCAAGAGTTGCCATTATCTTTTGACATAGGAATAATTGCACCCTCTTTAGCGAGAACAGGAATTGTATTAATTGGGCTATTGATTACTGTTTCCTGACCACCTTTATAGATTTTACCATCGAAAATGTTAGTCCATCTGCCCTTTGGCAACCATACTTTAGTTGCTGCAGTTTTTGTTTTTGCATCAAGTTTTGTTGTTACAGGGCAAACAAGAAGTTCTGAACCAAAGAAATACTCGTTACCATATTTGAATGCTTCTTCATTTTCAGGGTATGTGTAATAAAGTGGTTCGCAAAGCGCTCTGCCCTCATTATATGAACGATAGTTCATAGCATAGATATATGGAATCATTTTGTGGCGAAGACGCAAGTACTCTGTACCTAAAACTTCTGCTTCCCAACTGAAATTCCAAGGCTCTTTACCGAGAATATCAAGACTTGTTGAGTGAAGTCTTAAAATCGGTAAGAATACTGCAAGTTGTAACCAACGGATATAAAGTTCGTCATCGTGGTCACCCATCATATGACCACCAATATCGTGACTCCACCAAGTGTAACCACAGTTTGCTGCATTCGCAGTAAAATATGGTTGGAAATCAAGCACGCTCCAATTAATTGCAGTATCGCCTGAAAATCCTAATGGATAACGATGTGAGCCGATACCTGCATAACGTGACAAAATCATTGGGCGACGTTCTTCACGGTCAGTATCAAGATAATGATAATGATTAAGAAGCCACAATGGGTCAAGACCTGCTTTTTTACTCTTTGTACCCTGTTGCCAGTCAATCCACCAGAAATCGACGCCTTCATTTTCGTAAGGATGGTGAAGAATATCAAAGTAAGCGTTAATGAATTTCTTATCAGTCATATCAAACTCAACTGACTGTTCAGTAGCCGGGTCAATTTCCATAGCTTTTGCCATATCTTCATACATATCTTCAAAAGCACGGACACCATCTGCCGGGTGAAGATTAAGAGTGACTTTAAGTCCCATGTCGTGAAGCTTTTGCAAGAAGCCCTTATAGTCAGGGAATAGTTCTGTATTCCAACTATACCCTGTCCAACCACTATTTAAAATATTGCTTGATTTATATTTTTTATTGAATTGCTTTTTAAGGTCAACCCAATGCCAGTCCATATCAACAGTTGCTATTGTAAGAGGAATATCACGACGAGAAAACTCTGTCATTAAGTCCTCATACTCTTCCTGTGTATAAGCACGATACCTGCTCCACCAGTTACCTAATGTGTAACGAGGTACAAGTGGTGGCATACCTGTAATTTTATAAAAATCATTTATGCCTGCTACATAATCCTTACCATATACAAAAACATAAATATCTTTTGTTCCACTTTCACGTGATGAAAGTGAACCATCTTCGTTGAGAAGTAATGTTTTACTGTCATTGTAAGTTGACACGCCATCAGTTGATATAATACCATCGTCAAGCTCTTTTGGTCCGTGTGAACCATCAAGAGTACGAGTTGTACCTTTAAGGTTATTTGATGTGCTATATGTAAGTTTTTCGCCATCAAGAACAGCATATTTAAAGCTACCTGTATGACTATTTACACATATTTCTGCTTTATTTGTCTTGATTACCAAGGAATCTGCGTTTTCTTCTTTTGTGAAATTCACTTTACCAAAATCTCTGTACCAGATACTTTGTGATGGTAAATCTGTGAACTTATTTTCAGCTGAAAACTCAACACGAAGCATTGTTTCTGTAAGCACAGTTACACGAACATTATTACATATAACAATATTTTCTTCGTTAGCTTTTGCATTAGTTTTTGCTAATAACTGTTTATTCAACTCTGGCATATTCCCTTACTCCCCTATATTTCATTGAAATTGAGTGCTTTTGACATAACTTTTAAGTCACTTGCTTTATCTGTGATTGTAATTTCTGCATTTTCAAGTGCTGTACAATATTCATCCCCATTATAAACAGAACAAGCAAGGCTGTTATTTATATAAAGTTTGATAAGTCCGTTAGGCTCACAAATAACAGTAAGTTTATCGTTTTCTTTAAGTGCAATATCACCACGACTTGTTTTGTCGTTAAATCTGATTGCACCATATCCTTCACGGTTACTTACGTTGACAATATCGCCAATAGAGAACAACACACCGTCTTCCACATTGTTTACTGTGCACTGAACTGTAAAATCTCTGCCACAAGGTGTTTTCATATCTTCACAAATGAAATCCTTATAATATTTTACATTGATTTGAGCATCTGCCATATCACCAAACGCATTTTTAACGGTAAGTGAAACAAATACTTTATCGGTTGGCTCAGCAAAATTGATTTTAAGAGTACTATAATCCTCAAGCACCTGAACACTGCTGATTTCTGCATCTGCTGAGATAGTATTTTCATCAACATAAATTCTGTCGTCAAAGAAAAGTAATAATTCTCTATCACTTTCAAATCTTCCGTAAACGAGTTCAGGTGTTTTTTCCTGTACTTGTGTGAATTTCATAATTAAAGCTTCAAGAGACATAAGATTAACAGTAACAATTTCACCGTAAGAGTATGTTTTGCCATCAGTTTTCTTATCATAAGGATAAACATAAGCCATTTTAAGATTTTGCATATCAGGACTTACACCGATAGTTTCGTCAAGTGTTACTGTAATGCTCTGTTGACGATTTGCAGGGTTACGAAGTGAGATAATGCCCTTATTTTCACTCCAACAAGAGTAACCATAAGCCTCACCTTTTTCAGGACTACCACCGATAAATTGTGAGGTTTTAAGTGTTTCGTAGTCATTACGGATAAAGCGAAGTGCGTCTGCATTTATACGCCATTTAGCAGTATTAAACATATTGTATGAGTAATAAAGTTCCCAGAATGCAGTACCACGAGTTGCCATCATAAACATATATTTACGGAACTCTTCATCTGTCATTGAGATTTTTGCAGTATTACCGTAAATTGGGTCATGGTTGTAAATAAACTCGTGTGGGAACTGATAATTTCTTACAACGCTGAAATCGTGGTAGCAATTATCACGATATGTAAGCACTCTGTCAACATCACGGTCACTTAACTTTTCGCCTTTTTTAGTTTTATCAATAAAGCCGATGTCACCACTATTCTGAATCCAGAGACTATCTGACCACTGTAAGAACCATGGACTTGCATTACAATAACTTGTTTGGTTAATCCACAAATCCTTACCTGCACTCTCGCGAGTAATACGGAGTTTACGGAAAATGTTAATCCAATTTTCCCACATTTCAGTATATTGATACATTTGATTGTATCCACCTGTCATATGACCGTGCTTTTTAGATGGACAAGCTCTTAACAAGAAACCGTCAAGTTTCCAGTAATTTATATCAAATTTACGGTCATTTTCAAGGTAATATTCTGTAATATTCTTAATATATTCAGTTGAAGATACGCAAACATCCTTTGCAGTTTTATTATAACCACCTTTACCTGCTTTTTCCATATTTTTACCAAAAGATGCAGTTTTGTCGTTATATCCACCTCTTGGGCCATTCCAAAGGCCAAAGTTTGATGAGAATTTTCTTGCCAAAGTAGCAGCAGGATACAACTCTTCAGGGAATTTTTTATTGAATGCCCAAAAGTCTGCATCCCAATCAACGAAGCCATCATCAACTACATAAGAATCAAGTGGTGGAACCATTGTTTTGGAAAGGTTGTTTTCAATCTGTTTGAATGATTCACTAATATTCTCATTTGTAATATCGTGCATATGGTCATACCAAGAATTATATTGAAAACGAGGTTTTACTTTTCTTGAAATATTACGAATATATGTAAGGAAATCTTCACGAATTACTCGTAAATCAAGACTTCTTGCAGCGCCAACAACAGTATTCCAACATCTGTAAGTATGACCACAACTAAGTTTTAATTCATTAAAACGCTTACCTGTGAAATATCGGCAATAAAGTGTACTGCCATCAATATTATTTTCAGCAAGTGGAAATTCAGAACCGAAGAATAATCCATTAAGATACACCGGCTGACCTAACGCACTATGATATTCAGTAAGATAAGCTTTTTCGATTTCTCCTATTGTCCATTCTTGCTCTTTATTCTTAATAGAAATGTGTTCACCGTCAATATAATCAACAGAGATTAAGTGCTGACGGTCAGGGTCAATCATCATTTCAATATATTTGTGCATATAGTGATTATTATCATCAATTTCCACATTGACAATAAATGTAATTCTTGCACCACTATAAGCATAAGGCTTGAAAACGAACTCTACTCTGCGTTTGAGCACATTCACTTTATCAAGCTGGAGACTATTTGAAGATAAAAACTCCGTTTTATAACCAAAAAGTTTTTTAACTTTAAAAGCAACAAAAAATTCAGCAGAAAAATCATCAAACTTAACAGTTTTTTCACCTTTAATTCTTTTATTGATAATTTCTGTTGTAACAAGACGATTATCTTTTGTAGAAAATCTTCTTTCAATATAATCGTTACCAATTATTGCAGTATTTTTCTCAAAAAAAGCATAAGCACCAGACATCTTATTTTACCTCACCAAACAATATTTTTTCTGTTGCCAACGCAGCATCTTCAACAATTTTTACACAAGGGCGTTTCTGATAATATTCCTGAGTTCTTGCCTCAGGGACACTTGAATTTTCAGGTTTTGAAAGTCCTAAAAGTTCTTTGCATACAATTGACGGATTTGTTTTCTTAAACTCATCAGCAATTGCACGGACTTTTTCATAAACCTGTGCTTTATCGTATTCAGGGTATTTGAGGCCTACCACCATTGCACTGCCACTTATAGCGCCACAGACTTCACGCATTCTGCCAACCCCACCACCAAGTCCTATTGATATATTTAATGCCATTTCTTCGGTTAATCCTAAATCAGTTGCAAAAGCTACAAAAACTGCTTGCGAACAGTTTTTACCTTGCATAAAAAGTTCAACTGCACGGTCAGAATACTTAGACATAGTCAAATTTCCCCTTAAAAATATATATTTAATTTATTTTACCATAACCATTATATATTTTCAATAAAAAAAGCAGTAGAAATCTACTGCTTTTAAGATTATTCAGGCAATCTTTTGTTTTCTTTTAAATTCGGTAATTCAGGAATGAAATACTCTTTTGTAAGTGTAACAAGAATTTTTGCTTCAACAAAATTTACTCCGTCATTATCAAATCCATTTTTACTTGCTTTAACTATTGTATTCTTTGATTCATTTATTTCGTAAACATATTTAAATTCGTCATAAGTCATTAAAAGTTCTCCATTTGAATCCCTTTTTCCTGAAAACTCAAGAACATATACACTTGGAAACTCAGCATTAACTTTGACTAAAGCTATAAGATTTTCTTTTTTTGAACCATACTTGTCTGCAATTGCAGTTATGTATTTATTTTCAGGATTATCTGTAAAGTAAACCTCTGCATCACTGTTTTCAATTTTTCCCATGTCTTCATCACTTACCAAAGGATTACTTTGATACTTTTTTGTTGTAGTAGTTGAAGTATTTTTATCAGTTCTATTTTCAGTATGTTTTTCTGTCAGTTTTTCAGTTTGTATTTCTGTTGTAGTTTCAGTGGTTGATGATTCTGTAATATTTTTAGCAGTTGTAGTAGTACTTTCCACATCTGTTTTTTCTGAACAACCTACTAAAACAACACAAAGCATTAACACAATAACAGTAAAACTTATAATTCTTTTCATATATATCACCTTATAAAAAAAGGGCGTGAATAACACACCCTTTTTCTGTTGTAAACTTAATTAACCAATAAGGCCACCAACGAGACCCATAATAGTATCGATAATTGCATTGATATCAAAATCTGCGAACAATGCTGTGATGGTTTCGATAATTGCGTTGAAATCCATTATGTGCACCTCCTTCATTAATTTCTTGTGTATATTTTACCATACTTTACCGTTTTAATCAACATTTTAAGTCGTAAATGTTTAACAAATATCATATTCACAATTTGTTAATAATAAACAAATATTAACATAGTGTTGATTATTTTACCGTAAAAAACAAAATCCCCATTCCTGATGGAATGAGGATTGATTTTGTTAAAGTTTAACTTATTTAAGAGTAACTTTAGCGCCAACTTCTTCAAGTTTAGCTTTGATGCTTTCAGCGTCTTCTTTTGATGCTGCTTCTTTAAGTACTTTAGGAGCACCGTCAACAACTGCTTTAGCTTCTGCAAGGCCAAGACCTGTAACTTCACGAACTGCCTTGATAACCTTGATTTTTTCTGCGCCAACTTCTGTAAGTTCAACGTCAAATTCTGTCTTTTCTGCTGCTGCGTCTGCTGCGCCTGCTGCTGGAGCTGCTACTGCAACTGCTGCTGCAGCTGATACGCCGAATTCTTCTTCTACTGCTTTAACGAGCTCTGAAAGCTCAAGAACTGTAAGAACTTTAAGTTCTTCTACGATTGCCATAACTTTTTCTGATGCCATGGTAATTTACCTCCAAAAATTTTAATATAAGTTTAGTTAATTTTTTAATTATTCAGCAACTGGTGCTGCTTCGCCATCTTTGTCAACAATAGCCTGTACTGCACGAGCAAAAGATGCGATAGGTGCGTTGAACGCACTGAGAACAGTAGCGAGCAATACTTCTCTTGAAGGAAGCTTTGCAAGACTGTCAAGTTTGTCAAGACCGATAACCTCATCATCAAGGTAACCTGTCTTAAGTTTGAAATTATCATTTTTCTCAGCATATTTACCGAGAATTCTTGCTGCTGCAACATAGTCATCTTTACTTGTTGCGATAGCTGTTGTACCTTCAAGGGCACTGCTCATATCAGCAAGGCTTGTTCCGTCGATAGCACGACCGAGAATTGTGTTCTTTACAACTGTGTATTCAACACCTGCTTCACGGAGCTCTTTACGAAGTTTTGTATCATCTTCAACGCTGATACCTTTGTAATCTACAACAACACCTGCGATTGATGAGTCAAGTCTTTCTTTAAGAGCTGCTACCTGTTGTTTCTTTAATTCTAAAACCTTCTCGCTTGGCAAACGATTCACCTCCTATTAAATTTATAAATGCGCTTGCAAGGGAGAAAAAATATGCCTCTTCTGCAAAGACAGAAAAGGCATAGAAACATTTTAAATAAATGCTAATATCCTCGGTAGGCAGTTTAAAACTTTATGCACAAGGCACCTACTGTCTTTGGCAAGCTTAAATATATTAACACACCAATAATGGTTTGTCAATAGTTAAATTATTCAGCGTCTGTTGCTGATGCTACGAATTTGTTAGGGTTGATTTTTACACCAGGGCCCATTGTTGAAGCAACTGCTACTGATTTAATATACTGACCCTTTGCTGCTGCAGGCTTTGCCTTAACAACTGCATCCATAAGAGTATCAAGGTTTTCTTTAAGTTTTTCAGGACCAAATGAAATCTTACCGATTGGGCAGTGGATAATGTTTGTTTTGTCAAGACGGTACTCAATTTTACCTGCTTTAGCTTCTGTAACAGCTTTAGCTACATCAGGAGTAACTGTACCAGCTTTTGGGCTTGGCATAAGGCCACGAGGACCAAGAACCTTACCAAGACGACCAACAATACCCATCATATCAGGGCTTGCGATACATACGTCGAAGTCCATAAAGCCACCCTGGATTTTTTCCATAAGGTCTTCAGCACCAACGTATTCTGCACCAGCTGCAAGAGCTGCGTCAACTTTGTCACCTTTAGCAAAAACTGCTACTCTAACTTTTTTACCTGTACCGTTAGGAAGAACTACAGCACCTCTAACCTGCTGGTCTGCGTGACGTGAGTCAACACCAAGGCGAATGTGAAGTTCTACTGTTTCATCAAATTTTGCAGTTGCGCCCTTAACTGTAATGTCAAGTGCTTCTGCAGTATCATAAAGTTTTGTTCTGTCGATAAGCTTTGCGCTTTCAACATATTTCTTTCCGTGTTTCATAATTAAATTCCTCCAATAAAGTGGTTAATCGGATTCTGATTTTTCCTCCCACAAGGAGAATCAGTCTTCTACAGTAACGCCCATGCTACGTGCAGTACCAGCAATCATACTCATTGCTGTTTCAATTGTTGCTGCATTAAGGTCAGGCATTTTCTGTTCAGCGATTTTTCTAATCTGTTCTTTTGTGATTTTTGCTACTTTTGTTCTGTTAGGAACGCCAGAACCACTCTCGATTCCGCAAGCCTTCTTGATAAGAACTGCTGCAGGTGGAGTTTTAGTTACGAATGTGAATGTACGGTCTGCATAAACTGTAATAACAACAGGGATAATAAGACCCATATCATTCTTTGTACGTTCATTGAATTCTTTTGTGAACGCCATAATGTTAACACCGTGCTGACCAAGCGCTGGACCAACAGGTGGTGCTGGTGTTGCTTTACCAGCAGGAATCTGAAGCTTAATGAAGCCTACTACTTTTTGAGCCATTTTTAGCACCTCCAAAATTCGTGGTATGGCGGAACAGACAGCTCTTCTGCTCCTCCCACGACGCTTTGACAAAAGCGTCATAAAAAGCGTATTTTACGCTAATTACCAAAATAATAAATGATTAGTCCTCAACCTTTGAAACCTGGTCGAGTTCAAGGTCAACTGGTGTTTCACGACCAAGCATTGAAATAACAACACATACTGAGTTGTTATCAACGTCAAGTTCACGAACCATACCGATAACGCCTTCAAATGCGCCGTCGATAATTGAAACCATATCGCCAACCTCATAGTCGATTTTAACGACTTTCTTTTCAACGCCCATAGCATAAACCTCAGCCTCTGTAAGAGGAACTGGTTTACTTTCAGGGCCAACGAAACCTGTTACACCACGTGTATTACGGATTACGTACCAAGTATCGTCTGTCATTTCAAGGTCACCTGTTTCTTCATCTTCAAAAACTGCAACCTTTACCATAACGTAGCCAGGGAAGATTTTTCTTTCAACTTCCTTTTTCTGGTCATCCTTAATTTCAGTAACGATTTCTGTAGGAACTTTAACCTCTAAAATAAGGTCATGCATTTTACGGTTTTCAACAACCTTTTCAATGTTAGTTGCTACTTTGTTTTCATAACCTGAATAGGTATGCACTACATACCATCTGGAGATTTCTGCCATAACTTAATCTCCTCTCGATTATTTCAATAAAAACAAGTTCATCATTTCTGTTGTTTCACTATCTTTTGCAAGGCCAACAAGCAAGTCAATAATTGATGAAAGACCTGTGTCAACTACTAAAAGAGCAATACCTACGATTGCTGTGATTGCAATAACAACAAGTGAATTCTTAAGAACAGTGTGACCAGATGGCCATGTGACTTTTTTCCACTCACCTTTGAAGTCTTTGAAGAACTTCTTAATCTTAGCGCCTACGCCTTTAAGGCCATTGCCCTTTTTCTTTGCAGGAGCGTCAGTTTTCTTGTCCTTCTTAGCAACTTCGGCTGTGGTCTTTTCATTCTTTTCAGACATTTCACATACCTCCGGATTACTTTGTTTCCCTATGAAGAGTGTGTTTCTTGCAGAATCTGCAATACTTGTTCATCTCGATTCTGTCGGGAGTGTTCTTCTTGTTTTTCTTTGTGTTGTAGTTGCGTTGTTTGCACTCTGTGCAAGCTAATGTGATTTTTACTCTCATTTTTCGGCACCTCCGTTAATATGTTACTTGAAAAATCAGCAAGTAACTGTGTATAGCCTTCCTCTATAAAAATGGGCACAAAAATAAAGCCCTCTTTTTCGAGGTACACGTATTTTAGCACAGTTGTCAAGTATTGTCAATAGGGAAAATCAAATTGTTTTCCATCACAATTCAAAATGATATATTCACTAAATAATATAGTATTATATTTTTACCTTTTTATATATTTTGCCAAAAGTGATTTTTTTCGTGATTTTGTGTTGACTGATTTTTTGATTTATGGTAAAATTCATACAGTAAATTTAAGGAGTGGTAACAATGTTCGTAAAACAAGTTTGTAAACAGAAAAACATTGCTACTGCTATTCTTTCTTCTATCGGTTGTTCACAAATTACAAGCGATAGTATTTCTCATTTTTCATTTGTTTTTTAACGACGGATTTACCGTCGTTATTTTTTTGTATTTTTCGATATTTTGATATTGAATAATACAATATTATATAGTATAATAATTAGTTGAAATAAATCGAAAGGCTGGTGTGAATTTTGAAAGCGTATTTAATGCTTGAAAACGGCGCTGTTTTTGAAGGACAAGCTGCTGCGAAATTCAAAGAAACTGTATGCGAAGTTATTTTCAATACATCAATGACCGGATATGTTGAAATGCTTTCTGACCCATCAAATGCAGGTTTAGGTGTTGTTATGACCTACCCTCTTATTGGCAACTATGGTGTTTGTCTTGAGGATATGGAAAGTGACAAGCTTTACCCTGCTGCACTTTTAGTTCACGAACTTTGTGATACTCCATCTAACTTCAGAAATGAAATGACTCTTGAGGAGTTCCTTGTTAAACATAACATTCCTTGTGTTACAGGGCTTGACAATCGTGCAATCGTTATGGATGTTCGTGAAAATGGTGCTATGAAAGCAATTATTACTGACGATATTTCTGATAAAGATGCTTTACTTAACAAAATGAAAGCATTTGAGCTTAAGAATGAATACAAAGGTGTTGACGAAGTTGTTTCTGACGAGGGCGTTAAAGTTGCATTTATTGACCTTGGTGCAAGAAAGAGTTTTGTAAATGCTTTTGCACAGCACGGTTTTGCTGTTACTAAATTTGCAGCACTTAATGCAGATGAAATTCTCAACGGTGGATATGATGGTGTTGTAATAAGTAACGGTGTTGAAGACCACGACTCATTTGCTGATACAATCAAAGAAATCAAAAAACTTATGGATAACAAAATGCCAATTTTTGCAATAGGCTTAGGTCACCAGCTCGTTGCCCTTGCAAATGGTGGTAAGGTAGAAAAAATGCTTCACGGTCATAGAGGTTGCAACTACCCTGTAAGATTTAACGATAAAGACAAGACATATATTACAGCACATAACCACGGCTATGCAGTTACAAAAGTTCCTGCAAACGCAGATGTGCTTTGCGCAAATGTTAACGACAAGACTATTGAAGGTCTTAAATATAAGAACGCTTTAACTGTTCAGTTTATTCCTGACACAGTTAAAGGTCCTAACACTGCTTTCTTGTTCGAAGATTTCAAAAACTTGATTAAGGAGGGCAAATAAAATGTTAGATAAAAGCATTAAAAAGGTAATGGTTATCGGCTCTGGTCCTATTATTATCGGTCAGGCTGCTGAATTTGACTATGCCGGTACACAGGCTTGTCGCTCTCTTAAAGAAGAAGGCGTTGAAGTTGTTCTTGTAAACTCTAACCCTGCTACCATTATGACTGATGGCGATATTGCAGACAAAGTTTACATTGAGCCACTTACAATCCCTACACTTACAAAGATTATTGAAAAAGAAAAACCGGACTCACTTCTTCCTTCACTTGGTGGACAAACAGGTCTTAACCTTGCTATGGAGCTTAATGAGTTAGGAATCTTGAAAGAAAATAATGTTCGTCTTATCGGTATTAATGCCGAGTCAATCAAAAAGGCAGAAGACAGACAGGAATTCAAAGATACAATGGAAGCAATCGGCGAACCTTGTATTGAATCACTTGTTGTTGAAACAGTTGAAGATGCTCTTGAGTTCTCTGCTAAAATCGGCTACCCTGTTATTGTTCGTCCTGCATACACACTTGGTGGTACTGGTGGTGGTATTGCTTATGATGAAGCACAACTTCACGAAATTGCATCAAATGGTATCCGTCTTTCACGTGTAAATCAGGTACTTATTGAAAAATGTATTTCTGGTTGGAAAGAAATCGAGTTTGAAACAATGCGTGACTCAAAGGGTAACTGCATTACAATCTGTTCAATGGAAAATATGGACCCTGTTGGTATTCATACAGGCGACTCAATCGTTGTTGCTCCTGCACAGACACTTATGGATAAGGAATATTCAATGCTTCGTAATGCTGCTCTTAACATTATTGATGCACTTGATATTCAGGGTGGTTGTAACGTTCAGTTTGCACTTCATCCAACATCATTCAAATATGCAGTTATTGAAGTTAACCCTCGTGTTTCTCGTTCATCAGCATTAGCATCTAAGGCTACAGGCTTCCCAATTGCAAGAGTTGCATCAAAAATTGCTCTCGGTCTTGGTCTTGATGAAATTCCTAACGCTGTTACAGGCAAGACATTCGCTTCATTTGAGCCTACAATCGACTACATTGTTTGTAAGTTCCCAAAATGGCCTTTTGACAAGTTTGTTACTGCTAAAAAGACTCTTGGTACACAGATGAAGGCAACAGGCGAAGTTATGTCAATTGCACGTACTTTTGAGGCAGCACTTCACAAATCACTTCATTCACTTGAAGAGAATAAAGAATCCCTTCTTCTTGATTCATTTATGGAAATGAGCACAGAAGAAGTACACGAAGCACTTTATAATGTTGACAATCTTCGTGTTTACGCGATTGCAGTTGCAATTTATAAAGGCATTGCATTAGAAGAAATCCACGATATCACAAAAATTGATATGTGGTTCTTAAATAAAATCAAAAACATTGTTGAAATGGAAAAAGTTCTTAAATCAGGTAAATGTGATAAAGAAACTCTTTTCAAAGCTAAAAAGATGGGCTTTACTGACAATGTTATTGCAAAGAATGTTGGTACAACAAAG
This sequence comes from uncultured Clostridia bacterium, assembly GCA_937892525.1. Lineage (GTDB taxonomy): Bacteria > Bacillota > Clostridia > Oscillospirales > Acutalibacteraceae > Fimenecus. Next base: position 61,978 of record CALAEV010000006.1, read on the forward strand.
AGTGCTATTAACAATATGAGAAAGCTTTGGGGTATTACACCATCTTTCTCAATCGTTGATACTTGTGCTGCTGAATTCAAGGCACAGACACCATACTACTATTCAGATTACGGTATTGCAAATGAAGTTAATCCTAAAACTGACAAGAAAAAGATTATGGTATTGGGTTCTGGTCCTATCCGTATCGGTCAGGGTGTTGAATTTGACTACTGTTCAGTTCACTCAGTATGGGCGCTCAAAAAAGCAGGTTGTGAAGCAATTATTGTAAACAACAACCCTGAAACAGTTTCAACTGACTTTGACGTTTCAGATAAGCTCTACTTCGAGCCACTTACACCTGAATACGTTACAAGCATTGTTGAACTTGAAAATCCTGATGGTGCTATTGTTCAGTTTGGTGGACAAACTGCTATTAAGCTTACAAAAACACTTAACGATTTAGGTGTTAAGATTCTCGGTACTGACGCAGACCACGTTGACGCTGCTGAAGACAGAGAAAGATTTGACGAAATTCTTGAATTCTGCGACATTGCTCGTCCAAAGGGACAGACAGTATTTACTGCACAAGAGGCAATCGCTGCTGCACACAGCTTAGGCTACCCTGTTCTTGTTCGTCCAAGCTATGTTCTTGGTGGACAAGGTATGCAGATTGCTGCAAGTGATGAAGATATCCTTGAATTTATGGACATTATTACAAGAACAATTCCTGACCTTTCAGAGCATCCTGTTCTTGTTGACAAATATCTTATGGGACAAGAGGTTGAAGTTGACGCTATTTGCGACGGTAAAGATATTCTTATTCCTGGTATTATGGAACACATTGACCGTGCAGGTATTCACTCAGGCGACTCAATTTCAGTTTACCCTGCTGTTACACTCTCTGCTAAAGTACAGAAAACTATTGTTGATTATACAAAGCGTCTTGCATCTGCATTACACGTTATTGGTATGATGAACATTCAGTTTATTGTTCTTCGTGAGACAGTTTATATTATTGAGGTTAACCCACGTTCTTCAAGAACTGTTCCTTATATCAGTAAGGTTACAGGTATTCCTGCAATTAGTCTTGCAACACGCGCAATGCTTGGCGAAAGAATTGCCGATATGGGATACGGTACTGGTCTTTACAAGAACAGTGGTTACTACGCAATTAAGCTCCCTGTATTCTCATTCGAAAAGATTATTGGCGCTGACACTTCACTTGGTCCTGAAATGAAATCAACAGGCGAAGTTCTTGGTATTTCAACAGACTACAATGAAGCACTTCTTAAAGCATTTGAAGGTGGCGGAGTTTCAATGCCTAAAGATGCAAAGATTGTTGTTACTGTTCGCGACAAGGACAAGAAAGAAGTTGGCGAAATGCTTAAAGAGTTCAAAGATTCTGAATTTGAATTCTATGCAACTCCTGGCACATGCAAGGTAATCCGTGAAGCAGGTATTGAATGTAAAGAGGTTAATCCACTTACAGGTACATCGCCTAACATTATGGAAATGCTTCAGAATGGTGAAGTTTCACTTATCATTAACACACCTACACACGGTCGTCTTGCTAACCGTGACGGTTTCAAACTTCGTCGTCTTGCAGTTGAGTCAGGTACATCTTGTCTTACATCTCTTGACGCGGCACTCAGCGTTATGAGAAGTACATTTGTAGTTCCTGACGGCAAGATGAGTCTTACTGATATTGCATCACTTAAATTATAATAATCAGTAAAATTATTTCATAAAATTAAAAGTCGGAATTGAGTGCAAAGGCTCAATTCCGACAATTTTTACTTAAGGAGTGAATTCTTGTGGCAGATATTATTGATTACGCACTACTAAATGCACATAAGGATTTTGACACACTACCCTATTCCCCTATTGACAGTCTTTTGTTTTCAGAGCTTGCATATTTTGAATTCGACAACATTGTGCAAAATGTTAAAAGCAGAAGCAAAGGCTTATTGCTTTCTGAAATTGCCGAAAATGCGCTTTATGAAAATATGTTTCCTCTTGAAAGAACTGCTGAGCGTAATAAAAAACTTCTTGGTGCAGCTGCATACAGCAAACGCTACGGCAAGATAAAGGTCAACTATTACGAGGATATTTTTAATGTAACTAAAGACACTCAGTTTTGTGGTGTTACGTTTATACTGCCGAATGGTGATGCATGTATTGCATTTCGCGGCACGGATTCAACTATTACTGGTTGGAAAGAAAACTTTAATATGCTTTTTACCTCTCCTGTTGCAGCGCAAGGTCATTCTGTGTCTTATGTTGATGCAGTTGCAAAGAAAGTTAAGGGAAACATTATACTTACAGGGCACTCTAAGGGTGGTAACCTTGCTATTTACAGCGCTACAAAGTGTTCGCAAGCAGCAAAATCAAAAATTGTGGCAATACACGCTTTTGATAGTCCCGGCTTTACAAAGGAATTTATTGAGTCAAAAGAATATATAGAAACAGAGAAAATCATAAAGAAATTTATGCCTGAAGAATCACTTATCGGTGTGCTTCTTAACAATCGTGATAATTATCGCATAATAAAGAGTGAGGGTTCAGGAATTATGCAGCACGATTTGTTTTTATGGCAAATTGATATTTCGAGAAATGATTTTGTTGATGGCGAAAAACTGTATAATTCTTCGAAATTCTTTGATGCAACCTTTAACGACTGGGTAAACAGTTCTACACCTGAGCAACGAGAACAGTTTGTTGAGGCATTATTCCAAATGATTAATGCAGTTAACTCTGAAAACGCAACAAGCTTTGTTGATTGGTCCGAAAATATAAAAAATAATTCTTCGGTTGCTTACGAAACCCTTAAAGGCTTAGACCCTGAAGTGAGAAGTCTTGTTATGCACGGCATTGGAGATATGTTCTCATCAATAAATAAAAATGTGAAATCCACACCTAAAAAGTTGTGGAATGACACTTTGAAGAAATTCAAGGAAAAAGCAAATACGGATAAATCAAATCAAGAATGATTTATAAAAAACGTCAGTTCGAAACCATCCTGACGTGAGCGAAAGCTCAAGAATAAAACTATGGAGTGATAAGAAATGAATAAGAACAAGAAAAAGACGATTTTTGTAGTTGAGTCAGCCGTTATTGCGGCAATTTATGCAGGACTTACCTATTTTGCAGCCATATTAAATGTGGCTTATGGTGGAATTCAATTTAGATTTTCTGAAGCGCTTACAATTCTTGCAGTATTCTCCCCTGCGGCAATCCCGGGACTTACAATAGGTTGTTTTTTAGGTAACATTACAAGTCCTTACGGAATTGTTGATGTTATATGTGGTACTCTTGCAACACTTATTGCGGCGGTTTTATCGTATAAAACTCGAAACATCAAATTTAAGGATTTGCCACTGCTTTCAGCCATTTTTCCTGTACTTTCAAATGCAATTATTGTAGGACTTGAAATTACATTATTTATGCCTGATGGATTTGCATTTAAGGCGTTTTTGATTTCGGCTTTTCAAGTTGGATTTGGGGAGCTTGTAATGTGCTACGGACTTGGAATACCGTTATATAAAGTTATTAAGAGATTGAAATTAGATAAGAAGATATAAAAAAGCGTGATAGCCGAAGTGGTTATCACGCTTTTGTTTTTGCAGGCATGGAAACCTGCCACTACGCGTTAAATGAATACATATAAATATAATCCAAGAAAATGAAGAAATGCACCGAGAATTATGAAAATATGGAACACAGCGTGTATATACTTTTTCTTTTTGCCTATTCCATAAAGGATTGCGCCCACTGTATATGCTATGCCACCTGCAATCATAAGAATTATTGCTGTTGGTGTGAAGTGTTTCCACAATACAAAAACTGTTGCAAATGATGACCAACCAATTACCATATACAAAACCATTTGAATAACTTTCGTTTTGTTAAACAATGTAAATGTTATTACAACAGCAGATATTGCAGCCACCCAACAAGCTATAAGCAAAACATAAGCCATTATGGGTTTAATTGGTGCTACTGCCAACACCATATAAGGTGTAATTGTACCAACAATCATAAAATTTATCATAGCGTGGTCAACTACACGCATTACTTTTTTCGCTTTATTGGGTCTTAATCCGTGATAAACTGACGAGCAAACAAATACTGTGAGCATCGTAACGCCATAAACAACGCTTAATAATATATAATCAATACGACCGAGTGAAACTCCACGACCAATACACAAAATCAACACAACAATTGCAAATACTGCACCAATTATATGAGTTATGGAATTTACCCAATCTTCTTTTCTTGAATAATCCACAAGTTTTATTGAATCTAGTCTGCTCATAATATCACCTGAATACATATTACTATTATTCGTTTTAATTTGCAAGATATTAGAATATAGTTCTTTTTTCAAATCGACAAACTATAATTTGAAAAAGAAAAGGCGAGGTTTTTACCCCGCCCTACTATTATATACTACTTTTTCTTTTTACCGAAGAAGCCTTTTTTGTCTTCGTTTAAGTTATCAATATTGAACTCAATTGCGAGTTGTTTTATGAGTTCTTTTTGTTTATCGGTAAGTTTCTTTGGAATATCAACGATAATGCGCACAAGCTGGTCACCTTTACCCATACCACTACGGTTTTGAATACCACGACCACGAAGTTTAAACACATCGCCAGGCTGTGTGCCTGCAGGAATATCGTATTCCACTTTACCGTCAAGGGTTGGCACCTGAATTGTACAACCAAGTGTAACTTGCATAAATGTAAGATGCACATCGCACCATACGTTGTAGCCATCACGCTCAAAAATAGGATGAGGGCGAACATTTACAACAATATTAAGGTCGCCTGATGGGCCACCATTTACGCCCCTGTTACCCTGACCACGAACTGTAAGGATTTGACGGTCATCTACACCTGCAGGAATGTTAATATCAAGTTTAGCGCTCTTACGAACACGACCTGCACCATTACATTTTTTACAAGGATTTTCAATGATAGTTCCTTTGCCGTTACAACGAGAGCATGGCTTTGTTGACTGAATTACTCCAAATGGTGTTCTTTGACCTACTGTTACCTGACCACGACCGTTACATTCAGGACAGGTTTTTGGTGAATGACCACTTTGGCAACCACTACCCTTACACTCGTCACAAGTTTCAATACGCATTGTATCAATTGAACGAGCACAACCTTTTGCAGCCTCTTCAAATGAAATAGTAACACTTGCTTGAGTATCACTACCACGTTGTGGTGCATTAGGATTTGCACGGCCACCAAAGCCACCACCAAATCCGTTGCCGAATATAGAGCCGAAAATATCGCCTAAATCGAAATCCATTCCACCGAATCCACCACCGTAGCCACCTTGACCTGCACCATAGTTAGGGTCAACGCCTGCGTGGCCAAACTGGTCATAACGTGCCTTCTTTTCGCTATCAGAAAGGATTTCGTAAGCTTCATTCGCCTCTTTGAACTTTTCTTCTGCTTCTTTATTATTGGGGTTTAAGTCGGGATGATATTTTTTTGCAGCCTTTCGATAGGCTTTTTTTATTTCATCATCTGACGCTGATTTATCAATGCCAAGCACCTCATAATAATCTCTTTTTTCTGCCATAAGTATCTCCAAATAATAGGGATTGACGGACAGACCTGTTTCGGTCTGCCCGTTTTATTATTTAATAATTATTCAACATCTTTGAAGTCTGCATCATAATAGCCGTCGCCATTAGGTGCTGCACCTGCATTTGGGTCATAGCCTGCACCTGGGTTTGCACCACCCTGTGCTGCTTGTGCCTGTTTGTAGAGTTCTTCTGAAATCTTATAGAAAGCCTGTGTAAGTTCTTCCTGTTTTGACTTGATAAGGTCAATATCTTCGCCCTTGAGTGCTTCTTTAAGAGCATCAAGTTTGCCCTGGATTTCTGTTTTATCGTTTTCAGGAATCTTGTCGCCTTCATCAGCAAGGATTTTTTCAACCTGATATACCATCTGGTCAGCAGCATTTCTTGTGTCAACTGCTTCTTTGCGTTTCTTATCTTCTTCAGCAAATTTTTCTGCATCCTGAACTGCTTTTTCAATATCTTCTTTTGACATATTTGTTGAAGATGTAATTGAAATTGACTGTTCTTTGTTTGTACCAAGGTCTTTTGCAGAAACATTTACGATACCGTTAGCGTCAATATCAAAAGTAACTTCAATCTGTGGCACACCACGGCGTGCAGGAAGAATACCGTCAAGGTGGAAAATACCGAGAGTTTTGTTGTCTCTTGCAAATTCTCTTTCGCCCTGAAGAACATGAACTTCAACTGATGTCTGATTATCAGCTGCAGTTGAGAAAATCTGGCTCTTCTTTGTAGGGATTGTTGTATTTCTTTCGATAATCTTTGTGCTTACGCCACCCATTGTTTCAATACCGAGTGAAAGTGGAGTAACGTCGAGAAGAAGAAGTCCTTCAACTTCACCACCAAGAACACCACCTTGAATTGCAGCACCAACTGCTACACATTCGTCAGGGTTAATGCCTTTGAATGGCTCTTTACCTGTATATTTCTTAACTGCTTCCTGAACTGCAGGAATTCTTGAAGAACCACCAACCATAAGGATTTTGTTAAGCTGTGATGGCTGAAGACCTGAGTCTGAAAGTGCCTGACGAACAGGTCCCATTGTTGCTTCAACAAGGTCTGCTGTCATTTCGTTGAACTTTGCTCTTGTAAGAGTTGTTTCAAGGTGTTTAGGGCCTGTTGCATCTGCTGTGATGAATGGAAGACTGATTTGTGATGTTGTTACACCTGAAAGTTCAATCTTTGCTTTTTCTGCTGCTTCCTTAAGACGCTGCATAGCCATTTTATCGTTACGAAGGTCTACACCCTGTTCTTTCTTGAACTCATCAGCAAGCCAATCAATAATCTTTTGGTCGAAGTCGTCGCCACCAAGACGGTTGTTACCTGCTGTTGCAAGAACTTCTTGAACACCATCGCCCATTTCGATAATTGAAACGTCGAATGTACCACCACCAAGGTCATAAACCATAACTTTCTGGTCTTCTTCCTTGTCGATACCGTAAGCAAGAGCTGCTGCAGTTGGCTCGTTGATAATTCTCTTAACGTCAAGACCTGCAATTTTACCTGCGTCTTTTGTTGCCTGACGCTGTGAGTCTGTGAAGTATGCAGGAACTGTAATAACTGCCTCTGTTACAGGAGCACCAAGGTATGCTTCAGCATCAGCCTTGAGTTTTTGAAGTGTCATTGCAGAAATTTCTTGTGGAGTATAATCTTTGCCGTCAATGTTTACTTTATAGTCAGTACCCATATGTCTTTTGATTGATGCGATTGTTCTGTCAGGGTTTGTGATTGCCTGACGCTTTGCAACCTGACCAACCATTCTTTCACCTGTTTTTGAGAATGCTACAACTGATGGAGTTGTTCTAGCACCTTCTGCGTTAGCGATAACTACAGGTTCGCCACCTTCGATTACTGCTACGCATGAGTTTGTTGTACCTAAGTCAATACCAATTACCTTTGCCATAAATTTATTCCTCCTAATAGGTTTGTTTATAATATTTTTAACTGTTTTTTACAGTTTAGTTGACTACCTTAACTATTGCCGGACGGATTACCCTGTCCCCCATTTTGTATCCTGTTGAGAATACATCTGAAATACTGTTTTCGGGGAGAGTGTCGTCTTCGCCGTGCATTACTGCGTTATGAATGTTAGGGTCAAAGGTTTCTCCCTTTTCGCCAAATGACTCAACGCCTAATTTTTTGAATGTTTCGCCATACTGATTAAAAATCATTTCGATACCTTTTTTGAATGAGTCTAAATCAGTTGCATCTGCACTCATTGCGCGAATGAAGTTATCGTACACAGGTAAAAATTCTGCAATTGTTGAAGCCTTTGTATCGCCGTAAGCCATCTCTTTTTCTTTTTGTGAGCGTTTACGGAAGTTATCATACTCTGCCATAACTCGCAAAAGCTTATCTTTTGTTTCGTTAAGTTCAGCAGTTAATTTTTCTTCAACTGTTGGCTCTGCATTTTCAACTACTTCTTCAACGATTTCTTCGTTGGTTTCGTTTTTCTTATCTTTTGCCATTTTAATCCTCCAATGTATCGGACATTATACTGCCCACTATTTCTGTTAAATATTTAAGACTTGGAATAAGTCTTGCATAATCTATTCTTGTTGGACCTATAAGTCCTAACGCGCCACTATCTTTACCACCAACGGAGTAATGTGAGAAGATAAGACTTGAATCCTGAAGTTCTCTGTAAAAATTCTCTTTACCGATAAGCACATTCGTATCATTTTCAGTTTTATGTCCTGAAAACAAATTTGTGAGTGGCTCGCCTCGTCTTAAGAATTCCATCAACTCGTAAGCGTTAGGATAATCTGTGTAGTTAAGAAGATTCGACTGACCTTCTAACAATAATTGTGTTTGCTCGGTAAGTTGCGCCAAGTCGGAAAGTGTTACAAGTAATGGCGAAATCGCAAGGGATTTACTGCCGAGTGAAAGTGCTAATGTTTGAATAAGCGCAATGCTTACTTCACTTGCAGATTTGCCGATGAAGTGCTTTGAAACTATATTATAAAATGTTTCTATAAGTTCAATGTTTAATTCGCTATCTGTTCTGCAAACTCGGCTTTTTAGAATACCTGATGATGAAAGCATAACCATCATAGCAGTATGAGTGCCGAGAGGGACAAGCTCTACTCTGCGGATTACTGCATTGTCATCTGACGGAGTTGTAGAAACTACTGCACAGTTAGTAAGTTCTGCAAGTACCTGCCCTGCTTGTTCAAGAATCTGTTGTGGCTCGCCACCTGCATCAGAAAGTCTTGCTTCAATAAGTCGTTTTTCTTGAAGTGGCAACTCGTAACGATTCATAAGCCTATCTACATAATAACGATAACCAAGTTGTGATGGAATTCGACCTGCTGATGTGTGTGGCTGGTCAAGAAAACCGAGTCTTGAAAGTTCTGCCATCTCATTACGGATTGTAGCACTTGAAACAGGTAATGATGAGAATTCAAGCAAAGTTTTTGAGCCAACCGGCTCGCCGGTTGCGATATAGCGTTCAACTATAGCTGCAAGGATTTTTTCTTTACGCTCTGAAAGTTGCATCTCATCACCCCTTTTTGTGTGGTTTAGCACTCTCATTGTTAGAGTGCTAACTCTGTTATATAATATACATTATCTTGTAAAAAATGTCAAGGAAATAATTGTAAATAAATTGTTAATATGAAAATATTGACATTTTTGAAATACTATGGTAAGATATGCATAGGTAACATAGGTATTTATTTTAAGGAGGTATTTTCTATGGCAAAAAATGATTTAATGCACGGCAATACAAGTTTATTGGTGTTATCTCTTATCGAAACACAGGATATGTATGGTTATCAAATTATCAAGGAGTTAAAACGCAAGAGTGAAAATGTTTTTGAATTAAAAGAAGGTTCACTCTACCCTGTTTTACATGCTCTTGAAAACGAAAAGCTTATTACATCTTATATTGAAGAAACTGACTCTGCACGCAAACGCAGATATTATAGTATTACCGACAAAGGCAGAAAGGAATTAGCAGATAAAAAGCAAGAGTTTTTCACATTCACTACTGCTGCAAGAAAAGTATTAAGTTTTGCGTGAGGTGATACTGATGAACGAAAAATATCAAAGATTAAAAGAAAACTATTTATCTATCGCCTGCAAATCTATTCACAAGGACAAAAAGCTTTACAAACGCATACATAATGAATTATCCGAACACATGGACGATATGTATGAAGATTTTATAAACGACGGCATTGATGAAAATTCTGTTTCCGAGATGATTTTAGAAGAAATGGGTAACGCAGAAGATTTGAATAAAGAATTATATAGTGCTAATAAAAGAAGATATTTAACTTCAAGAGCTATCACTCTTTTAGTAAAAACTGCAATAGTTCTTATCTGTCTAATATATGCACCACCAATATTGGACGAATTGGTTGATTATGTGCAATATTTTGATGTAGAAGAAGTTGAAACTGCTCTAACTGAAGAATATGGCGAGATGACCCTCTTGGGCGAATATGAAAGTAATGGTGGAAATTACAGGTTGTATGTACCTGTCACTCAACCAGAAGATTGTTACGAAGTTTATTTTGCTGAATCAGCAAAGTTTTTCGGCAAAAATCTATCTAACAAATATAGTTCATTCGGTCACGATTTTGGTGGCTCACCTCTTATTACTTGTATGTTCACAAATTCAGGTGACTGTTTTATGTGTGAAAATGCCCGATTTAAAGTCTTCCTCGCACCGTCAAATGCAAAATATATTTCGTTTACATACAAACCCTGTAGCCATGACAACCCATACGCTACAGATGACAACGAAATCACAAGTGAAATTTTTGAAATAACCGATGCTCCTTGTGTTATTGAAGTAGAGTCTATTCAAGGATATTCAATGTATAAATATAACTATTTCGACGAGAATCTTAACCCAGTTGACAAACTATTTGATGACCAATACGAAAAACCGTCTAACACAGTTGGAAGCACTACACACGCTGTTATGTAGTTCTATTCAAACGCTTTTTAGGGTGGTGTGAAAAATGAGAGAACTTAAAGATTTTAATACTGAAAAAAGTATTTATATAGGTAAAGTATTAAATCATATACATTATAAAAAACTGCATACAAGAATTTATGAAGAAATTTCAAATCATATGGATGATATGTATGAGGATTTTAGCAGTACTTGTGATGATGAAAAAGAAATCACAAAAAGAGTTCTTGAAGAAATGGGACATCCTCACTATTTAGGGTTAGAACTTAAAAAAGCTAATAAAAATATATTATTCTGGGCAAAAGCATTCAAAATCACTTGTGCTGTGCTAACCTTACCCATTATATATTTAAGTATAGTTGCAGTTTCGCTTGTGGGAAGTGAAATTACTGATTATTTTAATGCTTATGATATTGAAGAAAAAGAACAGATTATGATGGAAGACTACAACGATGGAGAGCCAATTAAGTTGTTTGCAGAAATTGAGCATAATGGTTTTATCTACAGATTCTACATTCCTGAAAAGCAAAAAGATTATTTCACTTTTTATTACACACAATCCATAAAAGTATTCAACATAAGTGTAAAGGATAAATTTGGTGTGCGTGGTGGCGGTGGTCGGGAATACCCTGAAACTGATAATCCAAGATTATTTGTGCTTGACAATCCCGATTGGCATGGCGATATTCTTCACATCTATTATGCCCCATCAATTCCTAAATATATGAAAGTATATTATGAGCCAACAGATGCGAGCAGTGGACTTGAACCGTACTGGAGTGATTTTTTTGAAATTCCGCAAAACGCTACTTATGATAACCCCCAATACATAATCATTGATTCTCCGGACGGTTATAATTATAGTAAGTATGAAGAATTTAACGAAAACAAAGAACCTATCGATTATTATGGGAATGTAAAAAAATAAGTAGTTGACATTAGATTAAAATAAGTATAAAATATATACGATATTTATAAAGCGTTGAGAAAGAACGACGGATAATCTAAATTTTCAGAGAGATTTCGGTTGGTGCGAGAAATCAATTTACTATCCTGAGACCACTTTCGAGCATTGGTGAAAACGTTTTTCGGTTAAGCCAATCGTATTAACTGCGTTAAAGTTATTTGAGTGGCAGAATAATTATATTATTTTGCAATACGGGTGGAACCGTGGAATGTTGTTTTTATAGCATTTCATCCTGTTTTATAGGATGAAGTGCTTTTTTATTTATGTATATAATGTAAAGGAGATATATTTATGATTAAAGTAACACTTAAAGGCGACGTAATTAAAGAATACGAAGCTGGTACATCTATTGCAGAGATTGCTAAATCTATTGGTATGGGTTTATACAAATCTGCTTGTGGTGGTAAAATCAACGGAAATTACTGCGATTTAAGAACTGCAGTCAATGAAGACTGCGCTCTTGAAATCGTTACATTTGATGAAATTGAGGGTAAAAAGACTTTTTGGCACACTGCTTCTCACATTATGGCACAGGCAGTTAAACGTATTTACCCTGATGTAAAACTCGCTATTGGTCCATCGGTTGACAATGGTTTCTATTATGATTTTGATTCAGAGGTTTCTTTTACTCCTGAAATTCTCCAGCAAATCGAAGCAGAAATGAAGAAAATTGTTAAAGAGGATTTACCTCTTGAAAAATTCGAACTCTCTCCTGCTGATGCACTCAAAATGATGGAAGAAAAAGGCGAAATTTACAAGGTTGAACTTATCAACGAACATGCTGACAAGGGCGAGCCAATTTCATTCTACAAGCAAGGCGAATTCACAGAACTTTGCGCAGGTCCTCATCTTATGTCAACAGGTAGTGTTAAGGCATTCAAACTTACATCTTGCACAGGTGCTTACTGGAGAGGTAACGAAAAGAACAAGATGCTCCAGAGAATTTACGCAACTGCATTCCCAAAGCAGTCTGCACTTGACGAGCATTTAGCAATGCTTGAAGAAGCAAAGAAACGCGACCACAATAAACTTGGCCGTGAACTTGAACTCTTTACAACAAGTGAGTTAATCGGTCAGGGACTTCCAATTATGCTCCCTAAAGGTGCAAGAATTATTCAGACTCTTCAACGTTGGGTAGAAGACGAAGAACAAAAGAGAGGTTGGTTGCTTACAAAGACACCATTTATGGCAAAAAGTGACCTTTACAAAGTTTCAGGTCACTGGGACCACTATCTTGATGGTATGTTTGTGCTTGGCGACCCTGCTAAAGAGGAAGAAGGCGAAGAAGTTTTTGCACTTCGTCCAATGACTTGTCCATTCCAATACCAAGCATATCTCAACCGTCCTCGTTCGTACAGAGATTTACCACTTCGTTACAACGAAACATCAACTCTTTTCAGAAACGAAGCATCAGGCGAAATGCACGGTCTTATTCGTGTTCGTCAGTTCACAATTTCAGAAGGCCACCTTATGTGTACTCCTGAACAACTTGAAGAAGAATTCAAGGGTTGTCTTGAACTTGCTAACTATATGCTCCAGACACTTGGTCTTTATGAAGATGTTTCTTTCCGTTTCTCACAATGGGACCCAAATAACAAGGAAAAATACATTGGTACTACTGAACAATGGGAAGAAGCTCAAGGTATTATGGGTAAAATCCTTGACCACCTTGGAATCAAATACTCAATCGGTATTGACGAAGCTGCATTCTACGGTCCAAAACTTGATATTCAGATTAAGAATGTATTCGGTAAAGAAGATACTCTTATTACAATTCAGGTTGACCAGCTTCTTGCTGAAAAGTTCGGTATGGAATACACAGACAAAGACGGCACAAAGAAAAATCCATATATTATTCACAGAACATCAATTGGTTGCTATGAGCGTACACTTGCTCTTCTTATTGAAAAATACGCAGGTGCATTCCCACTTTGGCTTGCTCCTGAACAAGTAAGAATTCTTCCTATTGCTGACCGTCATCACGACAAGGCTTTTGAAATCAAGCGTGAACTTGAAAAGATGGGTATGCGCGTAACTGTTGACGACAGAAGCGAAAAGACAGGTTACAAAATCCGTGAATCTCGTCTTCAAAAACTTCCATACTGGGTTATCGTTGGCGACAAAGAAGTTGAAGACGGCTCAGTTTCAGTAAGCAAACGCGGTCAGGGTGACATTGGTTCAATGAACTTTGACGATTTTGCAGCTATGCTTAAAGAAGAAATTGAGAATAAGGTGAGATAATATGAGAAATCCACTTACCGTAACAGTTATTACCGATACACATTATTATTCTAAAAAGCTTGGCACATCCGGTGAGGCTTATGAAATCGCCAACAACAAAAGTGGCGTTTTATTAGCAGAATCACGCGAAATGCTTGAAGCTGCATTCACACAGATTGCAAACGACAAGAGAACTAACATTGTTCTTCTTTCAGGCGACACAACAAGTAATGGTGACTTTGATTCTCACCATGAATTTATAGAGATGCTTCGTGGTCTTAAAGAAAAAGGCAAGCGTGTTTATGTTCTTACTGCAACTCACGACTATCAATGGGAAGGTACTCACCACAGATACGAAGGTAGTGAGAGAGTTACTATTCCTGTTGCAAAGCGTGAAGACCTTTTTGATATGTATAAAGAGTTTGGTCCTGACGAGGCGCTTGCAGTACACGAAGAAAGTATGTCATACATTATTCAATTGCAAGATGGTTATCGTCTTTTTGCCCTTAATGATGACACCAATAGAAACGGCAAAAGCGGTTTTTCTGACGAATGCTTTGAATGGATTAAAGAGCAGATTGCAGACGCAAAGGCTAATGACCAGTTTATTGTTGCTATGACACACCACCCTCTTATTGCCCCCTCCCCTATGTATGAAATCATAGGACATGGCGATATGATGGGTGACTATGACATTCGTCGCGAACAGCTTGCAGATTTAGGCGTTCAATTTATGCTTACAGGTCATACTCACGTACACGATATTGACAAGCACGTAAGTCCTAAAGGCAACTATTTCTACGATATTTCTACTGCATCAACAATAGGTTACCCAGGCACAATCAGAACTGTTGTTTTTGACGCCGATAACAAGGTTGTAAGCACTACAACTGACCTCGTTACAGAGCCTGTTAAGTTTGATACTCACGGCAAGGATTTGCAGACATATCTTGCAGACCACTTTATTGGCACAATAAGAGATATTATTAAAGCTGCAGGCGAAGATATTGACAAGTTTGCCGACATGGCAACTGCTATCAGTATTAAGAAGAAAGTTTCATATAAATTTGGTTGGATTTTAAAGCCAATATTCAAATTCTTGAATTCCCTTAAAATCGGTACAGTTGGCAACTGGACTCGTGCAGAAACCGGTCTTAAAAAAGAAGATTATGCCGATATTAAAGACAAGAGCGTTGTAGATTTTATTGTTGACATTGTACTTAATCTTTTTGGTGGCAAAAATCTTTACACACCTGACGATAATGAATACAAGATTGCAATAGGTCTTATTAACATTATTGATTCAATTATCAAGGTGTTACATATTCCACTTAAGAAGCTTGTTAAGGTTTCTGACACGGTTCGTGGAATTATTGAGCCACTTCTTTATAATGACGGAATCCCATCTTATGACGCCATTATGCCGATTATGCCTGTTTATGAGGGTGATGAGGTTGGTCCTCAACCAGAAAAACCTGCAAAGCCTGACACAGTTAAAGATAGTAAAAAGGGATTACCAATTGTAATACTCTCAATACTTTTCATTATCACTTTCTTAATTCCTATTCTTTTACTGTTATTGATTGGATTTATTGTAAATCAGGTAAAATACGGTAAATATCTTAAATAATTTTAAAGGGGCAACTTTTATCTAGTTGCCTCTTTTCTATTTTCCGTTTATTTTATTGACACAAAAATTCAAATATAATATAATTTACTTATCTAAAAACTTAAGGGGAAAAGTTTATGAAAAAGAAATTTTTTAATTACTCAAAGGTGTTTATTGCAATAATGCTTGTGCTTACAATGTTTGCATCTTGCACGCCAAAAACTCCTGATAATTCAGGTGAAAATTCAAATGAAATTGTAGTTGATAACACAAATGCAAATGTGGTTTCTGCTTACAACAAAGAGGGCGCATACACACTTAACATTGATGCAGGTGATGAAATTCACGATATAAGCGATTTACTCTTTGGTGCTTTTTTCGAGGACATCAACTTTGCTGCTGACGGTGGACTTTATGCCGAAATGGTGGCAAATCGTTCATTTGAATTCACTGCAATCGCACAGGACGACGAGCTTTATCGTTGGAACACTGTAAATGATGCACAGATTTCAGTTGAAAGTGATAAAAAACACTCACTTAACGAAAATAACCCTAACTATCTTGCAATCAATGGCAATACAAATGGTAAATCAGGTATTGAAAACCGCGGATTTCTTGATGGTATGAGCATTGTTGAGGGTAAAGATTATAAAGTATCTTTCTATGCAAAATCCCTTGAAAACTATAAGGGTGAAATCACCGTAAATCTTGCAGTTGACGGTAAAGCAGTTGCAACGGAAACTTTAAACAAAGTTGGTAATAATTGGAGTAAGTTTACCACGACTCTTACTGCAACACAGACTGCTAATAAAGGTGTAACTGTGCAAGTGCTTATAGATGATGGCGAAGTGTACCTTGATATGATTTCGCTTTTCCCTGTTGATACATACAAAAACCGTGAAAACGGACTTCGCGCAGATATGTGCAAGCTTTTAGAAGAATTACAGCCTAAATTCTTGCGTTTCCCTGGTGGTTGCGTAATTGAAGGCTACGACATTAATTCTGCATACAGTTGGAAAGATTCTGTTGCTGTTGGCAAAGACGGACTTCCACTTTATTTCAATGGTCAATATGGTGATGTTGCAGCAAGAAGTCAGGGTGTAAGTCTTTGGACTAACATGGATTTAACTGACGACCTTTTTCCAAGCTTTTTCTCATACGGATTAGGTTTTTATGAATACTTCCAGCTTGCAGAAGACATAGGTGCTATTGGTGTGCCTGTGCTTAACTGTGGACTTTACTGTCAGGCTCGTGGCAAAGGTCCTGTTGACATGGAAAGTGACGAGTTTAAACAGTATGTTCAGGATATGCTCGATTTAGTTGAGTTTTGTCGTGGTGGCGTGAATACAACTTGGGGTAAAGTTCGTGCATCATTAGGTCACCCTGAACCATTTGAACTTAAATACATCTGTATTGGTAACGAAAACTGGGGTCAAGATTATTTTGTAAGATATTCGGCATTTCTTGAAGCCTTCAACAAGGCAAAAGCTGAAAATCCAAAGCTTTATGAAGGACTTGAGCTTATTTACTCATCAGGTGTTGATGACGGTATAAGTGGTGCAGATTACCTTGCATCTTATGAATACGCACAGAATGAACTTAATAAAATGAACTCAACAAATGCTCTTGATTTCGCAGGTGCTACTGACCACCATTATTACAATGACCCACAATGGTTCTATGAAAATGCAGATTATTATGACGAAAAGAACTACACAAGAACAGTTGATACAATGACCGACACAAAATACGGTGGTGCTATCAATGTGTTCCTTGGTGAATACGCGTCTTGGAGTAATACTCTTAATTCTGCACTCAGCGAAGCAGCATATATGACAGGGCTTGAGCGTAACGGTGACATTGTTACAATGGCTGCCTATGCACCACTTTTCAGTAGTACTACTGCTCGTCATTGGGCACCTGACCTTATCTGGTTTAACAATAGTTCATCAATGGGTTCAATCAACTATTATGTTCAGAAATTATTCTCTTTAAATCAGGGTTCAGCAGTGCTTAACCACACATTTGAGGGTGCAAAAAAAGAACAGCCAAACCTTAAAGGTGCGGTTGGTGTCGGTACTTGGTACACATCTGCAAAGTTTGACAATGTAGTTGTTAAAGACCTTAATACTGGTGAAGTTTTAGCAGAAGATACATTTAATCTTTTCTCGAAATCAAACTGGGATTTCGCAAGTGATGGTAAGTGGAAAATCAAAAAAGGTGCTCTTACAAATACTACAACTGAAATGGCATATTCAAACACAGGTAGTGTAGCATATTTTGGCGAAACAGATTGGGAAAACTACAGTTTCACAGTTGAAGCTACAAAGCTTGAGGGTGAAGAAGGCTTTATTATTCCATTCGCAGTTAAAGATGCACAAAATAACTATTTCTGGAACATAGGTGGTTGGGGCAACACAATTTCTGCTTTACAATGCATTGAAAACGATGCAAAAACCGACAAAATTGTTGGCACAGTTAAAGATTGTGTAATTGAAACAGGTAAAACATATAAAATTACCGTTGAAGTTTCCGGATACAATGTGAAAGGCTATATTGACGGTGAACTTTACTTTGATTACAACTGTGGCTCTGAAGCAGAGGCAAAGGCTTATACAGTTGTAAGCAACGACGATAATGGTGATATTATTATTAAACTTGTTAATGTTACAGAAAAAGCAAGTTCAGTTGCAGTTAAAATTGACAACGCATTTGTGCTTGACGAAGGAATTATAAATCAGGTTGCAGGTGACTCACTTACAAATGATAATATTTTCGGTGCAGACCCTGAGACACATATAACAATGAAAGAGTTTACTCTTAACGGCTTCAGTAGCGAATTCAACTACACAATGCCTGCATATTCGGTGACATGTATAAGACTCAAAACTGCGCCATAAGTAAAATAAAAACAAAAAAAGAGTACAGAGAGGTCTCTGTACTCTTTTAATTTGCTATGATATATTTTATGGCTTTGCTGGTCTTGCAGGTTTGTAACTACAAGTACCACAGATTCTGTCGCCTGCGTCCCCTGCTGCTGTTACAATATAACCATCTTTATTAAGACCTGTTGGAATATACTGTGCTGCATAGATTTTAACATCAGGGTGCTTTTCATAAAGAAGTTTTACACCAACATCTGACGCAAAGATACACATAACTTTAATATTTGTGCAACCCTCTTTTTTAAGGTAATCAATTGATGCGTCAACGCTACCACCAGTAGCAAGTGCTGGGTCAACAATGATTACAGGACCTTTTGTAATATCAACAGGCATTTTGTAATAATAAGTTACAGGCAACAATGTTTTTTCATCTCTGTAAAGACCGATATGACCTACTTTTGCAGTTGGAGAAAGTCTGCGAAGACCTTCAACCATACCAAGTCCTGCACGAAGAATAGGAACAATTGTGAAATCTTCAGCAAGTACCGGAGAATCAAAATCTGCAAGAGGTGCTTGAATAGGTACCATTTTTGTTTTAAGGTCTTTAAGCGCTTCATAACCCATAAGCATTGTAAGTTCATCAACAATTTCGCAGAATTCCTTTGAACCTGTGTTAATATCGCAAAGATGTGTTACTTTATGAGCAACTAAAGGATGGTCGTTAAAACTTGTTAAGTTTTTTGTAAAATCTGACATAGAAACGCCTCATTTCAATATTCTTATTTCTTATTTATAATATCATATTTGCATATATTTGGCAAGCAATTTATAAATTGACACTAAAATTTGCGTATGCTATAATTATTTTTGTAAAAATGGTATTTAAGGAGTTATTCTTATGGCTAAAATTATTGTAAGTGGATGCCTTTTAGGTTGCGATTGTCGATACAAAGGCGATAACTGTAAGTGCGAAGAATTATTAGAACTAGCAGAAAACCATACGCTCATTCCTGTTTGTCCTGAACAGTTAGGTGGTCTTAAAACACCTCGTGACCCTGCTGAAATTGTTGGTGACAAAGTTATAAGCAACCACGGTAAAGACGTGACATACGAATACACAAAAGGAGCAGAGATGGCTCTTTATATCGCGAAAATTAACAATGCAGATGCAGTAGTTTTCAAAGCAAACAGTCCATCTTGTGGTAAAGGTATTATTTATGACGGAACATTTACAGGCAATAAGACTGAGGGGAACGGTATTGTTGCGAAAATGTTTTTAGATAATGGCTATTTAGTGTTTACCGAGAATGAAATCGATGAACTCAAAAAAATATTAAAAACATAATTTGAGTTTTTATGAAAATTATTGACAAAAAAACACAATATATGGTATACTACACAAGATAACTTGACAATATGAATACTTAACGAAAAATATAGGCAAGATAAGTGTGTAGCGTGTTACATAAAATATCTGTTGCATATAACCTTGTCAATATTGACAAGGTTTTATTTTTGTTGTCGGGTAAAAATTTTAGGAGGAGTTGTTTTTATGAAACTCATTTATGATGTCAGCGACCGCCCAGGTTTAAGTAAAACCTTGCTTTTTGCTTTCCAACAGATGATTGCAATTATGGCGGCAACTTTACTTGTTCCAATGCTTATGTCAGGTTTTGCTATGAGCAATGGTAACACACTTTCTTTTGACCCTGCAGCAGCACTTTTCGGTGCAGGTATTGGTACACTTTTCTACACATTTGCCACAAAGCGTAAGAGCCCTGTTTTCCTTGGTTCATCTTTCACATTCCTTGGTGCTTATGCAGCAATTATCGGCATGAACTACGGCTACTGGGGTGTTATTATCGGTATCACTCTTGCAGGTCTTGTTTACGTTGTTCTTGCAGCTATTATCAAACTTGCAGGTTCAGGTTGGGTTAACAAACTTATGCCTCCTGTAATTGCAGGTCCTATTGTTACTATTATCGGTCTTTCACTTTCAAGCACAGCTACTGGCTGGATGTCAACAAACGGTGGCCCTGACTACAGCCTTGTAACAATTCTTGTTGGTGCAGTTACATTCTTTGCAATTGTTATTGTTTCAGTTAAGGGTTCAAAAAATCTTCGCCTTATTCCTTTCATTATCGGTGTTGGTGCAGGTTACATCTTTGCTCTTATTCTTACTCTTATCGGCAACGCTGCTGATATTGCTGCTCTTCAGATTTTAAGCTTTGACTCATTCAAGGCAGCATTTGACCCATTCACAATTCAATCAATTGTTGATTATCCTAAGTTCACGTTCCTTCAGGCTATGACAGACAAGGTTGATGGTATTCTTCCTATTGATGCTACTGCAGTTGGTAACATCGCTATTACATTCGTTCCAATCGCTATTGTTGAACTTGCACAGCATATTGCTGACCACAAGAACCTTGGTTCTCTTATCGGCAAAGACCTTATTAAAGAACCTGGCCTTGACAGAACACTTATCGGTGATGGTGTTGGTTCAATCATTGGTGGTTTCTTCGGCGGTGCTGCTAACACAACATACGGCGAATCAATCGGTTGTGTTGCTATCACAAAGAATGCATCTGTTATTTCAATCATCACAGCTGGTATTGGTTGTATGATTCTTTCATTCTTCACACCATTCGTAGCACTTATCAACTCAATTCCTAAGTGCGTAATGGGCGGTGCTTGTGTTGCTCTTTATGGTCTTATTGCTGTATCAGGTCTTTCAATGCTTAAAGACGTTGACCTTGGCAAGAGCAAGAATCTCTATATTGTAAGTTCAATTCTTGTTATTGGTATTGGTGGTCTTTCACTTAACTTTGGTTTCAACCCAATTACAAACGGACCACTTGTTCAGGTTACAGCTCTTGCAACAGCTCTTATCTTCGGTATTATTACTAACTTAATCGTTAGCACAGGTAAAGACAGAAGCGAAGAAGACGACGCTGAATAATTGATAATTTGATAATTTATCCCCGTAGTTTATTGCTACGGGGATTTTTTTGTGGTAAAATATATGAGGTGGTTTTAATGATTAAGAATGATAAAACTAAAGGAATTATATATATTATCATTTCTGCCTTTTTCTTTGCTCTAATGGGGCTTTTTGTGAAATTGTCAGGAGATTTGCCCACAATTCAGAAAAGCTTTTTTAGGAACTTTGTTGCAATGATTTTTGCATTCTTTTTGATTACCAAAAACAAAGAATGGGCATTACCTAAAGGGAAGAATATAGGGTATTTACTTATTCGTGCTATTGCAGGAACCGGAGGTATTCTATGCAATTTCTATGCGCTCAGTAATATGAATCTTGCAGATGCTTCAATGCTTAACAAACTCTCCCCTTTCTTTGCAGTTATCTTTTCGTTATTTATATTGGGAGAAAAAGCGAGTTTTAAGCAGATTTTAGCCGTTACAATGGCGTTTATAGGCGCTTTGTTTGTTATGAAACCATCTTTCTCATTTGAGGGATTGCCTGCTTTTATGGGCTTTTTAGGAGGACTCTCGGCAGGTCTTGCATACGCTTGTGTAAGAAAACTTACCCAAAACGGATTTAAGGGTAGTTTGATTATTTTCTACTTCTCGGCTTTTTCTTGCATAGTTACACTACCTTGGTTAATTTTTGATTTTACACCTATGAGTGCAACACAATGGATATTTTTGATTTTAGCAGGGCTTAGTGCTAGTGGTGGTCAATATTTTATTACTACTGCATACTCAAAAGCACCTGCAAAAGAAATTTCAATTTACGATTACTCACAGATTATATTCACTACTCTTTTAAGTCTTATTGTATTCGGCGATTTGCCTGATATATTAAGTTTTATAGGTTATGCAATTATTATTGCAGCTGCAATATTTAACGCTTGGAATTCATTAAGAAAAAAGAGTATTGATTGACATTTAATGTAGATTAAATTATAATTGATTAAAGACTTCAAGTGAGGTATTTTTATGAAAAATATAAATAAAAAGAAAATCTCACTTGATGAGATTTACCCAGTAATAAAAGAAAAAATCGAAAATGGCGGTACTGTTCAGTTACCAATTACGGGAACAAGTATGAATCCCCTTCTTTATTGGGGCAGAGATTCTGTTGAACTTATAAAATGTGAAAATCCACAGAAATATGATATTATCTTTTATCGTCGTGATAACGGTCAATTTGTACTTCACCGTATAGTTGGCAAAAATGAAAATGGCTTTATTCTTTGTGGTGATAATCAGGTAAAAAAAGAAT
Organism: uncultured Clostridia bacterium; assembly: GCA_937892525.1. Taxonomy (GTDB): domain Bacteria; phylum Bacillota; class Clostridia; order Oscillospirales; family Acutalibacteraceae; genus Fimenecus. The sequence goes on from CALAEV010000006.1 coordinate 84,416, forward strand.
TTGCAATTACTGAAAATCACATTATTGCAGTTGTAAAATCTATTACACGAAAAGGCAAAAGCTTTAGTGTAGATAAATTTTCATACAGGTTATATGTTAAACTGTGGACTCTGGTTTTACCACTTCGCAATATAATTTTAGTTCCTATGAGAAAGATAAAAGGATTGTTAAAGTAATGCAGAAACAGTTGCTCATAAAAAAATACTTTTTAGATATGGTAAGCGCTTCAATTAAGGGCTTACCTATTCCCTCTTGCCCTGAAAATATAAGTGGCGAGCTGATTTACAAGTTATCTGTAAAAAACGCAGTTCAGGGTATTTTGTATCTTGCAGTAAAAAACGGCTCAGTTACTCTTTCTGCAGAGACTGAATCAAAACTTCAAAAATCATATATGGCTATTCTTGCTCGTGAGGCATCGCAACAAGAAGAAATCGAATACATAAGAAATGCTTTTAATAAAGAAAATATTGAGTTTATGTTTCTTAAGGGTACACATCTTAAATCCCTCTATCCTGTTCCAGAAATGCGATTTATGGTTGATATGGATATTCTTGTAAAAGAAGAAAGTATGAACAAGGGTGGCAAGTTAATTCTTGCGCGTGGATTCACACAAGAAATGAACAATGGTAAAGATATTGTTCTTGTTAAAAAGCCATTTCTTACAATCGAGCTTCACAAAATGCTTTTTGTTGAAGATTATTTTATGCACGACTATTTCACTTCTGTTTGGGACAGAGTTGAGCTTGTTAATGGTTGCGAATACAAGATGCCTGTAAATGATTTATATGTTTACACACTTGCACACTTAGCTGAACATTATCTTGAAGCCGGTTCTTGTTTTAGACCTTTAATGGATTTGTATTTAATGGAAAAAATATATTCTGAACTTGATTTTGAATATATAAATGAACAATTTGAAAAAATCGGTATTGAAAAGTTTGCTGTTAAAATCAGACAATTATGTAAATGTGCTTTTGATGGTGCAAAATACAATGATGACCTTGTCACAATGGAAAACTACATCGTTTTTGGTGCTCCCGTAAAAAATGCAGATGAGGTTGCAAAGGTTGCACGCACAAACAAATCAAAATCAAAAAGATTTATGGAATCTGCTTTTCCAAATCTCAAACATATGAAATTGAAATACCCAATACTTGAAAAAGCGCCATTTTTATTGCCAATTTTCTGGGTTGTGAGATTTTTTGAATTTGTCTTTTTAAAAAAAGGAAGCATTGAACAAAAACAATCAGCAATCTCAAATGTTAACCAAGAAAGTGCTGATATTATGAAAGATATTTTTGAGAAATCAGGATTGTAAGCAAAAAAGAAACCTACTGACTAAAAGTCAGTAGGTTTTATTTTTTTGTTATTAGAATTTTCTCCAAACCATTTTGTCAACTACACCAGTATAGGACTGAATAAGTTTCACAACTTTATTTGAAACAATTTCGTCTACATAATCAGGTACAGGAATACCTAAATCGTTGTTTTTATTCATTTCAACTGCAGTGTCAACTGCCTGAAGAAGTGATTTTTCGTCAATACCTGCAAGAACGAAACAAGCTTTATCAAGAGCTTCAGGTCTTTCAGTTGATGTACGAATACAAACTGCAGGGAAAGATTTACCGATACTTGTAAAGAATGAACTTTCTTCAGGTAATGTGCCACTATCTGACACTACTGCAAAAGCATTCATCTGTAAGCAATTGTAATCGTGGAAGCCAAGTGGCTCGTGCTGAATAACACGGCTATCAAGCTTAAATCCACTTGTTTCAAGACGCTTTTTACTTCTTGGATGGCAAGAATAAAGAATTGGCATATTATATTTTTCTGCCATTTTATTAATTGCATTGAAAAGAGATAAGAAATTCTTTTCTGTATCAATATTTTCTTCTCTGTGAGCAGAAAGAAGAATATATTTACCTTTTTCTAATCCCAATTTTGAATGAATGTGAGACATTTCAATATCTGCAAGGTTATTACGAAGTACTTCTGCCATTGGAGAGCCAGTTACATATACTCTTTCTTTTGGAAGACCACATTCGTGAAGATATTTTCTTGCATGTTCAGAATAAGCAAGGTTTACATCAGAAATGATATCAACAATTCTTCTGTTTGTTTCTTCAGGAAGGCACTCATCCTTGCAACGGTTACCTGCTTCCATATGGAAAATAGGAATATGCAATCTCTTTGCAGGAATTGCTGAAAGACAAGAGTTTGTATCGCCTAAAACTAGCATTGCATCAGGTTTAATCTGAGCCATAAGCTTATATGAACAGTTAATAATATTACCAACTGTTGCACCGAGGTCGTCACCTACTGCGTCCATATAAACATCAGGGTCTTGAAGTTTTAAGTCCTTAAAGAATACTCCGTTAAGATTGTAGTCGTAATTCTGACCTGTATGCGCAAGAATACAATCAAAATACTGACGGCACTTATTGATAACGGCAGCAAGACGAATGATTTCTGGGCGTGTACCTACGATAATCAAAAGCTTTAACTTGCCGTTGTCTTGAAATTTAATATCTGAATAATCAAGTTTCATATATTTTATCTCCTTTATGAAGAATTAAACTATCTCGAAAAAAGTGTCAGGCTTTTCGGGGTCGAAGCACTCATTACACCACATAAATGTAACCATATCGGTATCACCAAGGTTTTCAATATTATGAGTATAACCTGTTGGAATATCAACTACTTCAAGTTTTTCACCGGAAACGAAGTATTCAATTACCTCGTCACTATCAATTTTACGGAAACGAATTACACCATTACCCGCAACTACCAAAAACTTTTCATTCTTTGTATGATGCCAATGCTGACCCTTTGTGATATGTGGTTTTGAGATGTTTACTGAAAACTGACCATTATTTACAGTTCTTAAAATTTCAGTAAATGAGCCACGGTCATCAACATTCATTTTAAGTGGATATGAAAACTTGTCCTTTGGCAGATATGAAAGATATGTACTATAAAGTTTCTTTGAGAAACTGCCCTCAGTCATATCAGGCACCATTTTATTTTCGCGACTCTCTTTAAACGAATAAATCAAATCAACAATTTCGCCTAATGTGATTTTATGTTCGACTGGTACTTTACAGAAATCTCCGTCACGAGTTTCGTTGCCACACATTGCGTTGATAATCTCTTCTACTACATCGTCAACATAAACAAGTGTCATCGGGTGATTACGGTTATTCACCTGAATAGGCAAGTCATTAGCAATATTATTGCAGAATGTTGCAACAGCACTATTGTAATTAGGTCTGCACCATTTACCAAAAACATTTGGATAACGATAAACAAGCACTTTTGCCCCTGTTTCTTCGGCGTATTGGAAGAACAAATCCTCCCCTGCTTTTTTACTTAATCCGTATGGATTATTAAGGGCTGCCTGAGTTGAAGATGAAAGAAGCACAGGACAAGTATTGTTATTCTTTTTAAGAGTTTCAAGAAGTGTTGATGCAAACCCGAAATTACCCTGCATAAACTCTTCTGTATTCTGTGGGCGGTTTACACCTGCCAGATTTACAACAAAATCGCAACCGTTACAATATTCATCTAAAAGAGCGTCATCTGTGTCAATATCGAATTCGCATATTTCAAGGTCTTGTGTCAATGCAGTTGTCTTATTTTTACCATCTTTAATGGTTTGTAATGTGGCAACAAGATTTTTACCTACAAAGCCTTTTGCTCCCGTAACTAATATTTTCATATTATTTCTCCCAGTTTGCAAGTTCATTCTGAATGTATGCAAGACTTAAGAGTTTTTCCTTAACCTGCTCAACAGTCATAAGACTTGTATTATTAGAATCGAACTCAGAAAGAGTATTACGCTCGATATCGCCATCTTTAAAATACTTATCGTAGTTAAGACCGCGCTTATCAGCAGGAACACGATAGAAATCGCCCATATCAATAGCATTTGAGCACTCTTCATTTGTAAGAAGTGTTTCATACATCTTTTCGCCGTGGCGGATACCTATAA
>CALAEV010000007.1 GCA_937892525.1 uncultured Clostridia bacterium
CAACTACGATACATTCAGGTTTAAGACCTGCATAACGGCACTTGATATCAAGGAACTTTTCAGCACCAAGGTCAGCACCAAAGCCTGCCTCTGTAATACAGTAATCTGCAAGTTTAAGAGCAAGTTTTGTAGCAGTAACAGAGTTGCAGCCGTGAGCAATATTTGCGAATGGTCCACCGTGCATAATTGCAGGTGTATTTTCAAGTGTCTGCACAAGGTTTGGCTTGATTGCATCTTTAAGAAGTGCTGCCATTGAGCCAACTGCATTAAGGTCGCGTGCGTAAACAGGCTCGTTATCAAGAGTGTAAGCAACAAGAATGTTGCCAAGGCGTGTTTTTAAATCTTCAATATCAGTTGCAAGGCAAAGAATAGCCATAATTTCACTTGCAACTGTAATCATAAATCCGTCTTCACGAGGCACACCGTTTACTTTGCCACCAAGACCAACAATTACATTACGAAGAGCACGGTCATTCATATCAAGACAACGCTTGAAAAGAATTCTTCTCTGGTCAATTTTAAGGTCGTTACCCTGTTGCATATGATTATCAATAATAGCACAAAGAAGGTTATTTGCAGCAGTAATAGCGTGCATATCGCCTGTAAAGTGCAAGTTAATGTCTTCCATAGGAATAACCTGTGAATATCCACCACCTGCAGCGCCACCTTTAACACCGAAAACAGGTCCCATTGATGGCTCACGAAGTGCGATACAAGCGTTTTTGCCGATTTTGTTCATTGCCTGACCAAGACCAACTGTGATAGTTGTTTTGCCCTCACCTGCCGGTGTTGGGTTAATAGCAGTAACAAGAATAAGCTTTCCGTTTTCTCTGTCTGCATATTTTTTGTTAAGAGAAAGTGGAAGTTTCGCCTTGTACTTGCCATACATTTCAAGGTCATCGGCATCAATGTTAAGTTTTTTTGCAATTTCTGTGATTGGTAAGCAAGGTGTTTGTTGTGCGATTTGAATGTCTGAAAGCATAATAATTTTCCTCCTGAATTTATTTCAGTAATTTGTTTAACTTATTCATTGTTTCCTTTGTTGGTGTATCCATATTTCCGAAAGGAAACTCTATTTGCATACTGTCATATTTTGTCTGACAGATTTTTTTGAATGGTAAAAGTTCAACCTTATCAATACAAGGATGTTTTTTTACGATTTCGTTGAGTTTAGTGATATTTTCTTCACTATCATTGATAGTTGGAATAATTACTTGTCTTATTGTTGTTGAAATTTTGTTTTCGTTAAGATACTCTAAAAACTCCAACGGTTTTTCTAAACTGCAACCAACATTTTCAAGATAATCGTTATTATTTGTATATTTAATATCAAGCAACACTCTGTCAGTTTCAGTAAGTAACCTTTTCACATTGTCATTGAGAATACTGCCTGATGTATCAAGACAAGTATTTATACCGTTTTCGTGGCAGAGTTTAAATACTTCGTAACAGAAATCTGCCTGTAAAATTGGTTCGCCACCTGAAATGGTTATACCGCCTTTATCGCCGAAATATTCTTTGTATTTCTTTACTTTTTCAACGATTTCTTCGGCTGTAAACTGTTTTTCGCTTTTCATATCCCAAGTATCAGGGTTATGACAACATTTACAGCGAAGATTACACCCTTGAAGAAACACTACAAAGCGCAAACCGGGGCCGTCAACGGTACCAAGGCTTTGTATTGAGTGAACTTGTCCAACAATGCTCATAATTACATTGCCTCGTGGAATGTACGACTGATTACTTCCCTCTGTTGTGCTTTTGAAAGTTTATTGAAGTTTACGGCATAACCTGATACACGAATTGTAAGGTTAGGGTATTTTTCAGGGTTCTCATAAGCATCCATAAGTGTTTCTCTATTAAGCACGTTTACGTTAATATGATGTGCCATTTTAGAAAAATAACCGTCGAGAATTGCAACAAGGTTTTCAACGCGTTCATCTTCATCTTTGCCTAATGCTTCAGGTGTGATTGAGAATGTATTTGAAATACCGTCGCGACAATCGTCATAGCTTAATTTTGCAACAGAGTTAAGAGATGCAAGCGCACCGTTTTCTTCACGGTTGTGCATTGGGTTAGCACCAGGTGCAAATGGTTCGGCATTCTTTCTGCCGTCAGGTGTAGCACCTGTGTTTTTACCATACATAACATTTGATGTGATTGTAAGCACTGAAAGTGTGTGAATTGCATTTCTGTAAGTAGGTGTTTGACGAAGTGCAGTAATTACACGGTGTGTCATATCTTTTGCAATAAGGTCAACACGGTCATCGTCATTACCAAATTTAGGAAAGTCACCTGTTGTTTTGAAGTCTGTAATAAATCCTTCGTCATCTTTTATTGGTTTTACATCTGCAAATTTAATAGCACTTAATGAGTCTGCAACAACCGAAAGACCTGCAATACCGAATGCCATAAATCGTTCAACGTCAGTATCGTGAAGTGCCATCTGAATTTTTTCGTAAGCGTATTTATCGTGCATATAATGGATTACGTTCATTGTATTTACGTAAAGATGGCTTAACCACTCAATATAAATCTGGAAACGTTCCATTACAGTTTCAAAATCAAGAGTCTCTAAAACAGGCATTTGAGGGCCAATGTGCATTTTGCTTGTTGTGTCATAACCACCGTTAATTGCAATAAGCAAAAGCTTTGCAAGGTTACAACGAGCACCGAAAAACTGCATCTGTTTACCGATTTTCATTGCAGATACGCAACACGCAATAGCGTAATCGTCACCATAACTTGGACGCATAACATCATCATTTTCATACTGGATTGAGTCAGTATCTGCTGAAACCTTTGCACAGAATTTTTTGAAGTTTTCGGGAAGTTGGGTTGACCACAAAATTGTAAGGTTTGGTTCAGGAGATGAGCCGAGAGTGTAAAGGGTGTTAAGCATACGGAAACTATTCTTTGTAACAAGAGTTCTGCCGTCTTCGCCCATACCACCAACTGCCTCAGTAATCCACATTGGGTCACCACCGAAAAGCTCGTTATATTCAGGTGTACGAAGATGACGAGCAATACGAAGCTTCATAACAAACTGGTCCATAAGTTCTTGTGCACTTGACTCTGTAAGAATACCTCTTGCAAGGTCGCGTTCAATATAAATATCAAAGAAGGTACTTACACGACCTAATGACATAGCAGCACCATTCTGCTCTTTAATAGCAGCAAGATATGCAAAATATGTCCATTGAATTGCTTCACGAGCATTACTTGCAGGACCACTGATATCGTAGCCATACATAGCAGCCATTTCTTTAAGATAACCTAAAAATGTAATTTGCTGATAAAGCTCTTCAAATGCACGGATGTCTTCTGTTTTAAAGTTACCTGTTGCACGAGTTGCTTTATCTTTTTTCTTTTCTTCAATAAGACGGTCAACACCATAAAGAGCTACTCGACGATAGTCACCGATAATTCTGCCACGACCATAAGCATCAGGAAGTCCTGTAATTACATGGCATCTGCGAGCCTGACGCATTTCATCAGTATACGCACGGAAAACACCGTCATTATGAGTTGTTCTAAATTTGAATTCTTCTTCAATTTTATCGCTTAATTTATAGCCGTATGCCTCACAAGCCTGACGTACCATTCGCATACCACCAAATGGATTTACACCTCGTCTTAAAGGCTTGTTTGTTTGCATACCTACAATAAGTTCATTTTCTTTATCAATATAACCAGGCGCATAGCTTGTAAGTGAAGATACCGTTGTTGTATCAATATCAAGGACGCCACCGAACTGACGCTCAAGAGCAAAAAGTGAGTTGAGTTTTTTCATCATCCCATTTGTACGGTCAGTAGCAGGTGCTAAAAACGAACTGTCACCTGTATATTCTTTATAGTTTTGCTGAATGAAATCACGAACATTGATTTCATCTTGCCAAACACCCTTTTTGAATCCGTTCCAATTGTTATGTTCCATAGTTTTCCTCCTATGCAAATATCTAAAAACAAAAAAGAGCAATTCAACTAAAAAATTGGTTGAATTGCCCAGACGGTCGGCTGAATTTAGTTCGCGTTCCCTTGTGGTAACCCACAAAACCCGTCAGTTACGCAAACCAACTATATATTGTGATTAAATTATACCTTTAACACAACATTTTGTCAAGTAAAATTACTTGAGAATCGGAGTGTTATTTTTGTCGAATGTGACTAATTTTATGCGAGCATGACGACAAGGGTCATAAAGTGGCTCATCGCAATATGTACCACATTTCTTCTCAAAATGTGAAAATGGTCGTGCGTGATAAACAATAAGCAAATCACCATTTTCGTCAACCACAAAACTATTATGTCCCGGACCTGCTTCGTCAACTAAATCCTCTGTTTGCAATGCAGGATTTTCGTCTTTTGTCCAGTTATTTATATTCATTAAATCTACAGTTCTATCTGCATAAACTTTGCCCATACAATACTCTGCGCCTGTGCCTGAAGCAGAAAAGAAAACATAGATTTTGTCGTCAGTTTTAAGCACAGAAGGACCTTCGTTTACTCTGAAACGGACTTTTTCCCAATCGTACTCAGGTTTTGTTAGCAAGATTGGTTTTGAAATGAGTTTATTAGGCTCGTTCTCGTTGATTTCTGCCATAAAAAGTGAAGAATCCCCAAGTTTTTCTGCCCAGATAAGATAGTGTTTACCATTGTTTTCAAAATAGGTCATATCCAGCGAAAACTCAGTAAATGAGTGGTTGTCCCCCTCGCTTGCCTGCATTTTGCCAAGTTCAACCCACTTGTCATTTATAGGGTCTTGACCCTCACACACAAGGACAAAAGGACGAATATTCCACACATTTTCTTTTTCGCCAGCAGCAAAGAAAACATACCATTTTCCACCAATATAATGGATTTCAGGTGCCCAGATATGTTTTGACATTACGCCCTCGTTATGAGCTTTCCAGATTATATGCTCTTCGGCAGTTGAAAGACCGATTACAGTATCACTTTTTCGCAAAATTATACGGTCATAGCCTGCATTAACATTCATAAAGGCTGGGTATGAAGATGTAAAATAATAGTAGCCATCAGGTCCTTTCACGACATAAGGGTCTGCACGTTCAGGTATAAAAGGATTGGGGTAGTTTTGCATATTATTCTTCCTTATTCTCTAATTCTTGAATACGTTTTTCAAGTTTTTTAATTTTCTCATCGTGTTGTTTTTCTAATTCATATATTATATCTATTATAACAAAGAATAGTGTACCGAAAATTACTGCAGCACCGAGTTCAATTTTTATCGGATTGCCTGACTCAAAGAGTTTCCAACCGCCACAAAAAACATAAAGAAAAATTATTATAAACCAAGCTAATATACATAATGCCCATGCTAAAATATATTTTAATTTACCTGCAAGTTTTTTCATAAAAACACCTCGTCATTATATTAGCACAGAACGAATTTAAGTTCAACTGGTTTTATTTGATTTGCCCCTGCATAATACAACAAATTATAAGTTGTTAAACTCTTATCACACTAGGGTTCGAATCCCTGCACTCATCAAAATACAAAAAATAAAGCCATCGCAAAAGCGATGGCTTATTTTTTATGGCTGGGGAATAGGGATTCGAACCCCAACAAACAGAGTCAGAGTCTGTCGTGCTACCGTTACACTATTCCCCAACGAGCAAAAGCAATTATATATCAACGATTTACATTTGTCAAGTGTTTTTTATAATTTTTTTGTTTTTATGAATAGTGCATTTCCTTCAAAGTCAATTCAATACCGTCTGCTATAGCTTTTGCATATTTATCTATATTTTCGTCGTATTTCTTATTATCATTTTTATTTGAAATAAAATCGATTTCTGCAAGTACTGAGGGCATTTTTGTATGACGATTTATATAATAATTCATATCTGCGCCATCGCGATAACCTGAATGTATTCCCCTATTTGTAATATTAAGCGCATCAAGACAATCAAGAATATTTTGTGCTAAAAGCGTGTCGTCAGTAGGGTTACTTGAATGCACCCACATTTCCATTCCTGTAGCGTCTGGGGATGTACTACTATTTCTATGAATAGAAACAAAAAGCGACGCTCTTGCCTTGTTTGCGATTTTACATCGGTCTTCAAGGGATACGTCGCTGTCATTATCTCGAGTCATAACAACGGTGTAACCTCTTTCTTCCAATATATCACGGACAAGGAGTGACAAACGAAGCGTATCATCTTTTTCAAGACGATTACCAAGCGTTGCGCCTGAGCTTGTTCCCCCATGGCCTGGGTCAATGCACACAGTTTTTTCGTCAGGGACAAAGTTTAATTGCTGAAGTTCATAAATAACTTCTTCGCCACCCACAAGCACAAGTGCAAGTACTGCACAAATGCTTAATGAAAACAATGCTATTATTGGAAAAATAAAAGATTTTCCGTTGTTTTTTACTCTTGAAATTTTCATATTGTTATATTAAAGATTTGAAAACTTCTCTTTAATCTCTGCTGCTCTGCCACAAGTCATTCTACCTTCAGGGCAAGCACCTACAAAGCAACTTGGTCCATAGAATTTAAAGATTGACGGTGCAACTTTGCGAAGTTGTTTAAGCGCATCTACTGCATACTCCTGAATTTCCCACTGTGCACGAGTGCATGAACGAAGTCGCAAGAATAAAAGAAGTTGTCTTGCATTCATAGTTGTTACAATATCAAGTGTATTACCTGAAAGTTGATAATATACCAAAAGTTCTTCGGCTACGCCAAGATTTTTAAGTCTTGCATATTCATCTGCTGTCTTTTTGAAAGCATTTTTGTATTTTTCAAGAAGTTCTGGCTTATCATTAAGAACAGGTGGAATAATGTAACTCATTCTGTCAGTTTTTGTAAGTTCAGGGATTTCAATTGACTGAATTCTATGACGAGCAAAGTGAGTAATACAAGAAAGTGAAACATTATTAAAACGGAATGTATAATTTGCACATTCCAACGCTCTAGGTCGTTTGCATTTAACAACTGCTTCAACTATTTTTTCAGTTGTATTTTCGTCTGCAATAATTTTTTCAATCTGTTCTGTTGAGTAATTTTTATTTGATATAAGGGCATTTCTTGCAACACATTTTGCAGCATCAGGAGTATATGCAAGTAATTCAACAGGAGTTTCTGTATGCTCCGGTTTTACATCAACAAATGAAAGGTCAGGGACATCGTTAACTACTCTATCCCTTTTGAAGCTTGACATAATTCCCGGTGCTTTTTCGCAAGCTTGCTCGTAAAGTTCAAGACCAAGTTTCTTAATTTCAGGATATTTTGCACCTCTGCCACAAATCATAGCAGTAAGCATATTCAAAAACTCTCTACCATTTACAGAGCAGAAGAAGTTACTGTAAAGGCAATATGGCAATACAAAACGAGCATCTTCACGAAGAACACCGTTAGCGCAAAGTTCGTCATAAAGTGCAAACATTTCGCTCATATGCTCTTTATATGATTTTTCAATTTCTGCATTATTAAATTCAGGCACATAGAAACCAGCGTCGCTAAAATTAACATATCTTCTTGACTTAACTGTATAAGAAGCAAGTCTGAATTCAATAATAAACTGTTCAACGACTGCAGTTACATTCTGAAAAGCAAGTTGAAAATATGTATGTTCAACTGTACTTGTATGACCTGATGCAGTAACCTTGCCGATAAGGTTTGCATTTTTCTCTCTATCCTGTGATTTGTCCCAAATAGAAAGTGCTGTGCCCTCTTGTGTTGAAATTCTACCACTTGCAGCAGTAACCTTTTCGTCAGTATCAGTCATACCAATAATGAGTGCTTGACTTTTATTGTAATCATATGCCATAAAAATCCCTCTTTTTCATATATTGCTATAATTGTAACATAAAAGAAATAAGTATGCAATAATTGATTATTTTTTATCAAATTTAATTACATTTTATATTGTATTATAAATAATTATTTGTTATAATGTAATCTGTATAATTATGAATAGTGGTGTATTATGTATGAATAAGAAAATGATAGTAATTGAAGGTCTTGACGGAAGTGGCAAATCAACTCAGGTTGAGTTGCTTAAGCAAAAATTAATTGACAGCAATATTGAGCTTCGTCAAATTAAATTACCTGACTATGATAACAAGTCAAGTACACTTGTAAAAATGTACTTAAATGGCGAGTTTGGTAGCAATCCCCAAGATGTAAATATTTATTCTGCGTCACTTTTTTATGCAGTTGACAGATATGCAAGTTACAAGAATATCTGGGGTGACGATTATAATAATGGTACACTTATTTTAGCTGACCGTTACACCACATCAAATGCAGTTCATCAGACAGTAAAACTCCCAAAAGAAGAATGGGACAAGTATCTTGACTGGCTTTTCCATACAGAATATGAAATGATGGAAATTCCAAAGCCTGACGCAGTTATTTATCTTGATATGGATGTTGATATTTCACAACGTCTTATGTCAAAACGTTACAACGGCGAAGAAACAAAAAAAGATGTTCACGAGGCAAATGTTGAATATCTTAAAGCTTGCCGTGAAGCAGCACTTTATGCAGCAGACCGTTTTGGCTGGAACGTTGTTAAATGTTTTGATGGTGACGAGCCTTTATCTATCGACGAAATTGGAAATACTATCTTTAACATTGTTAAGGAGATTTGGTAATGGATTTTCACTCCCCTACACTTGCAGATGCTAATTGGGTGCAAAAAGCATTTAATACAGAGCAGACTGACTGTTGCGAATACTGTTTTGGCAATATTTATATGTGGTCGCAAATTTATGACAACAGAATTTGCAATGATAACGGTATTTTTGTATCTGCAGATTTTACTGACACACCAGTATTTTGCTACCCTATTGGTAAGGGTGATAAAAAATCAACAATAAACAAATTGATTGCATACACAAAAGAAAAAGGTATTACTCTTGAGTTTTTTGGACTTACAGAAAAAGACAGAGATGAATTAAACTATCTTTTTCCAAAGCAGTTTGAAATTACTGAAACAAGAGATTATTTTGACTATTTATACACTTCAGAAAGTCTTGCAAATCTTACAGGGCGTAAACTTGCAAGTAAGCGAAATCACATTTCATATTTTGAAAAGACTTTTGATTGGAGATATGAGCCTATAACTCCTGAAAACATAAGTCAATGCGCTATTCTTAACGAGCATTGGGAAAGACTTAACCGTGAGAAAAACCCTGAAGAAATTGGCGAAGAAAATCAGGCCATCAAAATTGCACTTGATAATTATTTTGATTTAGGTTTTGAGGGTGGTGTTCTTACAATTCAGGGCGAGGCAGTTGCTTTTACTTTTGGTGAAAGGTTAAACGACAAAACATTCTGCACTCACGTTGAAAAGGCATACGGCAATATTCGTGGTGCTTACCAGATGATAAACCGTGAGTTTGCTCGTCAGCTTAAAGACAGATATGAATTCATCAATCGTGAAGAAGATACAGGTAGTGACGGATTGCGTCGTGCAAAGCTTTCGTATCATCCACACAGATTGATTATAAAATATTCAGCAATTTATAAAGGTTAATTATGATTGAATTTGCAAGTATTAAAGACAAAAAAGAATTACAATCTCTTTGGCAAATGACTTTTTTAGAAGATTCACAAGTTATTGACAACTTCTTTGAGAATGTTTTCTCGTCAGTTGTTACTCCTGTTATTAAGATTAATAACGAGATTGCATCTTCACTTTTCTTGCTTGATTGTAAGATTGGTAATTACAATGGCAAATGCGTTTATTGTGCTATGACAAAATATAGCGAGCGTGGCAAAGGTTATATGAAAAAACTTCTTAATTTTTCTTATGACTACTGCATCGAAAATGGATTTGACTTTTTGTTTTTAATACCTGCAGAAGAATCCCTTTTTGACTACTATAAAAAATGTGGATTCGAAAATTTTGGTATTCATAGAAAACATATTTTTGACGGCAACACACCTGCCATAAAAGAAAAACTTAAATTTGATTATACTATTGAGTTTGAGCAATCAGTTTATGAGTATTGGGAAAACAGTTGCATAGTTTATGGTGGCGAAATCTGTGATTTTGGTTTTTGCTTTGATGACGATAATATGATAATCAGAAATGCAAAGTGTAACCACACAGATATTCCTGAAAAATATAAACAAGATGGTAATATCATTCAGGGTAATATTGATTTTGGTAATGAGTATTCCCCTGCTATGATTAAAACAGAAAACGAAGACATAAAAAATATGAATTGCTATGTTGGCATCACATTGGAGTAAAATTATGATTTATGTATTTTTAGCAAACGGATTTGAAGAAATTGAAGCATTGGCAGTAGTTGACGTATTGCGTCGAGCAGAGTTAGATGTTTTAACAGTTGGTGTAGGCGAAGATTTTGTAATTGGCTCGCATCAAATTCCTGTTGCTGCTGACATTTACGAAAGAGATTTAGTGCTCGATGAAAAGGTTGAGGCTATTGTACTTCCTGGTGGTATGCCAGGCACACTTAATCTTGAAAAAAGTGCAGTTGTGCAAAAAACTATTGATTGGGCAGTAGAAAATGACAAACTAATTTGTGCAATTTGTGCGGCACCGTCAATTTTAGGTCATAAAGGACTTCTTGACGGCAAAAGTGCTACTTGTTTCCCAGGATTTGAAGAAGAACTTTTTGGTGCAAATGTATCAAAAGACTATGTAATTCGTGACGGTAATATTATTACTGCAAAAGGTATGGGCAGTGCAATTGAATTTGGCTTGCAGATTGCCGAAATCCTTACAAATCCACTTGAAGTTAAGAAAATAAGAGCATCTTTACAGATTTACAATGGATAAGAAATCAATTCGCAAAACGCTTTTAAGTAAGCGTAAAGAAATACCACTTGAAAAAAAGGTAATATACGATAAAGAAATCAGCAAACGCATTACAGAAAGTGATTATTTCAAAAATGCAGAGCAAGTGCTTGTTTTTGCATCTGCTGACCACGAGTTTGACACTCGTTACATAATTGAGCGTTGCAGATTTTTATATAAACGTGTTTTCTACCCTGTTTGCATTGATAATATGGGGAATATGGAATTCTTAAAAGTCGAAAGTGTTGGTGACTTGCAATACGGAATGTATAACATTCTTGAACCAAAACCCACTTGCAAAAAGTATATTCCAAAAGAAAGCGACATTGTAATAGTCCCTGCCTTATCAGTTGATAAAAACGGAAATCGTATAGGCTACGGCAAAGGCTATTACGACAGATTTTTGAAAAATTTTAAAGGCGTGAGTATTTGTCCGTGCTATGAAGAAATGGTGACAGACATACTCCCAACCGATGAAAATGATATTAAAGTAAACATTGTTGTTACACAGAATCAGTTAAAGGAGGTAATCCTATGAATAAATTTTCAGACGGATTTTCCGACAATTCTTATGAAGAACTCTTAAATCAATATGCAGGTGAAAGCCTTGGCAGTAAATCAAAAGCCAATGATGATATAAAACCATCTGCACCTGCAAAAAAAACACCTCAAGCACCAGCTTACGAGGAGCCTGTTTTCAACATTGATACAAGACGCAGACAAAAGCCTGAAGTCAAAAAGGAACTTGACCTTGACCTTATTGCGCCTTTTGAGAGTACTCCAAAAAAAGTTCAACCTGTGATTGAGAAAAAATATGAGCCTAAAAAGTCTGTTCCAAAAGCTACTACAAACACTATGGAGTTCAGCACAAAAAGGAAATCTTATGTTTCATCAGCAAAAGGTTTTGTTGCAGACAAACTTAAAAAGGTTGACGCTAAAATTGACAACGCTACTGCTAACAGCAAAGGTCCTAAACCTGAAATCATAATTAAGGGCAACGGCAAAACAAAAATCGACTTTAACGCTTTGAAGCTTGTTATGTTAAAAACATTCAAAGAAAACAAGCAATTGTTTATAGGTATGGGTTGTTGCATACTTGTATCAATTATTCTTGCATCTTGCGCACTTAGTTGTATCAATGACGTGCTTGCTATGAACCGTGATGACGAAGAAACTGTTGAAGTAGTTCTTCCTAACGATGCTACAACCTTTAAGGCTGTACGTGAGCTTGATAAGGAAGGCCTTATTAAAAACACAATGTTCTGTACCCTTTACCTTAAAATAATGGGTTATAGTGACGAAAACTACTTACCTGGTGTTTATTACTTTACTGAAAACATGGGTGTTGAAAAAATGATTACCCGATTCAAGACAAGTGCTACACGTGGTGCAGTAGTCAGCGTTACAATTCCTGAAGGCTACACAATCGACCAGATTTTTGAGCGTCTTGAAAAGAACGACATCTGTAACAAAGATGCACTTTATAAAACTATTGACAACGTTGATTTTGGTGCAGAATACAGTTTTCTTGCTAATCTTGATGAGGCTGAAAATCGTTACCATGTAATTGAGGGTTATATGTTCCCTGCAACTTACGAATTTGAACAGGGTGCTGACCCTGCAACTGTAATTCGTAAATTCCTTGACACATTCCAGTCTCGTTGGTCAGATAAATATGAAGAACGAGCAAAAGAACTTTCAATGAGTGTTGATGATATTATTACCATCGCATCTATTATTGAAAAAGAAGGTGCTAACAAAGAACAATTTAAATTGGTTTCTTCTGTTCTTCACAACCGACTTAACCGTTCAGGTCTTTACCCTACTCTTGAGTGCAACTCAACTCAGGACTATGTTACAAATACAATTTCAAAGCGTGTTACAACTGCTGCTGAACTTAATCCATATATTATAAATTACAGCACTTACGAAAGTGCAGGTTTACCACCTGGTGCAATCTGTAACCCTGGTGCAGCAGCTATTGAGGCAGCGCTTTATCCTGATTCGCATCAATACTATTTCTTTAGACACGATAAAAACGGCAAAATTTACATGGCTACTACCGTAGAAGAACACAGTGCAAACGGACGCCTTGTTGAAAAGGCAAATGCAGAGGAGAACTAAAATGATAATTCCTGAATTATTAGCTCCAGCAGGTGACCGTGAAAGATTAGACGCGGCGCTTATGTATGGTGCTGATGCAGTATATTTAGGTGGCGACGCATTTGGTATGCGTGCAGCACCTCAAAACTTTAATTTTGAACAATTAGAAGAAGCAGTTAAACTTTGTCATACAAAAGGTGTAAAGGTTTATCTTACTTGCAACACCCTTGCAAGAAATGATGAAATTTTAATGCTCCCCTCTTATCTTGAAAAATGGGCAAGTATTGGTGTTGACGCATTTATTGTTGCAGATATAGGTGTACTTTCACTTTGCAAAAAGTATGCACCTAATGTACCTGTTCACATTTCAACTCAGGCGGGTATTGTAAACTATGTTACTGCAAATGAGTTTTACAATATGGGGGCTTCTCGTGTTGTTACAGCTCGCGAATTATCAATGACAGAAATTGCTGAAATCCGTGCAAAAGTACCGAAAGACCTTGAAATTGAGTGCTTTGTTCATGGTGCTATGTGTGTTTCTTTCTCTGGGCGTTGTCTTCTTTCAAATTATCTTGTAAATCGTGACGCTAACCGTGGCGAATGTGCTCAGCCATGCCGTTGGGAATACGCTATTATGGAAGTTAAGCGTGATGGAATGTACTTCCCTATTCAGGACTCAAAAGAAGGCACATATATTCTTAACTCAAAAGATATGTGTATGATTGAGCATATTCCAGAAATGGTTAAAGCAGGTATAAGTAGCTTTAAGATTGAGGGCCGTGCAAAATCTGCATACTATGCTGCTGTTATTACTAACGCTTACAGAGTTGCAATTGACGAATATCTTAAAAATCCGTCAATGGATTATGTTCCTCCACAATGGGTAATTGACGAGGTTTATAAAGTAAGTTACCGTGATTACTGCACAGGCTTCTATTTTAACGCACCTAACGAAGATGCAAACATCAGCTTTGAAGGTGGTTACAAGCGTCATTATGACGTTATGGCAGAGGTAAAAGGATATGAAGATGGGTATATTATTGCCGAGCAGAGAAACAAGTTCTGTAAAGGTGATATACTTGACGCACTTCAACCATCAACTGAGCCTGTTGTATTTACTGCAGAAGAAATTTTCGATAAAGACGGTAACGAAATTGAATCAGCCCCTCACCCAATGATGATTGTAAAAATCAAAAGTGATTTACAGTTCCCTGTGGGTACACTTTTAAGAAAAGAGAAATAAGGTTATTCTATGCTATTAAAAGTTTTATTAGTGCTTTGTTATATTCTGTTTTTTATTTTTGTACCTTTATATGACAAGGCATACTGGCCTGAGCCATCAAAAAAATCACTTACCTGTAAAATGATTGCAGCAACTGCTTTCGTTTCAATTGGTATTCTTGGAATATTTATTGCTGACAACAAATCTGACTATGCAATCACTATGCTTATAGGGTTAGTGCTTGGTTGGGTTGGTGACTTGTTTATGCACATTCCTCACCCACCTAATAATCCAAGAATGTCAGTGGTTTATATTGGTGCGACATCATTTTTAATAGGTCACATCTTCTATGTTACAGCTTTTGTGAAATCAACTACGGCTTTAACTGTAGATTATAAATTCTTTACAATTCCTGAAATTATTGCATTTGCAGTGATTTTTATTGCTTTTTCACTGACACTTGAGCCTGTATTTAAATTTAAATATGCAAACAAGTTTATGAAAATCACATTACACATATACAGCGTTTTTCTTATTGTAATGCTTATAAAATCTTGCATTTTTGGTATTAAGTATTTTATGAGTGGCGCAGAAAACGGAATTGTTGCTATGCTTATTCTTATAGTTGGTGCAATTTTCTTCTTTATTTCTGACTTTACATTAGGGCTTCGCCTTATAGGTGGTGCAAAGGGTAACAAGACTATTAAAACTGTCAGCCTTTACTCGTATTTCTTTGCACAGTTATTACTTGCAACATCAATTTTATTCATACACATATAAGAGGTATTTATGAGACCAAGAAAAATTAGAAACCTTACTACACGCCGTGAAAACTGCACAGATTTAAGAATTCCTTATGAGCTTAAATCTTTTGATTTCCGTACAAATGAAGAACACGAAAACTTTTTTGATTTAGATGAGATTTTCGGTAGAAGTGCTCCTGTTGTTATGGAAATCGGTTGTGGCAAAGGTCAATTTGTTTGTGAATATGCAAAACGCAATCCTGATAAAAATATTATTGCTATTGAATGTGTACCTACTGTTTTGGTTGAGGCTTGTGAAAAGGTTAAAGAAGAAGGTATTACAAATATTCGTTTTCTTGAAATGAGAGCCGAATACCTTGCTTTATTTATAAAAGAAAAAAGCATTACTGAAATCCACTTGAATTTCAGCACACCTTACCCTAAAAACAAACACGAGTGTCACAGACTTACATATAAAGATTTTCTTGACATTTACAAAAAACTTCTTGTTAATGACGGTTTTATTGCACAGAAAACTGACAGTCAGGGCTTTTTTGAATACTCACTTGAGAGTTTTTCAAAAAATGGATTTGTGCTTTCCAATATTTCTCTTGATTTACACAAAAGCGATTTTGAGGGCAATATTGTTACTGAATATGAACAGAAATTTGTGGATTTAGGAATGCCAATTTACAGACTTGAAGCGAGAATGAAAAATGATTAAAAAACTAATTACAGGTATTAAAAACAGATTACCTGGTGGAATTGATTTCCGTTCTCTTATTCATAGCATCAGGTTATACTGTGGTAATACCAAATGTGATTTTTATAAGAAACAATTCAAGCACAATATAAAAGCATATCGTTCAACAAAATATACACCAATGAAATATGAATTGGTCGATAAAATTGTCCCACCTACTCTGTATCACGTTACGCCAAAAGAAAACAAAGAAAAGATTTTGCACGAGGGGTTAAAGGCATTTTCTAATCCAGCTGTTTTTCTTACAGATTCGATAACTTATGTTGAATACCTGCAAAACATTCAATTTAATGGGGAGTGCGTTGTTTTAGAAATCGCATCAGGTGAAATGAAAAACGATGGATTTATATTCTATAATGATATAGAAGAATCGCGAAATATTATCTGGGTTACAGAATATGTACCTAGTAAATATATTATTGAAAAAAGGAAGGGATTTAATGAGCACTAATACAATTCAGGCTCAGAATGAACAAAAGCACGTGGGGAAAAGTGAATTTGTTCTTTATCTTATGGGTGTATTTTTCTATACAACCATGACAGGTATGGTTGGTGGTAACCGTAACGCATATCTTGTTAATGTTCTTCGATTACCTGAAGAGCAGACAGCACTTTTCAATTTATTAACAAGCATTATTCCGTTTGTACTTAATTTCTTTATCGTTATGTATATTGACGGTAGAAAAATGGGTAAGGGTGGTAAATTCAGACCTGTTACTATGTTAGCAATTATACCTATGACAATAGTTATGATGCTTTCTTTCTGGGCACCGCCAGGACTTTCTGGTACAGTTCTTATGATTTACGTTGTTACCCTTGCAGTATTGTGGAGTGTTTTCTGCACATTCGGTAACTCAATCAATATGATTGCCAATGTTATGACACCTAACCTTAAAGAACGCGACCAAGTACTTTCATTCCGTAGTATTTCAAGTGCTGTTGGTAACTCAGCACCTGTTGTTATTGTACTTGTTGTTGGTCTTATCTGGAACAAGGATAATGTTGAACTTATAAATGCAGTAACAGGCACAAGTATTCGAAGCGTTGAAGGTCTTCAATACATAATTTCAGCTGCACTTTGTGGCGTTGTTGGTATTATTACAGTTCTTCTTGGTATGAAGGTTGTTCGAGAAAGAACAGTTTATACTGCAGAAAAGAAAAACCCACTTGTTGGATTTGTTGATATTGTTAAGAATAAGTATGCATGGACAATTATTTTCTCTGAATTCTTAAAGAGTTTCCGTGGTATTGCAACTTATATGGAAGTTTTTATTGCAGCAGCAGTTCTTGGAGATATTTCAAAGAAGATTCTCTTTGTTCTTCCTGTTGGTATCGGTACTGCAGTTGGTATGCTTGTAATCAACTTCTTACTTAAAAAGTTTGATGCAAGACAACTTTATATTGCAAGTGGTATTTATTCACTTTGTGCTAACTGTGCTGCATTTGGTATTGGTTATGCTTATTTCACAACAGGCAATAGCGTTTTACAAGTTGTATTCATCATCTTCTTGTTCCTTATTGGTCTTCAGTTTGGTGCATCTAACCTTCTTCCAAGTATGTTCCAGGCAGACGTTCTTGAAACAATTGAACTTAAAACCGGCAAACGCCTTGATGCATCATTCCCATTTGTTATTGGTATTGGTACACTTATCAGTGGCACAATTGCAAGTACTGTTGCACCACTTATTCTCTATGGTGACGGCTCAATTATCGGCTATATTCAGCCAACAGACCTTGTGCCAAACCCAGTACAAAGCCTTGATACAAAGGTTACACTCTTGTTCTTCTATACAATTATGCACGGTATTATGATGTTCCTTGCAGGTGTTCCATTCTTCTTCTACAAGCTCACAGGCAAAACAAAAGAAGATTACCACAATGCACTTCTTGAAAAACGTGCAAAAATGGCTGAACAGCAAGACGCATAAAATTAAATAAACATAAAAAACGGAGTAGAAATCTACTCCGTTTTGTTTTGTGAAAATACGCATCCACAATAGTTTTGTCGATATAAATTATATTCTTTACTTAACTCTATTGACCGTTTATAACCCTCTTTTTTCTTGAAATCTGAGGGTAACCATTGAACATTATATTCTTTTGCCAACTCATTGCCGATTTCATTGATTTTCTGTGAGTCTTTAAGTGGGCTGATTGTAAGAGTTGTGGTGAAATAATCAAAGTTGTTTTTCTTTGCTTCGTCTGCTGTTTTTTCAAGTCTTAAATGATAGCATTTGAAACAACGTTCACCACATTCGCGACAATCCTCTAATCCCTTTGCCATTTCATAAAACTTTTCGCTTTCAAAGTCGCAATCAAGCATTTTTACAGGATATTTTGTTTTCATTTCGCTGATTAATCTTTTCTGCTCTGCCTTGCGTTTTTCATATTCAGTTTCAGGGTAAATATTAGGGTTGTAGTAAAACACAGTAATCTCAAAATACTGTGAAAGATATTCAATGCAATAGCTACTGCAAGGGGCACAACAAGAGTGAAGAAGAAGTGTTGGCACTTTATCCCCTAAATTTTCAATAATTTTATCAAGTTGTTTTTGATAGTTAATTTTTTGCATAACATATATCCTTAAACAAAAATGGGCGATTCGTGAATCGCCCCTACATTTTTGATTTATTCTTCGTTTCGTTTTTCACGGCGTTCACGCCAAGTAAGATTATCTTCATCTTCTTCCTTTTTTTCTATTGGAAGAATTTCAACTTTAACCTTACCTATTCTGCGTTCTTCAACATTAAGCACTGTAAACTTAACATTTTCAAACTGAACTTCATTCATCTGCCCATCTTCTGGCAAGAAACCAAGCACACTGATAATGTAACCACCGATTGTGTCATAATCGCCCTCTGGGAATTTTTTACCTGTATGCTCTTCAACTTCTTCAATATCGGTAATACCCTCTACCTCAAAAGTTGTATCATTGATAATTGAAATTTCTTCATCTTCCTGGTCGTATTCGTCCTGAATATTACCAACGATAGACTCAAGCAAATCTTCAAGAGTTACAATACCTGCTGTACCACCATATTCATCAACAACTACTGCCATCTGTACTCTTTTTTCTGTCATTTCAGCAAAGAGTTCACCACAGCGTTTTGTTTCCGGCACATAGTATGCAGGGCGCATCATATCTTTAACTGTTTTAGTTTTTGGAAGATTTGTACCAACATATTTAAGGAAATCTTTGATATAAACAATACCAATAATATTGTCAGGGTCTTCTTTATAAACAGGAATACGTGAGAATCCATTTTCAATTGAAAGCTTAACTGCTTCTGCTAATGGTTCTTCTTCATCAACGCACACCATATCTGTACGATGAGTCATAATATCGGCAACGTCAATATCGTCAAACTCGAAAATGTTGTTAATCATTTCAATTTGAACATCTTCAATAACACCTTTTTCGCCACCAACATCAACCATCATTCTGATTTCTTCTTCTGTGACAACTTCTTCGTCAGCGTGTGGGTCAATACCAATAAGTCTTAATACTGTATTGGTTGAAAATGCAAGAAATCTAACAATTGGTTTTGTCACCTTTGCAACGAAAACAAGAATTGGTGCTGCCATAAAAGCCATTTTCTCCGGCTTATTCATAGCAATTTTCTTTGGTACAAGTTCACCTAACACAAGTGAAAAATATGACATAATAAGTGTAATTACAACTGTTGAAAATCCACTTATAATACCAATTGGAATTACATTCACAACAGCAGTTTTGCCGATTGCACTTGCAAGCATTTCTGCAAAGGATTGTGCCGCAGTAGCAGATGTTAAGAACCCTGCCAAAGTAACGCCAATCTGGATTGTTGACAAGAATGAACTTGTGTTTTCTGTAAGTTTTTTAATTTGCTTTGCTTTTTTATTACCCTGCTCTGCCAACTTGTCAATTTTATTGTCATTAAGGGTAACAATTGCCATTTCTGACATTGAAAAGAATGCATTGACAAAAATCAATGCGAAAAGAGTTACTATTTTAATAATAATACTCCCAGGGTCCGTGCCCATAGACCAAAACCGTCCTTATAAAAAATATAGAGATATTTACAAAATATCATTATGTATTGTATAACAAAATATACCTTTTGTCAAATGAATGTAATCCATTCACTTCCACATACTCCAAAATACACAAAATTTGGTTAAATTTTTATCAAAGTTCGTCATTTTTTAGACTTAAATCTATTTACATTTCAAGTTAAAAGTGTTATTATTTATAATGTATGAATAGGCATATATTATGTATGCTCATATACTTATTTAATAATTAATTCCATTAAGGAGGAAATACAAAATGGCAGAAAACAAGACACCCATAGTTAGAAAAAAATTAACTATGGACGGTAATACTGCTGCTGCTCACGTTTCTTATGCGTTTACAGAAGTAGCTGGTATTTACCCAATCACTCCATCTTCACCTATGGCTGACTACGTTGACCAGTGGTCTGCACAGGGAAGAAAGAACATTTTCGGCACACAGGTTAAAGTTGCTGAAATGCAGTCAGAAGCAGGTGCAGCAGGTACTGTTCACGGTTCTCTTGCAGCAGGTGCTCTCACAACAACTTATACAGCTTCTCAGGGTCTTCTTCTTATGATTCCTAATATGTATAAGATTGCTGGTGAACTCCTTCCTTCAGTTTTCCACGTATCAGCTCGTTGCGTAGCTTCACATGCTCTTAACATCTTCGGTGACCATTCAGACGTTTACGCTTGCCGTCAGACAGGTTTTGCAATGCTCGCTGAAACAAATACACAAGAAGTTATGGACCTTGGTGCTGTTGCTCACCTTGCAACTATTGAAAGCCGTGTTCCATTCCTTAACTTCTTCGATGGTTTCCGTACATCTCACGAAATCCAGAAGATTGATATTTGGGATTATGAAGACCTTAAAGAAATGACAAATATGGATGCAGTTAAAGCATTCAGAAAGCATGCTCTTAACCCAGAACGTCCTGCTACTCGTGGTTCACACGAAAACGGCGATATCTTCTTCCAGCACAGAGAAGCTTGTAACTCATATTACGACGCAACTCCTGCTATTGTTGAGAAGTATATGGACAAGGTTAATGCTAAACTTGGCACAAACTACAAGCTCTTCAACTACTACGGTGCACCTGATGCAGAACGCGTAATCGTTGCTATGGGTTCAATCTGTGACGTTGCTGAAGAAGTTATTGATTACCTTACAGCTAAAGGCGAAAAGGTTGGTCTTGTTAAAGTTCGTCTTTACAGACCATTCTCAGCTAAAGCATTCTGCGAAGCAATTCCAGAAACAGCTAAGAAGATTGCAGTTCTTGACAGAACAAAGGAACCTGGTTCAATCGGTGAACCTCTCTTCCTTGATGTAATCGCTGCTCTTAACGAAATGGGCAGAACAGCAAAAGTTTGCGGTGGTCGTTACGGTCTTGGTTCAAAAGACACACCTCCATCAAGCATCTTTGCAGTTTATGAACACCTTAACGCAGAAACTCCTGCTCGTCAGTTTACACTTGGTATCCACGACGACGTTACTCATCTTTCACTTGAAGAGAAACCAGCTCCAAACACAGCTGCAGAAGGCACAATCGAATGTAAATTCTGGGGTCTTGGTGGTGACGGTACAGTTGGTGCTAATAAAGACTCTATCAAGATTATCGGTGACCATACAGACAAATATGTTCAGGCTTACTTCCAGTATGACTCAAAGAAAACAGGTGGTATTACAATTTCTCACCTTCGTTTTGGTGACAAACCTATCAAGAGCCCATACTACATAAACAAGGCTGACTTCGTTGCTTGTCACAACCCATCTTATGTTGAAAAAGGCTTCAAGATGGTTCAGGACGTTAAACCAGGTGGTGTATTCCTTATCAACTGCCAGTGGACTCCTGAAGAACTTGCAACTAAGCTTAATGCAGAAACAAAGAGATATATTGCTCAGAACAACGTTCAGCTTTACACAGTTAACGCTATTGACCTTGCTGCTGAAATCGGTCTTGGTAAGCGTACAAATACTGTTCTTCAGTCTGCATTCTTCTCACTTGCTAAGGTTCTTCCTGCTGAAGAAGCTATCGGCTACATGAAAGAAAAAGCTCAGAAGTTCATGAAGAAGGGTAAAGAAATTGTTGAAATGAACGAAAAAGCAATCGACGCAGGTGCTACAGCATATGTTAAGATTGACGTTCCAGCTGATTGGGCAAATGCTGCTGATGATGCTGCTCCTGCTGCTTCAGTTGGTGCTGAAAAGCTTGTTAAGATGGTTGACAACATTATGCTTCCAGTAGGCAAAATGGACGGTGACTCAATTCCTGTTTCAACATTTATGGACCACGTTGACGGTCAGTTTGAACAGGGTGCTGCTGCATACGAAAAACGTGGTGTTGCAGTTATGGTTCCTGAATGGGATGCTACAACTTGTGCACAGTGTAACAAGTGTTCTTATGTATGTCCACACGCTACAATTCGCCCATACCTTCTTACAGAAGAAGAAGCAGCTAATGCTCCTGCATCTGCTCAAATCGTAGATAAGAAAGCAGGTAAAGGCAAAGGCGTTTATAAGTACTCACTTGCAGTTTCTCCACTTGACTGTATGGGTTGTGGAGTTTGCGTTGGCGTTTGTCCTACAAACTCACTTAAGATGGTTTCTCGTGAATCTCAGGACTACAAACAGGAAGCATTCGGTTACATGGTTGAAAATGTAACAGTTAAAGAAGATGTTGCTGATAACACAGTTATCGGTAGCCAGTACAAGACTCCTCTTCTTGAGTTCTCAGGCTCATGTGCAGGTTGTGCTGAAACAGCTTATGCAAGACTTATTACACAGCTCTTTGGTGACAGAATGTACATTTCAAATGCTACAGGTTGTTCATCAATCTGGGGTGGTCCTGCTGCAACATCTCCATATACAGTAAACAAAGATGGTCATGGTCCTGCTTGGGCTAACTCACTCTTTGAAGATAATGCTGAACACGGTTACGGTATGTACCTTGGTCAGAAAGCAATCAGAAATCGTCTTATTGATGATGTTAAGGCTATTGTTGACAGCTGCAAAGCTCCTGCAAATGTAGTTGAAGCTGCTAATGAATACCTTGCAACTCTTGAAGATGGTTCAAAGAACACAGCTGCTACAGAAGCTCTTGTTGCTGCTCTTGAAGGTTTCGATTGCGATTGCGAAATGAAGAAAGATATTCTTGAAAATAAAGAATACCTTTCAAAGAAATCTGTATGGATTTTCGGTGGCGACGGTTGGGCATACGACATCGGTTTCGGTGGTGTTGACCATGTTCTTGCTGCTGGTGAAGACGTAAACATTATGGTATTCGATACTGAAGTTTACTCAAATACAGGTGGTCAGGCTTCTAAGGCTTCTAACATTGGTCAGGTTGCACAGTTCGCTGCTGCAGGTAAAGGCATCGCTAAGAAGAGCCTTGCTGAAATCGCAATGAGCTATGGTTACGTTTACGTAGCACAGATTGCTATGGGCGCTGACAACAACCAGACAATTAAGGCAATCACAGAAGCTGAAGCTTACAATGGTCCATCAATCATTATCGCTTATGCTCCTTGTGAAATGCACTCAATCAAGGGTGGTATGGTTAACTGCCAGGCTGAAATGAAGAAGGCTGTTGACTGTGGTTACTGGAATATGTTCCGTTACAACCCAGCTCTCAAGGCACAGGGCAAGAACCCATTCACAATTGATAGCAAAGAAGCTAAGGCAAGCTACAAAGAGTTCCTTATGAACGAGGCTCGTTACTCATCACTTTCTCGTGCATTCCCAGAAAGAGCAGAAGTTCTCTTCGCAAAAGCTGAGGAAACAGCAAAAGAAAGATATGAACACCTTACTCGTCTTCAGGCTCTCTATGCTCCAAAAGAAGACTAATTAAAGTTTTCATACAATAAAAATAGGACCTCACTCGAAAGAGTGGGGTCCTATTGATTTAAAATTATTTTAAAAATCTGTAATACCAGTTATCTGTAATTTTCCCTGTAAAATAGTTTTTTTCGCCTACTACGTCCATTCCTTTTTCATCTAAAGGAATATTATCTATTGAGTACACGATAGCATATTCTGCCCAAACAGTATCAAAACAGACAGAATTGTTTTGAATTCTAATGATTCGAAACGGATAACCCATTTTTTCAAATGCTTCTTCTATTCTTTGCATACTTTCATATACAGAAATAGAAACTTCAAAAGATTCACAATTTTCCTCATAAATGCTGGTTCCTTTAATGAAAGCTCTACCATTTTCTTCATAAATGATTACACAATACGGCTCACAATATTGCACATTTTTCATATATGAAATAACCTCTTGTAAAACAACATCATAATCTGATTTAAAATCACTAAAAATAGACACTTCATTTTCAAAATCAATTTTTTCTGTAAACCATTCAGATGCCATTTTTACATACTCTGCAAGTTCTTTCTTTTCTTTATCAGAAATTTCTGGGTCAGTATAAAATTCTAAAATTTCACTTTTATTTTCTTTGTTCAATATACTATTCCCTTCAATTTGGGATATGAAAAATTCCACATCATACATTTTCTTGTACTTAAGCACACAAAACAAAATTACAAAAATCAAACTTGCACTTACTATTAATAATATAATTCTTTTACTTTTTTTCATCAATAATCCTCCGTTGAACCTGAAAAACTAACAGAAAAAGACACACAAGTAATAAATGGTTTGTATTCTTTATTGTAAGCTTCATAGTGTTGCAATATATACCAGTTTTTAAAGCCAATATATTTTCCATATCCATTCAAATCATTTGTATCTAATCCAAAGTGGTCAAACATATATATGGTAAAAGTGCCAGAATACGTAGTACCTATGCAAGTATATGAATCCACACCTATATATACAGACCATACATTATCAATACAAAATGTCAATCCTTTCAGTTTGTCTTCATCTAAATTATAAACTGGATTACTTTGGCCTATTTCATCCAAATATTTAACAACTACATTCTCCTCATATAAAGAATTATTCATTTCTAACATTGAGATATCTCCATCATACCAAAACAGATTAAAATATAAACACTCTTTAATATCATTAACATATTCAGTTGTACGCGAATGATTTATTACTGCTTCCGTTAAATCATCATTAGAATAATATTCGCCATTACCAGACATAAAATGCTCAATCATATCTAATGCGACTGTTTGTAATGAACCTTGTGATGTACCTCTCGCAAGGATTCCCCATACGTTTCTATGCCAAGAATAACTTTTAGAAACATCATTTTCATCAATATAATTTAAAGAACAAAGTTTTTCTTTGGTATAGTTTAAATTTTGTATATCTTCTGGTAGAACACCATTTTTATCGTGAAACATCTCATTAGGTGAAACATATATTAATAAATCCGATGCAGTATAATATGTTTGATACTCCATTAAAAGGTAAGGTTTATATGAATCCGATGTAGTATTATCCGAACTATAGAAAAGATTGTAATCGGGGTTTGTTCCACTTTCGTCATAATAGCAAATAAGAAATCCATCATTCGAAGCACCATTGTACCACGAATTCAGCCTTTCTACTAATTTAGAACTATTAAATGTTAAGGTTTGTGTACTTGTATTTCTTGCAACATTTGATTGTAATAATGTGTATGTACAACTATCTGCATTATCCCAAGTTATTGTATTGCTTTTCCACGAGCCATTCACACCAAATAAACGAAAATTCCCACTAGTTGTGCAATCATAAAACTTTAAGACATAAGATGCATTTGTTATAATAGTATTGTCTGGAAGTGTCGGTAGCGTTTCAGCTTTCCAAAAAGCTCTATATATTTTATCAGAATAAATACCTACACGTAACCTTTCTTCATATCGCCTTGAATCAGATGCAGAACAGCCTTCATAAACATACGTATCGCTAAAATGTGCTTTATCTGTACTTGTTCGTACTGTTGGGTCAATGGTTATCGGATATTCTCTGTCCTCACTATTCAACCAATTCAAATCAGGTGAAAATGTTATTCTGTAACCGTCTTCCATCTTTTCAATATTAATTTTAATATCATATGAAATCTCATATATATTATCATACATATATGGTGTTTGAATAATATATTGCACATTACCATCAACATCAGAAAATATAATACTATTATCATCAGTAATTTCTGCTGTTAAAGTTTCACAAATAATATTCATTGAATAACTTTCAATATCTGTTTTTTCAGTTAAAATGATATTTTCTTTTATTTTATTTGGTAAAACTGTATAACTAGCATCAATCGTATCGGAATATATATCCGTGTAAATCAATGTTGATGTTAAATTTTCTGATAATACAAATTGTTCATATGAAGATTCTTTCAAGGTGTTAGATTTTTCAAACTCTTTAACAACCGCTTTTACGTTATTTCTCTTTTCTACTTTTTGGTTTTTTATTGAAATATCTTCTTTAGAATTATTTTTAGATAAATTTTCTGTTTCTTCATTTCTATAAGATTCAATTCCTTCATTAAAGTTTGATGCAATAGCAGTATCAATAACATTGAGTTCACTTTCTTCTAAAGTATTAAATTCTTCTTTTATTGTATCACTATTCTCGTTTACATTAAAATCCACACTCCAAGACAACTCTATATCATTATAATCCAAACTAACCATTTTATCTGAATGTGATTCTGTTGAAAATGATACTTGCATTCCTTGTTTCTTATTGGTAATCCTGTCTCCTGATAACAAAAGTGAGTTATCAATTGTTTCCCAAGTTCCGTCATCTTCTTGATAACAAACCTGTTCTGGATATGAAGCCACAATTCGCGTTCCATCGTCACAAATAAAGTGTCTTTCGTTTTCTTTTCTCAGACTCTCATCTTCAGCAACAATCACCTTGTCTTCTAATGAGTTGGTTGTATAATCAACGATATCTTGCTGTACATCATCATCTATAATTTATTTTCCTCTGTCAAAAAATCTTTTGACTTTTTAGCATCTTCATAAACTTCAACTATCGCAAATGAAACTGTTTGAAAAGCCATTATAAATATCAAAATTATAGCAATTGTACAAATTACATTATATTTAACTTTTTTCATAAACGCAAATCCTTTCTATATAAAAACTTCAAAAACACCTAACAAAAGAATTTGCACATTGGACTCACCCTTTCATAATCAAATTACAAAATTATCTTTACACTAATATAATCGTATAAAAACAATCGTTTGTGACTATGAAAGACTGAAATTAAATTTTTCTATTTTTTATCTAAATAATGAAAAACTATTTTGATTCAAATTGAATTAATTACAAAAAATGTACTAATATAAAATTAATATAACATCATTTATTACCTTTGTCAAATTTAGCAATTCTCTACTTCGCTCGAAATAACAAATGGTTAATTTTGTGCTTTCTATATTTACCATTGACAACACTATACTTTCAATGGTAAACTAAATTAATAATATATTTTATATTATCATTTGTTTTATGGGGTGAAAGATATGAAACCTTGTCCAAACTGTTCACTTATTTTTGATGATTCTGCAATGCACTGTTCTAATTGTGGCGCTACTCTTGAAGTTCAAGTTGAAGAACCAGTACAGCAGCCTATTCAACAACCAGCACCTACTCAATACAACACTGCTAACAATCCTTATGGTGCTCCAAATGTGAAATATTGCCCTCGTTGTGGCAATCAGTGTGACCCTTTGGCAGTTATCTGTGTTAGATGTGGTTTACCATTCAATATGCAATCAACTGAGCCAGATGAACCTTCAACAGGTTTGAAAGTTCTCTGCTTATTTATACCAATTGTTGCGCTTGTGCTTTATCTGACTAATAACGATAAAAAGCCAATCAGCGCAAAGGCATACGGTAAAATGGGACTTATTGGTCTTGGTATTAATTTCGCATTTACTATTGTATTTTATATTTTCTATTTTGCTTTGATTGGATTAAGTTATAGTAGCCCTGATTACTATTATTCAATTTTTAATGGCTTATTTTTCTGATTACACAAACAAATGCCCTGAGAAAAAACTCTCAGGGCATTATTTTTTTATTTTTTAATAACAGACATATAGATATGAGCAGGTACTGCAAGAAATATAATCCAAGCAATAGCCCAAAGTTGAAATGTTATTCCCAAGACTATGTATAATATTATTGTTAAAAGTAACAATGAAATAGTTGAAAACAGAACTGACAACCACTTCTTGTTTTCATAATACATTGATAAGCCTTTAAGAGCATAAGCAAAAACAAGTGGAAAAAGTGTCCACATTATCAGCCACCAGAAAACGCCTAAAATTATTCCTCCACCTACATATAGCGCAACTGCACCAAGGAATAAAAGTGGCGCTCTTAAAAGTCGTTTTTTACCCTTAACCTGATTTTCTGAAAGTTCATTTTTTTCTTCAACAGTTTCACTTGTTGTGCCCAGAGTTTCTTCGTTACCCAAAAGCTGGTCAAGTGTTATTCCGTAAACTTCAGCAAGGGCAATAAGATTGTCAGTATCAGGTGAAGCCTCTGCTCTTTCCCACTTTGAGATTGACTGACGGCTCAAACCTAACTTTTCGGCAAGTGCTTCTTGTGATAATTTATGTTCTTTGCGAAGTTCAACTAATCTGTCAGCAAGTTTAATGTTCATAGTTACACCTTACCTGTTAATCTGTCTTTATTTTCAATCCAGAATTTCTGGTGTTCGTCATAATTTTTTGAATATTTTGCCTCATAAGGAGGTACTGTTCCAATAATAAAATATAAATATTCAGTATCGGCAGGGTTAATTGCTGCGTTTATTGATTCCATACCAGGACTGCATATTGGACCTGCCATAAGGCCTTTACAACGATAAGTATTATAATAGTATTTAAAATGGTCTATTTTTTCGGGATAAATATATTCAATTACCCCTGTGCAATATTTTACTGTAGGGTCACATTGAAACATCATACCCGCTTTTAGTCGATTGTGAAGAACAGACGAAATCATTGGTCTATGTTCCGGTAAAAGCGCTTCTTTTTCAATAAGAGATGCAAGTGTTAAAATTTCGTGAAGATTAAATCCACTATTTTGAACGCTCATCATAAAAGTATCATTAAAAACTTGTTTTGTTCCATTAAGAAACATTTTTATAATATCTTCAACTGTTGCGTTTTCAGGAATATCATAAGTTAATGGGAAGAAATACCCCTCAAGATAAAAACATACATTTTCTGCATTTTGTAAGTCATTTAAAAATGGATACTGTGTTAAATCGAGCCAGTTTTTATAATTCTGGCAAGCATCAATAAAGTCTTTTGATGTGCAAAGACCTTTTTCTTCTAAAAGCCAAGAAATACGGACAAGAGTATAGCCCTCAGGAATTGTAACCTTAACAGTTGGCACCTGAGTAGTTGTTTCGGTTGTAGTTCCAGTAGTACTTTCGGTTGTACTTTCTGTTTTTGATTCTGTTGTATTTTCAATATTTTCTTTTGTATTACAAGCTGCAAAGCTGATTACCAATGCAAAAACGAGTAACAACGAAACAATTTTTTTAACCATAACTTTCCTTTCTTTTTACAAAATGGGGAGTACAATTTTTAAGTTGTACTCCCCTTCTTTAATTATTCAAGAAATTAATATTTCTTTCTTGCCACATAAGATGTGTGGAGAATTTCGTGAGCCTTATGGCTACCTGGTTTACCAAGATACTCTGTATAGAGAGTCTTGATAGCTTCGTTTTCGTGAGATTTTCTTACAGCGTTATTTCTGTCAGCTGTGTAAAGAGCTTCTGCACGACGAGCTTTAAGGTCAACGAAGTTACGAACAACAGCATGCTGAATTGGCTGGCCACCACCGTTGATACAACCACCTGGGCAACCCATAATCTCGATAAAGAGATATTCGCTTGTGCCGTTCTTAATCTGGTCCATAAGAACTTTAGCGTTCTTTGTACCACTAGCTACTGCAACCTTAATCTTCTTACCTGCAACATCATATTCTGCTTCCTTAACGCCGTCCATACCGCGAACTGCTGTGAAGT
This sequence comes from uncultured Clostridia bacterium, assembly GCA_937892525.1. Lineage (GTDB taxonomy): Bacteria > Bacillota > Clostridia > Oscillospirales > Acutalibacteraceae > Fimenecus. Next base: position 29,645 of record CALAEV010000007.1, read on the forward strand.
CAACATCTGCAAGTGTTTCACCTGTAAGTTTTTCAACTGCTGTACGAAGAGCAGCTTCCATAACGCCACCTGTTGCACCGAAGATTGTTGATGCGCCTGTGCTTTCGCCAAATGGTTGGTCAAATTCTTCGTCAGGAAGATGTTTGAAGAAGATACCTGCGCTTTCAATCATACGAGCAAGTTCTCTCGTTGTAAGAGCGATATCAACATCAGGATAACCTGAAGCTGCCTGGTCGTCACGCTTTGTTTCAAACTTCTTAGCTGTACAAGGCATAATACCAACAACAACCATATTTTTAGGGTCCATACCAAGCTTTTCAGCATAGTATGTCTTCATAACTGCACCGAACATCTGTTGTGGTGATTTACAGCTTGAAAGGTGTGGAATCTGTTCTGGATAATAGTGTTCACAGTACTTAATCCAACCTGGTGAGCAAGATGTAATCATTGGAAGTGTGCCACCATTCTGAACTCTTTCGATAAGTTCGTTAGCTTCTTCCATAATTGTAAGGTCAGCTGCAAAGTCTGTGTCGAATACTTTATCGAAACCAAGGCGACGAAGTGCTGCAACCATTTTGCCTTCAACGTTTGTACCAATGTGCATACCGAATGCTTCACCAAGTGTTGCACGGATTGAAGGAGCAGTCTGAACAATAACGAATTTTTCAGGGTCATTGATTGCTGCAAGAACTTTATCAGTATCATCTTTTTCAACGATAGCACCTGTTGGGCAGTTAACGATACACTGACCACAAGAGATACATGAAACGTCTGCAAGGTCCTTATCAAATGCTGAACTTACGTGAGTATCAAAACCACGAGCGTTAGCACCGATAACTGAAATACCCTGCTGGTCGCAAGCTGCGATACAACGACGGCAAAGGATACACTTATTGTTATCTCTTACCATGTGAGCTGCTGAATCGTCGAAGTTGTAACGAACCATTTCACCATCAAAACGGTCTTCAATATCTACGCCGAATTCTTTGCAAAGCTTCTGAAGTTCGCAGTTACCACTACGTACACATGAAAGACATTTTCTATCATGGTTTGAAAGAATAAGTTCAAGAGTCATTTTTCTTGAATGTCTTACTTTTTCAGTATTTGTGAAAATTTCCATTCCCTCATTAACTGGGAATACACAAGATGCAACAAGGCTTCTTGCGCCCTTAACTTCTACCATACAAATACGGCAAGCACCGATTTGGTTAATATCTTTAAGGTAGCAAAGTGTAGGAATTTCAATACCTGCATAACGAGCAGCTTCAAGGATTGTGCTACCCTTAGGTACTGTATAAGGTTTATTGTTAATTTTAATATTTACCATTATCATGCACTCTCCTTACTTTTTAATAATTGCGCCGAATTTACATGAATCCATACAAACTCCGCACTTAATACATTTATTGCTGTCAATAACGTGTGGGTTCTTAACTGTACCGCTGATAGCACCAACAGGGCACTTTCTTGAGCAGAGTGTACAACCTTTACAAGCGTCAGCAACAATTTCGTACTTAACAAGTTTCTTACAAACACCTGCTGGACAAGTCTTATCAACAACGTGAGCAATATACTCATCGCGGAAGAACTTAAGAGTTGCAAGAACAGGGTTTGGAGCTGTTTGACCAAGACCGCAAAGTGAGTTTTCTTTGATGTAGTAGCAAAGTTCTTCAAGTTCGTCAAGGTCTTTCAGTGTTGCTTTACCATCAGTAATCTTTTCGAGCATTTCACGAAGTCTCTTTGTACCGATACGGCATGGAGTACATTTACCACAAGATTCATCAACTGTGAAGTCAAGGAAGAACTTAGCAATGTCAACCATACAGTTGTCTTCGTCCATAACGATAAGACCACCTGAACCCATCATACAACCGATTGCTGTAAGGTTATCGTAGTCGATTGGTGTATCCATAAGAGAAGCTGGAATACAACCACCTGAAGGACCACCTGTCTGAGCAGCCTTGAACTTTTTGCCGTTTGGAATACCGCCACCGATTTCTTCAATAACTTCACGGAGTGTTGTACCCATAGGAACTTCAACAAGACCTGTGTTGTTAATCTTACCACCGAGAGCGAATACTTTAGTACCCTTTGATTTTTCTGTACCCATTGATGCGAACCAGTCAGCACCCTTGAGGATAATCTGTGGAACGTTAGCAAATGTTTCAACGTTATTTTCAACTGTAGGTTTGCCAAAAAGACCTTTAACTGCTGGGAATGGAGGACGAGGTCTTGGCTCACCACGGTTACCTTCAATTGAAGTCATAAGAGCTGTTTCTTCACCACAAACGAATGCGCCTGCACCAAGACGGATGTGAAGGTCAAAATCAAAACCTGAATTGAAAATATTTTTACCGAGAAGGCCATATTCACGAGCCTGGTCAATAGCAATCTGAAGACGATTAACTGCGATTGGGTATTCTGCACGAACATAAACATAACCCTCAGTAGCACCTACTGCATAACCACAGATAGCCATTGCTTCAATAATACAGTGTGGGTCACCTTCAAGAACTGAACGGTCCATGAAAGCACCTGGGTCACCTTCGTCAGCGTTACAAACAACATATTTCTGGTCTGCAGCATTAGCAGCACAGAAACTCCACTTAAGACCTGTTGGGAATCCGCCACCACCACGGCCACGAAGTCCTGATTCCTTAAGTACGTTGATAACGTCTTCAGGCTTATATTCTGTCAAGCACTTAGCAAGAGCCTGATAACCGTCATAAGCTATGTACTCGTCGATATTTTCTGGGTCAATAACACCACAGTTACGAAGAGCAACACGTTCCTGCTTTGCATAGAATTTTGTGTCATTAAGAGATTTAACTTCTGTCTCTGTTACTGTTTCATCATAGAGAAGTCTTGTAACAATACGTCCTTTAAGAAGATGTTCTTCAACGATTTCAGGGATATCTTCAACCTTAACCTGTGAATAGAAACTTCCTTCAGGATAAACAATCATAATTGGGCCGAGAGCACAAAGACCAAAACAACCTGTTCTGATAACTTTGATTTCTTCACTTAAGCCTTTTTCAGCAATCTGAGTTTCAAGAGCCTCAATAATTGCTGCGCTGTTTGAAGAGGTACAACCGGTACCGCCGCAAACAAGTACGTGTGAACGATACATTATGTTTCCTCCTTATTTAATAGCACTAACTGTGTATTCAGCAACAACGTTACCGTTAACGATATGGTCGTTAACAACCTTTGCTACTTTATCAGCAGTCATTTTTACATAAGTTACTTTTTCTTTACCTGGCTGAATTACTTCAACAATAGGCTCGTACTGGCACATACCGATACAGCCTGTCTGTGAAACTGTAACGCCTTTAAGGTTTCTTTTTGCAACTTCGTCAACGAATGCGTTAAGAACAGGACGAGCACCTGCAGCAATACCACAAGTAGCCATACCAACAACGATTCTGATTGCGTCGTCGCCTGTGTCCTCACGAACTGTCATTCTCTGCTTTGTTGCTTCTTTAATAGCCATAAGCTCTGCAAGAGTTTTCATTTATAGAGCACCTCCGTATTTTCTGTAATAAAATCTTTAAGCCACTGTGAGACTTCATAAGCATCAAGTGGAACATCACCCAGTATTTCTTTTATTTGACGAGTGTCACAAACGAATTCTTTTTCGTTGACAGTGTGTTTATAAACAAAGTCACGGTCAGTATTCATTGTTATAAGCATTTGAATAGTAGAAGCCACATCACCAAGTGGTGTAAAATCAACACTATCAGTTTTAAAATAAGCACGAACTTCAGTACCAACACCGAGTTCTGATTTTATTTCAAGTTTGCCACCCGTTTGTTCTGCTGCCATTTTAAAAAGTGGAATACCCATACCAACTTTTCTTGTTGTTCTTGTTGTAAAGAATGGGTCAATAACACTTTTAACCTGTTCTTCACTCATACCCTTACCGTTGTCGTAAACACCGATAAGTAATGTGTGTTGAGCTGTGTTTTCATTAATCTCAATAGTTATGAGTGGAGCACCAGCAGATATTGAGTTCTGGGCAATATCTAAAATGTTAAGAGATAATTCTCTCATTATGCCATGTATTTTTCAAGGATACCAGGGATATCATCGCCAACAAGTTTACCATAAACTTCGTCGTTTACTGTAAGAACAGGAGCGAGACCACAAGCACCGATACAACGACAAGCTTCAAGTGAGAACTTACCGTCAGGTGTGCATTCGTCAGGACCAATACCAAGTTGTTCTGTAATCTTGTCAACAAGGTCCTGAGCGCCCTTAACATAACAAGCTGTACCAAGACAAACTGAAATGTTGTACTGACCCTTTGGAGAAAGTGAGAACTGTGCGTAGAAAGTTGATACTCCGTAAACCTTTTCAAGTGGAACATCCATACCCTCAGCAATCATAACCTGAACTTCATAAGGAAGGTAACCGTAGATACCCTGTGCTTCCTGCATTACGTGCATAAGCATACTCTTGTCATCCTTATTCTTTTCAATGACAGCTTTGAGCTGTTCCTCTTGCTCTGGTGTTCCTGCAAACGGAATGGAACTTAATTTTTTGAGCATTTTGGAATTTCCTCCTTTTTTGATTATGGTGGGTAAAACCCACCCTCATTTAATAATTTTAATACCACGATTTTTACATAGCAGTATATGTTAAAATTATAACAAAGAACTTATAAAAAGTCTATCATTTTTTTGAATTTTTTATACTATTATATGTAATATTGGCGATTAGCACATAAAATATGGATTTGTTTTGTATTTATTAACTATTTCGCACCACATTTTTAAGCAAATTTACAGCTTTTTCAAGGCTTTCAAGTCCTACTGACGCAACTGAAAAAGCAATTTCAGGGAAATCAGTTTCAAGGTTAGCTGGAATTAACAAAATCCCTTGTTTTTCTGCGTAGTCGCAAAATTCTTTTGTTGTGGTTTTTATATGAAATTTACAACGGACATAAAGTGGTGAATTTGTTTTAAGCATTTCAATATCCTTACCAAAACTTTCAATCAGTAAATCTGCAAGAACTTTTGATTTCTGCACATATAATTTTCGTGATTTTCTGATTTGAGAATTAAGGTGTCCGTCACGGATATAACTGCATAGCGCTATCTGGTCTGCCTTGGAAACGGTTTGATTATACAAGTGTTTTTTCCTATTGTATTCGTTTATAAGGCATTGTGGTAAAATCATAAAACTTATTCGGATTGATGGTAATAAGAGTTTTGAAAAAGTGCCTAAATACACAATATTTTCACCACCGTCAAGGCCTTGTAAAGATGGTGTTGGACGGTTGAAATACTTAAACTCACTACCATAGTCATCTTCGATAATCAATTTACCTGTTTTTCGTGCATATTCAGTTAAATCAAAACGGTCTTTAACGCTCATGATATCGCCCCATCGTGTTGAATATGACGGAGAAGTGTAAATAATATTGCTTTTTTCACGATTGTCGGTTACACGAAATCCGTAATCAGAAAAAATTGCAGCACCTTGACGGTATGACAAATCATCAAAGCACACAGATTTTTTCTTTTTAATTAATGGGCAAAGAATGTTAAGAAGTATCTGCACGCCTGCACCGATTACAATATTTTCTTCTGTGCAGACACAATTTCTTGTTTCTCGAGCATACTTTGCAATTTCACACCGTAATTCATACTCCCCTTGTGGCTCACCATAAAAAAGCAGTTTTTCAGTTTGCCTCAATGCACTTTTTACATAACGACGCCAGATATCCATATTAAAGCTTTCAGCGTCAACACCGGCAGATGCGAAGTCATAAAGAATTGTGTTTTTTGACTCTTTATTTTCGTTCTTTTTTTCGGTTTTTTTTGCAGTATTACTACGCTTTGAAACATAGTAACCACTTTGGCTTTTAGGTAATATGTAGCCGTCATCACAAAGGCACATATACCCCTGTTCAACAGTAGTTTTGCTCACATTTCTCTCATCTGCGCAACGACGGATTGACGGTAATTTACTACCCTCCGGCAGTTTTCCACTTTCAATTAAATTTTTATAATAATCGTAAATCTGCATATATAATTTTCGTTTTTGAGTCATAAAACTGTCCCCTTAAAAATTCTAAAATTTGTATATTTTATTAAAGACACTTTTAGTATATTATATACCCATAAACTTCACAAATCAAGGGGTGAAAACATTGAAAAGAATAGCAGTTATAAATGATATTTCCGGTTTTGGTAAATGCTCACTCTCTGTGGCGCTTCCAATCATTTCTGCTATGGGTATTGAATGCAATCCCATGCCTACTGCAATTCTTTCAAATCAGACAGGTTTTGATGATTTTTACTCTGTTGATTTTACCCCTCATTTAACTCCGTATATTGATGTGTGGAAAAGGCAGAATGTTAAATTCGACTCTATTTTAACAGGTTACCTTGGTAGTGAAAAACAGGTTGATATAATTCTTGATTTTATTGAGCATTTCGGTAAAAATTCACTTGTTTTTGTTGACCCTGTTATGGCAGATGATGGTGTGCTTTACGACACTTATGACGAAAAACTTTGCAAAAAGGTAAAGGCACTTACTAAAAGAGCCAATATAATCACCCCTAACCTTACAGAACTTTGTATTCTTTGTGGTGAAGATTACAACGAAATCAGTAAAGAGGAAAATCATAATAAAATTGAAGCTCTTGCACACTCTCTTTTAAGCGACACTACAAAAGCTGTAATTGTTACCGGCATAAAACATAATGGTAAAATTAAAACTTTAGCAATTGAAAAAGACCGAATACACACCACAAATCATAAACTTTTGAGTGGCAGTTATTCAGGTACAGGCGATATTTTTTCAAGTATTGTGTGTGGTGGTGTTACCAAGGGAATGGATGTTTTTGATGCTGTTTCACTGGCTACAAATTTTATTTATTGTTCAATAATGGACACTCCAACAACACTCGATTATGAACCACAAGGAGTACATTTTCAAAAACATATGGAGATGCTTATAAATGCATAAAAATTCACTGTTAACAATTACATATACAGCAATTTTTACTGCGATTATTCTGCTTTCAACAACGCTTATTAAGTTTTCAACGGGGCTCGGTCAGGGGTACATTCATTTTGGCGATTGCTTTATTTATATATCTGCTTGTGTTTTGCCTTTCCCCTACTGTCTTATTGCAGGTGCATTAGGTGGCGCATTGGCAGATATTCTTGGTGGATACGCTGTATGGGCAATTCCAACGGCAATTATCAAGATTTTAATTGTCTTACCATTTGCACTTGCTTGCAGAAATAATGAATCAAATAAAATACTAAATAAGAGAACTGTACTTATGCCTGTAATTTCAGGTGCTATCACAATTCTTGGTTACTTTGTTGCAGAGTGTATTCTGTATTCAGTTGCATCGGCAACGCTATCAATAATCGGTAATTCTATACAAGCAGTTGCAAGTGGTGTGTTATTTTATATTGTGGCGACTGCACTTGATAAAATCAACTTCAAAAGGAGAATAAATAATGGCTGATATTGTTTACACTTATGGAAATCAGGCGTACTTAAATATTACAAATGCTTGTCCTTGCAGATGCACTTTTTGTATTCGCAACAATGGGGACAGCGTTGGCGAGGCAACGACTTTGTGGTTTGAACACAGCCCATCTATTGACGAAATCAAGGCAGAAATCGACAAGTTTGATTTTAGTAAATACAACAATTCAATAATTATTTGTGGTTATGGCGAGCCAACCTGTGCGCTTAATAATCTTATTGATGCTTGTAAGCACTTGAAAAGCAAGGGAATAAGCATTCGTCTTAACACAAACGGACTTTCCGACCTTATAAACAAGCGAGAAACTGCAAAAGAAATTTGTGAAGTAATTGACTCTGTTTCAATTAGTCTTAACGCGCCAACTGCAGAAAAATATAATGAAGTTACTCGCCCATCATTCGGCGAAAAATCATTTGATGCTATGCTTAAATTCGCTAAAGAGTGCAAGGAATATGGTATTCCTACAAAGCTTACCGTTGTTGATGTTATCAGTAAAGAAGATATTGAAGATTGCAAGAAACTTTGTGAAGAAATCCAGATACCATTAAGAGTGAGGGAATATACTGCTGAATAAACAGAAAAATCCCCAAGGAATGTTCCTTGGGGATTTTTCTTTAAAAAGTGTGAAAGAAATTAAAACATGACCAAAAATCACGGTATAACCAAATTATGCTACTGTTGTATTTGTTTGTGGTGCAGATGTCTTTGAGCTATAAACTCTTAAATGTTCGCCACGAGCCACAGCCTTTTTATGATTGTGGACACGGATTGCACGACGAATGTTACCGATAACTATTCTCTTGATTGCCTGTTCAAAAGCGATAACCTTATCTTCATGCATAAAACCATAAACTAAAAGTGCTGCTACTGCTAATTCTATTAAAGTTGTGATTGCAAATGTTGTTGACATAAAATCTACCTCCGATATGTTCTGTTCGATACCGAACAAACTTGAACAAATGTTCTTTACAAGTCATATTATAGACTAATTTTTTCAAAAGTCAATACAAATGTTCGTAAAATTTTATATATTTAGTCCGTTTTTACGGACACTATTTTCAATATTTTCACATTATTTCCCTTTTGTATTTACATATTAACACAATATATTGTGGTTGTCAATACGTTTTTATACTAAATATATGATTTTTACGGCTTTTAGCAGTATTTTTGCAAAATTTGACATAAAAATATTTTTTTGTTCGGTAATTTTGAGTTTGTCGGGGCGATATGTTACTAATATGGGTCGGTCGTAGGGGCGGATATTATCCGCCCGTTCTAAAGTGTATGGTTAATTCAATGCGGGCGGATGGTATCCGCCCCTACGGAAACACCCCTACAAACTCTAATTTGTAAAACAAAAAATAACACAAAAAATAATAAAAAATATTAAAATAAGTATTTATTATTTTATAAAAATAGTGTAAAATATTAAGGATAATGGGAAATTATATATAATTGTATTACTTACGAGGTAAAATTATGTTTGTTGATATTGCTAAAATCAAAATCAAAGCCGGTGACGGTGGTAACGGTGCTGTTGCTTTTCATCGTGAAAAGTATATAAACGCCGGTGGACCTGACGGTGGTGATGGTGGTCGCGGTGGTAACATTGTTTTCAAGGTTGACGACAATCTTTCTACCCTTGCAGATTTCCGTTACAAAAGAAAATATAAGGCAGAAACAGGTGCGAACGGCAGTGGTGGTAAGCGTAGTGGCAAACGAGGTAAAGATTTAATTATTAAAGTTCCTCGTGGCACTATTATTCGTGAAGTTGAGAGTGGCGCTATTATGGCAGATATGTCAACTGACGACGAGTTCATTGGTGCTAAAGGTGGCAGAGGTGGTTGGGGCAACTCACACTTTGCAACATCTACACGTCAGACTCCTAAATTTGCTAAAAACGGTGCTCCAGGCGAAGAATGGGAAGTTTCACTTGAACTTAAACTTATTGCAGACGTTGGTCTTTTAGGTTTCCCTAATGTTGGTAAATCTTCATTTATTTCAGTTGTAAGTCAGGCAAAGCCACTTGTTGGGGATTATCACTTTACAACCATTATTCCTGTTTTGGGCGTTGTATCAATGGGTCCTGAAAAAAGCTTTGTTATGGCAGATATTCCAGGGTTAATTGAGGGTGCTGCTGAGGGTATTGGTTTAGGTCACGAATTTTTAAGACACGTTGAGCGTTGCAGAATGCTTGTTCATATTGTTGACGTTGCAGGTAGTGAAGGCAGAAATCCTATTGAAGATTTTGAGGCTATCAATGCAGAACTTGAAAAGTTTAATCCTGAGCTTTCAAAATGCCCACAGATTGTTGTAGGTAACAAAATTGACCTTGCAGAAGACGAGCAACTTGAGGAATTCCGTAAGTATATTGAGGGCAAGGGCTACGAATACTATGAAATGGTAGCACCTATCAAACACGGTACTCAGGAAGTTATAAATGCAGTTGCACGTATGCTTGACACACTCCCACCAGTTAAACAGTATGAGCGCGAAGAAATCCCTATGGAAGTAATCGCGAATAAATCTAACGATGGATTTACAGTTACCGTTGAAGATGGTGTTTACATTGTTGAGGCTGAATGGATTTACAGAATACTTTGCCAAACTGACCTTGACGACTACGAATCACTTCAGTATTTCCAGAGAGTTATTCAGGAACGTGGAGTTATTCAGGCACTTATTGATAAAGGAATTCAGGAGGGCGACACAGTCAGCATCTATGATTTAGAGTTTGACTATGTTCCATAAATTATGAGATTATACGGTAAAGACATAAATGCAGATACAACTAGTCCTTTAACACTTGCTTTCGTTGGCGACGCAGTATTTTCACTGTATATTCGTGAAATGCTGGTGGTTGATGCTAACCGTCCTGTTGGCAAGTTACATACACTTTCAGTTAAATGGGTTAAAGCAGAGGCTCAAAGCAAGGGTATGCACGCTATTCTTCCACTTCTTTCAGAAAAAGAAACTGAAGTTTTTAAACGTGGCAGAAATGCACACACCTCTCATACACCTAAAAACCAAAGTGGATGTGACTATCATTACGCAACTGGTTTTGAGGCACTTGTAGGTTATTTGTATCTTAAAGACGAAACTGAACGCCTTACCCAATTGCTTAATGAAGTTATTAAAACAATTGGGACTGATGAAGGTGACCAAGTTCAAAAATAACGCAAAAGAATTTTTTATTGATACACTTGTTTTTATACTAGCCAGTGCAGTTTATTCTGTTGCACTTAACTGTTTTCTTGCGCGCAATAATATTCTTAATGGTGGATTTACAGGAATTGCAACAATTCTTAACTACCTTTTTGAAATACCAATAGGCGTAGCAATTTTTATAATGAATGTTCCACTACTTATTATTGCATTCAAAAAACTTGGTATAAAATTTGTATTTCGCACATTTCTTGTAATTACAATTTCATCAATATTTATTGATATTGGCGTTTTCTTACCAATTTATAAAAACGATTTATTACTTTCGTCAATTTTTGGTGGTGTACTTGCAGGTCTTTCTTTAGGCATTATATTCATACGCAACGCTACAACAGGTGGTGTTGATATAATTGCTAAGCTTATAAAAATTACGCACCCACATATTTCAATTGGCAAATCAATCTTCTTGCTTGACGCTTTTGTAATTGTTTTAGGTGGAATTATATACAGAAATATTGAATCAATGCTTTATGCTGTAGTGGGGATTTTTGTAAGTGTGCAAGTGCTTGACTATATTATATACGGTGTAAGTCGTGGCGCTATGATTATGATTATCAGCGATAAAAATGATGAAATCCGTAACATGATTATTAACGACCTTAACCGTGGTGTTACTGTGCTTAAAGGTCAGGGTGGTTATTCAGGGCAAGACCGAAATGTTCTTTTATGCGCTTGTTATGATAATCAGACACACAAATTAATTAAAAAAATTAAATCCACCGACGAAAATGCTTTTTTCATTATTACACAGTCAAAGCAGATTCTTGGTAATGGATTTAGAAATAATATATAAAAGAGGCGTTATAAGTGAAAATTAATAAATTCACTTTTTTACCCATACTTACTCTTTTAATTGGCGTTTTCTTTTTAGGTTTAGGTATTTATGAAACTGCCACATCCCAGACAAAAGATTACGCCGAAACTGTTGGGTACTATAATTACTCAACTATTGCAGAAAAAGAGCATTATGATTCTATTAAAGACAAACATTACGCAACTACATATTATCTAACTTACCAATATGCAGTTGACGGCGAAGCTTATTATGTAACCACTGATTATACAACTTCATTAGAGCCATCATTTGGCGAAGAAATAACAATTCTATATGATGCTGAAAATCCCGAGCAAGCAGTAGTTGGTGGACCGGCAAAACGTAGTAATTTCTTAATGATTTTTGGTGTTTTCTTTATTCTCGGTTCACTCCCATTTTTAGTTGTTCTGTTCGGAAACAACAAAAAAACACCAAAAGTTGACAAAATGGGAGTTCTTATGGGTTCAATAGTTGCCGTTATGGGTTATGGTGCATTGGCAATTATTTGTGGCTCATTCTCCCCTGTCGGAATTTTCAGATATCTTGACTCTTCATTTGCACTCCCTTTACTTATTCCGATTTTAATGGTTGTGGCAGGTGTTTTTGGAGTTATTAAAGGTACAATTTTCTATAAACCACAAGACTAATTTCTATAAGAGGTAATATATGGCAAAGAAACAAAACATTCGAAATTTTTCAATTATTGCTCACATTGACCACGGAAAGTCAACTCTTGCAGACAGACTTTTGGAGCTTACCGAAACTGTTGCAAAACGTGATATGACAGAGCAATTACTTGACAATATGGACCTTGAGCGTGAGCGTGGCATTACCATTAAAGCACACGCAGTTAAACTTGACTACAAGGCACAAGACGGCGAAACTTATGAACTTAACTTAATCGATACTCCTGGTCACGTGGACTTTAACTACGAGGTTTCTCGTTCACTTGCTGCTTGTGAGGGTGCTGTGCTTATAATCGATGCATCCCAAGGTGTTGAGGCACAGACACTTGCTAATACATATTTAGCACTCGACCACGACCTTGAATTAGTGCCTGTTATCAATAAGATTGACTTACCTGCTGCTGACCCTGACAGAGTTGCAAACGAGGTTGAAGAAGTTATCGGTCTTCCTTGCGACGAAGCTCCTCGCGTTTCTGCAAAAACAGGCGAAAACATTGGCGCAGTACTTGAAAGTATTGTTTCCCTTGTACCACCACCTGAAAATAATGATGACAAGCCACTTCGTGCACTTGTATTTGACTCTGTTTATGACAGTTACAAAGGCGTTATAGTTTATGTTCGAATTATGGACGGTAAAATTAAGCCAGGTGACACAATGCGAATGATGGCAACAGGCGCTGAATTTACGGTTGTTGAAGTTGGTTATATGCGACCAAATGCTATGGAACCACAAAAAGAGCTTACGTCTGGCGAAGTTGGTTACATTACTGCGTCAATTAAAACTGTTAGTGATGCTCGTGTGGGTGACACAGTTACAACTGCTGAAAATCCTGCAAGTGAGGCACTTGCAGGCTACAGAAAAGTTAATCCTATGGTTTTCTGCGGTGTTTACCCTGCTGACGGTGCTGACTACGAAAATCTTCGTGAGGCACTTGAAAAATTGCAGTTAAATGATGCAGCGTTATCTTTTGAGCCTGAAACATCAGGCGCTCTTGGTTTTGGTTTCCGTTGTGGATTTTTAGGTCTTTTGCACCTTGAAATTATTCAAGAGAGACTTGAAAGAGAATACAACCTTGACCTTGTTACAACAATTCCAAGCGTTATTTATAAAGTACACCTTACAAATGGCGAGATAATAGAAATTGATAACCCAAGCCACTACCCTGACCCTGCAGTTATTGACTACTGCGAAGAGCCAACAGTTGAGGCACACATTTACGCACCACCTGAATACATTGGCGCGATTATGAATCTTTGTCAGGACAGACGTGGCGTTTATATGAATACCACACACTTGGCTTCTGACCGTGTTGATTTACATTACATTTTGCCACTTAATGAAATTATTTATGATTTCTTTGATGTACTTAAATCTCGTACTCGTGGATATGCGTCTTTCGACTATGAAATGAGCGATTATCAGCGTTCAAGCATTATTAAACTTGATGTGCTTCTTAACGGCGATATTATTGACGCCCTTTCGTTTATGATTCATAGTGAAAAGGCTTATGCAAAGGCACGAAGAATTGCAGAAAAACTTAAAGATAATATTCCACGCCAGATGTTTGAAATTCCAATTCAGATGGCTATTGGTGGTAAGGTTATTGCTCGTGAAACCGTCAAGGCAATGCGAAAAGACGTTCTTGCAAAATGCTACGGTGGCGACATTACTCGTAAAAAGAAATTGCTTGAAAAACAGAAGGAAGGTAAAAAGCGCATGCGCCACTTCGGTACTGTTGAAGTTCCACAAGAGGCATTTATGGCTGTGCTTAAACTTGATGATGAATAAAGAAATTTTTGAAAAACTCGCAGAGTTAGAAATTGAATACAAAAAAATTGAGCACCCTGCTGCATTCACAATGGAAGAAATTGAGGAATATCATCTTACTGAAAACGGTCATATTCCAAAAAATCTTGTACTTCGTGATGTTAAAGGTACTCGCAATATGCTTGTTGTTCTTCACGGAGACAAAAGGGCTAACTTGCAGTTAATTCGTGCAGAAATTGACTCAACAAAGTTAAGTTTTGCATCAGACGAAAGATTAGATAAATATCTTAAAGTTGAAAAAGGGTCTGTTTCCCCTTTCGGTGTTATTTATGATACTGAAAAGGAACTTGAAATCTATTTTGATGCAGATTTGAAGAAAGAAGAAATAGTTGGTTGCCACCCTAACGACAACACGGCAACTGTATTCTTAAAATTCCAAGACCTTGTGAAGTATGTAAAATCTTGTGGCCATACAATTAGTTACATAAAAGTATGAAAAGCATAGGACTTTATTTACACATTCCATTTTGCAAATCAAAATGTCCATACTGTGATTTTTACTCTTTTTCAGGCAAAGACACGCAAAAAGACGAATACACAAGTGTTTTGAAAAGCAAAATGTTGTCAAGTATTTCTGCTTTACAGAGCAATTGTGGTTGTAAAGCAAATACACTTTACATTGGTGGTGGAACTCCATCAGTTTTAGGTGCAAAAAATCTTGCAACCCTTGTAAATGCGTGCAATTCAGGCTTTTTAACAGATACTGCAGAAATTACAGTTGAGTGTAATCCTTATGGATTGGGTGAAGATTTTTTTAAGATTTTATACGAATGTGGTGTGAACAGAATTTCTTTAGGACTTCAGTCTGCAGTTGACTCTGAAAGACGAATTTTAGGTAGATTAAGTGATAGAAATCAAGTTGAAATTGCAGTAAAAACTGCGCAAAAGGTAGGTTTTGAAAATATAACTCTTGATGTTATGCTGGGTGTACCAAATCAAACAGAAAAATCACTTCAAGATACTTTAGATTTTTGTATCTCTCTTGGCGTGCCACATATAAGCGCTTATATGCTGAAACTTGAAGAGAATACGCATTTTTATAAAAATCAACATAAATACAATTTCCCTGATGACGATTTAACAGCAGATTTATATTTACAGATGTGCGAAACTCTTGAAAATCAAGGCATAATGCAATATGAAATTTCAAATTTTGCAAAAAAAGGATTTGAGAGTCAACACAACCTTAAATATTGGCATTGTGAAGAATATCTGGGACTCGGACCATCTGCACATTCATTTTTAGACGGTAAGCGTTTCTATTTTGACCGTGATTTTCAGGCATTTATGAATGGTAACTCCCCTATCGACGACGGATTTGGTGGAGATTTCACAGAATATGCAATGCTGAATCTTCGTTTGGTTGAAGGAATTAATGAAGATAAAGTTTTAGAGCGTTTTTGGCATTCAATTCCAAAAGAAATATATAAAAAATCACAAATTTTCATTGATAATGGGTATATGCGCAAAACTGACAATGGTTTAGCATTGACACGAAAAGGCTTTTTAATGTCAAACACTATTTTGGCTAATATTTTATAATGGGTGTGGATTTATGAACTGGTTTTATAAGTTAATCGCTTTAATTATGACTCTTTTTATTCATTTTCCTGTAGGTGAAATGGAGTCTTATTCTGCCTCTTACAATGATACATCACTTGTATTTACTGTGCTTTCTGATGTGCATATTGAGGGCAACAATGAAGACCGTTTTGCTAGTTTCGGCGAAGGTCTTGCTGACATTAATCTTGCAGAAAAGAACGACGCACTTATCTTTCTTGGCGACAACACAATGAATAATCAGGTTATTGAGCTTGGTGCATTTTATGAACTTTTGACAGAACACATTACAATCCCCAATATTCTTATGGTTACAGGTAATCATGACCTTTGCCCAAGTGATTACAACACTGGAACTTATGAGGATTTGCGTGATAGATTTTTTGATTATAAAAATGAATATATAAAAGCGCAATATGATGATAGTGTTTATTATAGTTACGAAATCAATGGTTACAAATTCATTGTATTAGGCTCGGAATCTGATGCAGGAGTGCAGGAAGATATATCTGACGAACAATTAGAATGGTTTGAAAGTGAACTGAAATCTGCAGAAAAAAGTGAAAATCCCGTATTCATTTTTAACCATTATCCTCTTAATCACACTTGGTCAGATGTCTGGACTGAAGGGCATATTGGCGAAGACAGCGAAAGACTTCATGACATACTAAAAAACAGTGAAAACCAAATTGTATATTTTTCAGGTCATTTGCACATGGGACTTTATGATAATCAAGTTTCTTATGTAAATGAGGACCATATTACATATATAAGCGTACCTTCATTCGGCTCTGACAACAATGTTGGTGACGCCCACATTCAAGATAAAGGTATGGGAATGTATGTTGAGGTTTATGAAGATAGTATTCTTATTCGTATTCGTGATTTTGTAAAACACGAATGGAAAAATATAGAATATAGCATTCAATTATAACGAGGTTTTAATATGAGAAAATACGAAAATGATGGCAATACATATTCATTACCATTAAAAATTAATCTTGCCCACTCAAAAAGAATGTTAGGCTATAATTTAATCGTTTTTTTCTTTATGACATTACCAAGCCTCTTATTAATTTTATGTGGAATAGAATCTGGTATAAAAAAAGGTTTTGATGGCGCAACATACTTCTTAATTGCTTGTTTTTTATCAATGTTTATTGCTTCTATTGTTTTAATATATCCCCGTAACCTTATCATTGATGCTGAAAAAATTCAATTACGATGTTTTATATTCAAAAAAGAAATCTACTGGGTTGGAGCAAAAAGTTTAACTACGCATGTTTCTGATGTTGCTTTTACTACTCAACAAAATTGGAGTCGAAGTATAAATTTGCGTATCCATAAAGCAAATCAGACTAACCATGGTAAACGTATTGGTATTAAAAAATTTGAAATAACTTATTGTGACCGAAAAGCAAGTTTTGGAAGTTTGCATTTCAATATATCAACAGACTCAAATGTTAATCTTGAAATGCTTAGCAGAACTATATATACTGCTTACCATAAACGCCAAGGGGCTTTAAGTGACAAATAATTTTACATATTTAGCAAAGTTTTCTCTGCATTGACATTCTATTTTTATTATGATAGAATACTAAATCGTGCATTGCACAAATATTAAAAGAATTGAGGTGGACGAAATGCCTATTAAAATTGACGACCAATTACCAGCAAGACACAATCTTGAATTAGAGAATATTTTCGTTATGACAGAGCAACGAGCATCTTTGCAGGACATTCGTCCGCTTAAAATTATTCTTCTTAACTTAATGCCTACAAAAATTGAAACTGAAACTCAGATTTTGAGATTGTTAAGTAATTCACCTTTACAGGTTGAAGTTGAACTTTTGCAGGTTGCTACTCACGAGAGCAAAAACACTTCAAAAGAGCATATGCTCAAATTCTATAAGACCTTTGATGACATCAAAGACCAGAAATTTGATGGTATGATTGTTACAGGTGCTCCTGTTGAAATGATGCCTTTTGAAGAGGTTGATTATTGGGAAGAACTTTGCAAAATCTTTGACTGGGCAAAGAGCCACGTTTATTCATCATTCCACATTTGTTGGGGTGCTCAGGCTGCTCTTTATTACCACTACGGTATTCCAAAATACAAGCTTCCTGAAAAGATGTTTGGTATTTTCCCACACAAACCACTTGATATGTATCATCCGTTACTTCGTGGTTTCAGTGATTTATTCTATGTGCCACATTCAAGACATACAGAAACTAAAAAGGAAGATATAGCACTTGTCAAAGACTTGCAAATCCTTTCATATTCAGAGATTTCAGGTGTTCACCTTGTGGCTGATATGGAGTGCAGAAATTTCTACTGCACAGGTCATAGCGAATACGACAGCGACACTCTCGCTCGTGAATATTTTAGGGATTTACACAAGGGACTTGACATTAAAATCCCTTATAACTATTTTCCTAATGACGATACACGCTTGACACCACCACTTACTTGGCGAGGGGCTGGCAGTTTGTTATTCCAAAACTGGCTTAACTACTTTGTGTATCAGCGTACACCTTATGATGTTAATGAGATTAAATAAAAAAATTGAGGTATTCAAACGAATACCTCTTTTTATTTATAATAAGATAGGTTGTGGTTGTTTATTGGTTGCTAATACTTCACGAACCGTATCGAGAATATAATCAAAATCTGCTACAATTGAATTAGGTTTGTTTATATGGTCATCTTGTCGCATTGGTACAAAGTAAATATTTTTACTATTCATAAGTGTTCCTATGTTCCTTGCCGATGTGCCAAGGGCATCATTCGTTGAAACTGCGATTATTACAGGACGCTGATTTCTTAAATGTGCCTTTGTTGCAAGGGTAACGGAAGTATCGCTAATACCGTTAGCAAGCTTGCCAAGCGTATTACCTGTGCAAGGTGCAATCACCAATACATCAAGCAGTTCTTTTGGGCCTATGGGCTCTGCGCCACTGATTGTATATATAATCTTTTCGTTACAAATCCCTTCAATTTCTTCATTAAAATCTCGTGACTTGCCGAATCTTGTATCTGTTGTATATGCAGTATGGGACATTATAGGAACAACCCTATACCCATCACTTACAAGTTTTTTCATTTGTGGGATTACTTTTTTAAAGGTGCAAAACGAACCACACAAAGCAAATCCCACAGTTTCTTTGCTCATTTGTTACTCCTCCTTTTGCAAGTGTTCTTGAATTTTCTTACCTATTATCTCCCCTGCGGTTTTTGGTGTGTATTTACCGGGCAGACCGAATGCTTTGATTACATCCACACCATTTTTACGCATAACTTCAAAATCCATACCATAAGGGGCAGAGGCAAGTTCAATAACCTTGCATTTTTCGTTTATGTTCTTGGCTGTTTCTTCTGTGAAAATCCCAGATGGCACAGTATTTATAATAATATCAAATCTGTTGGCAAGAGAATCAAGTGTTGTTATAGGGTAGGCTTTACACCCTTTTATATTTGCATCTTCACGCTGTGACGGATTTCGCGCAAACACAGTAACATTACAGGAAAGTGATGAAAGAAGACTTGCAGTTTCTTTTGCTACTCTGCCATATCCGGTAATTGCATATTCACCCATAGGGAGTGCAAAGTCAATATGCTCAAGAATTATTTTAAGAGTTCCAAACGCTGTCAGTACTGCGTTTTTTTCAACAAAAGCATCATCATAATAATCTATATAAGGAATATCTGTTTCACGAAGGCGAGAAAGCAACTCACCATTGATTATTCCACCGAAAACTATATTCTGTTTACCGAGAAAAGACAATAATCGGTCAATAGATATTTCCTTTTTAGAAAATGGCATATTTACGGTTTTTCCGTTTCGTGTTGCAGGCAAGGGCAATATGATTGCAGTATTTTCGTCAATCATACTTTTAAGCTTATCTGTATCGTCATCCCAATCAAAAAGCCCATAAGATGAAACTGTAAGACCTTGCCCTTGCAAATATTCTTTAAGATATTTTTGTCTTTTATCTCCACCAACTATTATAATATTTCTGTTTTTCATATATACTTCACCCTTCCCTTACAGTATTAGAATATGTTTTTTGAGAAAAAATGGTGATTAGGTGTTTAATTTTTTTGCAAACTGTATTATAATGTATTGTGGTGATAAAAATGAGTGAAATTTCTAAAGTATTAAATTCAGTAAAAGTTATACATTTTATCGGTATTGGTGGTAGTGGTATGTGTCCACTTGCTGAAATTCTTCACAGCAAGGGCTACACCTTACAAGGTTCTGACAATAACGAAAGCTCTATTGTTGACCGTATTCGTAAAATGGGTATTAAAGTTATGATGGGGCAGCGTGCTGAAAACATTGAGGGCGCAGAAATGGTTGTGTATTCTGCCGCCATTTCAAAAGAAAACCCTGAACTTAAAGCAGCGCTAGAGAGTGGTATTCCTACATTCCAGCGTGCCGAGTTATTGGGTGAAGTTTCACGTCAATTTACAAACTGTATTGGTGTTTGTGGCACTCACGGCAAGACAACTGTAACTTCACTTACAGTACAAACTATGCTTGGGGCAGGGTTTGACCCATCTGCAGTTATCGGTGGCAAGTTACCACTTACAAACTCTTATGGACGCGTTGGCAACACTGAAACTATTGTTATGGAATCTTGTGAATATCAGGATACGTTCCTTAAAATGAGTCCTGATGTGGCTGTTATTCTCAATATTGACGAAGACCACCTTGAGTATTTCAAGACAATGGAAAATCTTATTTTGAGTTTCACAAAATTTGCTTCATCTGCTACAAAAGCAATTATTTATAACGGCGACGATGAAAACACCCTTAAAGCTATAAAAGACATTAAGGGTAAAGAGATGATTTCATTCGGTTTTAGTGATAAAAATGATTACTATGCAGAAAATGTAGAAGAATACAAAGGTGCATTCACAAAGTTTGATGTAATGTATAAAGGCGAAAAACTAGGTAGTGTTGAACTTTCAATCCCAGGTATTCACAATGTGCTCAACGCACTTGCTGCTATTGCATCTGCTATTTATTCAGGTGCAAAGTTTGAGGACTGCATTAAAGGGTTACAAGAATTCAAGGGTGCAGGTCGTCGTTTTGAAGACCTTGGCACATATAACGGAATCGATTTTGTTGATGACTACGCTCACCACCCTGCTGAACTTAAGGTTACACTTGAAGCAGCAATGAAAATGGGCTACAACACAGTTTGGGCAGTATTCCAACCATTCACTTATTCCAGAACTGCCATGCACTTTGACGAATTTGTTGATGTGCTTAAAATCCCTGACCGTTGTGTTATGACAGAAATTATGGGCTCACGCGAAGTCAACACTTATGATATTTATACTTCACAGTTAGCTGAAAAAATCCCAAACTCTGTTTGGTTTAATACACAAGAAGAAGTTGCAGATTATGTTGTGAAAAATGCAAAGGCAGGCGACCTTGTGCTGACAATGGGCTGTGGCGACATTTATAAATCTGCATTTATGATGATTGAGAGACTTAAAAATGGTACAGTTTAATAATAGTTGGGATATCCTTTTAAAAGACGAATTCAAAAAACCTTATTATCTCAATTTGAGAAAATTT
Source organism: uncultured Clostridia bacterium (assembly GCA_937892525.1). GTDB lineage: Bacteria > Bacillota > Clostridia > Oscillospirales > Acutalibacteraceae > Fimenecus. The sequence continues at coordinate 50,869 of CALAEV010000007.1, forward strand.
CTGGTACAAGAATATAAAACGCAAACCATATATCCCCATATGGATAACATTTTTAACGCACTTAAATATACAGATTATAAAGATGTTAAGGTTGTGATTTTAGGGCAAGACCCATATCACCAACCAAATCAGGCACATGGGCTTTGTTTTTCTGTGCTTAAAGGGGTTAATCCTCCACCATCACTACAAAATATGTATAAAGAAATCCACGCAGAATATGGCTACTCAATCCCATCTCACGGTGAGCTTACATACTGGGCAGAACAAGGTGTTCTTATGATGAACACAGTGCTTACTGTTCGTGAAAGCCAACCAAACAGCCACAAGGGAATGGGTTGGGAAATATTTACAGACAACGTAATTTCACTTCTTAATCTTCGTCCTGAGCCAATGGTATTTTTACTTTGGGGTGCAAATGCAAGAGCAAAGAAAAAGATTATTACAAATCCTAATCATTTAGTGCTGGAATCGGCACACCCAAGTCCACTTTCTGCATACAACGGATTTTTTGGCAACGGACACTTCAAAAAAGCAAACGAATTCTTAAAATCTAAAGGTATGACAGAGATTGATTGGCAAATAAAATAACAAACAAAAACGGCGAGAGATAAATTCTCTCGCCGTTAATTTTGCGTTTTTCACTTAGCATTTATTCAATTACTTTTCCGTTTTTAATATAAATTCTTGGAACTCTTGGAGTAATAAGACAACAGAATTCATAGTTAAAACGGTATTCGCCGTTTGAAACATCTTCAACTGTAATTGTTTCTGCCCCATCAGTGCCAACGAGAGTTACCTCGTCAGCAATCTCCACATCAGAGAGATGTGAAACATCAACCATAAACTGGTCCATACACACTCTGCCAAGGATTTTACAACGAGTGCCACGAATTAACACTTCGCCTTTATTCGACAAATACCTTGGATATCCGTCACCGTAGCCTGCCGGAACGGTGGCTATTTTCATATCTTTTTCTGCCACATAAGTTGAACCATAACTTACAGTAAATCCTTTTTTAACTGATTTTACAAAAGAAACGCTACTCTTAAACTCTAATGCAGGATAAAGCTTATAATCTCTGTTCATTTCGTCTGATGGATAAAGTCCGTAAAGCATAATACCACAACGCACCATCTCACCTGCGTAACCGTCGAGTTCCATAGCAGATGCACTGTTATACATGTGTCGGACAGGAAAATTATAGCCCTCATTTATCAGCTTATCAGTAAATTGAACGAATTTCTGTTTTTGAGTATTTGCAGAGGTTTTATCACTACTATCAGCATTTGCAAAATGAGTAAAAGCACCGTCAACACTTATATTTTCAAGGTCAAAAACAGATTTTATTTGCATTTCGCCTTCTTTGTCAGGTTGAAAACCGATTCTGCCCATACCTGTATCAATTTTAATGTGAACTTTTGCTATTTTACCCAGTTCTTTTGCTTTTTTTGATATTCCTTGTGCAGTTACAATATCAACAACCGTGCAAGTAACATCATTTTCGATTGCAGTTTCGTAATCCTGACGGAAAATCTGACCTAGAATGAGAATTGGTGCAGTTATTCCATTTTCACGAAGTTCAACTGCCTCATCAATAGCAGCCACGCCAAGCATACCTGCACCGCATTCTACAAGTGCTTTTGCAACCTCAACTGCACCGTGGCCGTAAGCATTGGCTTTAACAATACCCATAATGGTAATATCTTTACCAAACTTGTCACAGACAGTTTTCATATTCTTTTGTATGTTATCAAGATTTATTTTTGTATAAACTCTTTTTGGTAACATATTTTAACCTCTTATTTGCCCAATTTATATATTTTATTGATATAATTATTTTTTTATGATATAATTTGTAATATATTATTTATTATAATAGATTTTGTTAATAAAAACAAGTTAAATCTTCTTTTTTAGTAAAGGAAATATAAATATGCGTAAAAAACGCTTAAAATTATCAACGACTCATATTATAATGCTGAGCTTTCTTCTTGTAATCTTTGCAGGTAGTATATTGCTCGCATTACCCATAAGTTCATCTAATGGCGTTGCCGTATCATATATTGATGCTCTTTTCACTGCAACTACCGCTACCTGCGTAACAGGTCTTGTAACCTTGCCCACCGTTACTGCATGGAGCACATTTGGTCAAGTAGTAATACTCTGCCTTATTCAGCTTGGTGGACTTGGTATTATTACTGTTATGTCAGGGCTTATGATTGCATTTCACAAAAAAATGGGACTCGCTGACCGCTTGCTTATACAAGAGGCGTTTAATCTTAATACTCTTTCAGGACTTGTACGTTTTGTAAAAAAAGTAATCGGTGCAACTTTTTTAATTGAAGGTATCGGCGCTGTTTTATATATGATAGTTTTTGTGCCTCAGTTTGGTCTGCGTGGAATATGGATATCAATTTTCAATTCAATTTCAGCATTCTGCAACGCAGGGCTTGACATCATTTCAGAAAACAGCCTTTGTGAATATGCTACAAATCCTTTAATTAACATAGTAACTAGTGCTTTGATTATAATCGGTGGCTTGGGTTACATTGTATGGTGGGATATAATCAGAATAAGCAAACTTCGTAAAAAACAGGGTAAAATGTGTATTCAAAAGTTAACACTACACAGTAAAATTGCTTTGTGGATGACTGCGTTTTTAATTATTACTGGCACTGTTTCATTTTTTATTTTTGAATACAACAACAAATTGACAATGGCTGATTATTCACTTTTTAATAAATTACAGTTGTCATTTTTCCAATCGGTAACAACAAGAACAGCAGGATTTGCCACAATTCCACAACAAAATCTTACAAATCCTTCTGCACTTGTTTCTCTTGTACTTATGTTCATAGGTGGCTCACCTGTAGGTACTGCTGGTGGTATTAAAACTGTTACTGTAATGGTTTTATTTCTTACTGCCTTTTCAACTGTTAAAAATAAAAATGAAATAACAGTTTTTAATCGTTCCATTTCACACCATTCAGTAAGAAAAGCAGTCGCAGTTTTCTGTATGTCTTTTATAATTATGTTTGTATCAACCGTTTTGCTTTCTGTAGTAAGTGATGCCCCTGCACTTGACATTCTTTACGAAACCGTAAGTGCTACAGCAACGGTAGGTCTTACGCGAAATTTAACTCCCGCCCTCAATTTGTGGGGTAAAATCATAATAATTATTACAATGTATCTTGGAAGAATCGGTCCGATTTCTCTTGCGGTTGCTTTTAATATGAAGAAAAGCAGTCAAAACATTGTAAAAACTCCAACGGAAGAAATTAGCGTTGGTTAAGAAAGGGTTAAAACTATGAAAACTAATAATTCTTATGCCGTTTTCGGCTTGGGTCGTTACGGTCTTGCAGTGGCAAAAGAGCTTGTAGAAAACGGTGCAGAAGTTTTAAGCGTCGACCACAATGAAGAACTTATAAACGATGTTATCGGCGAACTTTCTGTTTGCAGATGTGCTGATGTTACAGACCCTGAAGTAATAAAACAACTTGGCATTTCCAACATAGATGTTGTAATTATTGCTATATCAGGAAGTCTTGAAACAAGCGTTATGGCGACAGCTCTGTGCAAAGAAGCAGGCGTGAAAAATGTAATTGTAAAGTGCAGTAATGAGATGCATGCGAAAATTTTAACTAAGGTCGGTGCTGACAGGGTTGTTTTACCTGAACGCGAATCAGGTGTACGCCTTGCAAAAAATCTTTTAAGTTCAGGTTTTATTGATATTCTTGACCTTACAAATAATGTTTCCCTTGTTGAAATTGATGTAAAATCTGAATGGGTCGGCAAATCTCTTGTTGGCTTGAATTTAAGAAAAAAATACTCAATCAATGTTATTGCTATTCAGAAAAACAATGATGTTACAACAGATATTGACCCCACAAAACCTCTTGAAGAAACTATGAAATTAATTGTAGTTGCAGACAGAAATAAGTTAGAAAAAATGAAATAAAGGCAAAAATTAGTCAGCACAAAATGAAGTGCTGACTAATTTTTATGATATTTTTTTCCATGTTGAACGCATAAATAAGATTATAATTGGAAAAATTTCAAGACGACCTATAAGCATATTAGCTGAAAGCACAAGTTTTGATAAGTTGCTGAAATCTGCAAAATTCTCAACAGGACCGACCAATGCTAGTCCGGGGCCTACGTTATTTATACAAGTTATAACAGCAGTAACAGTTGTAGTGAAATCAAAATTATCAACTGTTAAAATCAATGCAGAAATACCAATTATAAACATATAAATAACAAAATATGTTGATGTTGTAATTACAACATCTTTTTCAACAACCGCACCATCTAGTTTAATTGCTTTAACTCTGTTAGGATTTATTGCACGGCGCAATTCACGGAAAGCAACCTTTACAAGAATAATCATTCTGCCAACTTTAAGTCCTCCCCCTGTTGAACCGGCACAAGCACCTAAAAACATAAGTGCCACTATTATCATTTGTGACATAGAAGGCCATTGGCCAAAATCAGCAGTTACAAATCCTGTTGTTGTAATAATTGAAGCTACCTGAAAACCTGCCTGACGCAAGGCTATACCCACTGACTCAACCATAGGATAAATATTTAGTGTTATAAGTATTATAGATACGCCGACTACACCAAGATATGTCCAAAGTTCTTCACTTTTAAAGACTCGCTTAAATTGTTTAACAAGAAAAAGATAAAACAGATTAAAGTTTATACCAAAAAGAAGCATAAATATTGAAATCACTATCTCTGCTCCTAAATTATTGTATGCGGCAATACTTGCATTTTTTACTGAAAATCCACCTGTACCTGCAGTCGCAAATGCAGTTGTAACGCTATCATACAAAGGCATTTTACAGCACAATAGCGCAACAATTTCTGCCACCGTAAAAACAGTATATATAATATAAAGTATTCTTGCCGTTACAGTAGCTTTTGATACCAATTTACCAACGGTAGGACCAGGCACTTCGGCTCTTAAAATATGCATTGACTGCATTTCTTTCTGTGGAAGAATTGCAAGCACAAAAACTATTACGCCCATTCCACCAATCCAATGAGTAAATGAACGCCAGAACAAAATGCTTTTAGGCAAAACTTCAATATTGTTAAGTATTGAGGCACCCGTTGTGGTAAACCCTGATACTGTTTCAAAAAGCGCATCAACAAATGAGGGTATTGCACCTGAAATTACAAAAGGCAATGCTCCAAAAAGTGACATAAGTATCCATGAAAGCGATACAATAACAAATCCTTCACGAGCATAGATTTTTCGTGTTTGAGGTTTTGGCAAAATCATAATTGTACCAACACACAAAAGCATTGCAATTACAATTCCATATACATATATGAGATTTTCTTTGAAATAAATTGAAACTGCCATAGGCAACAGTAACAGAAGTGCTTCCGCCTGTAAAAGTCTGCCTACAGTTTTAGACACCATTTTATAATTCATTTATTTTCGCCTTACTCAAAAATTTCGTTGATACTGCTTATATGATTGCGCTTTGTGACAATAATAACGCTGTCATCTTTTTCAATACAATCATTACCACCAGGGAATATAACATTATGATTTCTGATGATACAAGCAATCAAAGTATCATCTTTAAGTCTTATATCTTTAAGTGGCACACCGATTTCGCTGAAATCAGAATTAATGTTAAACTCAAGTGCTTCAACCTGACCGCCGACAAGCTTATAAAGAGTCTGCACGCTTGATTCTTCACCTGAATTTTCTAACGCACGGACAAAAGCAATTATTCTGTTTGCTGCAATTGCTTTTGATGAAAATGCACTATCCATACCAATACTTTCAAGCACCTGATATGAAACACGATTTACCTTTGCAACAGTTTTGCTGATACCAAGTGAATTTGCATACATAGCAGAGATAATATTTTCTTCATCTATTGTAGTAAGTGCCACAAAAGCATCTTGATTTGCAAGGCCTTGTTCTAATAACACTTCACGGTCAGTACCGTCACCAAAAATAACATCTGCCTGTGGCAAGTTTACGCAAAGATGCTCACAACGTTCCTCATCATTTTCAACAATCTTAACACTATAACCACCGGTTTCGCAAAGCTGACGAGCAAGGTAATAGCCCATTTTTCCACCACCGGTAATCATAATATCTTTTGTACGGTGTTTGTAAATCTTAAGTTTTTTCATAAAGCTTACAAGTACTCCACGAGGCGCAGTAATGTGTATTCTGTCACCTGCTTTAAGAGTGAAATCACCATGTGGAATAATAACCTCGTCTTTACGCTGAACTGCACAAACAAGAATTTTAACATTGAACTTATTGAAAATATCAGTAAGCTGCATATCGCACAAAGGATTACCTGCGTCAATTTTCACTTCTGCAAGGTCAACAAGTCCACGATAGAATGTTTCAATATTGATAGCGTTAGGAAAACGAAGAACCTTTGCAATTTCATTTGCTGCGTCAAGCTCAGGGTTTACAATCATACTTAAGCCTAATTCGTCCTTAAAAAATGGCACTTGATTTAAATAATCAGGATTACGCACTCTAGCAATTGTATGCGCTGCCCCTGCTTTTTTTGCCATAAGACAAGAAAGAATGTTAAGTTCGTCAGATGATGTTGCTGCAACAAATAATTGCGCATCACCAACGCCTGCTTCCAACTGCACCTCATAACTTGCACCATTTCCACAAACTCCCATAACATCATATGAGTTTACAAGTTGTTCAATTACTTTCTGGTCACGGTCAATAACTATAATATCGTGCCCCTCTTGCGACAGATGTTCAACAAGGGTTGCACCAACTTTACCGTCACCAACAATTATAATTTTCATAATATAATCACCTTAAAAACAATTATAACTAAAAGGTATTTTAGCACAATAGAATTGATTTTACAATGATTTTGTGATAAATTATAATTAATTCAGAATGCAGAATTGAGGAGTGATATTTATGTCTAAAAAAATCAAGATAATACTTTCATTATTAATTTCATTCTTACTGGTTATTACAATTCTGATTGGGGGATTTTTTATGATTTTTCCTATGAAACCTGATGTTGAAATTAAATCTGCACAAGAAAGAATCGAAAATAACGACAATATTCTTGTTGCAAGTTATAACACAGCAGCACCTTGGGGCAATCTTTTAGAGGGCACATACACTACACGAAGAATGCACTTATGGGCAAAGCAGATTAACAACACACTCCCTGACTCATTAGGTGTTCAGGAAATCAACAGTATATGGGTTTCAGGACTTGAAGAAATGTTACCCCAATACGCATATTATGGTGTTAAGCGTGGCGGTGATGAAAATGAGCAAAAGTCCGAAATGAACGGTATTTATTACCTTAAAGATAAATTCAATTTGCTTGAAAGTGATACTTTTTGGATTTCAGAAACACCTGACGCAGAGTCAAAATACGAAAATGCGGGATGTTACAGAATCTGTTCTTATGTAGTGCTTGAAAATAAGGCAAGCGGATTTATTTATATTCACCTCAACACTCATTTCGACAACTCAAGTATTGAGGCACAAAATCTTGGTGGCAAATTAGTAATTGAATATGCAGATAAGCTTGCACAAAAATATGAAAATGCTCCAATTGTTATTACAGGTGATTTTAACCAGTATAGTGATGGTGAATCTGTAAAGTTGCTTGTTGATAAAGGCTATACAAACGCAAATAATGGTGACAAAACACCTACATATCACGGTTGGGGTGAAAATTCGCATACTGAGCCTATTGATTATATTTTTGTAAAAGGCTTTACCACAAGTGATTACAAGGTGCATTCAGACACAAATACAAAAACAGATATTTCTGACCATTATATGATAAGCACAAAATGTACAGTAATTGAATAACCAACAAAAATCTCCACAAACTACTAAAAAAACGAAAGGTTGATTTTTATGGTTTATGTTTGTGAAGTTTGCGGTTGGATGTATGACGAAAGTGCAGGGTGTCCTGAAATGGATATAACTCCAGGTACAAAATTCGAGGATTTACCCGATAATTTTGAATGTCCGTTGTGCCATGTAGGTACGGAACTATTTGTACCTGAAAAATAGTAAATATAATATTTCAGCACTATTGCAAACACAAAACAGCGGAAGTTCAACTCCCGCTGTTTTGTGTTTATTTATTTAATTCGTAGTAAGGAACATAATATTCTCTATAATATTCTGTATGAATATTACGAAGTTCAATCAGCGAAGTATTATCTTCAGGGACTTCATACCTTTGACCATCAAGCCATAAATTTGCACCTGTTCCAAACTCAACAATTGTTCCGTCAGTTTTTTCTAAACGAAATTCACGGTCAAGTCCACCTGAATATTCTTTGTTATCTTCTTTGCCTGTTTCAATACCATTAAGAAGTTTAACAATTTCTTCACACTCTTCATCGGTGAAAATGTATATAATTTCTTGCGTTACATTTTGAGAATAAAGAGATATACTTTTTACTTCTTCGATAGTTAGGTTTTCAAAAGGTTTGGCGAATTGATGAGAATTATGATAAATCAACACCCCCACAATCACCATAACACTTAAAATAATCGCCAATAAAATAAAAATACATTTGTGTTTGCTAAGGTTTTGTTTTGTCATAACATCTCCTCCCTTTATGTTATAAAAAACTGTTCATAATAGTTATTTCATACAGACCAATACCTACAAGTTGCACATTCTAAAGTGAATGTTACCCCAGAGTTTACACTTACATACCTATAACCAGAGCCACTGATAGTGGCACTACATGCTCCAGATAATGGGTCCATAACCGAAATATACCCGCTAATTGTGTTGATACCAAATATAACAACAGCATGATATCCTCCATTAGAATTCTTAAATGTTGCATACACTGGATAATCATTAATGATATTTTTCCCAATTACACTATCACCCGGAATTTTATCCTTATGTAAATATAGCAACAAATAATCCGATATGAGAATGTTATCTTCTTCACCAATTGTCAATGTTCGATTATAGTTTGTATTGCCATAATGTTTTTTTGCCACATCAACAGCTGTATACGAAGTGCCTTTTTTATAGTTTACAATAGATGCAATTGTTGCCGCCCAGCAAAGATACGGCGACGGATTTTGAGTAACATATCCAACAGGACATTCATAATAAGTTTGCACTCTTGTGTTTTGATTAAAGGAATAATTTAAACATACTGATTCATCTATATTTGTTAACTGAATATCAAAATCATCCATATAAACATTGTCAACATTTAATACAGAACGATTTTCAATATTATGAGTTACTTCTGCCAACTGATAAAACTCACTTCCATCATACAAATAACAATATTCATAATCATATATTAGAGCAAAATTCGTATTATCTTGTAAAACAGAGTTAGTCTCATAAATCAATGCTGTTGTAATTTGATATTTAGTATCAGAACTATCGTCCAAAGGAATAGCCCATGCAACCAATACATCATCAACTTTTAAAGGATACATTAAATTATTTTCTAACAGTCCTTGGTTGGTATATTCGTATGTATATATTGGATTAGAAATGGTAATTTCACTAAAATCAAAACTGTCTAAGCCGAGTTCGTCTTTTATATATTCAGCATTTTGCAATGCTTCTATAATTCCATTATTTATACTACTTTCAGTTGAAGTTACCGCACATACACTAAATGTCGATAGAAATACAAATAATAACGATAATAGAATAGATGTAATCTTAACAAACAACTTTTTCATAATTATACTCCTTATCAATTAAAATGTTCTAGCTTTTTAACTAATAAGTAATAGCCCATTGGAATCACCTCTTTAATAGTTTTTACAGAATAACAATAGTTGTTACCCCTGCACTTTATATAATCGCAAATAACATTCAACTTGTGACATTAAAAGAGAATAATTCGGTGAAATCTGCCTTTTCAACAAATTAGGAGCATTAATTTTGTTAAGGTTCAATAATCAATTACAATATATCATTATTAAAGGGATTTGTCAATTTTTATAAAATACTTTGAAACACACAGAATGACATTTTATTTATGTTTTAATTGTTTTTCTGTAATTTCTATGCTATACTTATATTTGTATATATTCTAACAACAAATAGGGGTGTTATTTTATGAACAAAGCTTGGTACAAAGAAATGGTTGTTTACCAGATTTGGCCTCGCAGTTTCAAAGACTCTAACGGTGACGGTATTGGTGACCTTGAGGGTATTTATGAGAAACTCGACTATGTTAAATCAATAGGCATTGACGCTATCTGGTTTTCTCCACTTTTCAAATCAGCAAATGCTGACTATGGTTATGATATCTCCGATTATATGGATATAAACCCTGAATACGGCGATATGGAAACATTCAAAAAAGTGCTTAACGCTTGCCACGAACGTGGAATGAAAGTATTTATGGACCTTGTTGTAAACCACACATCTACTGAACATCATTGGTTCAAAGAGGCTTGCAAGAGCGTTGATAATCCTTATCACGATTACTACATTTGGCGTAAAGGTAAGGGCAAAAACGGTAAAAAACCACCTAACAACTGGCTTTCAACATTTGAGGGTGGTGCTTGGGAATATGTTCCTGAAGTTGACGAATATTACCTTCATGTTTTCACAAAAGGTCAGCCAGACCTTAATATGGATAACCCAAAAGTCCGTGAAGAAGTTAAGAATGTTATGAAATTCTGGCTTGATATGGGCGTTGACGGTTTCCGTGAAGACGTTATTACATACATTTCAAAGAGAGAAGGACTTCCTAACGCTATTCCAATTCCTGTAGCTGCAGGTATGGAGCACTACAATTGTGGCCCACATCTTTACGAATATCTTAAAGAGTTCCACGACGATGTTCTTTCAAAATACGACTGTTTCACAGTTGGTGAAGGTCCACTTATCACACCTGAAAAAGTTCTTAGATTCGTTACTGAAGACGATACTCAGGTACTTAAAACTATGTTCAGTTTTGACCACCTTGAAGCTGACTGCTTTATGACTGACTGGATTAAAACTCCATTCAACCTTAAAAAGATGAAAAAATGCTACCAGAAATGGTATGACGCTATGAATGGCAAGGGTTGGCATACACTTTATCTTGAAAACCATGACCACCCACGAATTGTTGACCGTTACGGCTCACTTAAATACAGAGTTGAAAGTGCAAAAATGCTTGCAACTATGTGTTATCTCCAAAAGGGTACTCCATTCATTTATCAAGGTCAAGAAATTGGTATGACAAATATCCAACTCAAATCAATTGACGAGTTCAAGGATATGATGACATTCAACAATGAAAAGACCTTTGCAAAGCTTGGTATCAAGGGTGAAAAATTCCTCAAAATGGCAAATGCAGGCTCTCGCGAAAACTCAAGAACTCCTGTTCAATGGGATGATAGTGATTACGCAGGTTTCTCAACAGTTGAACCTTGGTTTAACCTTAATGAAAACTACAAGGAAATCAATGTAGCCGCTGCTGAAGCAGATGAAAATTCAATTCTTAACTACTACCGTAAACTTCTTAAATTCAGAAAAGAACACGAAGTTGCAATTTATGGTGATTACAAAGAGCATTACAAGAATAGTGATAAGCTTTATGTTTATGAGAGAAATCTTGATGGTGAAAAAATCCTTGTTGTTTGCTCATTCTCTGAAAAGAGCGTTAACTTTGTAGCACCTGAAGGCATTGACCTTTCAAAAGGCGAGCTTGTACTTGCAAACTACAAGCTTACTCCACTTACAAACAACTCATTTGTAACAAGACCTTACGAATGCCGAGTTTATTATTTCAAATAAGAGGTAAATGAAATGAATAATAACGGAAAACTTTCTAAGCGTGTCTGGACAGGTATTCTCTTATTTATGTTTATGGGGTTACTTGCATGGAACGTTGAAAATATGTATTTTAACACATTCTTAAATGACTGTGTTTACAATGAAGGCATTTTAGGTGCATCTCTTACACTTACTGATGCAGTAAACATTATGGTTACGCTCTCTGCAATTACTGCAGTTGTAACAACATTCATTATGGGTACTCTCAGTGAAAAACTTAAAAACCGTAAGGCATTTATCTCTTTTGGTTATATCGCATGGGGTATTGTTACTGCTCTTTTCGGTTTTATTACAAAAGACAACATCGCTAACCTTTTTGGACTTACTGAGCCTGGTCAGATTGTTACAGCAACTGCGTGGGTTGTTATTGTAATGGATATTATAATGACATTTATGGGCTCAACAAGTAATGACTCTGCATTCAATGCTTGGGTTACTGACGTTACAACTCCTGAATCACGTCCAAAGGTTGAAACTGCATCAACATTTATGGGATTCCTTGCAATGGCTGTAATTATGGTTGTTGGCTCACTTGCTCAAAGTGGAACAATCTCATACAGCGTATTCTTTATTGGTATGGGCGCTTTTGTTGCAATCGTAGGTGTTGCAGGTGTATTCCTTATTGATAATCCAAAGAAATTTGAAAATGCAACAAAGTCAAACACAAGCTATTGGGCAGACCTTTTTTATGGCTTCCGTCCAAGCGTTATTAAAAAGAATAGCAGTCTTTACTTAATTCTTTCTGCTTTCTGTATTTTCAACTGTGCTTTCCAAGTGTTCTTCCCATATCTTATTATTTACTTAGGCTCAGTTGTGCTTCCTGCAAATGCAGATATCAATCTTCTTTCAGCAGGAGTAATTATTCCTGCGGTTATTTCAGTTGCAACAATTATTGCAGGTATTGTAATTCTTATGAAAGTTGCTGTTAATAATAAACCGGTTGCTTTCCTTACAAGCTCGGCACTTCTTATTGTGGGCCTTTTCATTCTTTCAACATCAACACACATTATGACAATTATCGTTGGTATTGCACCAGTACTTATCGGCTACCTTGTACTTACAATTCAGCTTGGTGCATCAACACGTGACTACACACCACAAGACAATGTTGGATTATTCCAAGGTATCAGAATGGTGTTCACAGTGCTTATTCCAATGGTAGTTGGTCCTACACTTGGTAACATCGCAACAAAGAACACATCAGGTGCTGAAGATGTTCTTCCTACAAAAGCAATCTTCCTTTATGCAGGTATTGTAGCAATATTCTTGATTGTTCCAATGATTGCACTTATCAAGAATATGAAAAAAGAAAAAGCAAACAACTAATCTTTTACTGAAGAGACAAAACAAAAATGCCTTACAGATATTCTGTAAGGCATTTTTTACATTTGGAATATTCCATAAGTTACTGCTGACATTATAAATCCGGCAATCAACACGCCAAGAGCTATAATCGGCAATGATTTTTTCATTCTTATATCAAGAAGTGCTGCCATCAATGCACCTGTCCAACCACCTGTACCGGGTAATGGAATTGCAACGAAAAGAAGCAGTCCCCAAGACTCATATTTAAGAACTTTTTCTTTATTCTTTTCTGTTTTTTTCTCAAGTTTTTCAACAATCTTTGAGAAAAACTTAAATCGACGCAAAAAGTCAAAAATCTTCCTGATAAAAAGAATTATAAACGGAATAGGCAACATATTACCTAAATAGCAAATAAGAAAAGCTTTAATAAAAGGGATTTCCATAAGTCGTGCAGCAATCATACCACCACGACACTCAAGCACAGGACAAAGAGAAATCACAAATGCAATCAATTCTTCAGGAATTTTATCTTGAAAGAATGCAGTTAATTCATTAACTATTGTCTCAACCATTTGTCACCCCTACCCTTTCAAGATATTCTTTTGCTTTTGTAAGCAGATATTTATCATTAGGGAACTTGAGAGAATTCATAGCCTTATCATATTTAAGCCACAAATATTCTTCAATTTCTTCACGCTGAATAATTGTGTTTGTATCATCAGTAGTTGCAAGAAAAATTATAACCTTTTTCTCAATTCTACCTTGAATTGAATACTCTGACTTGAACCTAAAATCAGGTAAAAACCTTGCTCTTATACCTGTTTCCTCAAGTATTTCACGATACGCAGTTTCGTGCTCTCCTTCGCCACGTTCCATATGTCCTTTAGGAAAGCCCCAATTAAGACTACGTCTGTTTTTGATAAGTAAAAACCTTGTTTCACCATTGATAATTCTATACACAATTGCACCACAAGAGCATTCGTAAAGACAACTTATATCATAAGTGCCCTGTTTTTCTGCAAACTCAATTGCGTCTTCAATTTGGTGAACGATATAACGTTTACTTTTAGGTGCAACAACAAGCATTATTCCACCCATATTTTTTCTTTTTACAACGGCGATTACACGACCTTCAAACACTCTTACACGGTGTGTAACGCCCATAATGTATGCACCCTTCACAGGAGAACGAGAATCAAGCCCACTCTCAACGGTACCAAAATTCAATTGATAAGGAATACCATTTTCACTGTCAAAGGAGTGCATAGGCTTCGTAACACGAACCCTTACATATTTACCTAACATATGTATCTACTCCCGAAAATTGAACCTGAAAAACACAGGTTCTTCTAAAACTGTCTATCATTATACATATTTTCTTATAATGTTTCAAGTGTATGACAAAAATTTCTTTATTTCCCTAGTATTTTTTTGAAAAAAGGATTGTGATTTTTACTCGATTGTTGTAAAATAAAATGGATAAATTATGTGATTGAGGAGTGTTAGTTTTGGCTGACAATCGTTTTAACAATAATGATTTTGAAGATGTTTTCAGTAATTCTCCAAAAAACGATGAATTTGAAGATATTTACAGCAACTCATCAAATGAAGATTTTTATGAAGATGTTTCATCGTTTTCAGGAAATCCTGTAAAAAAACAAGATAAAGAAATTGACGAATATTATGACGGTGATTTTACTGTAAAATATAACAGCGCTGTGCAGAATCGTCGTCGTCAGGAAATTCAGTATGACGATATAAGCGATGTTTACGGTGATATTTCATCTGACTCAGATACACGCAAGAAAAAGAAGAAAAAAAGACACCCTATAAGAAACACTTTTCTTATACTCTTGTGTCTTATTATAGTTGCAACCTCTTGCGTAGGCTTTTATGGATACAACACTGTGGACAAGTTATTGTCATCATTTAATACGGATGAGCCATTAGAAGAAAATCTTTATATTTCAAGTGATGAACTTTACTCTGACCCTGACCAGATTAACATTCTCCTTGTTGGTGTTGATGCTCGTGAAACTGAAGTAGGCTCACGTTCTGATACTATGATGCTTGTTACACTTGACAACAAAAATGGTCAAATTAAGCTTACATCATTCCTTCGCGACTCTTATGTTGATGTTGCAGGTAGAAACAGATGGTCAAAGCTTAACTCTGCATATTTCAGGGGTGGAATACAAATGCTTGTTGATACCCTTGAACTTAATTTTGGTGTTGAAATTCCATATTATGCACTTGTTGACTTTGAAATTTTTATGACTATTGTTGACGAGCTTGGCGGTATCAATGTTGATGTTACTGAAAAAGAAAGTTATTATACATACCATTCAGGAGATGTTGGTGTTCCTGTTAGAATTGAGGCCGGTGAAGATGTACTTCTCAATGGCCAGCAAGCACTATGGTATTCAAGAATCCGTTACCTTGACTCTGACTTTATGAGAACAAAGCGTCAGCGTAAGGTTATTTCTGCTATTGTTGAAAAAGCGCTTACGAAAGAAATTCCTGAACTTCTTAGTCTTGCTGAAACAATTATTCCTCTTGTCAAAACAAACCTTGATTCTGATAAGATTCTAGAAATCGGTATCGACGCTGTTCTTGACAAAGCATACACATACCCTATTGTTCAGCACAGAATACCTGCTGACAAAACTTGGTCTGACAAGACCATTTCAGGTGTTGGTGCTTGTCTTGTTATGGACATGGAAGAAAATCGTGAAATGTTCCGTTCCTTCTTGTCAGAAAAGCAAGAGATAGAGGAAGAAAGCACAACCAAAGCTCAGTAAAACTACCGTTGGAGGTATTTGTTATGAAAAAGGCAAAGATGTCGCTTGTATCTGAATTTACAGGTGCAAAAATTGACGAAAGAATTTACGGCTCATTTATTGAACATTTAGGCCGTGCAGTTTACGGTGGCATTTATGAACCTGACCACCCTACTGCTGATGAAGATGGTTTCAGAACTGACGTTATTGAAAAAGTAAAGAAACTTAATGTACCTATTGTACGTTACCCAGGTGGCAACTTTGTTTCAGGCTATAACTGGGAAGATGGCGTTGGTCCTAAAGAACTTCGTCCTAAAAAATTGGAGCTTGCGTGGGGCGTTACAGAGCCTAACCTTTTTGGTACAAATGAGTTTGCAACATGGTGTAAAAAAGCAAACACATCACCTATGATGGCAGTAAATCTTGGACTTCGTGGTCCTGAAGAGGCAAGAAATTTAGTTGAATACTGTAACCATAAATCTGGTAGTTATTGGAGTGACCTTCGTCGTTCACACGGTTACGAAAACCCTCACAACATCAAACTTTGGTGTCTTGGTAATGAAATGGATGGTGACTGGCAGATTGGTCACAAAACAGCCTATGAATATGGTAGATGCGCTGCTGAAGCATCAAAGATTATGAAATGGACTGACAATTCAATTGAAACTGTTCTTTGTGGCAGTGCATCTCGTGATATGCCGACTTTTGGTGATTGGGAAGCTATTACTCTTGATTTGGCTTATGACAAGGTTGACTATCTTTCACTTCATATTTATTTTGATAATCGTTCAAACGACACACCTTCATTCCTTGCAAAAAGTATGAAAATGGACGAGTTTATCAGTTCAGTAGTTTGCATTTGCGACTACATAAAGGCTAAAAAACGTTCAAAGCATACTGTTAACCTTTCATTTGACGAGTGGAATGTTTGGTATCACTCAAACGGTGTTCATGTTGACAAATGGAGTACTGCACCTCATCAGCTTGAAGACATTTACAACTTTGAAGATGCCCTTTTAGTGGCACTTATGCTTATGACACTTTTAAAACACGCAGACCGTGTTAAAATTGGTTGTCTTGCTCAGCTTGTAAATGTTATTGCACCAATTATGACAGAAAACGGTGGCGCTTGTTGGGAACAGACTATCTTCTACCCATTTATGCACCTGTCAAATTATGGTCGTGGTTACACACTTGACTCACGTGTAATCTCGCCTAAACACGATACAAAGGAATTTACAGATGTTCCTGACATTGAAAGTATTGCTACTATCAGCGAAGATAAAGAAAATCTTACAATTTTTGCAGTCAACAGAAACATGGAAGAAAACATTCTTTTTGATATTTCGCTTCTTGACTTTGATAACTTTGAGGTTATAGATTGTATTGAAATGAGTGGATACGGTATCAAGGAAGAAAACAGTGCAATCCAGGCTCCTGTAAAACCATTTAAAGCAGAAAATCCTGACTTTGATGGTAAAAATCTTACTGTTAATCTTAAACCGCTTTCATGGAATGTTATTAGACTTGCAAAAAAGAAATAAATGTAGTATAATATTATTTAACTTTTAATAAAGAAAGAGTTGATTTTATGGCTGCTAAATGTCCTAATTGTGGACACACACTCAAAATCTGGAATTTTAAGGCAGAATGTCCTGAGTGTGGGGCAAATATTCCTAACTACCAATGGGAAAAAAGACTTAATGATGACGCTGACTTCGCAGAAAGTGCATTCGCAAAAATGCACTATAAAACAGCAAACTTTAAAAGTGCTGCTGCAGGTTCAAAGCTTCGCATTGTCCGTCTTGTATTGACATTTGCTCCACTTATAGCTCTCTTGCTTCCACTTTACGACTTTACACTTTCACTTCCATTCCGTCACAGTGAAGAATCAGTTTCATTCTTAACATTCATTCTTAACTACCTTCTTAAAGTTGATATTGGAAGCGTGTTAAAACTTGTTGGTGGTGAAGTGCTTGGCGATGCAACAATTAAAGTTGTTATTGCTTGTGTACTTTTGTTGGTAGCAGTTGTTTGTGGCGTTGCTAATTTCTTTGTGCTTTTAATTTCAGGTATAAAATTGCGTTACAAACTTAACATAGCGCTCAACCTTATTAGCACAATTTCTTGGGGCTTGGCTGCTGTATTCTTTGCACAGTTCACATCTGCTTGTACTACTCTTGGTGGTGGTATTATTACTGAATGTAGTCTTGGAATAGGTTTCATTATTGGCTGCGTTCTTTTTGCAGTAAACTTTGTGCTTAACATTATTGTTGGTAAGGGCCTTAAAAAACAGCTTGAGGAGCAACCATCAATGGAAGAGTTCATTGAAAATGAAATCGCATCTCTTCGCAAATAACCGTAAAATCAATACATAAATATTGTTCCCTCCCGTATATTTTACAGGAGGGATTTTTATGTTTATGTGGACTTTTTCAAAACGCAGACTTATAGGACTTTTATGTATAGTTTTTGCCATTACCGTAATTATTGGGTTATTCTTAAATGAAAATATGTCAGTTGCATATTCAAAGCGAGATTTACCAATTTATTCAGTTAATACACTTGAAAAAAAGATTGCAATTACCTTTGACGCTGCCTGGACTAATCAGGATACAGAAGAAATCATACAAATTCTAAAAAAACATAATGCGAAGGCTACATTCTTTATTGTTGGTGACTGGGTAGAGAAATTTCCTGAAAGTGTAAAAGCATTTCACGATGCCGGGCATACAATCGCTAACCATTCTGATACCCACAAGGCTTTTTCTAAATGTTCAAGAGAAGAAATAAAAGAGGAAATTGTAAACTGCAATAAAAAGCTTGAAGCCATAACCGGTACCCCTGTAACACTTGTACGTGCACCTTCAGGCGACTACACGGACCAAAGCCTTGAAGTCTGCAAAGAACTCAAAATGACAATGATACAGTGGAATTGTGACTCTCTTGACTACACAAAAATTTCAACTGACGAGATTGTGAACAGAGTTATAAAGGGTACAACCAACGGTTCAATTCTGCTTTTTCATAATGGAGTAGAAAACACTGCACCTGCCCTTGACGAAATACTCACACAACTTTCAAGTCAAGGCTATGTCTTCGTTTCAGTTGAAGATTTAATCTACAAAGATAATTATTATATTGACCACACAGGTAAGCAGTATAAAAATGAATAATATCTCCTATAGACTTGCATTACACGATAATTTTGCTATATTTAAGTACAAACAGTACAAAAAAATGAATTTTTTTATATTTTTTTTGTTACTTTTTCTTGATTTTCTTGCAATTTTAGGTTACAATGAATAACATAAAAAATACTATAAATTCAAGGGGGATTTTTATGCCGACAACAAGCATTACAAAAATCAAAACAAATCACAACAATTTGTTCCTTCGCGTAGCAAGAGGACACTTTGCAACAAGCAGCTCTCACAGTAATTACTACATTGACGTTGCTGCACAGAAATCCCGTCTTTCTGAAGCTAAAGCTATTGCTCATGAACTTTGTAAAAATCACAAATACAGCAACAAAATTATTGATACTATTCTTTGCCTTGATGGTACTGAAGTTATAAGCGCTTGTATTGCTGATGAACTTACAAAACAGGATTTCATCAATATTAACGCTCACCAGACAATTTATGTTGTTACTCCTGAAATCATTAATGGCTCACAAATTATTTTCCGTGATAACATTGTTAATATGATTAAGGGTAAACACGTACTTGTTACTGCAGTTTCAGTAGCATCCGGTAATACCGCAAGAGCAGCTATTGAAGCAGTTAAATACTATGGTGGTAGCGTTGTAGGTATTGCTTCTATTTTCGCAACAAGTGATAGCTGTGATAACTATGAAGTAAACTCTGCTTTTAATCCTAACGATTTACCTGATTATTTCAGCGTACCTGCTCATGAATGTCCACTTTGTAAAGAGGGTAAAAAACTTGACGCACTTATTAACTGCCACGGATTTTCAAAGTTATAATTTAATACTCTATAAAACAAAAAGCAGGACTGTAAAGTCCTGCTTTTTTGTGGTTAAAGTGTTAATAAACAATTATACAAATTATAGTTTGTTGACTAACATAATTATTTATGATATATTTTCAATAGAGGTGTTTAATATGAAAAGATTTATTGCATTATTTTTATGTTTCGTTTTACTTATCTTTTCTGTTGGATGTGGAAAGAATGAGCCCGTAAGTTCTGACGAGCCATCAACTACTGAAAATAACATTTTTGATAACCCATTTGATGAAGAATCGACTACAACCACTACCACAACTACTCAAACGGAAACAACTACAAAAAATGTTGAAACCACTACAAAGAAAGAAACAACTACTAAAAAGCCGATTGATACCGGTATAAAGTCAATTAAAACAAAGGATTATGAAACATCATCTGCAACACAGACGGTTTATTACCCTGACAATATTGGCGTTATTTCAAAGCCATACCCTGTAATTGCATGGGCTAACGGCACAATGGTTACTGCAGGATTTTATGACAATTTGCTTGTTGAAATCGCTAAAGGTGGTTACATAGTTGTTGCTTGCGATGAGTCAATGTCGGCAGACGGCAAGGCTCAGATTGCATCTATTGACTTTATTTTAGAAAAGAATAACGATAAAAACGATATTTTCTATAACAAGATTGATACAAATAAAATCGGCGTAATTGGTCATTCGCAAGGTGGTCGAAGTTCAGTAAATGCTGCAGTTGCAGACTCGCGAATTGACTGTGTAATCTCAATCGCAGGCAGTAATTTTGATTACGAGGTTAAAGGACTTAACAAACCTACACTCTTTTTTGCAGGTACAAATGATATGATTGTTTCTCCTTCACAATGGATTGAGCCTGCTTACGAGATTGCAGAAGGACCTACTGTTTATGCATCACTTAACAAGGGTATTCACACAACTTGCAGTACAAACCCTGAAAAATATTCAGGTTATATTATTGATTGGCTTGACAGTTGGCTTAAAAATGACACTAACGCACTCAAAACATTTAAACATGGTGGTAAGTTGTCAAACGACTCTGCTTGGGTAGATTTTAAGTGTAAGAATATATAAAATTAAGGGACTTCGTTTGAAGTCCCTTTTATTTTATACTCTTTTCATTTTTGAGAATTTTTCGCCCCAGCTGTTTGCCCAACTCTCGCAATAAAGTTTATAATATGAAACATTATTCTTTTCACGGTATTTTGCGAAACAGTTACACCAGATTACTGATGGAATTGCAACAACAGGGTAATAGAGTGGTCCTAAAAGTAAGCATTGCCAAGTGTGGCCGTACTCGTGAATTCTTGTGTTATATGTCCACTCTTTATTAGGATGGTCTTTTCGCATAAATATAAATGTACCCATTGAAAGACCACCTTGATTCCAAGGCATATAAACAATATTTGCATAGCCGAATTTCTGGTGGTCATATCCTAATACTTTGGTGCAGATAAGATATGCAATACCGCCTACAATATTTACTGAAAATCCCCAAGTCCATTGAACAACATAAAAGAAAATATCAAACAACTTACTTCTTTTATATGTTGGTGCAGTTTGGTTTATATCAATATTACTCATAATTTCCCCCCTATTCTGCTTTCGCCATTAACTCTTTTTTAAGCAATTCTGCTTCTACGAGAATAATGTAATTTCCGTTTTTGTCTTTATCGAGTGTATGACCCTCTGTTTCATCATTATCACGACCGAGCCAAGTATCTTCTAACTTATGACCTGTTAATTCTTCGCAACAACGCTTTTCTTCAGGTGTAAGCGTTACGCTACCGTATTTATGTTTTGTAGCAATAGCAGCACGAATCATTGTGTGGTCGTCTTTTGTCATCTTAAAGTTTCTTAAAAGAATGTAAGAAACAAGCGCGCAAATCATAGGAATTACTGCAACACAAAGTCGAATACCGAAAATTGCAGAATCAGGTTGCTCAACAAATTCAGTTGCCTCACTATTTGTATCAAGACCAAATCCACCAAGAATAAGTGTAACAATAAATGTGTTAATACCACCTGTAACCTGTTTTACCATTGTATTGCAAGTTGACACAACGCCTTCACGACGACGACCTGTAATCAATTCGTCAACGTCAGTTAAGTCTGGGAAAACATTGTTACAAACAAAGCCTATTCCACTCATACCGAATGGGTAGAAAACAACACCCATAAGCATTAAAACAAGCATAAATATTGATTTTGGTGTATCTGGTTTACTTGCTGTAACAACAAGTGCAATTCCAAGACCTAAAATCATAAATGGAGTTACAATCTGGCCACATTTTTTCTTGCCATGCTTCATTGTAAGGGCATAGTTGAGTGGGAATGCTGCTGACTCGAAAATACCTGCAAAGGTGTTGAACAATGGGTAAAACCTATACATATTTGCAAGGAATGTTACGTAATAGATGTATGAAGTTGAGTAAAAGCTTCTTGCAGTTTCCCAGAAGAAACTGATACCGAAATATTGTCTGAAAGACTTGCTTTTAAATACAAGCACATACTCTTTAAGTGCAGATTTCAAATCTAACGGCTCATTCTTCATATCAAGTGAACTAGGCTCTTTAACGAGTTTGAATGTGCCGTAAATTGAAATGCTATACATAGTTGCAAGAATTATACCTGCAACAAAGAATGGCATTTTTGCATCTCTGTTAAGTCCGTCAGAAAATCCGAATACTGAAAGTAAAATAAGCAAAATAATATATGACGGAATCATACCACAAGAGTTAAAAATGTAACTTACTGATGTGTATTGTGTACGCTTATTGTATTCAGGTGCAAGTTCCGGAAGCATTGCAGTATGTGGCACTGCAATAATTGTATATGCAGTTTTGTAAAGCACATAAGCAAACACAAAGTATGCAACTGTCATATATGGATGCTTTTCGCCATCAAGTCCGAAAGAATTCCAAAGCATTATATATGAAACAAATACAAATGGAATACCCCATTTTAAGTATGCACGATGTCTGCCATACTTTGAGCGTGTTCGGTCAGTAATAATACCCATAATTGGGTCGTTGATGCCGTCCCACACAACTGCAATCATAGTTATAAAGCCTGCATAACGAATATCGAGTCCTACTACGCGAGTAAGGAATATACTGAAATACATACTGATTATGTAACCGCCACCACCAATAAAAATATTGGTAAAACAGTAGTATATCATAGGCAGTACTGTATCTTTGAATGTACCCTCAACGCCTATGGCTTTTTTGAATTTTTCGCCCATAGTATCATCCTATCACATTTTATAACATTAACATTGGACCCCTCAGTCATTTTCTTGTGAAAATGACAGCTCCCCTTTCAGGGGAGCCGAGAGCCACTGTTCTAATTTAATCTTTTATTTTTTCTACAAGAATTGTAACGGCATTTTCTAAAGTTTTAACCTCAACAAAGTCGTGGTTGCCACCATTTTCGCCGTCAAGAGTCCAGTTAACTGGCTTTTCGAACCAGAATTTAAAATTCTTGCCGTGTCTTACCACAAGATTTTCGTTATGAAGGACATCCTTTGTAACAAACATATCACGCAAGATGGTAACAAGGTCTGCAGGGTTTTTAGGCATTCTGATAAGTGCTAACTCGTGAAGTCCGTCATCAAACAACACCCCTGCTTTTGTAAGCACAGGGAATCCTGCAACAGAATAAGAATTTGAAACGCCACCATAGAAGAAATTACCCTCTATAATTTCGCCGTCTTCACATTCGATTTTTGCCTTAAATCCCTTGATTTTATGAACTTCTTTAACAGTTTCCCAGTAGTATGCTCCCCTACCGATTTTGTTTTTGAGTTTCTGCTTTGCCTTGTATGAAACATCACAGAAATTGCCGAAGCAAGAAACATAAATAAACTGTTCATCCTCGTTAAAATCGCCTATATCAATCTTCATTTCTTTGCCGTTGATAATGGTATCAACTGCCTCAAGAGGATTTGTAGGAATATGCAAGGAGTGTGCAAAATCGTTTGTTGTGCCCATAGGGATATAACCGATTTTAGCATTACTCTCAAGTGTCATAACACCACAGATAGTCTCTTTAAGAGTACCATCGCCACCGCAACAAACAATTACATCTTTGTCTTCGCCGAAGTTGAGTGTTACAGCTGTGGCATTTTTGTCGATTTCAGTATAGCGTGTTTCAACATCATAGCCCACGTCCTGAAATCTTTTAACAATTTCAGGAAGGAAGTCAACACCACGCTTTTTACCTGCAATAGGATTGATAATAAGCAGAAGTTTTTTCATATCAGAACTCCAATTTTTTATTGATGTAATCAACGAGCTCGTCGATTGGCATTCTTACCTGTTCCATAGTATCTCTATCACGAACAGTTACGCAGTTGTCAGCCTCTGTTTCGTCATCACCAACTGTCTGGAAGTCAACTGTAATACAGAATGGTGTACCGATTTCATCTTGTCTTCTATAACGCTTACCGATTGAACCTGCATCATCATACTCTACATTAAAATACTTAGAAAGCATTTCGTAAATTTCGTCAGCCTTGTCGCCAAGTTTCTTTGAAAGTGGAAGAACTGCAGCCTTAACAGGTGCAAGAGCTGGGTGGAAATGCATAACAACACGAGTGTCATTCTTTTCTGCATCAACAACCTCTTCGTCATAAGCTTCTGTAAGGAGTGCCAAGAAAAGACGCTCAACACCCAAAGATGGCTCAATAACATAAGGAATATATCTTTCGCCTGTTACCTGGTCAATATATTCAAGGTTTTTGCCACTTGTATTTGCATGCTGAGTAAGGTCATAGTCAGTTCTGTCAGCAATACCCCAAAGTTCACCCCAACCGAATGGGAACAAATATTCAAAGTCAGTTGTTGCCTTTGAATAGAAGCAAAGTTCTTCAGGGTCGTGGTCACGAAGACGAAGATTTTCTGCCTTCATACCAAGTGAATAGAGCCAATCACGGCAGAATGCACGCCAGTATTCAAACCATTCAAGGTCAGTACCAGGTTTACAGAAAAATTCAAGCTCCATCTGTTCAAATTCACGAACACGGAAAATAAACTTACCTGGTGTGATTTCATTACGGAAAGATTTACCAATCTGTGCAACACCAAATGGTACTTTTTTTCTTGTTGTTCTCTGAACATTCTGGAAGTTCACGAAAATACCCTGTGCTGTTTCAGGACGAAGATAAATTTCTGAAGTTGAATCTTCAGTAACACCTTGGAATGTTTTGAACATAAGGTTGAATTGACGAATGTCGGTAAAGTTGTGAGCGCCACAGTCAGGGCAAGGAATAGCGTGTTCTTTTATATAATTTGCCATTTCCTCATTTGACCAGCCCGCAACATTTGTACCGTCAAAGTTTTCAATAAGATTATCGGCACGATGTCTTGTTTTACACTGACAGCAATCCATAAGTGGGTCAGAGAAACCGCCAAGATGACCAGATGCCACCCAAGTCTGTGGATTCATAAGGATTGCAGAGTCAAGACCTACATTATATTTGTTCTCTTGGATAAATTTCTTTCTCCATGCTTTTTTGATGTTTTCTTTAAGTTCAACACCAAGTGGGCCGTAGTCCCAAGTGTTTGCAAGTCCGCCATAGATTTCGCTACCTGCATATACAAAACCTCTGCCCTTTGAGAGAGCCACAAGTTTTTCAAGTGTTTTTTCTGTGTTAATCATAAATGATTTTCAGTCCTTTTATATATTTTGATTTATTAGTTCTTGTTTATTCTTTGAGTCCTGCTTTAACTTCTTCAAATTCATCTGTTATTTCTTTAGCTGGCTCTTTTGTTAAAAGAGAAACTATAACAATTACAACAGAAGAAATGATAAAAGCTGGAAGCAACTCATAAATATTGAGCATATCATGAAGAGGCGCAATAAGATACTTCCACACAAAAACCATTACACCACCAGACACCATACCTGCAATAGCACCCCATTTGGTTGTTCTTTTCCAGAAAAGAGAGAAAATAACAAGAGGTCCAAATGCAGCACCAAAGCCTGCCCATGCAAAAGATACAACGCGGAAAATTGAGCTGTTTTCGTCAAGAGCAATAAGCAATGCAATAACCGAAATAATTACAACAGATATTCTTGCAATAAGCATTGATGTTTTTTGTGAAAGTTTTACATTAAAAAATCCAGCAAAAATATCCTGTGATGCTGATGAAGAAGCAGCAAGAAGCTGTGAATCTGCCGTTGACATTGTTGCAGCAAGAATACCTGAAAGAATAACACCTGCAACGATAGCAGGAAGCGCACCGAATTCACTCATAAATTTTGAGATTTCAATAATAATTCTCTCCCCATCAATATCACTACTAATAACACCAGCCTTCATCATACCAACACCTACAGTACCAATGAAAATTGCAACAACCATTGAAATTACAACCCATACTGATGCAATACGACGAGAAGTTTTAAGCTTGTTTGAATCTTCAATCGCCATAAATCGAAGCAAAATATGTGGCATTCCAAAATAGCCAAGTCCCCATGCAAGTGTTGAAACAATTGTTAATCCGTTATAACCTTTTATTCCACCTGCACCATCACCGGTTGATGTAAGACTGAAATACGCAGGAAGCTGTCCTGCATTTTCAACAACCGCATCTATTCCACCGGCATGATATACACCAAAGCACACAACAACTATTAAAGCGATAGTCATAACAATAGACTGAATAAGGTCAGTTGTTGATGCTGCTGAAAATCCACCAAGAGCAGTATAAAGAACAATAATAATTGCACTTACAACCATTGCAGCAATATAATCAATGCCGAAAAGAGATGAAAAAAGTTTTCCACAAGCAGAAAATCCTGAGGCTGTATAAGGAACGAAGAAAACAATAATCACAAGTGCCGCAATAAGACTTAAAACTCTCTTATCATCTCTGTAGCGCTTTGCAAAAAAATCAGGGATAGTAACAGAGCCAAGCTTTTGTGAATATATTCTAATCCTCTTTGCAACTATAAGCCAATTTATATATGTGCCGACAGCAAGTCCGATTGCTGTCCATGAAGCTTCAGCCAATCCATAAACGACCGCTAGCCCCGGAAGTCCCATAAGAAGATACGAACTCATATCTGATGCTTCTGCACTCATTGCAGTAACAAGTGGTCCTAACTTTCTGCCACCAAGATAAAAGTCATCTGTATTTTTATTTTTCTTTGAGAATGATGCACCAATCAAAACCATACCGAGCAAATAAACAATTATTGTGCCGATAATTAAAAACTGTGCTGTTGTCATTTCATTCATCCTTT
This sequence comes from uncultured Clostridia bacterium, assembly GCA_937892525.1. Lineage (GTDB taxonomy): Bacteria > Bacillota > Clostridia > Oscillospirales > Acutalibacteraceae > Fimenecus. The sequence continues at coordinate 78,038 of CALAEV010000007.1, forward strand.
CTTACTGTGAGATTGCCCCACTATATAAATATACCATTATATTGTAATAAAAAAACGATGATTTGTAAAGAGTTTTCCATTAAAAACCAAATACAAATCACCGATTTTCTTTTATTTTGTATTATAAGACTTAATCAAAAGCTTTCTCATTAAATCTTCTTTCAAATTCTTTTGATAATTCGTCACGAAAATTAGGGTGTGCAATTTTTATAAGCGCTCTTGCACGCTCTTTCATTGTTTTACCTTTAAGTTGGGCAATTCCGTATTCAGTTACCACATAGTTTACATCGTTTCTTGTAGTTGCAACTGCTGAATAGTCAGTAATTTTAGGGACTATTTTTGATATTGTACCACCCTTTGCAGACGATGGCATTGCCATAATTGAGCGTCCACCTTTACTCATTGTAGCACCACGCACAAAGTCAACCTGACCACCTATACCTGAAAACTGATATTGACCGATTGTATCAGACACAACTTGTCCCATAAGGTCAATTTCAATGCAAGAATTTACTGACACCATATTATCATTCTGCGCAATTATAAAAGGATTGTTTACATAATCCATAGGTGTCATTTCAACATTTTTATTGCCGTTTAAGAAATCAAACAATTTCTTAGTACCAAAGCCAAATCCAAGGATTGTTTTACCTTTATTAAAATTCTTTTTTGAGTTATTGATTACACCACTATTAATCAAATCAACAACGCCGTCACCAACCATTTCAGAATGAAGTCCTAAATCTTTTTTATGCTTTAGTTCTTCACATATTGCGTTAGGAATTCCACCAATACCAAGTTGAATACAGTCCCCATCATTAATAAGTGACGCACAATTTTTACCTATTTGCATTTCAACCTCTGTAATCGGAGGTGCTGGGACGATTGGCAAATCCTCATCAAATTCCACAAAATAGTCAAACTCTGAAATATGCTTTCTTGTAGCACCATAAGTATATGGCACATTTTTGTTTACCTGCGCAATTTTCACTTCACAATGTGAAAGTGTAGTTTCTATGTAGTCACAGTTTGTGCCGAGAGAAACATAGCCTTCGCTATCTGGTGGTGTAACTGACATAACCGTAACTCTTGGTTTTACAACCTCTCGCAATACCATTGGTGCTTCTGAAAGATAACAGGTTGTAAAATCTGCAACACCCTCTGAAATTGCTTTGCGATTAGTCCCTGATGCAAAAAACGAGTTATAACTGAAATGGCCTTTTACTTCTTCGTCAACCCAAGGTGTTTCACCAAGCAAAAGCATATTGATTACCTGAACATTGTGAAAATCCTTATAGTTTTCACGCATAGCACGGACAATAGCCCTTGGCTCGCCACAGCCGAAGGACATAACAACCTTGTCACCATCTTTTATTGATTTAATTGCAGCTTCTATGGATACAAGTTTTTTACTGTATTCTGCTTTCCAACCCATAAAGTTACCTTTATCTTTCTTAAGTATGAAATTATTATACACTATGAGCGTTTTATATGTCAAATTTCTTCTTGTTTTTTTATCACTTTTACCTATATAAAATCTTCAACTCTTCGTGTATAATTAAATCATTAAATCACAACCTTAAAGGAAAGGATATTGTTATGAACTACATAAGCAAAAAAGAAAAGTTCAATTTTATGACCGGTCTTGCAGGGCAAAATATTGTTTACTGCTTTATTGGTGCATCTTTCTTTCAGTATTTCTTAACTGATATTGCCAAGTTCCCTGCGCACTATGTTGCAATACTTCTTATTGCAATGAAGGTGTGGGATGGTGTCAATGACCCTATTGTTGGCTCAATAGTTGACCGTCATCGTTTTAAGAATGGTGAAAAACTTCGCCCATTACTTAAATACACGCCTGTACCTGTCGGCATTTTTACAGTTCTCATTTTCGTAGTATTCTCAACGGCTGAAGAACTTTTATGGCTTCGTATGGGTTACTTTGTTATCATGTATCTCTGTTGGGATATTTCCTACACTATGCAGGACGTTGCAATTTGGGGTATGACTGCAGTTGTAACACCCGACTCTAACGAACGTGACAAGTTTGTGCAACTAGCACGTACAGTTGGTTCGGTTTTCTATGGCGTTTTCAGCGCAGCTATTCCTATGATTATGGAAATTGTTGCAAAACAGTCAGGCAATTCACTTGCCCTTATGACAGTATTATTCGCGACAATATTTGGTCTTGGTGGTGCTTTAGTCAGCGCAAAATGCTACAAAGCACAAGAAAGAGTACGTCTTGTAGAACCTGAACAGCAGCAGACATCTATTTTTGAATGTTTCAAGCTTTTATTCCAGAATAAAATGCTTATGCTTGTAACATTATCAAACATTTTTGGCTCACTTGCATTTGGCAACAACTTGGTTACATACTTCTTCAAATATAAAATGGAGCCGGTTTTTATTGCAGGATTCGAACTTGGGCCTCTTACTCTCACAACCGTTTATGGTGCAATTACTTATGCACCAAGTTTCTTGGGTATGATTTTTGCCGACAAACTTAAAGTTAAGTTCAAAGGACACCGAAATCTGCTTATCTTTATTCAAATTTGCACAATTATAGGTAAGGTGCTTGCTTGGATTATTGGATTTGAGGGTAACAACATTCTTATTGGTATGATTATTATGGCAATCTGCGCAATTCCGTCAGGTGCTGCAAGTATTGCACAAACCTCACTTTTCTGTGACAGCGTTGACTATATGGAATGGAAAACAGGCAAGCGCACAGAAGGTGTTACATTTGCAATGCAGACATTCTTTACAAAAATTTCAAGTGGTATCACAGGTGCTTTGGCTACACTTTCACTTAGTGTTCTTAATTATGTTCCAGTTGAAGATGTTGAAGGTGCAGTTTATCTTGGCACTCAAACCCAAGCTTTTGAAAATTGGATTTGGCCACTTACAATGCTTACACCTGCTATTGCAGCGTTACTTTATATAATTCCATTACTATTAATCAAATACACACCTGAACAAAAAGCTCAGGTTGAAAAAGAGTTAGCCGAACGCCGAGCAAAAGCAGAAATTGCTGAATAAAACACATATATAACAAAAGGACTTACAAAGTATTTCTTTGCAAGTCCTTTTTTGTTGGAGACAGTCGTAGTCAAACTGATAACCTCTTGAATGCCATTCAACTGAGCTATGCCTCCAAAAAATGTTCAAACATTTTATCACAAATTTGCCGTTTTTTTAACACTTTGAATTCGCGTTATACAGCTAATTTGATTTTTTACTTTATATGTGGTAAAATACCTTATCAAAATATTTTAAGGTGATAATTTTGGAATTCCTTACTAAAGAATATTCATTCCCATCACATTCAGGATTATGTGACATATATGCCCAGAGTGCTGCACCTATTGACTACGGCTCAATTAAAGGTGTTGTGCAAATTTCGCACGGTATGGCTGAATACTCAAACCGTTATGCGCGTTTTGCACTTGAGCTCTGCAAGGCAGGTTATGCAGTATTTGTAAGCGACCACGTAGGTCACGGTTCATCTGTTACTGACCGTGATATGCTTGGATTTTTCGGTGAAACCGAAGGCGAAGAGCATTTTGTTGAAGATTTGAAATCACTCACTGATATTATTAAGGGGGAATACCCTGACTTGCCGTTTTTTATGCTTGGTCACGGTATGGGCTCACTTATTGCTCGTAAATACACTGCAAAATACGGTTATTTGCTTGATGGCGTAATTTATAGTGGTACAAGTGGTGAAAACCCTGCTCTTGGCATTGGCATTTCACTTGCAAATGCTCTTATCAAGCAAAATGGACCTATGCACCGTTCAGAAGTCCTTCACGCAATCGCATTTGGAGCATATAACAGAAAAACACAGAAACGCACCGAAAACGATTGGGCTTCTCGTGACGAAGAAGAAGTTGACAAATTTAATGCTGATGAGCTTTGTGGATATACATACACAGTTAGTGGTATGAAAGCACTTTTCACAACTCTTAAACAGGTATCTTCAAAGCGTTGGTACAACACGATTCCTTTAAGTATGCCTATTTACCTTATTTCAGGCACAATGGACCCTGTTGGCGATTACAGTAAAGGTGTAAATGAAGTTTACAAAATGCTTAAAAAGACAGGACATAAAAACGTGACTATGAAGCTTTATGAAGGTGCTCGTCACGAGATTCTTAACGAAATAAATCGTGAAGAAATTTATGCTGATATTATCGCGTGGCTTGACGAAAAATCTGAAAAGCACCAAGAAGAAATGAACCAATCCGTTGTGGTTGAATCAATTGACGAGGTAATTGCACCAACAGAAGAAGCAACTGAAGAGATTGTTGAAGAAGTTAATGAAGAAACAACCGAAACTGAAACAGAAGAAATTGTTAAAAACACACAAGAATAGAAAAAGACGCTGATTTAGAATCAGCGTCTTTTTATTTTGTTAAACAAATTTGAGTTTGTCGAAATGAATGCAAAATGCAAAGCGCAAAGTGTCGGAACTGCGTTGCGATTATAGTAGGTGCGATTCACGAATCGCCCCTCCGCTCCCTCTTAGAGGGTGCGGATGTCCGGCGGACACCTCTACGAAGTAGAAGTACTGTCTGAGCCGGCAGGCGAGTAATGAGCTGTCTGCGAAGCAGACTGAGGGAGTAATATGTGTAATCGCAAAACTCCCTCCGTCAAAATCTTTGATTTTGCCACCTCCCTCGTCAGAGGGAGGCAATATACAATTGCAACGCAGTTCCGACACTTTGCGCTTTGCATTTTGCATTCAATTCGACAAACTATAATTTATACTACTAAATTTTTAATTCTTTAAGTCTTTCATATTCTTCGTCGGTGATTTCGACTACGCCACCGTGTTTATATCCGTAAGGGAAACTGAACAAATCAGGGCAACGAGTAAAGTTCATATCGCCCGGTTTTGAAGAAATAAATGGCACATAGCCCATTTTTTCACGCTCGCAACCGAAGAAATCGAACATTACGCACCATCTTCCATCAGGCAAAGTGAAACTTGTTCCTGCCTCATAAGAGCCTGGTTTTTCAATGGTATTCATATAATCTTCAAAGCCCTTGTCGTGCTCATAAGGTCCGTAAAGACTAGTTGAAGTTGCGTGCATATTCATTGACGGATTGTGTGCGTTTTTATAGAACATATGATAAACTCCGTCAATTTTGCGAATGTGTGTATCAAGAATTTCATTATCTTTCGTGAAGAAAAGTTTTGGTTCAGAGAATGTTTCAAAATCTTTTGTAACCGAGCAATAAATCGACATATGTTTATAGTCATCTTCTGCCACAGTTGAGCCCCAATGGATTAAATACTCCCCTGTTTCTTCTTCAAAATACACTTCAGGTGCCCACATACAACCAAAATCGTCGCGACCAAAATACACGAGTTTTTCTTCGCTGAAATGCACCAAATCATCAGTTTTCCACATACGAAGACATTTGCTGCCTGTTCGGTTCACATTAGACCAATCAAGATGTAAATTCTCATCATAACGATTTGCAATACAAAGGTCAGTTGTTAAAATTACGAATCCTCCTGTGTGAAGTCGCACGATTTCTATATCACGACAACCCTTTTCGCCAAGGTTTGCGATAAGCACAGGATTTCCGTCATTGACTTTTTCCCAGTTTAGACCATCACGGCTTATTCCAAAATAGACTTGTTCACCGTCAGGTGTGATTTTTTCTTTAAAGTGTGCAAATAAATATGGCATAATTTTACCCCTTAAAAACAATTTCCACAGTATTCATAACCGTCATTAAGGTAAGATTTTAACTCTGCACCGTTGACGGTCTTTTTGTTTTCTTCTTTCATATTTTTAGCCCCTGAACACGTTGGCTTATGAATTTTCTTTGAAGATGTATTAAGCACGTACTGCGACGCGTTTATATCGTCTTCTGCTTTGGTTGTAGTTTCTGTATCTAACTGACTTTTGCCTGTTGCGTAGTCGATTTTAACACCTGGTTGCACATTATAGCAATACACATTAAAGCAAATGCCGTCGCCGTTATCTTCAACAGAATACGCTTCCATCTGCACACCACTTGCAACAAGGTTTTCCCCATCAAAAACCGGTGTTACTCGGTATAAAACGTGATTTTCAGTTTCTTTTACATAATCGGCAATCATATTTTCAAATGGAAGCATTCCCTCAGTATTCATATAACGAGTGCCTGTAATTAGATTTTGTGTGTTTGCATTCTCCCCTGTCAACTGAAATCCGATTAAGTGGCATCTGTTATACAGATATTTACCGTCAACAAAGTCGTATTTTGCAGTTACCCAGCCAGTAGGCTTAACCTGACCTATACTACCTCGGTCCTCTGTTGGCATAATCTCAACACCAACGCAAGCATAAGTTACACCACAACGACCAAGATAATCGAGTTCTGCGTACTTTTCAAATGCAGTTGTAGTGTAGTCATCACTTGTAAACGACGGTTGATTGTCATTGATTGCTATGTATGGGCTACCTGAATATTCAGGAATATCCTTAAGTGTTACGGTTGGGCTTGGCTTAGGAGTTGTGCTTGGTTTAAGAGTAGTACTCTCTGCCTGACTATTGGCAATTTGCGATTCGCCCTCTTCATAATGAATTTGAGAATCCGTACCACAGCCACTTAAAACAAGTAATAATAAAAGAATTAAACTAATTATTGATAAACGCTTTTTCATAACTACCTCATATATCTTTCTCTTGTGATTTTTTCGTGTGATGAGCCTATAAAATCTACTGTTTCAACTAAACTCCAGTTATCAAGAGAAATGTTAAAATAAGCATCTGCAGGGTACACCCTATTCCATTTATATATAATGATTTCTTGGATTTTATCTTCGTCTACCATAAAATTTTCTGCAAAAACAAAACCATTTTCAATATTTTCGAAATCTTCGCAGATTACTACAGAATTTTTAGGAAAAAGTGCAGATGAATACTCATTTGTGTAAAGTGCTTCGCCTTTACAAAATTCAAGCATATTATCAATTAAAATCTTATCACGACTCTGACGACGCTTGTTAAAAAGCATACCGTTTTTGTCGTCAAGACAAACTATAAGTTTCATAAAATCACCCAAAACAATTTTATCATATATAAATATTTCTTTCAATAATAATTGTTTATTATCTGTACGAAATATGGTATAATTACAAACAAGGGAGGCGAAGAAATGAAAAGATTTGCAAAAGTATATGTTGAGATTTCAAATATCTGTAATCTTAAATGCTCGTTTTGCCCCAGAACTACAAGAACTCCTAAAAAAATGAATACAGATGAGTTCAAAACAGTATTAGAAAAAATCAAAGATTATACTGATTACATTTATTTTCATCTTCTTGGGGAGCCACTTTGCCACCCTGACCTTGAAACATTTTTGAGAATTGCCGAAGATATGAGTTTCAAGGTAATTATCACTACAAACGGCACTCTTTTAAGTAAAAATAAAGATATTCTTTTGAAATCAAATTCTCATTACAAAACTGTGATTTCTCTCCACTCTTTTGAGGCGAATGACAATAAAAACTCATTTGAAAAATATCTGAATGATAGTTTCGAGTATGCAAAAAGTGCCGAAAATGAAAAAATCGTTGTTCTCAGGCTTTGGAACAACGGTGGTAAAGATAGTTTGAATGATAAAATTTTAAGTGTTCTTGAAAATTATTTTCCGAAACCTTGGGTAGTTGAGCGAAACGGTACACGAATCGGCGAAAAAATCTATATTCAATATGGGGATAAATTCGACTGGCCTACACTTGAAAACAATGATATAAATGAAAAAGTTTTCTGTTACGGACTTCGCGACCAGATTGGAATTTTAGCAGATGGTACAGTTGTCCCCTGTTGCCTTGACAACAACGGCGAAATAAATCTTGGTAATATTTTTGAAAAAGATTTAGAAGAAATTATAAACTCACAAAAAGCACAAAAGATTTACAATGGATTTACTAATCGTACAGCACAGGAAGAACTGTGCAAAAGATGTAGTTTTGTGAGAAAATTTTGAATAGATAAAAAGACTGACTTTGCCATGTGCAAAATCAGTCTTTTTCATTATTGATTATTCTTCAATTCTTTTTCGTTTTGCGAAAACTATAATCATCATTGTAAGTGAAACAAGTGCAATCACCACAACCGGAGCGACAATTAATGTTTTATCAATATCCGTGTCAGGATTTTTTTCATTATTATTTACGCTATCATTTTCTGTATTATTTTCGTTATCCTGAGTAGGTGGATTTGCATTTTCATTGTTATCTCCACCAACAACTTCACCATCTGTGTCATTATCAGGTGTATCTGCGTTTTCATCATCAGAAGAATTCACAGAAGGTAATGCTTCGATAATCTTGTTTGCGATATAAACGTGGCCGTCTGCGTCAGGGTGACTTTCAACATAAGTTGTACCGGCTGTATCAACATAAGTGTAGCCGAATTTTTCTGCGCCCTCAATCATTGGTGTATTACCAACTGTCATAATAAAATCAACAATAGTTGTTACAACTTCAGATTGAGTTACTGCATCAGTACTGATTGGTTCGCCCTCTTCACCATTATAGCCATAATATTTACCTTTTACGCTATTATCACTCATACCAAGCACCATAAGAGTAACATCAGGATTCAAGTCATAAATATCTTGAATCATAATATCCCAGTTTTTATAGAAATTGCTAAGACCATCTGAAAGTGCTGACGGAAGTGTTGCAACCAATTCAGGAAGTGCCCCTGCAAGATGAACAATTTCAACAAGGCTTTTAATTGTCTCAACGTCCATAGTGCCACCTTCAATAATACCCTGTAACTGTTCTGTATATTCATCTGCTACATTTTCTTTTTCAAAAATGTCTGAAACAACCCAACCAAGATATGCACCCCAGTCATTACCACCGACACCAAGAGTAATAAGGTCAGCTTCAGCAACTGCCTTTTTATATGCTGTACGGTATTCTTCGCTACCTGCATCACCAACAGTATTCAACTGTGCAGGATGGAACATATAGTCATCTGCTTCGTCAAAATCGTCTTCAAGCATATAACGGATTTCTACAGTTCTGTATCCAGGTGCTGCAAAAGCAGTCATTGTATCATCTTCAATAATCGCTTTTGTAAGAACATCAGCATAAGAACCAGGAACTCTGCAATAAACTGTTTCTTGATATGTTTTGTTGTAAGCGTCATCTTCATCACACATAACATCACGATAACCACTTGCAACACTATCACCGAGAAGAAGATAGTTTTCAAACTGCCCTCTGTGCTCATTAACAGCCTCTTGATTAAGTTCTATCGCAAAACAAGTTAATGTGCTTGTAATTATAGCAAACACAAGCATAAAGGCAAATGATGTTTTAAAGATTTTTTTCATTTTTATTCCCCCATCATATTATATTAACCCCAAATAGATGATAGCACTACGCTGGGTAAATGTCAATGTGTTTTATGGTTAATTTTAGTAATATACATACGCTTTTACAATAGATAAAATTTGAAAAACCCATCCTTTTGGATGGGTTTTCTTTTGACAGTATGTCTCATTTTAGAGCCATATGTCAACACATTGGTATTTACAAGTTTAGTTAACTTCTCCATAAAACCATAATACTGTTTTATGCGTGAAATCGAAATCAGTAATGGTTTCATAATAACCTTTTTCTTTAAGATTTGATTCAATATGTCGCTCTTTGATAAATGACATGTCATGCTTGACAACTGGAGTCCAAGTTTGTTCCGCCGAATCTCTTTGCCAAAAAGAATCATAGTAGTTTTCATCATAAAAGATAATAATTTGCGAATTCCAAAGATTCCTCTCATCAATAACCGCAACAACTTTACAAAAAGGAAGATCACAGGGTTTATGTTCAATAATTTCAACTGTTTTAGCAAGCCAAGCTTTACAGAATGCAGTTTTTATTCTTCCACTCGTTTTGGGAGATGAAATAAAAGGATCACTAGGAACATGAAAATGTTCATATGGACAGTCGACATTTTGAAAATAACATATATTATTTATATTATTACATAACGCTTTAAATTTTCTATGCTGCCCTCTTTGCTTTTTGTATTTCATAAACCACACCTATTTTATCAGATTTTTATAAAAAAATTATACCACACATAATCTAAAATTACAATTGGGTGCGGGTGTCCTTATAAAATGAAATATGGCTACGCCATATGAAATAATCCTTACGGATTATGAAATTTTCTGCCAAAGCAGAAAGTGAAATAAAATTCGCCCATAACATTTGCGAAGCAAATATTTCATACGCATCAGCGTATTTCACAGCGAAGCTATTTCACTCGCCGTAAGGCGAATTTCATTGAA
>CALAEV010000008.1 GCA_937892525.1 uncultured Clostridia bacterium
TCTTTGCGTTGTTTGTCTTCTTCTGCGAATTGTTCTGCTTCTTTAACAGCTTTTTCAATATCTTCTTTGCTCATATTTGAAGAAGATGTGATTGAAATTGATTGTTCTTTACCTGTACCAAGGTCTTTTGCAGAAACGTGAACAATACCGTTAGCGTCAATGTCGAAAGTAACTTCGATTTGTGGAGTACCACGACGAGCTGGAAGAATACCGTCAAGGTGGAACATACCAAGAGTTTTGTTATCTTTAGCAAATTCTCTTTCACCTTGTAATACGTGAATTTCAACTGATGTCTGGTTGTCTGCTGCAGTTGAGAAAATCTGACTTTTCTTTGTTGGGATAGTTGTGTTTCTTTCAATAATCTTTGTGCAAACTGAACCAAGTGTTTCAATACCGAGTGAAAGAGGAGTAACGTCTAAGAGGAGGAGACCTTTAACATCGCCACCTAAAACACCTGCCTGAAGAGCAGCACCGATAGCAACACATTCGTCTGGGTTGATGCCCTTGAATGGTTCTTTGCCTGTGTATGATTTAACAGCATCCTGAACAGCAGGGATTCTTGAAGAACCACCAACCATAAGAACTTTGTCGATTTCTGATGTTTTAAGACCTGAGTCGGAAATAGCCTGACGAACAGGACCCATTGTTGCTTCAACAAGGTCAGCAGTGAGTTCATTGAACTTTGCTCTTGTAAGAGTTGTATCAAGGTGTAAAGGACCTGCTTCTGTCATTGTAATGAATGGTAAGTTGATAGCAGATGAAGTAACACCTGAAAGTTCAATTTTTGCTTTTTCTGCTGCTTCTTTAAGTCTTTGCATTGCCATTTTGTCGCCTTTTAAGTCAATGCCATTTTCTTTTTTGAATTCAGCAGCGAGCCAGTCAATAATTCTCTGGTCGAAGTCGTCACCACCGAGGTTGTTGTTACCAGCAGTAGCAAGAACTTCCTGAACACCTTCGCCCATTTCAATAATAGAAACGTCAAATGTACCACCACCAAGGTCGTAAACCATAACTTTCTGGTCGTTTTCTTTGTCAATACCATAAGCAAGAGCAGCAGCAGTTGGCTCGTTGATAATTCTCTTAACTTCAAGACCAGCAATTTTACCAGCGTCTTTTGTTGCCTGGCGTTGTGAGTCTGTGAAGTAAGCAGGAACAGTAATAACTGCTTCTGTAACCTTATCACCAAGATAACTTTCAGCGTCTGCTTTAAGTTTGCTTAAAATCATAGCAGAAATTTCTTGTGGTGTGTATTTTTTGTCATCAATGGTAACTTTGTAGTCAGTACCCATTTGTCTTTTGATTGAAGCAATAGTTCTGTCCGGGTTAGCAACAGCCTGACGCTTTGCAACCTGACCTACAAGTCTTTCGCCTGTTTTTGAGAAACCAACAACTGATGGAGTAGTTCTGTTACCTTCAACGTTAGCAATAACGACAGGTTCGCCACCTTCAATAACTGCAACGCAAGAGTTTGTTGTACCTAAGTCAATACCAATTGTTTTAGCCATAATAAATTACCTCCAAAATTTGATTTATAAAAGTTTATTTTTTATTGAGTTATTTGAACACTTGCAAATCGTAACACACGGTCACCCATTTTATAACCTTTTTCAAATACTGCTGAAATAGTATTTTCAGGTAAATCTGGATTTTCCGCAGTCATAACTGCATTGTGTATTTCCGGATTGAATTCTTCACCGACTTCACCGAATGAAACAACATCAGACTTGCTTAAAATATCCTTTAACTGATTGTAGGTCATTTCAATACCTTTTCTGTAACTTTCAATGTCATCAGTTTTATTATCTATCGCTCTGTCAAAATTATCAATGACAGGGAGAAGAAGTGCTAATGTACCAGCTTTAGAATCGTTGTAAGCAGATTCCTTTTCTCTTTGTGAGCGCTTTCTGAAGTTATCATATTCAGCAAGCACTCTCATATATGAGTCTTTTGTTTCTGCCAACTCTTTTTCTAACTTTTCTTTTTCTGCTACTAAAGCATCAGTTTTTTTATCTGACTTTTTAGATTTTTTTGTTTCCTTTGTTTCTTTTGAAGAGTCATTTTGTTCTTCGTTTAAGATTTTTTCATCAGTTGCCATAATTTACCTCACTCAAGTGTTTCTGTAAGCAGGTTTCCAATGACACCTGCTAAATATTTAATGCTTGGAATAAGCCTTGCATAATCAATTCTTGTAGGACCTATAATTCCGATTGAACCGCTGTCACGGTCGCCGACAGTATATTTTGAAAAGATTGTTGAAGAATTTCGTAACTCTTTAAAAGCGTTTTCTTCGCCGATTTCAACTCCCTCACGCTTGGGATATCTTTCGCCGATTTCTCTTCCTATCATCATCTTTACGATATCATCCATTGTGATATCCTTGATGAATTTT
>CALAEV010000009.1 GCA_937892525.1 uncultured Clostridia bacterium
GTTATAAAAAATTCTTCTCGTCTTGTCTGCCACTTTTCAGAGCATTCATAAACGAGAAGAAATAAAAAAATAAGGTGAGAGTAAAACTCTCACCTTTTATTTTTTAATAAAAGCCTTCCATTCCACTTGCCATTCCACCTGCTAAACTTCCACCGAAAACGACAAGAAGTATAGTAGTTATTACAGTAATAATTGCCATTACCAAATATAAAATGAGATAATATTTTGCATAGTTTCTAAGGCTCTTTTTGAAGTTTGAACCGAAAGCAACCACGAAAAGCATAATAAATCCAACAAGAGGAATACCAAAAAGAAGTGTGTAACCAAAAAACTCGCCTGCTTTTACTGGTTTAAGCTCATTTGGAAGCATTTCCTCTGTAATTACTACAGGTGCAGCGTATGTAGGAGCATATACCGGTTGTGGTGGCACCTGATACTGTGGTGCCTGATACTGTGGTGCAGAATTTACTACAGGTGGTGTCTGCTCAACTACTGGTGGTTCTTCAACAAAAGCTTCTCCACAAGATTCGCAAAAAGCACTTGTGTCAACATTTTCGAATCCGCATTTTGTACAATATTTCATCTTTCAAATCCCCTTTTCGATTATTTTGTACAAATCCATTATACAATCCTTATTTTTATTTTGCAATAGTTTTTAATATATATTTGAATTAACTATTTTAACCCTTTTCTTTTATCAAAAAATTTCTTTGTATCTTTTGCAACTACGCCTGAAAGCGCAAAAAGTGCAATCATATTTGGAATTGCCATAAGTCCGTTAAAGATGTCTGCAATAGTCCATACTGCTGAAATTGTCATATATGGTCCAATGAAAACTGCAAGAATATATAAATATCTGAAAACCTTAACTACCTTTTTATTGCCATTTGTAAGGTATTCAAGACAGCTTTCTGAATAGTAATCCCAACCAAGAATTGTTGTGAAAGCAAAGAATACAAGACAAAGCATAAGAACAAATGACGTTACCTTTTCAGGTAAAAATGCAATACCTTCACCGAATGCGTATGATGTAACACCTACACCCTCAAGTCCATCAACTTTCCAGGCGCCTGTAATAATAATTGAAAGACCTGTCATTGTGCAAATAACGATTGTATCAAGGAATGTGCCTGTCATTGTAACAAGACCCTGACGCACCGGCTCTTTTGTTTTTGCAGCAGCAGATGCAATTGGTGCAGAGCCAAGACCTGCCTCATTTGAGAAAATACCACGAGCAACGCCTTTTTGCATTGCTATAAACATTGTACCTACAATACCACCTGTTACTGCAGACGGATTAAACGCGCCTTTAACAATAAGTTCAACTGCCATTGGGATTTTATCAAGATTGGTGAAAATAAGCATAAGTGCAAAAATAACATAAGCAATCGCCATAAATGGCACAACAACCGTTGCAACACTTGAAATTCTCTTGATACCACCAACAATCACAAGGCCTACACAAAGTGCAAGTACAATTGATGCAATTACAACAGACCATGAATACTCACCAATAAAAGGAATGTTCACAGTATTAGTGTTGTTTGCGTCAAAGAAAGAGTTAATTGCAGATGAAATACCGTTTACCTGAGTAAATGTACCAATACCCATAAGGCCTGCACAAACGCCGAAAAATGCAAATGCCTTTGCAAGCCATCTCCACTTTTCACCCATACCATTTTCTATGTAGTAGAATGGTCCGCCAAGCTTACGGCCATCAGGTGTTGTAACACGATATTTTACTGCCAAAAAGCCCTCTGCATATTTTGTTGCCATACCAAGAAATGCTGCAACAAGCATCCAAAACAATGCGCCTGGACCACCTGCACAAATTGCAGTTGCAACACCTACAATATTACCTGTACCAATTGTTGCAGAAAGAGCAGTACACAATGCACCGAATGAAGAAACATCACCTTGTCCACCCTCTTCTTCCTGAACCATCCATTTAAGTGCCAATGGCAAATGGAAAATCTGAATAAGCTTTGTTCTGCATGTAAGTAAAAGTCCACCTACCAGAATAAGCACCATAAGTGGGACGCCCCACACAAAGTCATCAACTGCTACTAAAATGTCGTTGAAATTCATTTTTCAGTCTCCTTTACAAATAAAAAATAGCTGAGCGTAAAAATACACTCAGCCTGAAAAATCTAAAAGAAATTTCCGTCCTTTGACCTGAGAGATTAGCATTACGCTTTGCACCTTCGGTATCCACAAACTGTGGAATTCTCCGGAATACCATCAACGGACAGTTAAGTTTTACTTTTCAATCCGTTTCACTTGGTTATTTAATTTACCTGATAAATTGTAATACAAATCTCTTTTATTGTCAAGACAAAATATACATAAGCGCCATAATAAGTGCTTCATCAGCACCCTCGCTTTTAAGAAGCATTATTAGTCCCATTAACATTGCTTTATCTGGCTCGGCAAAAAGAGTTTCAAGAGTGTTAGATTTAGTTGTTTGTTGTGGTTTATTTTCTTTTTTCGGTGGTTTTGGCGCCTCTTTGCTCTCTGCCTTAAAAAAATCCTTAAAGCTTGGATAAATGCTGTTTTCAGGGAAGTTAGGTGGCATATTTGTCACCTTTGGTGCAATTGGCGCAGAGGTATACTGTGGCTGTGGTTTTGGTTTTTCTGTCTCAAAATCCTGTTGCGCTCTACCCAATATCTCATCGGTATTTTTCTGCATCTGGCGCACTCGTGCCATTGCCTTTTGTTGCATATTCTGTATTTCGGAATAAGAATAATTGTTCATCTAAAATAATCCTTTCAGAAGTGGTAACACCTGCATAAGCTGTAAAAACTTCACTGCTTCGTCTGCCTTTTTCTGCCTTTCGCTATTAAGCATTGGCTTTAAATCTGTTATAAGACGAGTGCGATAATCTTCTTTATTCATTTGCCCCATTACACTCATAATTTTACTGACAGTATTCATATCTATTGGAAAATCAGGGACTTTTGGCGTTTCTTTCGTTTTTTCCTCTTTTGGCTCGCTATTACTCATTAAAGATTCTGCCACGCTTTTTATTTTCGCCATATCTTCATCACTTACTGACGACAACAAACTTTCAATGTCAATCATTTTTATCCCCCATAAATTTCTTTAGTAATTCTTGTGCTTGTGGAGTTGAGAGCAGTTGCTCAAGGGCGTTTCTATCACTCATAACCTCTTGCAGTTTCTTGCTTTGTGACGGATTTAACTTTTTCATTAAAAAATCCTGCGCTTCTGCATTATCCTTCTGATTTTTCATTTTTTCTACTATTTCATCAAAATTGTTGTTACTCATTGAAAACACCACCATTATATTGTATAATAATTATATAATATGATATGAGCATGAAAGGCGTGATATGATTGCGAATACTTGTTTTGTCCGATTCTCATGGGGATTACTTTTCTATGAAAAAGGCAATTGAAGCTCAACCCACAGCAGAAGTTGTTGTGTTTTTAGGCGACGGTCACCTTGATTTTGAGCGTTGCAGACCTCTTTTAGATGGTAAACGAGTATATGCTGTAAAGGGCAATAACGATTTTCATTGTGATTACCCTAAAAACGCAATTATAGAAGAGGGTGGAATGAAAATTTACATTACTCACGGACATTATGAGTATGTGAAAAGCACTCTTGGAAATCTTATAACCATAGCAAAGCAGAATGGCTGTAGCCTTGCTCTTTACGGACATAACCACAGACAACAAGAAGATAATTTTGACGGCATTAAAGCATTTTGTCCTGGTGCTTTGAAAGATGATGAATATGCAGTTATAGACATTGAAAATAACGGATATATATGTATAGGTATAAAATTAAGGTGATATTATGATACTTTTCAAAAATGCAAATGTAATACTTGAAAATGAAGTTAAACGACTTTCAGTACTTGTTGACGGAAACAAAATGGTGAAAATCAATGAAGAAATCAATACAGATGCAGAAGTTATTGACTGTGATGGTCTTTATCTTTCAGCAGGCTTTATTGATTTGCACGTGCATGGTGGTGGTGGAATTTCTGCTATGTGTTGTGATAGCGACAAGCTTTGCAAAATGGCAAAAGCCCACGCTTTACACGGCACAACAAGTATTCTTCCCACAACTCTTGCAGCACCTGTTAAACAGTTGTTAGAGGTTACTGAATACATAAAAAAAGCCAGTGAGCAATGCACTGACGCTAACATTTTAGGTGTTCACTTTGAAGGTCCATACTTGAATCCTGAAAACAAGGGTGCACAAAGTGAAGAAAATATACTTTCACCATTAAAAGACGACCCTACTCCATTACTGGAGTGTTGGGACAAAGTTCGTATTATGGGTGTTGCTCCTGAAATCCCAGGAGCTTACGAATTAGGTGAGAAACTTAAAGAAAAAGGCATTGTTGTATCAGTTGCCCACACAAAAGCAGATTATGACACCACAATTGAAGCTCTCGACCACGGATTTTCAGATTTCACACACATTTATAATGCATCTACAAGTTGCTTTAAGCGTGGAATTTTCCGTGTTGCAGGGGCAGTTGAGGCAGGACTTGTTGATGACCGTTATACAGTTCAGGTAATTGCTGATTTACGCCATTTACCATTAGGTGTGCTTAAACTCATTTACAAGTGCAAAGGTGCTGACGGAATGTATCTCATTACTGACGGACTTGAATTTGCGGCAAGCAACCTTAAAGATGGTGAAATCTGTATGCAAGAGAACGGTCTTGAAGTAGTTTTCGAAGACAATGTTATGAAACTTGCTGACCGTAGCTGTCTTGCCGGCAGTGCTGCTACTACTGATATGCTTGTGCGAAATATGTACTGCCGAGTTGGTGCGCCAATTTATGATGCAGTTAAAATGGCGTCTTCTACACCGGCAAGGGTAATCGGCATTGATAATCAAAAAGGTTATATTAAAGAGGGATATGATGCTGATATTCTTCTTTTTGACGATAACATTAACATTAAAAAAGTTATGGTTATGGGTAAATTTGTGGAGGAATAATTATGACAATCTACGATTTAAAAAACAAAGACCTTAAAAAATATTTCAGAGAATTTGCAAAGACCACTTATGGCAAGGTTGTTTTCTGCCTTGCGTATATTGTTCCATTTATTATGGCAATTGTTTGCACAGAGACTGCAATCCTTTGCAAAATGTATTGTGGCTCATTCTTTGGTTGCAACAGTAATCTTGTTAAATATCTTTTATTCCTTTTAGTGTCATTTGTTGTCGGCTCGGCTTACTTCTACCGTGAATTTGATAAGTTCTTGCAAGTGAAATATAAAGATAAGTAAAAAAGTATCATTCTAAACAAAACGATTATAGATAAACCAATTTGGTGTAGTGTAGGGCGAGGTCATGACCTCGCCTTTTTACATTGTTTTTATCAGTCAATAAAAATACCCCTCAGGATTTATTCCCGAGGGGTTAATTTTATTGGTTTATTAAAGCCTTACCGCATTAGTCATTGATAAGTTCGATGATGCACATTTCTGCAGCGTCGCCTCTTCTTGGACCAGTTTTGATAATACGTGTGTAACCACCGTTTTTATCAGCATACTTAGGTGCAACTTCTTCCATCAACTTTTTAGCAACTGCTTCTTTTGTGATGTAAGAATAAACCTGTCTCTTTGAATGAAGACTGCTGTCTTTTGCAATTGTAATCATCTTTTCAGCCATAGCCTTAACTTCTTTGGCTCTTGTAACTGTTGTTTCAATCTGACCGTTCTCAATAAGATATGTTACCATACCTCTGAGCATAGCCTTGCGGTGATCGCTTGTTCTGCCGAGTTTTCTTGTTCCTGGCATGTCAAAATCACTCCTTTATTATTCGTCGTCCCTACGAAGAGAAAGACCAAGTGATTCAAGCTTTGCAATAACCTCTTCAAGAGATTTTCTACCGAGGTTACGAACTCTCATCATGTCTTCTTCTGTTCTGTTTGTCAAATCTTCAACTGTGTTGATGCTTGCACGCTTTAAGCAGTTGAATGAACGAACTGAAAGGTCAAGTTCTTCAATAGTCATTTCAAGAACCTTTGTCTTTGAGTCGTCATTCTTGACAATCATTGTCTCTGTTTCTCTTGCTTCTTCTGAAAGGTCAACAAAGAGATTAAGATGGTCTGTAAGGATTTTTGCGCCGAGAGAAACGGCATCCTGTGCTGAAATTGTACCGTTTGTCCAAGCTTCAAGTGTAAGCTTGTCATAGTCAGTAATCTGACCAACACGAGTATTTTCAACTGTATAGTTCACCTTTAATACAGGTGTATAAATTGAATCTATTGCGATTACGCCGATAATTGGCTGCATAAGCTGTTTGTTTCTTTCTGCTGAAACATAACCTCTGCCCTTATCACAAGTGAGTTCCATTTTAAGAACACCACCGTCTTCAAGGTTTGCGATTACGTGTTCAGTATTAAGAATTTCAACGTCTGAATCAACCTGAATATCACCAGCTGTAACCTGGCACTTGCCACTTGCATCGATATAAAGTGTTTTTGGACCGTCACCGTGAATTTTAAGGATTACGCCTTTAAGATTCAAAACGATTTCAGTTACATCTTCTTTCACACCGTCAATGGTTGAGAATTCATGAAGAACACCTTCAATTTTCGCTGAAGTAATTGCATAACCTGGAAGTGATGACAAAAGTACGCGACGAAGGCTGTTACCAAGTGTTGTACCGTAGCCTCTCTCTAATGGTTCAACTACGAATTTGCCATAAGTTCCGTCAGCAGATAAATCAAGTGCTTCAATGCTGGGCTTCTCAATTCCTATCATTCAAAACCCTCCTAACTGAGTACAGAAAAATATTTCTGCTAAATGTTATTATTGTTTCAAGCCTATTATTTAGAATAAAGCTCGACGATAAGATGCTCTTCAACAGGAACTGCAATTTCTTCTCTGTCTGGAAGCTTAACAACCTTAGCTGAAAGCTCTTCTGCATTCTTATCAAGCCATGCAGGAACTGGACGAGATGCGTTAGCTTCAAGAACTTCTTTAATCTTAACGCTGTCTTTGCTTGCGTCCTTAACTGATACTACATCGCCTGCTTTAAGAAGGTATGATGGAACGTCAACCTTCTTACCGTTTACACGGAAGTGAGCGTGAATTGTGAGCTGTCTTGCTTCTGCACGAGATGAAGCCCATCCGAGAAGATAAACAACGTTATCAAGACGGCTTTCACAAATCTTCAAAAGGTTTTCACCGACAATACCCTGACGCTTTTCAGCCATCAAGAAATATTTATAGAACTGTCCTTCCTGAATACCATAGTATCTCTTTGCAGTCTGTTTTGCACGAAGCTGCAAGCCGTATTCAGAAACCTTTTTACGGTTCTGGCCGTGCTGACCAGGAGCGTATGAACGGCGCTCGAGAGCACATTTACCAGTATAGCAACGGTCGCCTTTAAGGAAAAGCTTCTTTCCTTCACGACGGCAGAGCTTACAAACCGCACCGGTATATCTTGCCATAATCTGTTACCTCCAAATATCTGTTATACACGTCTTCTCTTAGGTGGGCGGCAGCCGTTGTGAGGAATTGGAGTTACGTCTTTAATCATTGTAACTTCAAGACCTACTGTCTGCAATGCACGGATTGCAGCTTCACGTCCTGAACCTGGACCCTTAACGTATACTTCTACGGTTTTCATACCGTGGTCAATCGCAACCTTTGCTGCTGTTTCAGCAGCTGTCTGAGCAGCGAATGGTGTAGATTTTCTTGAGCCTCTGAAGCCCATTTCACCTGCGCTTGCCCATGATACTGCGTTACCCTGAACGTCAGTAATTGTAACAATAGTGTTATTGAAGGTGGACTGAATATGAACTGCGCCTTTTTCAATGTTTTTCTTTTCGCGACGTCTACGAGTAGCGTTGCCTTTTTTAACCTGAGCTTTTGCCATTTTAAAGTCCCTCCTTCTTACTTCTTCTTGTTAGCAATTGTCTTCTTTGGTCCCTTACGTGTACGAGCGTTTGTCTTTGAACGCTGACCTCTTACTGGGAGATTCTTGCGGTGACGTACGCCTCTGTAGCAACCAATTTCAACAAGTCTTTTAATATCAAATGCTGTTTCTCTTCTGAGGTCACCTTCAACTGTTACGTTGTGTTCGATGTACTCACGAAGTTTTGAAACGTCTTCTTCGGTTAAATCCTTAACACGTGTGTCTGGATTGATACCTGTTGCAGCAACAATGTCACTAGCTGTTTTTCTGCCTATACCATAGATGTATGTGAGACCGATTTCGATTCTCTTTTCTCTTGGTAAGTCAACACCTGAAATACGAGCCATTTACAGTTGCACCTCCATTTTCAAAATGTGGCTTTATAGCCTTTTGTTAATATCGTTCCTTAGTACTTTAGAAACGATTGAGCGATAGGCGCTCAAGATAAATTCAAGCTGCTCTGCAGTTGCAGCTCATTGCGATTTATCTTAGCCCTGACGCTGCTTGTGTTTAGGGTTTTCACAGATAACCATTACTTTACCCTTACGTTTGATTACTTTGCACTTTTCGCAAATTTTCTTGACAGAAGGTCTGACTTTCATTATAAATTACCTCCTAAAAAATGCTGTCAAAATTTTACTTTGAACGCCATGTGATTCTTCCGTTGTTAAGGTCATAAGGAGAAAGTTCAACTATAACCTTGTCGCCTTGAAGAATTCTGATGTAGTTCATACGAAGTTTACCCGAAATACGAGCGTGTACTTTATGTCCGTTTTCAAGTTCTACAATGAAATTTGTATTAGGAAGAACTTCAACGACAGTACCCTCAACTTCAATCATATCTTGTTTTGCCATAAGTTTAAACCTCTTTCGATAATGCTTTTCTTAATGCTCTGTCCGTTAAGAACAAATCTTCAGAAAGTTGTTTATTAGTTTTAATAATGTGTTTCGGATTTTTTCTTTTGGGATTGTTCAAAAGTCTTTCTTTACCGTCACAGACATAAACATATTTTTCATCAGATTCTACCACACACATAAGTCGGTCTTTTTCACGACCTGCAGTACAAACAACTAACTCACCTTTACGAAACTCCATAAGTTATACCTCTTAAAGTTTAGTCAAAATGATTGGTTCGCCCTTTGTAATTGCTATTGTGTGTTCAAAGTGAGCGGACAGTTTACCATCAAGCGTTTTGACGGTCCAACCGTCAGGCAAACATTTAATTGCCTTTGAACCCATATTTATCATTGGCTCAATTGCAATTGTCATACCGGGTAAAAGCCTTTGACCTCTACCGGCTGTTCCGTAATTCGGAACTGACGGGTCTTCGTGAAGATGTGTTCCTACGCCATGCCCTGTGTATTCACGGACAACCGAGAAACCTCTTTCTTCGCAATAGGACTGAATTGCAAATGCTATATCGCCGACTCTGTTGCCTGCAACAGCCTGCGCTATGCCTAAATATAAGCTTTCGCGAGTTGTGTCGCACAGCCGCTTTGCTTCATCGGAAATGTTTCCACAAGCAAAAGTAGCAGCATTGTCACCGTTATATCCATTCACTTTAGCCCCAAGGTCGATACTCACTATATCGCCTTCTTTAAGCACCCTCTTTTTTGAAGGAATGCCGTGAATGACCTCGTCATTTATGGAAATACATGCAGTAGCAGGGAATCCGTTATAATTCAAAAAGTTTGGTTCAGCACCTTGCTTCTTAATATATCGGTATGCAATCTGGTCAATCTCATAAGTAGTGATACCAGGTTTGACTGCCTCACCTGCTACTTGTAATGCTTCTGCAGAAATCTGACACGCTTTTCTCATCATATCAATTTCTTTTGCAGTTCTAAGCACTATCATGTTAATCCTCCAAAACTTTGAAGACAAGAGCAGTTGTATCTGCAACCTCTTCCTGTCCTTCTACTATTACTAACTTACCTGTTTTTGAATAGTAGTCTTTAAGTGGTTCTGTTTGTTCGTGATAAACGTGAAGTCTGTCAAGCACTGTTTCAGGGCTGTCATCTTTACGCTGAACAAGTTCGTCACCACATACATCGCAGATGCCGTCTTTAGATGGTTTCTTGTATTCAAGATGATAAGTAGCGCCACATTTGAGGCAAACACGTCTGCCTGAAAGTCTTGCTGTAATCTTTTCATCAGGAACTTCAATATCAACAACTTTGTCGATTACGATGCCCATCTTATCAAGAGCTTCTGCCTGTGGTATTGTTCTTGGGAAACCGTCAAGAATGAAACCGTTCTGGCAATCATCCTCTGCAAGTCTCTCTTTAATAATACCTATAACAACATCATCTGGAACAAGTTTGCCGGCATCGATATAGGACTTAGCTTTAAGCCCCATATCTGTACCGTTTTTAAGAGCTTCTCTGATGATATTACCTGTTGAAACAGCCGGAATATTGAATTTTTCACAAATTTTTTCCGCCTGAGTGCCTTTTCCTGCGCCTGGAGCGCCGAGAAGGATTAAGTTCATATCATTTACCTCCGAATTAATCAAGGAAGCCTTTATAGTGACGCATCATCATCTGGCTTTCGAGCTGTTTCTCTGTTTCAAGAGCAACGCCGACCATAATGATAATTGATGTACCACCAACAGCAAGGTTCATACCATATTCTGTGAAAAGGCCTGCAATCTGTGAGTAGATGATTGGGAACATTGCTACAACACTCAAAAGAAGAGCACCAATAAGTGTCATTCTGTTAAGAATGTTTGTGATGTAAGAAACTGTTGGTTTACCAGGACGAATACCTGGGATTGAACCGCTGTTCTTACGAAGGTTATCTGCCATTTCAATTGGGTTATACTGGATAGCCGCATAGAAATAAGCAAAGAATATGATGAAAAGGAAATAGATTGTTCCATAGAATGGGTGTGTCTGACCAAGCCACTCAGTTGTAAGCTTGTTCCAGAAGCCACCTTCTTTACCTGGAGCAAACATAGCGATTGTAGGAAGAATTGAAAGCACTGAGCTTGCAAAGATAACAGGGAGAACACCACACATATTAACCTTAATAGGCATGTGAGTATTCTGACCACCGTACATTTTACGACCTACAACACGTTTTGCGTACTGAATCGGAATCTTTCTCTCACCATTATCCATCCAAACGATGAAGAAAATCATACCAATAAGAGCAATTGCAGCAATTGGAACAAGTACGAAGTAAACGCCACCTTTATCCATATAAGCATAAAGGTTGTAAACTGTTGTTGGCATACGAGCAACGATACCTGCAAAAAGAATTATTGAAATACCATTACCAATACCTTTTTCGTTAATCTGTTCACCAAGCCACATTACAAGTGCTGTACCTGCAGTATAGCAAACGATAACTACGATTGCCTGTAATACTGCTGAGAAACCTGTAAATGCTTTACCATTCGCATCCATTAAAAGCATATCCTGAGACTTGATAAAGAAGTAGTATGCAATACTCTGTGCAAAACCAAGTCCAAGTGCAAAATAACGAGTAATTCTATTCATTTTCTTTCTGCCTTCTTCACCTTCCTTAGAAAGTTTCTGAAGTGCAGGAATTGCAACAGCAAGAAGCTGAATAATAATTGATGCGTTGATGTAAGGTGTGATTGAGAGAGCAAATAAAGTACCATAGTTGAACGCATTACCTGTCATCATTGAAAGGTATGTGAGGAATGTACCTGCAGCCTCTTCGCCGAAAATACCCTCTGATGCAATGTTTACAAATGGTACTGGCATTGCTGAACCGATTCTGTAAATTAAAATTATAAGTGCTGTGAAAAGGAGCTTCTTACGAAGGTCTGTAATTTTCCACGCATTAATAAATGTACGGAACACGGTTAAATCACCTCAGCCTTTCCGCCTGCTGCTTCGATTTTCTGCTTAGCAGATTCTGAATAAGCATTAACCTGAACAGTAAGCTTTTTGCTGAGTTCGCCATTTCCTAATACTTTAACTCCATCAAGAGCTTTCTTTACAAGGCCTGCGTTAACGAGTGCCTCGATTGTTACTGTTGCGCCATCCTCAAATGCGTTGAGTGCTGAAACGTTAACAGTTGCGATTTCCTTAGCGAAAATGTTGTTGAAACCACGCTTTGGAAGTCTTCTCTGTAAAGGCATCTGGCCACCTTCGAAGCCGACCTGCATACCTCTACCTGCACGGGCCTTTTGACCCTTGTGACCCTTACCTGCTGTTTTACCCTGACCTGAAGCAGCACCACGACCGATACGCTTTACGTCTTTCTTTGAACCAGCAGCTGGTGAAAGTTCGTGCAATTTCATATTGTGCACCTCCTTAAGCCTTTGTAACCTCTAAAAGATGAGAGATTTTCTTAATCTTACCTTGTGTTTGTGCGTTATCAGGCTGAACTGATACGTCACCAATTTTACGGAGACCAAGTGCATAAGCAGTGGCAATTTGGTCTTTTTTGCTTCCGATAAGACTCTTTACAAGTTTAACCTGAATTTTTTCCATCTTGTCCACTCTCCTTATTCTGTAATCTCTTTAACTGATTTGCCACGGATAGCAGCAACTTCTTCTGCTGTACGGAGCTTTGAAAGACCGTCAATAGTTGCTCTAACTACGTTGCAAGGATTGTTTGAACGAAGTGCTTTTGAACGGATGTCCTTGATACCTACCATTTCAACAACGGCACGAACAGGGCCACCAGCGATAACACCAGTACCAGGTGCTGCAGGTTTCATAAGAACTACGCCTGCGCCAAACTTACCTGTAATTTCATGTGGGATTGTTGTGCCTTTAAGAGAAACTTTGATAAGGTTCTTCTTAGCAGCTTCAATACCCTTACGGATAGCATCTGGAACTTCGCCTGATTTACCAAGACCGAAGCCTACGATACCGTTACCGTCACCTACAACAACCAAAGCGGAGAATTTCATAATACGGCCGCCCTTAACTGTTTTAGAAACACGGTTGATAGCAACTACTCTTTCCTGAAGTTCGAGTGTTGATGCGTCAATAATAGCCATTATTAATTTCTCCTTTCCTTAGAAGTTGAGGCCGCCCTCACGGGCACCTTCTGCGAGAGCTGCTACTCTACCTGTGTAAACGTAGCCGCCTCTGTCAAATACAACATCTGTGATGTTCTTTTCTTTTGCACGTTCTGCAAGGAGCTTGCCAACTTCTTTAGCTGCTTCCTTGTTACCGCCATAATTTGCAAAGTCCTTCTCTGTTGTTGAAGCGCTTACAAGTGTTACACCTGCAACGTCGTCAATCAACTGAGCATAGATATGCTGGAGAGAACGGAACACATTAAGGCGTGGGCACTCTGCAGTGCCTGAAATCTTGGCGCGGACTCTCTTATGTCTCTTGAGTCTTGCTGCCTTTGTATCTGGTCTGTTAACCATAGCTTTACTCTCCTCCTATTATTTGCCCTTACCGGCTTTACCTTCTTTACGACGGATATGCTCGTCAGCATATTTGATACCCTTGCCCTTGTATGGCTCTGGTGGTCTCTTTTCGCGAACTTCTGCTGCGAACTGACCAACCTTCTGCTTGTCAGGACCTGAGATAACAATCTTGTTAGGTGTAGGACACTCAACTGAAATTCCTTCTGGTAATGGCATAATTACCTGATGTGAATAACCGATGTTGAGAACAAGGTCCTTACCCTGCATTGCTACACGGTAACCAACGCCGTTAACTTCAAGTTCTTTTGAATAACCCTTGTTAACACCTTCAACCATATTTGCAATGTTTGTACGTGTGAGACCGTGGAGTGATTTGTTGAGGTTTGAGTCGTCTGGACGAGTTACTATAATAACTGCACCATCGAGTTCAACCTTCATATTGCTGTGCACTGTTTGTGTAAGTGTGCCCTTAGGGCCTTTAACGGTAACAGTGCTGCCATCTACTTTAACTTCTACCCCTGCAGGAACTGCGATAGGGTTTCTGCCTATACGTGACATTTACTGTACCCTCCTTACCAAACGAATGCGAGAACTTCGCCGCCAACGTTGAGCTTGCGAGCCTCTTTATCTGTCATAACACCCTTAGATGTTGAAAGGATTGCAATACCAAGACCTTTCATTACCTTAGGCATGTCTTCACAGTTTGTGTAGATACGTAAACCAGGTTTTGAAACTCTTCTGATACCTGTAATTACGCTTGACTTGTTAGGACCGTACTTAAGAGCGATTTCAATAACACCCTGTTTGCCGTCTTCCTCTACTGTAAATCCTTTGATGTAACCTTCATCAACAAGAATTTGAGCAATCGCTTTCTTCATGTTTGATGCAGGCACTTTCACTGTATCATGCTTTGCGGAATTCGCATTACGGATTCTGGTGAGCATATCACCGATTGCATCTGTAATTTGCATAATGAGTTACCTCCTATAAATTTTAGATTGCTCTATTACCAGCTTGATTTTTTCACGCCAGGAATCTGACCTGCGTGTGCTAACTCTCTGAAGCAAATACGGCAAACGCCATATTTACGGAGGTAAGCATGTGGTCTACCACAGATTTTGCATCTGTTGTAAGCTCTTGTTGAGTACTTTGCAGGTCTTGCCTGCTTAACTTTCATAGATGTCTTAGCCACTTGTCACCCCTCCTTATTTAGCAAACGGTGCGCCCATGAGTGTTAAAAGCTCACGTGCTTCTTCGTCTGTGTTAGCTGTAGTTACGAAGCAAATATCCATGCCACGAACTTTATCAATCTTATCATAATCGATTTCAGGGAAAATCAACTGTTCTTTAACGCCCATTGAGTAGTTACCACGACCGTCAAATGAGTTAGGGTTGATACCTCTGAAGTCACGAACACGAGGGAGAGCAAGGTTGAAGAATCTGTCAACAAATTCATACATCTTGTCGCCACGAAGTGTTACTTTAACGCCGATTGTCATACCTTCACGAAGTTTGAAGTTAGCAACTGATTTCTTAGCTACGCACTTAACAGGTTTCTGACCTGTAATCTGAGCAAGGTCGCCCATGATAGCGTCAACAACTTTTGCATTGTCTTTAGCTTCGCCGCAGCCAACGTTGATGATAACTTTATCAAGCTTTGGAATCTGCATAACGCTCTTGTAGTTGAACTTCTTCTGAAGTGCAGGAACAACGTCGGCTTTATACATTTCTCTAAGTCTAACTGCCATTTTATTGTTCCTCCTTATTCAAACTTTGCGCCGCACTTTTTGCAAACGCGTACTTTTTCTTTGCCTGTGCCTTCGTGACCTACTCTTGTAGCAGCTTTGCACTTAGGACATACAAGCTGAACTTTGTCAGCGTAAAGAGCACTTTCTGCCTTAATGATACCGCCCTGTTCACCCATCTTGCGAGGTTTAACGTGCTTAGATACCATGTTTACGCCTTCAACAATAACTTTGCCTTCTGAAGGGCTAACTTCAAGGACTTTGCCCTTCTTGCCACGGTCTTTACCGTTGATAACGATAACTTCGTCACCTGTTCTTACATGAACTTTATTCATTTAGGGCACCTCCTTAAAGTACTTCTGGAGCGAGTGAAAGGATTTTCATATAGTCCTTATCACGAAGCTCTCTAGCTACTGGTCCAAAGATACGAGTACCTTTTGGATTTTTGTCTTCTTTAATAATAACTGCTGCGTTTTCGTCGAAACGGATGTATGTTCCGTCATCTCTGCGAACGCCTTTTACTGAACGTACAACGACTGCTTTCACAACATCGCCTTTTTTAACAACGCCGCCTGGTGCTGCTTTTTTAACAGATGCTACGATAACGTCGCCGATGTTAGCATATCTTCTACCTGAACCACCGAGAACTCGGATGCACATAATTTCTTTTGCACCTGTGTTGTCGGCAACCTTGAGGTAAGTTTGTTGCTGTATCACAATGATTGCCTCCTTTAATTACTTAGCTTTCTCGATAATTTCAG
>CALAEV010000010.1 GCA_937892525.1 uncultured Clostridia bacterium
TTATTCATTTTCCAGTTACCTGCGATAACTGCTCTACGAAGTTCTTTTTTCATAATTTTATATACTCCTTATTGCAAATTGTGGGAGGACCCTATAAAGCCCTCCCATATTTTTTTAATTATTTGTCGTTAAGTGCTGCGATACCAGGAAGAACTTTACCTTCAAGGTATTCAAGAGATGCGCCACCACCTGTTGAAATGTGTGACATCTTGTCAGCAAAACCAAGTTTCTGGATAGCAGCAGCTGAGTCGCCACCACCGATGATTGAAATTGCGTTGCTTTCTGCAATAGCTGTTGCAACTGCAATTGTACCTGATGCAAAGTTAGCCCATTCAGAAACACCCATAGGACCATTCCAGATTACTGTACCTGCATCTTTAACTGCGTCAGCAAAGATTTCCTGTGTCTTAGGACCAATGTCAAGACCCATCCAACCATCAGGAATATCATCAGAATTAACTACCATTGCTTCTGTGTCAGGAGCATATTCCTTACCAACCTTGTTGTCTACTGGAATAAGGAACTTAACGCCCTTTTCTTCTGCTTTCTTCATCATTTCAGCAGCAAGTTCAACTTTGTCAGCCTCAAGAAGTGATGTGCCGATGTTGTGACCTAAAGACTTCATAAATGTATAAGCCATACCACCACCGATAATAAGTGTATCACACTTGTCGATAAGGTTTGTAATAACACCGATTTTATCAGAAACTTTAGCACCACCAAGAATTGCAACAAGAGGTCTCTTTGGATTTTCAAGAGCGCCACCGATAAATTCGATTTCTTTCTGAATAAGGTAACCACAAGCTGCAGGAAGGTGTTCTGCAACACCTGCTGTTGATGAGTGAGCTCTATGAGCTGAACCAAAAGCGTCATTTACATAAAGTTCTGCAAGGTCAGCAAATTTCTTGCTAAGTTCTGGGTCGTTCTTTGTTTCGCCTTTTTCATAACGAACGTTTTCAAGAAGAAGAACTTCACCATCTTTAAGGTCAGCTGCAAGTGCCTGTGCGCTTTCGCCTACAACGTCTTTTGCCATTTTAACTTCCTGACCAAGAAGTTCAGAAAGTCTTGCAGCAACAGGAGCAAGTGAGAATTCTGGAACAACTTCACCCTTAGGACGACCAAGGTGTGAGCAAAGAATTACTTTTGCACCATTTTCGATAAGATATTTGATTGTTGGTAATGAAGCAACAATTCTCTTGTCACTTGTAATTACGCCATTTTCCATTTTTACGTTGAAGTCACAACGAACAAGAACTTTCTTGCCAGCTACCTGTAAATCTTCAACTGTCTTTTTGTTTAATGCACTGCTCATTGAAAATACATCCTTTCAAAGATATTATAAATTAAATTTTACCATAGCATATTTTATACTAATGATTGAATTTTTTCAAGTGTTAAGACCATATTTGTTAAAAAATTATCATTTTACCCATTATACATAGACAAAATCGAATTAGTTTTGTCTATTATCATATTTTTTAACTCTTTTGGACCTCTTACCTTTATACTGTCGCCAAACTGCATAATCCAAGAAACAAGGCCGTTTGTAACTGCAACATCAAATTTTGCAATAAAATGTTCATCATCAAAAGCCTTCATAAGACATTTTTCACCAAATCTGTCCATAAATTCTTCAATAATTTCATTTTTACAAATCAGTTCAACAGGTTTAATATCTCCTGCAAACATAGATAAATGCTTGTTACTGTAATCTGCAGTATCAAATGATGTAGTATATGGTGAAACTTCCGAAAAACGACGAGCAGTATTTTCGGTTACTGTTACACTTTTAAGACGGTCAATACGAAGATGAATAAGATTATCATACTTGCTGTAATTACCAACAAGATAATAATGGTCATCTGCCCAAATAAGTGCATACGGATTGATAGTCATACTCTTTTCTTCATATTGTGCACGATTACTGTCAACTACTTTACGGCGTCTATATATAACTTCAACTTGTTTTTTCTGCAAAATTGCGTTGTTCAAAATGTCAATATTATAAAAAATATTTTCATTTGAACCTTTATTCCTGTTATCAATATAAACTTGCTTTTCAAGACGTTTATATTGATATTCACTTGCAAAAGCAGAGAACTTTTTAAGCAACGCTTTTGTCTTTTTAGCAGAAATGAAGTTTGCAGACTGAACTGCATCAATAAGCAAACGAAGTTCAGCAGTCTCAAAATGATATGGCACCATAAAGTAACCACGAGGAGACTGAGATTTTATAATCTCATAACCATATTCATTAAGACAATCAATACAGTCATATACAGTTTTTCGCTCACATTCTATACCGTAATCTTCTTTAAGATACCGAATAATGTCGTTCGCAGACAATAAGTGGTCTTCATCAGATTTACTTGCAAGAATATCGACAATATAAAGTATTCTTAACTTCTGTTTATTACTTTTCATAATTATTTCATTATTGTAAGTTTGTTGTTGATGTCAATAATAACATCTTCATCAATCTTAATATGCTCACGGTCATAGGTCATAATACCATTAACTTCGTTTTCAACGTCGCTGACCTGAGTATAAACTGTTGCAGAAAGTCCCTTATCGATAAGTGGAATAACCTGTTTTTCGTGAAGATTTTTATAAGCTTTTGTAAGGGATTCTTTTGTTTTATACATCATATATCCAAAGCTCTTTGATTCATCCCAAGTATGGTCACTAACAACTCGGCTATATCCACCGTATTCTGTAAGAGCAAAAATTCTACCGTCATTCTTACGACCTGTAACAGGGACAGTATATCTGTGCATACTGTTAAAGTCACCTGCTCCTTGGTCATGCCAACCGCTTGCATGGTCAACAAGACGAGTTGGGTCAAAGTTTTTAACACTTGTTGCTATCTGAACTGAGTCAAACTGACCCCAGCCTTCGTTAAATGGTACCCATACAGAAATACAAGTATGATTGAACAACTGATTAAGCATTTCGTTAAGCTCACGCTTGAATTCATCTCGCCATTTCTTTTCGCCACGCTTAAATGCCTTATATTTATCGTCTTTAACGTGGATACCAAAGAATGGTGTTACACCTGCAAGGAATGTGCCTATGTATTCGCCACCACTAACCATATCTTGCCATACAAGCATACCAAGACGGTCGCAGTGATAATACCAACGGTCAAGTTCAACCTTGATATGTTTACGCATCATATTGAAGCCAAGTCTCTTCATTGTTTCAATATCGTAAATCATTGCTTCGTCTGTTGGAGGTGTCATACCACCGTCTGACCAATAGCCCTGGTCAAGAAGACCTTTCTGGAAATATGGCTCATTATTAAGGAAAAATCTTGGAATACCATAGTTGTCTTTTTCCATTGAGAACTTACGCATACCGATATAACTCTTAACTGTATCAACAGTTTTGCCATCTTTTAAAAGTTCAATTTTAAGGTCATAAAGGAATGGATTTTCAGGAGACCAGAGTTTAACATCATCGAACTTAATTTCGTCATCCATTGAAATTGTATTTTCAGATACAACTTCTTCTCCATCAAAAACTGTAACCTTTACCTCACAATTTTCTTCTGTAGCAAAAGTTTTGATTTTAAGAGTTTTTTCGTCAATATCAGGAATCATACGAAGTTTTGTAATATGACATTCATCTGCAGCTTCAAGCCAAACGCTCTGCCATATACCAGATGTTGAAACATACCAGAAACCATGAGTATCAATAACCTGTTTACCACGCTGTTGCCAACCTTTTTCAGTTGGGTCATAAACGCAAACAACAAGTTCATTTTCACCATCATTAAGCAAACGTGTAATATCAAGTGTAAATGTTGCATAACCGCCTGTATGTGTACCTGCGAGAGATTTATTAACATACACCTTACACTGCCAGTCAACAGCAGCAAAGTTAAGAAGAATGTTCTTACCCTTCATATTTTCAGGAATTGTAAATGTCTTTTTATACCAAAGGCGCTGACTTGGGAGCAATTGCTTTTCAACTCCAGAAAGCATACTTTCAACTGCAAATGGTACTACAATTTCTCCATCAAAATCTTCTGCCCATTCGCAATTTGCACCTTTAATTGCATAGTCATAAACGCCGTTAAGAGACATCCAATCACTACGCTCCATTTGTGGACGAGGATATTCAGGT
This sequence comes from uncultured Clostridia bacterium, assembly GCA_937892525.1. Taxonomy (GTDB): domain Bacteria; phylum Bacillota; class Clostridia; order Oscillospirales; family Acutalibacteraceae; genus Fimenecus. Next base: position 4,129 of record CALAEV010000010.1, read on the forward strand.
AACGGATTGTTTCTGTCGACCTTATCTGTCCAACGAGTTTTCATAAATCCCATAATTTTTACCTCCAACTTCAAATAAAGCCCATTAAGGCATAATATCATATATATTTTAATACATAATAACGAGTTTGTCTATTGAATTTTTAAAATTTCTTTGTTATAATAATAAAGAAATCGCGGATGTGGTGGAATTGGCAGACACGCAAGATTTAGG
>CALAEV010000011.1 GCA_937892525.1 uncultured Clostridia bacterium
CGACCAGCTTGGAAGGCTGGGATTCTACCATTGAACTACACCCGCAGTTCAACAACGCAAGTTATTTTAACATAAACCCTTTTCTTTGTCAACATATTTTTAAGGTTTATTTTTATTTTTTATCTAGTTTAGAATCCCTCCACCGCAAGCGGTCCCCCTCCCTTTAACAAGGGAGGCAAGGGAACATTATTTATTCAAATGTTACTTGAATATCGTTGTTTGTTGATGTAATAAGGATTTTGTTGATTGTTGTGCCAAGATTATCAATCATAAGAGTTGAGATTTTGTCTTCAATATTTCTTCTTATAACATTTCTTAAATCTCGAGCACCACGCACATTACCATCCATTTTTGAAACGATTGCTGATGGTGTGTTGTCGTCATACACAAGTTCAATACCCTTATCTTTAAGAACTGTTTTGATTTCGTTAAGCATAAGAATTGCAATATTCTTGTAATCCTCTTCACTTAATGGGTTGAAAACAACAATTTCGTCAACACGACCAATAAATTCAGGTCTTAAGAATTCGTTAAGTGCTTTAAGAACCTTTTCTTTTGAAATGTCTTTTGCACTCTTGCCAAAGCCTAATGATGTTTCTGCTTTTTGACTACCTGCATTTGAGGTCATAATGATTACTGTATTAGCAAAACTTACAGTTCTACCGTGAGCATCATTTGTTTTGCCTTCGTCAAGGATTTGAAGAAGAATATTCATAACGTCAGGGTGTGCTTTTTCAATCTCGTCAAAAAGAATGATTGAATATGGCTTTCTTCTTACCTTTTCAGTAAGCTGACCTGCTTCGTCATAGCCCACATACCCAGGAGGAGAGCCGATAAGACGAGAAACTGAATGTTTCTCCATAAACTCGCTCATATCAAGACGAATAAGCGTTTCAGGAGTATCAAAAAGTTCCATTGAAAGTTGTTTTACAAGTTCAGTTTTACCTACACCGGTTGGTCCTACAAAAATAAATGATGCAGGGCGTTTTTGTAAAGTCAACTGAATACGACTACGCTTGATTGCATTTGCAACAAGAGTTACGGCTTCATCCTGACCGATAACCTTTTCCATAAGACGATTTTCTAGGCCTTTAAGACGGTTTACATCCCCTTCTACAACCTTTGTTGCAGGAATACCTGTCCAGAGGTTTATAACCTTTGCCAAATCGTCTTCTAAAACATTATTATCTTTTGCTTTTTCCTGAAGTTCAGGTGCTTTGCCCTCGCAAACTGCTAACTCGCCTTTTGTTTTATAAAGTTCTTCATAAACAGGATTCAAATCTTCATCATTTTCAGGATTTGCAATTCTTTCTTCAAGGGCTTCAAGTTCTTTTTTGAGAGTAGCAATTTTCTTTTCGTTAATCTCGTTTTCACTGATTGCCTTATTGCGAAGATTTGCACAAGTACAAGCCTCATCAAGCAAGTCGATTGCCTTATCAGGTAAAAATCTGTCAGTAATATATCTTTCAGAAAGTGTTACTGCCTTATATACAAGGTTATCGCTAATCTGTACTCTATGGAACAATTCATAGTAGCCCTTAATACCTAAAAGCATCTTATATGTGTCTTCAATTGATGGCTCATCAACCTTAACAGGTTGAAAACGACGTTCAAGAGCTGCATCTTTTTCAATATGCTTACGGTATTCGTTGAATGTTGTAGCACCGATTACCTGAATTTCGCCACGAGAAAGTGCAGGCTTTAAGATATTTGCAGCATTCATTGAGCCCTCAGCATCACCTGTGCCAACAAGGTTATGAACTTCGTCAATAAAGAGAATGATATTGCCCTCACTCTTAACTTCTTCAACAAGCCCTTTAATTCGGCTTTCAAATTGGCCACGGAACTGTGTACCTGCAACAAGTGCAGTTAAGTCAAGAAGATAGATTTCTTTATCCATAAGTTTTGCAGGAACATTACCCTCTGCAATTCTAATTGCTAGTCCTTCGGCAATAGCTGTTTTACCAACACCCGGCTCGCCGATAAGACAAGGATTATTCTTTGTTCTTCTGCACAAAATCTGTACTGCACGAGCAATTTCTGTATCACGACCGATAATTCTGTCAAGCTTACCCTCTCTTGCACGACCTGTTAAGTCAGTACAATAAAGAGAGAGCATTTTTCTTTTATCGTTTTTTGTGCCTTGCTTTTTCTTACCCTTTGGTGCATTCTTTTTATCGCCATTTAAATCTTTGATATTTTCTTCAGGAACATCCATAGGCATTAAGCCCATATTCTGTAAGAATGGGAATGTTGAGGCGCCACCTGGTTCAAAACCATCTTCACCCATACTTTCCATCATTTGTTCCATTTGAGCAGTCATATCTTCAATCTGGTCTTCAGTAATGCCCATATTATCCATCATCTGCTTAATTGGACCAATGTTCATTTCCATAGCACATTGAATGCAATAACCCTCATTTGTAGTTTTCTCGCCCTCCATCTTTGTAACAAAGATAACGGCAGGTCTTTGTTTGCATTTACAGCAAATCATATTTTTGTTCATTGTTTATTTATCCTTTTTCTTTGAGTTTTCAATAATCTGTTTAATTGCACCTGGTAAATAACTAAAAAATGCTACGAATGTAAGTATTACTGCGATTACTACAAGCACAAACATTACTGTTTCAGGGATTGCATACTGTGGGTAATACATACTGATTGCACCGATTTCCGGACCAAATCCGATAATTACAACCATTACTGCGTAGAATACAAATGTTGCAAGTTTACCCCAAATTTCTGCAGCAACAGGACGAGTTCCAAGGGCTATCAATACGATACTGCCTAAAATCATAATAATATCTTTTGCAATAAAGAGTAAGAACACCCATGCAAACGCCTGCATAGCTTCACTTTGCGCTGCTTGGAATTTAAGATAAAGTACAATTGCAAGTGCAAAAATTGTAAGTTTATCTGCAACAGGGTCAAGAAGTTTACCGATTGCACTAACCTGATTGAATTTACGAGCAATTTTACCGTCAACAGCATCTGAAAGTCCTGAAATAAAGATTACAAACACAGTCCACCAAATATAATTGTTATAGTAAAGAACTGCGATTACAGGAATAAGGCAAATTCTGATTACTGAAATAAGATTTGGGATTGTAAGGCAACCCTCAAACAACTCTTTAACATTTTGTTTTAATGTCTTTTTTTCTTCGCTCATAACTTAACACTCCTTATTTAACAAGCATTTCTTTAAGATTGTTTATAAATGGATTAATATTATCAAGCAAGCCGATTACGAATGAATCGTTTACTGCCGTTGCCATTTCACCATCACCATTTGCAAATATAAATTCAAGAATTGTGCAAAGGAACACTATTACAATTATGCCTTTACAAGCACCAAGTAATGCGCCAAGCACTTTGTTTGCAGTACCTATAAGTGGTACATCGAAAAGTTTTGAGATAATATGTGCCAAGAATTTAAGTGCAAACAGTAAAATTATTGCAAGTAACATAAAGGCTACAATTGTCAATGCGCCTACAACTATTGGTTGCGCAATTTTTTCAACAAGCTCAGTTGCAAGGTTTTGAGAACTAAACTTTTCTGATGAAATTTTTGATTTAATTTCGTCAATTTCAACACCTGCTGAAGATGCAAGAGATACTACGAAATCTGGAAGTGCTTCAAGTGTTACTTCTGCTTTTTTAGCTGCTGTTGTTGCATTGAAGTTTTCATCAAGCTGTTCTTCAATTGAAGTAATCATACTTTCTTTTACAATTCCATCATAAGCACCTTGTGCTATAACAGGGCTTAACTGATAAGCAAGTACAAGTGCCAAAATGGTTGCTACAAGTTCAAGTAATGTTTTTACAAATCCTTTTTTCGCTGCAAGCAATACAAATGCTGCAAAAATTACAACAAGAATGATGTCTAATACTATTGACATAATATCACCTCTGGAATTATTCCTTTTCTTCTGTATTATCGCCTACAGAAGAATATTTTTCAATTTTATCTAATGAATAAACATATGTACTTCTTGATGAAACAATTACTTCTTCAGCATCAGTATTTACATCTGCACTACCAACCATTTCACCTTTAGTATTGTAAATTTGAACATTATCGTCAGTCAATACTGCTACATATTTACCATCAGTTGAAACGGATTTAACAAGTCCGTCGATTTCCTGAGTAAACAGTTCTGCACCTGATTTATTATAGACTTTGATAATCTTTTTTGTTGTACTTGAATATTTTGAAAGCACAAGAACGGCTGTATTATTATCTGAAATATAAAGTCTTGATGGTGTATTGACCGAAACATCAACCTTTTCTTTAACTTCATTGCCTTTTATGATTTCGCAAACATTATTTCCAAGCACAAAAAGTGTTTCATTGGACAAGAACTGAACCGAAGATACTGCTGAATCCTGATATTCAAATGTTGCTTGTGGTTCAGTTTTGCGTTTATTAAATATATAAACCTTTGAGTAAACCGAGCCATTTTCAACACCCATTACAGATACTGCAAAAAGTTTACCATTGTCAGACACATCACAAGAAACAATATGTTCTTTTGCGCATTTCCATACAAAAATTACATCTTCTTTATCGTCATAAACTGTCAGCATACTTTCAGCACCACTAGCACTTGTTGCCAACGCTACTGAACCATTTTTGCCCATAGCACCTGTGAAAATTATATGTTCAAGTTCTTTTTCATAAAGTACTCTTGTTTTTGACTGTACCCTGAAAGTAGTTCCACCCTCATCATAAAGTAATATGCGTCCACTGTTGCTGCTCATAACAGGATGGTCGTATTTATGTGAAAGGTTTGAAAGTTCTTTTGCAGTTGAGTCAAGAACTTTAACGGTATCATCATGAACAAGCACCAAATCTGAGTTTGTCATTCCAGCGCCACTTACTTCAACTCCGTTTATACTGTAAGGATAACCCTCACCTGAACCGATACCAGCAAGAGAAGTACGGATAGAATCACCTATTGTTGAAAATGTAACTCCACCAAACTGTGCCGCCGCAATAATTACAAGCAACAACACGACAAGAATAATCGCAAGCAATTTAAGTGTTTTTGCATTTTTAAGGCTGATAGTCAATTTCTTGTGCTTTTTCTTTGGTGTATTCTTTTTTGATACCGGCTTTTTGGTTGTCGTCTTTCTTTGTTCAGCCATATTTTTCACCACACATCAATAAAAAACTTTATTAAGATACAAACCGTGAGGCTCGGCAGTTACCCCTGCATTTTCACGGTTACAGCTTTCTAAAATTTTTGGAATACTTCCCTTTTCTATTCTGCCTTTTTGAATATCAAGAAGTGTTCCCACAATAATTCGTACCATATTGTATAAAAAACCGTTACCACTGACACGAATTTCGATTAAATCCTTATTCCGTGTTACGGAGCAATCATAAATTTCACGGACTTTATCTTCTATATCTGTACCAGCACTACACATAGAAGAAAAATCGTGAGTTCCTATAAATGCTTTTGCCTCATTGTCAAGCATTTCTGCATCTATTTCATAAGGATAAAACATTGCTTTATTTTCATAAAAAGGATTACGGTATTTACCATTATATATTAAATAGACATACTCTTTGCCCTTGCAATCATAACGAGCGTGAAAATCGTAATCAACCTCTTTACAATCATAAACTGCAATTTCAGATGGAAGATAAAAGTTAAGGGCATCAGGGATTTTTTCAGTTGCCACATTACACTCTGTTCTCACATTGCAACAGAACATTTTTGCGTGAACACCAGCATCAGTACGACTGCACCCTATTATATTTTCGTCATTTCCACTTAATCGCTTAAAAGCGTTGCAGAGTTCTTGTTGAACAGTACTGGCATTAGGTTGAACCTGCCAACCATGAAAGGCTGTACCGTCATACTGCAAAGTTAAAAGTAAATTCCGCATTATATTCACCACAGAAAATATTAAGAGTTATTACTGCACCAATCACCAGTGCAACACTTGCAATTGCAAGATAATCGCGTTTTGTAAATTTAAGTGCATTCATAGTTGTTTTGCCTTTACCACCATTATAACAACGACAAGTCATAGCATTTGCAAGTTCATAAGCTCTTCTTATTGAATTGAAAAGCAAAGGAATAAACAAAGGAATAAGTGCTTTTGCACGTTTCATAAGACTACCTTGTTCAAAATTTGCACCACGGCTTTTTTGTGCGCTCATAATTTTATCAACTTCTTCAATAAGAGTTGGAATAAAACGAAGAGCAATAGTCATTATCATTGTTACCGTATGAAAATCAAGACCGATTTTCTTAAATGGTGCGAACACTCTGTCAAGGCCATTTGTAAGAGATGTTGGGCTTGTAGTATAAGTAAGCATTGTGCTCATTACAATAAGTAATGAAATACGTAATGCCATAAATACAGCTGTAAGCACGCCCCCACTTGTTATCTGAATTTTCCAGAAATCCACAAGGGTTATTCCTGTTTTAACATAGGCTATTTGCAAAACTGATGTGATTGTGATAATCATTAAAATCGGTTTTAAGCCTTTTATTACTGTTTTTACAGGGATTTTTGACATTGATATTATTGCAACACCTGTAAACAAACAGAAAAACAATGAAACAAAGTTGTTTGAAACAAAAACCATTACAATAAATACAACTGTAAAAAGCAATTTTGTTCTTGGGTCAAGCTTATGAATAGTTGAGTTCAATGGGAAATACTGACCAATTGTGATATCTTTAATCATTAGTCACACTCCCCTCAAAAAGCTTTTTGAGTTCAAGGTAACCTTGCTCCACCGTATATATTTTCTCGCTGACATTGTACCCTTTTTCGCGAAGTTTTATAAAAATCTCTGTAATTTGAGGTACAGAAAGTCCGATTTCACGAAGACGAGATGATTTTTCAAACACTTTGTCAACTGTACCTATCATTTCAACTTTCGCGTCATTCATAACGATTACTTTTGTAGCAAAACGAGCAACATCATCCATACTGTGAGATACAATAATAACTGTTTTACCTGTTTTCTCACGGTAATTTTTGATAAGTTCTAAAATCTGCTCGCGACCCATTGGGTCAAGGCCACTTGTAGGCTCATCGAGAATAAGTATTTCAGGCTCCATTGAAATAACACCAGCAATAGCTACTCGTCTTTTTTCGCCACCTGACAAGTCAAATGGAGATTTAGAAAGCATTTCGTCAGGAATGCCAACATACTTTGCAGCACTTCTAACTCGTTCATCAATTTCGCCTTTTGAAAGTCCCATATTAGTAGGACCAAAAGCAATATCTTTATATACTGTTTCTTCAAAAAGTTGATATTCAGGGTATTGAAAGCAAAGTCCTACACGAAAACGTGCATCAAAAAGAGTTTGTTTATTCTCGTGAATATTTTTGCCATCAAGTAACACGCTACCACTTGATGCTTTAAGAAGTCCGTTAAGGTGCTGAACAAGTGTGCTTTTACCAGAGCCTGTATGACCGATTATGGCTACAAACTCGCCCTTTTCAAGAGAAATATTCACATTGTCAAGTGCAGTGATTTTGAACGGAGTACCCTCACCGTAGGTAAATGTTAAATTTTGCGTTTCAAGGTGAGACATCTTTTACTGACCTTTCAATAAATCATCTAAATTTTCTACCAATTCGTCGATACTTAACAAATCGTTTTTAAGGTTAATACCATCATTTTTAAGAAGTTCTGCAAGTTGGCAAGTCTGTGGTACATCAAGACCGATGCTACGGATTTTTTGTGGATTTGCAAAGACTTCTTTAGGAGTACCATCCATTAAAAGTCTGCTATCATCCATAACCACAATTCTGTCGGCTTCAACTGCTTCTTCCATATAATGAGTAATGAAAACTACTGTAATACCTAATTCGCGATTAAGTCTTTTTATTGCTTTCATTACGTCGCGCCTGCCCTCAGGGTCAAGCATTGCAGTTGGCTCATCAAGAATAATACAACGAGGTTCCATAGCAATAATACCTGCAATTGCAACACGCTGTTTTTGGCCACCTGAAAGTTTGTGTGGCTCGTGGTTTCTGTAATTATACATTCCCACAATTTTAAGAGATTCGTCAACTCTGCGACGGATTTCTTGTGGCTCTATACCAAGATTTTCAGGACCGAACGCAACATCTTCTTCAACAATAGTTGCAACAATCTGATTATCAGGATTCTGAAAAACTACGCCAACCGTCTGTTTTATATTTATATCGTAATCTTCATTTTTTGTATTCATTCCGTTAACGATTACGTCGCCACTTTCTGGAAGTAAAAGTCCATTACTGAGTTTTGCAATAGTACTTTTACCCGAACCGTTATGGCCAAGGATTGCTATGAATTCGCCCTCATTAATTGTTAATGAAAAGTCTTTTACTGCAGGTGATAAAACAACACCGTCGTCATCGCTTTCGTAACGGAATGTAACATTTTTAAATTCTATAATACTCATTTTTTACTCCAAGTAACCGTGATTTAATCAGTGGTTACCTCCCAAATTGCACTTGCACCACAAGGAAGTATAAGTCCGTTTTCAGTAGCACGAAGTCCGATTTCGCTACCTGTTACCTGACCTCCAAACTTGGTTTTTACAACTGCGCCTAAAATGTATTCCATAACTGATGGACTAAGTCCTGTTGTATATGAATTTATAAGTACCATAAGTGGGTCATCACTTAACACCTGACTGCAAAGTTCAACGAATCCGTAAACCTCGTTTTCAAGTTTCCAGACTTCCCCACCAGGTCCTCTGCCATAAGATGGTGGGTCCATAATGATTATGTCATATTTATTGCCACGGCGTATTTCACGCTGAACAAATTTAATACAATCATCAACAATCCAACGTACCTGTTTATCGGCAACACTTGAAGAAACTGCGTTTTCTTTTGCCCAGAGTGTCATACCCTTTGATGCATCAACGTGGCATACACTAGCCCCTGCTTTAAGTGCAGAAACAGTAGCACCACCTGTATAAGCAAACAAATTAAGGACTTTAACTTCACGGTTTGCATTTTTAATGACTTTTGCAACCTTGTCCCAGTTTGTTGCCTGTTCAGGGAAAAGACCTGTGTGCTTAAATCCCATTGTTTTAATATTAAATGTTAAATCACGGTAGTTTATAGTCCAGAAATCAGGAATTTTATTTCTGATTTCCCACTGACCACCACCTGAATTTGAACGATGATAGATTGCATCTGCTTTGCGCCAAAGTGGATTTTTCTTTTCTGTTTTCCAGATTACTTGTGGGTCAGGACGAATAAGCGTAATATTCCCCCATCTTTCAAGACGCTCACCACAAGAGCAATCTATAAGTTCATAATCTTTCCAGTTATCTGCAACTCTCATTATACTAATCTTTCCTTAATTACTGATGCGACAGATTCAGCAAGTTCTTTAATTCTATCATAATCTTTACCTTCAAGCATTACACGAATAAGAGGCTCTGTGCCTGATACACGAACAAGGATTCTGCCGTCATTACCAAGTTTTTCTTCAACTTTTTTAATTGCGTTCTGCACTTCTTTATCTTTAGGGAACTGTGCTTTACCGAATTTTGAAACACGGACATTTATAAGCACTTGTGGATAAACTTCCATTTCGTCTGCAAGTTCTTTAAGAGTTTTGCCTGTATCTTTTACAACTGCTAAAAGTTGAATTGCTGAAAGCTGTCCGTCACCTGTTGTTGCATATTTTAAGAAGATAATATGACCTGACTGCTCGCCACCGATACTGTATCCATTTTCGCTCATATTTTCAAGAACATAACGGTCACCGACTTTAGTTTTTTCGCATTTAATTCCGTTATCTTCACAGAATTTGAAGAAGCCCATATTACTCATAACAGTAACAACTGCTGTATCTTTTTTGAGTTTACCAAGTTGTTTCATATGCTTTGCACAAACTGCAATACACTTGTCGCCATCCACTTCTGCGCCTGTATGGTTAACTGCTAACATTCTGTCGGCATCACCGTCAAAAGCAAAACCTAAATCGCAACCATTTTCGACTACAACCTTTTGCAAGTTTTCAAGGTGTGTTGAGCCACAATCTTTATTGATATTTGTACCATCAGGTTTATCGCTTATAACTATTACTTCTGCACCAAGACGAGTGAAAACTTCTTCTGCTGAAACACTTGACGAGCCATTAGCACAATCAAGTGCAATTTTATATCCTTTAAAACTCATATTTGTAGCAGAAAGAAGATGTTCAATATAATCGTTAATTGCATCTGATTTTCTTTTAGCTTTACCTACCTCACCACCGATTGGAGTTGGAATTTCTATGGCATTATCAAGAATAATTGCTTCAATTTCATTTTCAAGTTCATCAGGTAATTTGTAACCGTTTGACTGAAAAATCTTAATTCCGTTATATTCACAAGGGTTGTGGGAAGCAGAAATCATAATACCTGCATCATAACCATATTCTTTTACAAGATAAGCAACTGCAGGAGTTGGCACTACACCTAATTTCAACACATCAGCACCAACCGAACAAAGACCTGCTGTAATTGCATTTTCAAGCATTTGTGAAGACGCACGAGTATCAAGACCAATAAGAACCTTTGGTTTTCTACCATTTAAGTTTTTGCTTAATACCATAGCAGCTGCTCTGCCTATTTGCATTGATAATTCACAAGTAAGCTCTGTATTAGCAACGCCACGAGCGCCGTCTGTACCAAAAAGTCTGCCCATTCTGATTTCTCCTTAAAATAATGAAGTTTGAGAATTCGCTTTATTGTTTGTATCAGGTATATTATAACCCAAATGCTTATATGCTAAAGGTGTTGCCACTCTGCCACGAGGTTTTTTCTCAAGAAAACCAATTTGCAACAAATATGGCTCATAAACATCTTCAATTGTAATTGCTTCTTCGCCGATTGTAGCTGCAAGAGTTTCAAGTCCTACAGGTCCACCGTTGAAGTTACGAATCATGGTTGTAAGCATTAGACGGTCAATATTATCAAGACCGATTTCGTCAATTTCCATTCTGCCAAGAGCAATTTTAGCGTTGTCTTCACTGATTACGCCGTTGCTCATAACCTGAGCAAAGTCGCGAGCACGCTTAAGAAGTCTGTTTGCAATACGAGGTGTACCACGTGAGCGTGATGCGATTTCAAGCGCACCACCGTCGTCTGCATAAATATCAAGGATTCCTGCACTACGCTTAACAATCTGAGCCAATTCTTCAGGTGTATAAAGTTCAAGACGTAAAGGAATACCAAATCTATCACGAAGTGGTGCTGAAAGTTGACCCGAACGAGTTGTAGCACCAACAAGTGTGAAACGTGGCAAGTCAAGACGGATACTTCTTGCTGACGGACCTTTACCGATAATAATATCAAGGGCATTATCTTCCATAGCAGGATAAAGAACTTCTTCAACTGCGCGAGAAAGACGATGAATTTCGTCAATAAAGAGTACATCGCCTTCGTTTAAGTTTGTAAGGAGCGCCGCAAGGTCGCCTGGTTTTTCAATTGCAGGACCTGATGTTACACGAATCTGAACACCCATTTCATTAGCAATAACACCTGCAAGAGTAGTTTTGCCAAGTCCCGGAGGTCCATACAAAAGCACATGGTCAAGTGTGTCACCACGGTTTTTAGCAGCTTCAATATATACTTTCAAATTTTCTTTTGCTTTTTCCTGACCGATATATTCAGTTAAGGTTTTAGGTCTTAATGAAATTTCAATGTCGTGGTCTGATTCTGTAAAGCCAGGAGTCATTATTCTGTTTTCATTTTCGAAATCCATAATTTAATCCTCCTTAACCTAATGAAAGCATTTTGAGTGCTTTTTTAATAATATCTTCAACTGAAAGTGATGGGTCAATTTTGCTGACTACTACACTTGCATCACTCTGTGAATAACCTAGCATTTCAAGGGCTGCAATTGCCTCAGCACTATTTGAGTTTGTAAGAGTAGAGCTTACTGCAGTTAAATCGACTGATGAGTTGGCACCTGCGAATGCCTTACCCACTTTGTCTTTAAGTTCCATACAAATACGCTGTGCTAGTTTAGGACCAACACCGTTGGCTTTTGTAAGTGCTTTATGGTCCCCTGCTGCAATACTAAGTGCGATTTTATCAGGCGTAAGCTCTGAAAGGATTGCAAGTCCCATTTTAGGGCCAACGCCGTTTACTGTTATGAGCATTTTAAAGCAATCCATTTCGGTCTTATCGTAAAATCCAAACAACTCCATAGCATCTTCACGAACATTTAAATATGTGTAAAGTGTAACTTTCATTCCCATTGATGCGCATTTTTGCGAAGTTGTAAGAGTAGTCATACAACGGAAAGCAACGCCATTCACATCAACACAAACTGTGTTAGTATCAAAGTCAACTACATTTCCTGTTACTGAATAAATCATAATAATTTTTCCTTATTTCAATTTATTTAATCTTCCCATAAGTGAGCCGCTTGCGTGAGCGTGGCAGATTGCCATTGCAAGAGCATCGGCAGTATCGTCTGGCTTTGGAATTTTTTCAAGTTTTAAGATAACCCTTGTCATTTCTTGCACTTGTTTCTTCTCGGCTCTACCATAGCCCACAACACTCTGTTTAACCTGTAACGGTGTGTACTCGAAAATATCGAGCCCATTTTTTTGGGCTGCAAGGTTTATAACTCCCCTTGCCTGTGCAACGTCAATAACTGTTTTTGCGTTGGTATTATAAAAAAGTTTTTCAATAGCCAATGCTTCAGGTTTATATTTATTTATTATGTCGCAAATTCCGTCATACACAGTTTCAAGACGCTCATTAAATGGTGTTTTTGCCTCGGTTGTAACTGCACCGTAAGCCAACACCTGAAAGCGATTTGCTGTGTAATCGATTACTCCCCAACCCACTATTGCATAGCCTGGGTCGATGCCTAAAATTACCATGACATACTACCTCACTATATAATCAATCAATTATAACATATTACATTATAAATGGCAAGAAAAAAGGGACTAAAATAGTCCCTTTTTACACATAATTTTCAGTTTGTTAATAATTGAAACAATTGAAACTTACACATCATTTATTTGTATATCATATTTATATTTTCATTTATATTTCTTCCGTAAAATTTTTGCAGAATTTCTTTCCTTTTCTTGCTGTAATCAACTATGATAGCACAATCTTGTTTAGTTGAATTAGGTTTGACTTTTTTATGATTTTTATCTTTAATTATAATATATTTGAATGTCGAAACACTCTTATTGTGTGTTTCTAAAATATTGCCTATAAAACACTTGGTGCAGTTTTTCCAATAAATTACCGACAATGTCATTCCTATAAAATTACAAACATATACTTTTTCTTCATCTGCTATCACAACTCTTGATAAGAAAAAAGAACATAATCCTATGCCAAAAAAGAAAATTTTTAAAAAGACATCATCTTGTTCGCTACTCAATAAAAATTCTTGTTCAAAAATAAAGACATAAATGAGTGTTCCTAAAAATATAGCAAAACAAATATTCCATATATTGTTCCAACGAAAAAATATTTTCTTTTTCATTACTCAACCTCAACATATATTTGAATACATATTAGCATATTTCATTTATTTTTTCAAGGCATAGAAAAAGGGCGATTCGTGAATCGCCCCTACAATTTCGAATTACGCATTACGAATTGCGAATTATTTTTTATTGTTCTTATCGCGTTCACGGATAACAAATCGAGTTGGTGTGCCTTCAAGACCGAAAACTTCACGAATCTGGTTATCAATATAGCGTTGATAACTATAATGGAACAAATCTTTATTGTTTACAAAGCAAACGAATGTTGGTGGTCTTGTTGACGCCTGAGTCATATAGTAGATTTTTAAGCGTTTACCTTTATCTGACGGTGGCTGAACACGAGCAGTTGCATTTGCAAGAACATCGTTAAGTTTACCTGTTGAAATGCGCATTGCATTCTGTGCATCAACGAATTTAATAAGTTCGAAAAGTCGGTCAATTCTTTGACCTGTTTTAGCACTAATAAAGATAATTGGTGCATAGCTCATAAATGAGAAATCGTTCATAAGTTTTTTACGGTATTTGTCCATTGTCTGACCGTCTTTTTCAACTAAATCCCACTTATTAACTGCAATAATGCAAGCCTTACCAAGCTCGTGAGCAATACCTGCAACCTTTGAATCTTGTTCTGTAAAGCCCTCTGCAGCGTCAATCATAATAACGCAAACATCGGCACGTTCAACTGCCATTCGAGCACGAATTACTGAATATTTTTCAATCTGGTCTTCAACCTTACTTTTACGGCGTAATCCAGCAGTATCAATAAACATAAATGAGCCGTGAGCATTGTCAATATATGTGTCAGTTGCATCTCTTGTTGTACCTGCAATATTTGAAACGATAACGCGCTCTTCCCCTGCGATTTTATTGATAAGAGAAGATTTACCAGCATTTGGTTTACCGATAACTGCAACTTTTACAGTATCATTTTCGTCTTCTGTTTCAGTTTCTTCAGGCAAGTATTCAAGGACTTTATCAAGCAAGTCGCCTGTACCGTGGCCGTGCGCAGCTGAAACTTGGATTGGGTCGCCAAGTCCTAAATTATAGAATTCATAAAACTCTGCAGGTGGCTCGCCTAATGAGTCTGCCTTATTAACGCAAAGAATAATCGGCTTATTGCTCTTAATAAGCATTGTTGCAACTTCTTCATCAGTAGCCACAACACCTGTACGCACATCAGTTACAAATATAATCACATCTGCACTATCAATGGCAAGTTGTGCCTGACGACGCATTTGTGAAAGAATTATATCGTCTGAATATGGCTCAATACCACCTGTATCAATCAAAAGCATTTCGTGACCAAGCCATTCGCAATCGCCATAAATTCTATCACGAGTAACACCTGGTGTATCGTCAACAATTGAAAGACGCTTACCGATAAGTTTATTAAAAAGTGTACTTTTACC
>CALAEV010000012.1 GCA_937892525.1 uncultured Clostridia bacterium
GCTTTTGTGTATGTACACAGATTCACAAATTACATTATAGCACAAATTCTTCCAAAAATCTACGGTTTTCGGGAAAGACATAAACTTTTCAGATTTCAGGAGAGAAAATCCTTTCCGTTTTTCTTGGGCCTCTGCCCGTCCATCATCATATCCACGCGATTTGCCACAAGGGAAAGAAAGGTATCCAAGTCAGGTTCTTTTCCATTGGGACAGATTTGCTTCCACAACGCTTGTGCGTGTGGATCGGGTGAAGCCATGCCCGCACGTATTGCTTCCATCATTTCGTGTTCCACTTCTTCGGGGGTAATGCCATGCTCGGCAGCAATGGTTGCTATAATTCTCTTTGTCTTTTCCGTCATTTTCATCTTCTCCTATGTATCTGTCTCGTCTGCAAGGTTAATTACCGTTTTGCCTTGCTTAATTGCATAATCTACCGTCTGCCAGGCACCTCCATTTTCGTGTTCAATGTAGCAGATAATAAGGTCAGCACGGTCAACCATTTCACGGTTGCGAATTTGGATAGCAGATTTAGGGTGTGCCATTGATGCCGCATGGGAGATCTCTATGTCGCTGTAATAGTCATGAAAGTAATTTTCGTTATTAAGATACTCAGCCGTGGGATACGGCAGCACCAACACCAGGGCACTGTTATCGTCCCTATGATTTTTTCGTACGCGAAGCACAGACGAAGATACACATTGATCAAAGTCCCCGTTGCGTCCAACTAAAAAATCCACGTACTCATTTTCGTCAATAAGTCTTCGTATCTGCTCTTCCAGAAGGTTCTCTACCTTTATGATATTGTCCACGTATCGGTGACCAAAAAACGCCACAGAATAAATCCTCATATCTTGCTCCTTATTAAAACGCCCACCGAACCGTTTGTGTCCGGTGGGCTATTCCAATGACTCAGCTATCTCATCATGCGTGTGTATAGCGGTCATTCAGAATCGTTTATAGGCTCAGTTCCTACATTTTCTCCATTATATCATATATAAACCAATATTGCAACACCTTTACAGCCTGTCAACCAATAATTTTGCCACCTGTATAGGGTACAATATTATAAAAGGCGGTGAGATTATGGACGAAAAGGATTTTGCTTTGCGATTAGCGCAACTGCGTGAAAAGAAAAACGTATCTGCACGGGAAATGAGTTTGGCTATTGGTCAGAATCCCGGCTACATCAATAACATTGAGTCGGGAAAGTCGTTGCCTTCCTTGGTGGGTATTTTCTATATCTGCGATTACTTAGGTGTTTCGGTAAGTGAGTTCTTTGATCTCAATACCAAAAATCCTACCAAGCTCAACGGCATCATTAGCGATCTAAAAAAGCTGGATGACCAACAGCTTGAGAGCATCGCCAATCTCGTTAAGGGGTTAACCAAGAAGTAAACCATATACGCAAAAGCACTAAACAAATTAAGGACGGTGACCAAAATTGGTTACCGTCCTTTTGACATATTCGTTTCAATAGATTTTCGTTATGAAAAAATCTTCGTCGGGAACAAAAGCACCTTCCAATCCGTGGAACCCATAAAGCTTTTTGCCGTTGGCTGTGCTTGTTATATCGTTCGTTATATCAACATTCCACCAAGTCCCGTCATAGTACACGCGGTTCCAAGTGTGCCGATCTGAGCAGTCTTTATAGGATATTCCGTCAACAGCATAGCAAGGGATATTTTGACTCCGGCAAAATGCGGCGAACAAGTGCGCGAAATCAAAACAAAGACCTTGTTTGGTTCGCAGCGTTTTTTGTACATCGAAATACTGAATGAAAGGATAGTAGTCATAGTCGTATTCAAAGTTCGATACGATCCAACCGTAGAACGCCTGAACCTTTTCGGCATCGGTGTCGCAGTCTGCACAAATCTCGTCAGCAAGCTCTTCCGTCTGCGTATCCCACAGGGTTGCACCGCCGTTGCTAAGATAAAGAGCCTCCGGTTTGCATACGAAATTGTATGCGGAGATCAACGCGACCAAAATGAGTGCTGTTACTGCCAATACACAAATTTTCGTCACGAAACTGTCCTTGCGGGAACTTTTTACAAAGGCACCGAAATACAGCACCTCAAACATAAGAGAGATAACTGTTGGAAAGGCAATTACTCTACGGCAATTCAACGTATAGGCAATGTTCATCAGAAGGATCAATCCAACGCTGACGAAAATAACTGCTCTCATACTTTTGGATCGTACATCAATCAGTAAGAACAATGCTGGCAATGCCGAGAGCAAATAGAACGTCAATAGCATGGGTGAAAGAACAAGAAAGTCCTTCAGATACAAGCCAAGCAGTAGATTATATACTTCTGCGACAGAAAAGAAAATAAGTCTGGTTTTCGACTGCAATGTGATTGCAAATAATTTGGATATCTTCACGATAAGTCCTCAATTCATTTGTAAATTCACATTGCAACAGTTCGTTTCCCAAATCTAAAAACTAAAATTATGATGATTCTTGCCCTTGATTTTGCCCTTATAATCTTTCGGGACAAGAGTAAAACGGTGTAACACCGTACGATGGGATGAAATGAGTTGTTTGCGGAAAACCCTTTATTTAAGGCGGTTTTAGAGCATTTTACTGTGTGTTATGAATATGCAATAACATCTCAAAAAATCTTGATATTCAAATTATAGTTTGTCGAACAGAATGCAAAGTGCAAAATGCAAAGTGTAGGAACTGCGTTGCGATTATAGTAGGGGCGATTCACGAATCGCCCGTTTGCTCCCTCTTAGAGGGTGCGGGTGTCCGGCGGACACCTCTACGAAGTAGAAGCACTGTCTGAGCCGGCAGGCGAGTAATGAGCTGTCTGCGAAGCAGACTGAGGGAGTAATATGTGTAATCGCAAAACTCCCTCCGTCAAAATCTTTGATTTTGCCACCTCCCACAATGAGGGAGGGTAATAGGTTGTATCTATACAAAGAGTTCGACAAACTCTAATTTGTTAAAATATTTTTCACAGGTTCGAGTCCTTATATACACAATACATTAATAAAAAACACCTAACAAAAAGTTAGGTGTTTTCTTGGTGGACCACATAGGACTCGAACCTATGACCGTCCGGTTATGAGCCGGATGCTCTAACCAACTGAGCTAGTGGTCCTTTTCAGTTGCTCAAATATTATATATTTTTTAACTCTCAATGTCAATACAAAATCATAATTTTACTATGTTTTTAATTTATATATTAAGACAACAAACAACAAAATCCTCACAGTATTTGTTTTCTGTGAGGATTTTTATTAGTTATCTTTACTTATTACTTTTTTCTGCCATGACCATTTATGACATTCAGGGCATTTCATATATCTTGTACGATTAACATGCATAGCCCATACCACGCTGTTATATGAGGGAACATACTTATTACGACAATGCTCACACTCGTAATAACCCGCAACTTGTTCAATTTTCAACATACAGAAAGCTATAACAAGAAGGAATACCAAACCGGTAACAAACAACACTACTCTTAACCAACTTACCATTGGTGCATAAGCCGCTACCAAACAAAGTGCTAAAGATAAAACTGTGCTGATAGTACCTATAACTATTTCAATAGTTAATAATCTTTCG
Source organism: uncultured Clostridia bacterium (assembly GCA_937892525.1). Classification (GTDB taxonomy): domain Bacteria; phylum Bacillota; class Clostridia; order Oscillospirales; family Acutalibacteraceae; genus Fimenecus. The sequence goes on from CALAEV010000012.1 coordinate 3,581, forward strand.
TCGGCTTTTTCTTTCTCTTTTACCATTTCTAACAAGAGTTTTTCTGAATTTTTGTTGTCATTCATTGTAACTACCTCCCCACTTAATAAATCATTTACTGTAATGCCTAACACTTCACAAAGTTCAAGCATTATGGATGAATCGGGCAACGATTTTCCGTTTTCCCATTTTGATATGGCCCTGTCGGTAATGTTAAGTTTTTCGGCTAACTGCATTTGAGTAAGTTCGTTTTGTTTTCTGCGTTCTGCTATAAACCTACCGATTTTGAGTTGGTCCATACTATTGCCTCCTTTCATCTTCAGTATAGGATTTTTTGCCCTTAAAGTCTACAAACCGTTGGTTGAGTGAGGAGTTTCAACCAAAAGTAGTGCTATAAATCGTATTTAAGATAAATAAGATTTTCCATTGGGCTATTATTATAGCTTTCGATTTCGTAAAAGCCATATTTTTTATACATATTTATTGCAGTTTCAAGAAATGGCAGAGTGTCTAATAAAATGTGCTTATAACCGATTTCTTTTGCTTCATTTATAATATGTTTTACAAGAAAACCTGCTATTTTCTTACCACGGAACTGTGATTTTACATAAAGACGCTTAAGTTCACAATTATCATTATCAATTTTTCGAAGTCCTATACATCCTGCTAAAGTTCCATCAAAATATGCAAGATAAAGTCTGCCATCAGGCTCACCATATTTTCCTTCTAAATTTTCTATTTCATGGTCATAATTTTGTAACTCTAAATAGTTTTTGAAGTTACTATCTCCCTCAATTAACATTTCTGTATATTCAGCAAACAATTCTTTGACTTCATTTTTATATGTATATGCCTTTACTAATTCAACACTCATATTTAGTCCTTTACCAGATAAATGGAATTAAACGATATTTTACTTTTTGCTTGTATTCTTTGTAGCCATTCAGTTCTTTTTCTAAAAATTCTTCTTCGTGCTTAATTCTTTTTGCGATTATAAATGGATATGCAAGAAAAATTACGAAAGAGTATATTGAACCTAACACTATTGGCATTGATAAAAACAAAAGCAAAGTAACGCTATACATTGGATGTCTTACCATACCATAAAGCCCTGTATCAATAACCTTTTGTCCCTCTTGCACCTCAATTGTACGAGAAAGATATGTATTTTCTCTTAACACTTCAGCATAGAGAATATATGCAATTAAAAAGATAACTGCACCTGCAATTACAACAGCTTTGGGTAAGATATACCAATTAAAGCGAACACCAAAACCTGCAACTATAAACCCTGCAAGAAACATAAGTCCGCTAAGTTTTACAACAACATCTTGTTCTTTTTGTTTTTCTTTTGCATCAAGTCTGGACTGTAATAATTTTGGATTTTTTGCCATCATAACGAGCCCTGCTAAAAACATTGGGACAAACAAAATCCCCATAAAGAGCCAACCATTAAAATATGCGAATGTGCCTGCCGGTAAGAATATTAAGAGTCCTACTAAAACTACACCTAATGAAAACTTAAGGATTGCGCTTACAAATAATTTTGCCGTCATAACATCTACTTTACCTTTCACATTTATATCTTTGTTTGCCTAGGGTTTTCTTACCATACTCTATTGCGCTTGTAGGGCAATATGAAATACACGCCATACAATGAGTACAGTTTTTATTCCACACAGGCTTGTTATTTTTGATTTCGATATTATTAAGTGGGCAGACTTTTACGCATTTGCCACAGTTTGTGCATTTATCATCGGCATAAAAATCTTTATCTTTCACAAACATAGGGTAAAAAAGCATATTCACAGGGCCACTCATAAATTTATCTTGAATATTATTGCGTGGAGTTGCAAATGGCTTGTTTTGTTTGATTTGATTTGCGATGTTTTCGATTTCTTTATCTGCTTTAGTAACGATTTTTTCGATTTCTTCTGTGGTTGGCGAATCAAACATAGCAATATAATTTTCAGGCATTACGACCTGTGCTGAACCCATATAGTTAAAGCCTTTTTTATTACAAAGCTTTTTATTATACTTTTCTGCATTACCAATTTCGCTACCACAAGTCATTACAAACCAAGTATTTTCATCATACCAGAAGTCTGTTTTTATAATCCAATCACGTACAACTCTTGGAATTCGCCAAGCGTAAGTAGGCACAACAAAAACAAGTCTGTCTTGCACGGCAATTTTATCAGTATCTTTCTTTTGAATTTTTTCGTTGATACTTACTAATTCGTCATTTGTAATTTTCGCGATTTGCTCTGCAACATATTTACTGTTGCCCGTGCCACTGAAATATAAAATCATATTTTCACCAACTTATTTACAATAAACTTTTATTGCTTTGCTTACAAATTCTGCTGTGCCGAGTGAGTGCTTATCAATATTATTCTTAAAACGCTCGTCGGCTACATACATTTGACCAAGACCTGCTAAAATTTCATTTGTGCAGGTATAGAAATTCTCGGTTATATAGCTTTGAAGTTTTTCTACAAGGGCTTGTGCATCGATTGAATCGGGACTTGACCCACTATTCATACAAACTGCAAAATCTTCGAGAATATTTTCTAATCCCTCGCCCATTGCGTTGAAATCATCTTTTGAATAACCCTTTGTTTTTTGAGAGTACTCCTTGTAAGCGTCGGTTTTACCCCATTTTTCTTTGAATTCGTCTTTATAGTTTTCAAATTCTGTGTTATCAAATGCGTTCATAATATTTTCTCCTTTCTTGGCACTATCTATGGCAGAAATCAATCTTTCTAATCGTTCTTTTTTAAGAACAAGAAGCTTTTTCTGTTCATTCAGTGCTTTTTCTTTGTCATAATCGGGAGCTGATAAAATGTTCATAATGCTTTTTAGAGAAAAATCTAGTTCACGATAAAAGAGAATCTCTTGCATACGAAGAATAGAATTTTCGTCGTAATAACGATATCCTGTAAACTTATCAACATAAGCAGGAGTCAACAACCCTATTTCATCATAATAATGCAGTGTGCGCACACTTACACCCGTGAGTCTAGCGAACTCATTGATTTGCATTTTCATTTAATCACCTCACAAAAGGAGTATATACTATTACGCAACGTAAGAGTCAAGAAAAATCTATTTTTCAATGTAGTCTTTATAATCTTGATATAATTTTGTTGATTTTTCGTGCCCTGCAAACGCTTTTGAATCTATTGGATTCATAAGTCCTAAATACTGATAACCAAGAATTTTATCAGCATAAGGAGCAACATTTTCGATTTGTTTTTGGATTCGTTCAAATGGTGCAGGAACTAATGCACTTTTATACACCATTCCTTCAAAATCAAAAAGTTCAATGTCTGCCCAAAGTTCTGAACGGCCTGCTTTATCATGAGCTTTGCGAATTTTTTCAAAAAGTCGTTTTGTTCCGTCAACTTTAGTTTTGCGGACTCCAACTTCATCCTGATATGCAATAAAATCAACATCAAGCTCTGTAAGTTGACGAATAAATTTGTTATTTGCCATTACAAGATTTGTGCCATAAGGGGCTATAAGAGTTTTCTTTTCAGGAGTAAGCAAATGACAACGAGCAGAACAAAGATTTACATAATTCATAAAATCTTTTGAGTATTTAAGTATTATACAAGTTTCATCAGGGAAATACCAACCGTAAAAACTTTTATGATGAGCATAAAGGGTTGCTAATTCTTCCATAGCGCGAAATGAACGGTCGATTACCTCTTTACTTGTAATATTCTGGCTTGCTTTTGTCCAATCGCCGTAAAATCCGTTACCTAAAAATACCTTTATATTACAGTTATCGGCTTCTTGAAGTAATTCTTCAATAGTGTCGGCGCAAGGAATATCTGCAAAGGGAAAAACTGACGATTTGAAATAGCACTTGTCATAAAGTGCCGTTGCCATAACTACAATATATTCCATACCTAAAGCCGAAATTTCTTTTACCTTCTGGCGCCAGTTTTCTGCTGTAAATTGGTCGATTGCAGGATTCCAATATTTACCCTCAGGGGTGTTGTGATGATGAAATTCAAAGAATGTTCCGTCAATTTTTCTGTTCATTTGCTCGCCTCACAAACTAAATACATTAAATAAATTATACCATTACTGCATTTTTCGTTCAATCCCCTTTTCATATTTATTATGAGTGATTTTGCATTTGAATAAAATATTTGTAAATGCAAAAACTACCGAAAAGGAGTGGAAATATGACTAACAATGAAAATACTATAAACGGAAATGAGCTTGTCAAAAATACCCTTGACCAGATTCCAAATGCAAAATCAGATGCAAAACGAATTACTGGACTTGTTAAAGAAAACGGACGAGTAACAGGGTATCAGCTTTCTGACAACTCTATTGTAGAAAAGCCACAAGCAGTACAGATGGCAAAGCAAGGTGAAATTGCAGGTGTTGGCGTTGCCCACCGTGGAGATAACGAGTATCTTAAATCAATCCCCAACGATAACGAAAACGATAATCTTGGAAATCTGCCTGCAGTATCTGAGCGTTAAAAAAACAGTCCGGTGGACTGTTTTTAGCGAAGAGCACAATGCAAATCCCCCATTTGCATTGTGAGTCTATAATCTGAGCGTTAAGAAAACAGTCCGGTGGACTGTTTTTAGCGAAGAGCACAATGCAAATTCCCTATTTGCATTGTGAATCTATAATCTGAGCGTTAAGAAAACAGTCCGGTGAATCTCGTTTTCTTAACGCAAAAACTCTCACAAGTTCGAATCTCCACATAAATACGGCAAACAAAAAAGACAGGTCAAAAGACCTGTCCTTTTGTTGTGGTGATCCACCGGAGATTCGAACTCCGGACACCTTGATTAAAAGTCAAGTGCTCTGCCAACTGAGCTAGTGGATCATATATTCCCGAAAAATTCGGGATTTTTAATTTTGATTAAGCGAACATTGAAACGATAACTGTTACTAATGCGAGTATCATAAATATTACTGCAAGGATTTTTGTGATAAATGCTTTTTTTGCTTCATCAGTTCTGCCCTTGTTTTTACCAAAGAATGATTCTGAAGAACCACCAGAAATGGCACCTGAAAGGCCTTGCTGATTGCTATCTTGAACAAGCACGATAAAGATAAGAGCAAGTGCTAACAATATAAGAACAATACCGAACACGATTTGTACTGCTGTCATTTCTCGTAACCTCCAAACCATCTATATTTCACAGCCTTGATATTCTAACACAGTAAAACGAAAAATGCAAGTGTTTTTTATAAAAAAGTGGTATTTTTTTCAATGAATTTTAATATTATTTTTTCATACACTATTTTTGCAGACAGCAAATGGTTAATTTGCGTTTGCGAAACTGTCTGCCCGACCGTATTTTACGGTCGGTTTTTGTTTTTATTAAAGACTAAAGTTTTCGTCCATTGTCACCCAAGGAAATATTTCTGTAAATTTCCATTCGCCGTCAATAACTTTTAATTTATAATACAATTCATCTTTACTATCTTCAATATACAATGAAACTGTAAAATCACATTCGGTTGATGTATTTGAACGAACAGTTAGTTCATAATTTGAACTTGGAATTTCTCCACCCTCTACCAAAACTGCATTGCCATACATTTTGCCATTGTGCATTACATAATATTTATCAATATTTTCTTTTACTATTTCTTCGCTGAAATATTTGCTGTATTCATTTCTTAATTCGTCAACAGAAGTGATTTCGGTTGAAACAACTTCAAAATATTCAACGCCATCAATTATTGTAGTATTGTTCCAATCTTTATTGAGATATGTCCCAGCAGGAGATGACCACTCAACATACAGTTTATGTGCTTCTAAAAACAACTCTTTAAGCTCGTTTTCTGTTAATGGGGTTGCAGATTCAATGGGATTTTTCCAATACTCAATTCCTGCCACTTCACCTTTTGGTGTGATATTCAAAGAAAAATCAATGTTTTCATTTGTAGTGGAGATAATATGCACATTATAATTTTCGTATTTGAAATCATAATTTATATTTTTAATATGACAATCATCATCTGGATAGTTTTCTTCAATATACTCAATCGCTGTATTTTTAGCAAGATGTTTAGAAATAGGGTTACCAAATAATGAATTAGCAAAAAACGCAATGAAAGCCAAAATAAGTATAACAATCATCACAACAACGCTTATTTTAATAATTTTTTTCATATTGCACTCCCCTTTTACTCAAGTTATCTTAAATCAAATATATCATTTTAAGTGATTTTTGTCAATAAAAACGGTGGGAGCAAGCCCCCACCCTACATTTTATTTTGAGATTCTTCGCTGCGCTCAAAATGACACTGAGCTAAATTGAGTTATTTTTTCGCGAACTACACCTCATCCGTCTTTTGCTTCGCAAAATCCACCTTCCCCTCAAGGGGAAGGCAGAAAAAGAACCAATTTAGAATGTTAACTGTTCGCCTTGGTCATCTGCACTTAATATTGCCCCTGCCGATGGAAGTGTTTTTGTTCTGTAACGAGCAGGTTTTGCAAATCTGCCGTCAGTAAAGTCAGTTACTTCATCAACTCTATGACCTTTTTTAAGTGTCATTACTGCAACACCCTGACTATCTTTTGTAGTCTTTGCAGAGATAGCGCCAGAGTTAAAGAGCAAGTATCTGCCTGCAGTTGATTTAATAACAAGTTCTTTATCTTGTGGAACATAAACTGCTGCTACAAGTGGGCTCTTATCAGAATATGCTTTAATAAGCTTCTTACGGTTGGTTTTAGTTTCATAAGCAGAAATATCTACCTTTGCAACCTTACCATTCTGGAAGAAGAAAAGCATATAGCCCTTATACTCTTTAATTACTGCCATATAAATTGCAGTTTCGTCAGGGTCCATTTGAAGTTTTGTTGCTACATAATCGCCAAGTACACTTGCTTTTGTATCATCAAACTCACTGGCTCTTGTTTTATAAACCTGACATTTATTTGTAAAGAACATAAGCTCAACGCTATTTGTTGTTTCAACAGTTGAAATGATTTCGTCATTCTCTTTAAGTTTATGTTCGCCACTCATACGAAGTGAAAGTGGAGTAATCTTCTTAAAGTAACCCTCTTTTGTGAAGAACAATGTTACCGGATAATCAGGGATTTCTTCCACTACATCTTCAACTTCTTCAATTTCTTGAGAGTAAACGATTTCACTGCGTCTGTCTTTACCGTATTTATCTGCAACTGCTTTAAGCTCGTCAACGATAATACGCTTAACTCTTGCTTTACTTGAAAGAATATCTTCCATATCTTCGATTTGTTTTTTCAAATCTTCAACATCATTAAGACGCTTGAGAATATACTCACGATTGAGATGACGAAGTTTAATTTCGGCAACATATTCTGCTTGAATTTTATCAATACCGAAACCAATCATCAAGTTAGGAACAACTTCTGCTTCTTCTTCAGTTTCACGAACAATCTTAATTGCTTTATCAATATCAAGAAGGATTTTTTGAAGACCTAACAAGAGGTGCAATTTATCTTTTGCCTTTGTTAAATCAAAGTAAACTCTACGGTTTACACACTCTGTACGATATGCAATCCACTCTGAAAGCAAATCTGCAACGCCAAGCACTTGAGGAACACCTGCTATAAGCACATTAAAGTTACAAGAGAATGTGTCTTCAAGAGTTGTCATTTTATAGAGTTTCTGCATAAGTTTATCAGCATCTGTACCACGCTTTAAGTCGATAGTGATTTTTAGACCTTTTTTATCAGTCTCATCACGAATATCGCTGATTTCACGGATTGCATTTGCTTTAACTCTTTCAATTACTTTATCAATAATTGCTTCGGCAGTTGTTGTTGGTGGGATTTCAGTAATATCAATACAGTTATTTGATTTATCGTAGGTATATTTTGCTCTTACCTTAAATCCACCACGACCCGTACGATAGATTTCAGCCATCTGGTCGCGATTATAGATAATCTTACCACCACCGATAAAATCAGGTGCTTTAAGAGTTTCTGTAACATCAAAATCTTTATCTTTAATAAGACCGATTGTTGTTTCACAGATTTCGCGAAGATTAAATGAACAAATTGATGATGCCATACCAACGGCAATACCTGTATTTGCATTCACAAGGATTGATGGGAATGTAACAGGTAAAAGCGTAGGCTCAAGCATTGTAGCGTCATAGTTATCTACAAAATCTACTGTATCTTTATCAATATCCTTGAAAAGTTCGCTTGCAATTGATTCAAGTTTTGCCTCAGTATAACGAGATGCAGCAAATGCCATATTTTTTGAATATGCCTTACCAAAGTTACCCTTTGAATCAACGTAAGGGTGCAACAAACTCTCGTTACCACGAGAAAGACGCACCATTGTTTCGTAAATTGCAGCATCGCCGTGAGGGTTTAACTGCATTGTACGACCAACAATATTTGCAGATTTTACTCTGCCACCACTTAACAATCCCATTTTATACATTGTATAAAGAAGTTTTCTGTGAGATGGCTTGAAACCGTCAATTTCAGGGATTGCACGGGATACGATAACGCTCATGGCGTATGGCATAAAGTTGGTTTCAAGAGTATGTGTAATATTTTGTGTTACAACCTCACCTGCACCGAGAATGTGGGCATTTAATTGCTCTTCGGTGATTTCGGTTTCAACTACTTTTTTCTTTCTAGCCATTCATATCCCTCCTTTTATGAAATGTCTGCAAGGTCAATATACATATGACCGTTTTCTGCGATAAAGTCTTTTCTGCCTTGTAAGTCGTCCCCCATAAAGAGTTCAAATTTTTCTTCCATATATGACTCAATACTATCTGGCTCAACTTTAATAAGACGACGAGTTTTAGGATTCATTGTAGTAAGCCACATCATATCAGCATCGTTTTCACCAAGACCTTTTGAGCGTTGGATTGTATATTTTGCATTGCCGATTTGCTCTAACACATCTATTTTTTCTTTTTCTGTATAGCAGAAATATGTTTCGTCTTTTGTACGGATTTCATAAAGTGGAGATTCTGCAATAAATACCTTACCCTCTTCAATAATTGTTGGCATAAGACGATGAATCATTGTAAGAATAA
>CALAEV010000013.1 GCA_937892525.1 uncultured Clostridia bacterium
CTTGGTCGCCCTTGTCACCCTTTTCGCCTTGGATACCTTGTTCACCTTGGTCGCCTTTGTCTCCTTTTTCACCCTGGACACCTTGTTCACCCTGGTCGCCCTTGTCACCCTTTTCGCCTTGGATACCTTGTTCACCTTGGTCGCCCTTGTCTCCTTTTTCACCTTGGATACCTTGCTCGCCCTGGTCACCTTTATCTCCTTTTTCACCCTTAATATTACCAAGGTCAAGGATTGTTCCTGTAGTAAGAGTTACTTTAAGGTTACCGTTATCTATAATTATTTCTTGAATTCCAGTACCATCTTTACCATCAACGCCATCTTTACCGTCGGCACCATTTTTACCATTCGTGCCAACGACTTTATCAAGATTTACTATTTTACCATCTGAAAAAGTAAGCACAAGTTGACCATCTTCGTTAATGTTTGCAGATGTAATACCTACACCATCTTTACCATCGACGCCATCTTTACCGTCTATACCGTCTTTACCATCGACACCGTCTTTACCATCGACGCCGTCTTTTCCATCGACACCGTCTTTTCCATCGACGCCGTCTTTACCATCGACGCCGTCTTTTCCATCGACACCGTCTTTTCCATCGACGCCGTCTTTTCCATCGACGCCGTCTTTACCATCAATGCCGTCTTTTCCATCGACGCCGTCTTTACCATCAATGCCGTCTTTACCATCGACACCGTCTTTTCCATCAACGCCGTCTTTTCCATCGACGCCGTCTTTACCATCGACGCCGTCTTTTCCATCAACGCCGTCTTTTCCATCGACGCCGTCTTTACCATCAATGCCGTCTTTACCATCGACACCGTCTTTACCATCAACGCCGTCTTTACCATCGACACCGTCTGTTCCTGCTACTTTACCAATATTGATAGTTGTTCCGTCGGAAAGCTTGATAATCAACTCGCCTTCAGATGAAAATGATGCAGTTTTAATTCCAACACCATCTTTACCTGCAATTGCTTTAAGAGATGACGTCCACTCCTTTTCACTTCCCGAAAAACCATTTTCAACTGCAATTTCGTAAGCTGATTTACCATTTAACGTGTTTAGCCACTCCTGAACCGTGCCCTCATAACCATTTTGCACAGCCAGTTCATAAGCAGATAAACCATTTTTGATTTCTACACTTGCAGGTTTGTTATCACGATTATGAATAATAATCGCACTTGACAATGCTATTGCAATTACAAGTATTAGACTCAAAATCATTTTGAAAATCTTTGTGCTTTTCTTTTCCATTTTCCATTCCTCCATAATAAATGTCTATATTTTTAATGGATAAAAATCCTTAAAGGATACAAATAATAAATCCCCCATATTGTTGAATAGTGTTCACCAATATTACGGTAATTTTATCATACAATAGTAAAAAAGTAAACACTATTCAACAAAAAAATGAGGGATTTTTATGTTCAAAATCAAAGCCGCCGATGGCACGAACAACCTTTGTGGTCGGCGAATTGCTGAGTTGAGAAAGAGCAGAAAGCTATCTCAACGAAAACTGGCAACAAAAATGCAGTTGCTGGGGTTTGATGTTGACCATTATTTCATTCGTCGCGTAGAAAACGGTGAGAGGTTTGTTACCGACATTGATTTGGTCATTTTTGCGAAAGCACTTGAAGTGCCAATTTCTGCAATGCTATCGGCGGAAGATGTGGAGTTGTTATAAACAGCTTCCCTCATCTTTCTACCTATTATAGCGAGTATTTTTTCAAATTTCTTATGCTGCCAGCATAGTTGACAAATTTTGCGTGATTTGCTATGCTAAAAAACATAAGAAAACAAAGTTGGGTGAGGAATTTGAAAAAAGATACATCTAAAATAGTTGAAGAATTAGGCCTTTGTGACGATTTTAAAACTTTTTACAATGAAAACAAAGAGTATATGGTGTCGGCAAGTCTCTCGCAGATGCTCAATGACCTTATTAAAGAAAAAGGGCTCAAAAAGTCGGAAGTAATAAGAAAATCCGAACTTTCTGAAGTGTATTCTTATCAGATTTTTTCAGGACTTCGCGTGCCTGAACGCAAAAAACTATTATGTCTTGCAGTAGATATGGGGTTAAATCTTGATGAAGTTCAATCGCTTCTTAAATGTGCCGGATACTCGCCTTTATATGTAAAAATTTCTTTTGATAGCATAGTTATATATGGAATCTGTAAGCAGTTATCTATAGTAGAAATCAACGAAATACTTTTTGAGTATGATTTGGAAACTTTGGGGTGACAAAATTGAAGTGTCCTTTTTGTGGTGCAGAGTTGGCTGAAAATTCACGATTCTGCCTTTATTGTATGAAATCCCTTAATGAAAAAGAGATTGTAGATGTGAAGAAAAAGAAAAAATGGTGGTTAATGTTAACCGCCATTTTGTTGTTAATAATTATAAGTTTAACAGTATGCTTTTTTGTGAGAAAAGGCGATGATAAGCCTGTAAATAATAATTCTGGTGTTGTTGAAAATAACGAACAATCAACTGTTGATGAACAAACATCAGCAGAAAAAAGCGAAAATGCAAATGCAAGCGACAAAAATACTGAAACAGAACAAACCAGTAATGAAAAAGATGACATTGTAAGTTCATCTGGTAGCGAAAAAGAAGATACAACAAAAAATACAGATAAAACACAAGAAACAACATCTGGCAAAACAACTACAACAAATAAAAATACAGGTAATGATACAACAACAACTACTACAACTACAACAACTTCGCCAAATAACAGTGAGCAGATTGAAAATGTAGTGTGGTATTATCGTAGCGCATATTCAAGTGAATACGACAAGCGTTACAACAAGGTGGAAACTGCAGATGCTGTTACTATAACAGGGTTTAAAAATATAGCATCAAATGGTGTTTATAAAATCCCTGAGACTATAGGTGGAAAGACTGTTGTTGCAATCAATATGAGCAATCCACAGGGATACAGTTTTAACGATAGTGCTGTTAAAGATAGCGTAAGAAAAGTGTATTTGCCACCAAAACTTAATAAAATTGGAGCAGGAACATTTTCAGAGTGTAAAAACCTGACAGATATTTATATTGCAGGTGAATATCTGTACGCAGACCCATCTGTATTTCCTAAAAAAGCTATTCGTACAGGAAAACTTACTATTCACACTTCTGATACGAGCTGGTGCTTGTACGGTTCTAAATACTTTAATGTTTATTGTTCTCAATACGGTGCAAACGAATATTATGCAGCGTGGAAAGAATGGGATTGTAGTATTTATAATTGAGGTGAGAATATGACAAGAGAAGAATACATTAAAAATGTTTTGAAATCTTATAGTGTTGTAAATGTTCTTACCGAAAAAAACGATTGCAAAGCGTTAAGACTACGGCATAAAGAAATCAACAAGGATTTAGTACTACATAGTTTTTTGCAGTCAACTCCTATATATGAGTGTTTATGCGACATCAAGACCGAAAATCTGCCAGAAGTGTATGATGTAGTGAATCTTGAAGACGGTCAGATTGTGCTTGAAGAATTTGTTGACGGTATGAATATTGCACAGATTATGGAAAGTGGAAAATATCGTTATAATGGCGCAAAAAAGGTGCTGACCGGTGTGTGTAATGGATTGTCTGTTTTACACCAAATGGGGTTTGTGCATAGGGATATTAAACCTGAAAATGTAGTCGTTGACAAAAATGGTAGAGTTGTTCTTATTGATTTTAACGCATCAAGAAAAATGTCGGTAAAATCTCGTGATACTGTTGTGATGGGTACAGTTGGTTATGCTTCACCTGAACAATTAGGAATATCTCAAAGCGATGAACGAACAGATATTTATGCTTTAGGCGTGCTTTTGAACGTTATGGTTACAGGTAAACACCCAAGCGATGAGATTGCAAAGTGGCGAGTAGGAAAAATAGTGCGAAAATGCACAAATGTAAATCCAAACAATCGTTATCAGACAGTTGAAAAATTTGCAAAAGCATTATAAATAATAAGAACTTATTCTTTTAACTTGTTGTTATGGTGAATAGAGCAAGACGAATAGTAAATAATGTAATTATACTTAATAATTTCTTCTATCATTGTCAATCTTTTGTCAATTTTGCTATTGAAAAATCGGACAAGTAATTGTATAATTTATAAGATAGGAATTATTCCGTTAAATTATGAAAGGAGTTTTCATTTATTATGATTAACTACTCACATGAAGTTGAAAAAATGTGCTGTGTTAAAAAGGGCCCACATCACGGTCCAGCTCCAATTCCTGAAGAAGGCAATTGGGTAAAAGCTTATGAAATTAAAGATATTTCAGGCTTCTCACACGGCATCGGTTGGTGTGCTCCTCAGCAGGGTACATGCAAACTCACACTTAACATTAAAGAAGGTATTGTTGAAGAAGCACTTGTTGAAACACTTGGTTGCTCAGGTATGACTCACTCAGCTGCTATGGCTGCTGAAATCCTTCCTGGCAAAACTCTTCTTGAATGCCTTAACACAGACCTTGTTTGTGATGCTATCAATACAGCTATGAGAGAAATCTTCCTCCAGCTCGTTTATGGTCGTTCACAGTCTGCTTTCTCAGAAGACGGTCTTGTTGTTGGTGCAGGTCTTGAAGACCTTGGTAAAGGACTTCGTTCACAGGTTGGTACAATGTTCTCAACAA
>CALAEV010000014.1 GCA_937892525.1 uncultured Clostridia bacterium
GTCGAAATCTGGTGTTAAATATTCACGCATTATAATATGCTCCTTTCAATAATAAATTGTATGATTTAATAAAGTATTTTTCCTATAACTTATGCTGTAGGAAGATGTGAACTTTGTGCATCATACAAGTCACTAAAGTCTGTAGCATAAACAGCGTCGAAATAGTATGTTGTACCATCAACAACAATGTAACCTACTGAGTCAACAGCATCATCATACATGCCATCTACATATGTGATGAGACAAGTCCAGATGTATTCTCCGTCTTTCGACTGGATATGTTCAACTGGTACATCAACGTAACCATCAACTTCTGTACCACCGATAACCTTTGCTGCGTTATCAAGTGTAAGACCAACTGAGCTGTCAGCATAAACGAAACCAACTTTTGTGATGTTTGTTTCTTTAGTTTCTGCATTATATGTGCAGATTTCTGCGAAATCTTCAGCTGTCATAGCAGCACGAGTTCTTACGTCAAAGTTAGCTGAGCCTTTGCCGTTTGTTTCAGCGCTGTTGTATCTAATCTGTGATGTCTTGTCATAAACAGGTGATGGTACATCATATGTGTATGAACCATTGTTAACTACAGCAAAAGATGTATTTGTTGAGTTTGCACCATGGTAGAAAAGCTTTGAACCATATTTTGTTGGATTTGTATCATATGCAACGTCAATTGCTACTTTAATTTCTGTACCATCAAGGTCACCAGTTGCCTGGAAATAGAATTCAAACATATCTTCGCCAATTTCCGGCATAAGTGTACAAGCTGTTGAACCACTATTTGGTGAGTACTGAGCAAATACTACACGATAGTTTGTGCCTGATGCTGCATAACCATTACGAGTTATCCAAGTTGCATATACTTCTGTTGAAGTAGCTGGTAAGTTAGATGCAAATGTTGAGCCAGAAGATGCATATGATGGGCCACAAGCCATCATATCAAATTCATCTTCTACAACTTCACCTAAATCATTGTACATATTTGCATCAGCAAGATTTCCTAATTTGCTATATGCAACATTACCACCGTCTGATGCTGCTCTCTGCCAAGCGATTGAACCTGAACTAGACATCATTCTTGGTGAAAGAACAGTTGAATCATAAGATAAGCCCAACATAATCTGTGTTAATGGATTAGTTGAATCGATACTAACTACTGCTTTATAAATGTTATTATCTTCTGATAAATTGCCTTTGTAGTCAGCCATTCCAACAACTTTTTCAAGTCGTACAGAAGCTGTTGCTGAAGCATCAGCTGCATTAACAGGCATAATAAACATTGTACAAAGAAGTGCCAGCATCATTGTAAGACTAACAATCTTTAATACTGTTTTATTCATTATTAATTTCTCCTTGTCTAATTAAGCTGGAAGACCCACTGACTGTGAAATCTTTGAAGCTGTACCGCCAACACACTGGTCCATAGTACCCTTATCAGCTGTATTAATAGCACCATTTGCATCAAGGTCTGCTGCTAATTCATAAGCTCCACCGAGTTTAGATGATGTACCACCAACATACTGGTCAACTGTACCCTTGTCAGCTGTGTTAATTTGACCGTTACCGTCAACGTCACCGAATACGATAAGTGTATATTCACCAACAACATTATCGTTCTTATCTTTAACTACAACAACTGCACCTGTACCATTTGTAGCACCTGCTGCACTTGGTGTAATATCGATTGAACCTGTGTCGTTTGTTGTGAAGAATAATTTCGCATCCTGACCAACCTTAATACCATAAACATAACCAGTAGCTTTTTCAGCATCTTCTGGAGATGTTGTTACAACTTGACCAGTTGTGCCATTGTTTTCTTTACCAATAAATGTAACGTCTGAAACTACTGCTTCGAAGTTAGCGATTGCTGTGTTAAGTGCTTCTGTTGATGCATTAACTCTCTTAAGGTTACTTGTTGTGTTTTCACGGTCCCATGAGAGATATTCGATAGCGCAGTTGTCAAAGAGAACAACTTCGTCACCAAACTGGTTAGTGTACTTGTAACCACGAGCCTTGATGAGTTCTGCATATGCATATTCTTCATCAGTGCCGTCAAAGCCAGCTGCAGCTGCAATACCAGCTTTAACTGTGTAGTTGTCTGGGTTATCAAAAATGTCGTCAGCTTTGTCTGCAGCTGCCTGAAGGTCTGCAAGGTATGTGTCTTTATTATCAAGAACTGACTTGTCTTTTTCGATAAGGTTCTTAACAGCCTTCATAAGTTCCCACTTAGCTGTGAATACTTCTGACTGAAGAGCATCTGCTTTGTTGAGAACATCAACAGCATTGTTGTAAGCTTCAACAGCAGCTGTCCATGTCTGTTCTGAGTAGTTTTCAGCAGTAAATTTACCCTGATTTACCCAGTATGTAACATAGTCAACTTCCTTCTGAAGGAACTGCTTGTTAGTTGTCTTAGGAATTAAGAACTGTTTGTAGTAAACAAGTCTTGCTGCTACGTCAAGGTTAGACATTTCTGTGTAAGCAGGTTCTACGAAAGCTTCAACTGCTGCGTTGTAAGCATCCATATCTTCCTGAGTTGGTTCCCAAGTTGCAGCCTGAAGACCAAGGAGTCTCTTACCTGATGCAGAACCATAAACTTTGTTTGTAAGTTCAGCATAAGTATCGCCGTTTTCGTCCCAAGCATTATCTGTAATGCCATAACCGTCCATTGTCCAAAGTGTTCCTGTAGGAGCAACTGGTTTATTGTATTGAGCAATTCTGTTTCTTACAGCTGTTCTGTAATCCTGATAGTTGAAGTACTCGTAGAGATAGTAGTCCTGGAAGTTGATTTCAGGAGTTTCTCCACCTGGTTCAGCAACTGCAAGAGCATCAGAAAGAATCTTCACAAGTGAATCAGCTTCTGCGTCACTTGAGCTTGCACCAGCACTTTCAAGATATGGCTGAAGAGCTTTCCATGCTGTTTCAAGTGTTTCGATATGGCCTTCGAAAGCAGTAGTATTATCTACATATGTTGCAATCATCTTAGGTTGTGTTGCGTCGATAATGATTTGCTTAAATGCTTTAATGTAAGCGTTGTATGCTGCAACTGCATTAGAGTCAGATGTATCAACATCTGTTGGAAGAATGTTTCTATTTATATGGTCGTTGTAAGTATTATTTACATCGTAGTCATCATAGAAATAGAAGTCTGGGTCCCAAACCTTTGAGTCAGAACCGTACTTAACTGCGATTCTACCCATGTCATATAAACCTAATGGGAATTCTTCGTCTTTTGTTACGCCACTCTTAGCTTTGAAAAGTTTACCAGAAACAGATGTAATATCATCTTTAACAAGTTTTTCGCCCCAACCTGCTTCTGCTCTATCTGTGATATGTGCAAAGTATGTTGCAGCTTGACCTTGAGGAGCTACGTCAGATGTAATTGTACTGAAGTTCTTTGTCTTGTTACCGATTTGGAATGTTGCTGCCTTATAGCTAATAGTTTGTGTGTATTCAGTAATTGTTGTGTAAATATCTTCTGTAAATACGTTACGTTGATAGTTAGCAATACTTGCATAGTCCTTATCAGCGTCAGATGTATCATACATACCCCAAATTGTATCGTCGCCTACAGATTCTGACTTGTAAGCATACATAACCATTGTATGTTCGCCACCAAGAGCCGCACCGTCTTTACCTGTATAAGAGTATGTAACAACGAACTGAAGAACGTATGTACCTGTATCTGTATATGTGTAAGTGATAGGAAGTGTAGCACCAGGAGCAACAGTTTGTGGGAATGTTGTTGTTGTTGAAAGTGCTCCTGTTACGTCTGAAACAGTACCATCATCATTTACCATATTAATTACGATACCGCTAACAATAATGTTGTAAGGTTTGTCTTCAACTGCACTGAATGTACCGTTAACTGCTGAAGATGCTCTGTGTTTCTCAAGCATACCTGAAGATGCGTTACGGAACTTAAGTGTTGTTGACATACCGTTAATATATGCCCAACCATTATTGTTTTCAAGTGTAATTACAGGGTCAGCCATATCCTGTGGGTTGAACTTCCAACCAAGGAAGAAACCTACGATAGGAAGAACTGTGTCGAAAAGACCAGCATCCATAGCATCCTTGAGGTTATCAAGAAGGTTAACTGCAAGGTCTTTGATATTTGTCTGGTTAAAGATTTCATCAACACCTACGAATGTAGCATCTGGGAAGAGCTGTGCATTTTCCCACATAACTTCTGTGAAGATGTTGTTGAGGAGTTTTCTAACAACTGTTATAAGTTGTGTAAGAACATCAGCTTGACGAAGAAGTGATGTTGTAGGAATGTTGATAAGACCTGTTGCTGAAGCGCCACCAACGATATTTGTCCATTCAAGGTTTACAAGGCTAAGAATGAATTTCTCACGAAGAGCATATTCAAGGTCAGTCATGTTAGAATCTGTCTTGTCAGCAACGTTAAGAACGCCTGGGAAGTTTACAAAGCCCTTGAAGATTGTATCGAGCTTAACCCATGGGTCCTGAACTGTTTTCATATCAACTGTGAATGAAGATGTGTCAACCATATTTTCCATCTTCCATGCCCAGAGTATATCTTTATCAAGAGCCCAGTCGATAATATAGTCAATCTTTGCTTCCCAAGGTTTAACACCGTTGATTTCGTTAAGGTCTGATGCAACATATGTCTTGCTATCAGCCCAACCAGCTGCTGTCATACCTGCCCATTCTTCTGTGTCTTCACCCATATCAGCAAGGTTCTTGAGGTAGTAAACGCCGATATCAGCACCGATTGTAAGAAGAACATCAAGCCAGTAGCTGTTGTCTTTGCCTGAAAGGAATGTCTTTGTGTTGTAGTCTGAATAGATAAGTGCATCATAGTTGTGGTTTGGAAGAAGCTGTGTTGCAAGTTCTCTAAGTACAGCTGCGAGAGGAGCACCTACTGTTACGCCGTTAGCTTTAACAGATTCAGCACTTGGGAAAGACATCTGAGGCATAAGAAGGTCAATAATCATGCATGCGATACCAACAAGAACTGTGTCATTGTCGCTATCCATGATAAGTGAGTAGTAACCATCTGCATAGTTTGAACCAAAAATTGATGCTGGTTCTGTTGAAATAATTGTCTGAGCAACACTCTTAATGTTATTAACAAGCTTTGAGTTGTCGCCGTCTGTAAGTGTTACCTTAGTAAGAACGTCTGCAGCGAGAACTTCATTAGCAAGTTTAATAAGGAACTTATTAAGGTGCTGGAAAATTGTTGTATAACCGTGTGCTGTAGCTGTGTTGCCGTCTGCACCTGGGATATATTCGTTAAGGAAATCAGCTGTGATTTCATAATCCCAATTGATTATATCAAAGTATCCGTTTGTATTTGAAAGGTCAGCAGCGTAAATCTGGTCTTCAAAACGATAGTAGTGATTACCATTGATTACTGCGTAGTTTGACCACTCCCAAACATAGTTACCCTGTGCTTCTGTGAAGAATGCATTTGAAGAATCAGGAAGAGCATTAACTGCGTCATCGCCAACTTCACCAACATAATTATATGTAGCACCAAACCATGCACCAAGTATCTTCTTGAGAGAACCATTAGCAACTGTTGGAACTAAATCACCAAATACATATGGAATGAATTTGTAAAGAAGTGATGCAGCACTATCTGAATTAAGGTCAATTGTCACTTTACCAGCAGTGATATCAGCCTTGAGTGATGGAAGAAGAGGAGTATTAAGTTCATAATACTTAAGGTTTTGTCCTGTGTAAACAATTGCACCATCATCGTCTGTTTCAACTTCACCTTTTTCGTTGATAGCAACCTGTGCCCATACATAGTCACCAGTCTTTTCACCGTTGATTTCTTCTTCTACAAGATAGTATACAGAAGAAATGTAGTATGAACCTACTGCTACTGTGTTACCAAGTTTAGCCTGTGCATCAACATATTTCTGTGTTGCATAGCTCTCAGATGTAAGAACTGTACCGTTCTGGATATAACGAACACGAGCATCAGCACTTTCGCCAGGAAGTGAATGTTTACTTGTTGTTGCACCTGATGAATTTGCTTTTACGGTTGTGATTGACATATCATTTGTGAAAAGGTTCTTTACAAACCAGTTCAATGTTTCTTCAACCTTGCCGTTGCCAGTAGCGTTTGTTCCAAGCATTGTGATTTCTGATGCTGTGTCATCCCATCTTTCGAAAAGGCCAAAGATTAAGCCCTTAATCAATGCAGGAAGGTCTGTAACGATTTTGTTGATACCTGAAAGGTCAAGACCTGAAATGAATGATGAAACAAGACCAAGTTCAATACCATTTGAAAGAACTGAACCTACAGCGTTTCTGTTTGTTTCAAGAGCTTCAAGGAGCTCATAGAGAATTGTAAGTTGAGCTGTACCGTCACGGCTCATACCTGACTGCCAGTTATCAAAGTTGAGTTCTTCAAGAACACCAAGGTTAACAATACCTGCTGCGATTGTCCACATTGCACCGTTCATTGAGCTCTTGAATGAGTCAAATGAATAGCAAAGTCTGTCAACTGATGTAAGGTCAATAGTAATTGTAATACCAAGAAGGTCAATAACCTGACCCATGTTGATGTTCAATCCAGCAAGTAAAACGTCAAGTGTGTCAAAGAGGATTGACATTCTTGTTTCAGTATCAACACGTGTAACTTGACCGTATGGGCTATAACCGTCAAGAGCTTCGATATTATCAACTGACTGATATGAAGCCTTTGCAGCATAACCTGTAACGCTGAAACATGAAAGAACCAATACCATTGCTAAGACAACGCTCAACAATTTTTTCATTTTTTTCATAATTTTTTCCTCCTATTAAATTTTGCATACTATTATATATGCAATTCTAAATAGTTCCCCATAATTATTTTTACATCGCCATGGGAGAGGCGATACTGTTTAGAGAGCACAATTGCTTCACTCTCTGACCCAGCCGTGTGAATTCAAGTCACATTCGGCAGAGGTCGGCAAAAGAACTCTAATTTACCCGGACTTTGCTTCCACCGCTTCCGCTTAATTAATTATAAAAAAGCAACGGCGGAAGACTGATGATACACACCCGAGTTATTACCTTAGGGATGTGTATCGCAACGAAGCGTAGAGCGTACTTTCTAAAAAAGAAGACACTACGCCCCATTACACCATTCCTATGGTTACACCAATTATACAAACTTTTTTTAGAAAATTCAATAGTTTATTCACATTTATTCATAAATTTTCGCATTTTTTCCAATACAACCAATTTTCTTTTGGTTGATTTGTGCAAAAAGTCAAAAGAAAATTTTGTAAAAGTGCCGAAATCGTGAACTGATTGTTAAATATTAAACCCCGTGTTCAATAAACGCTTGTTTTTTGACATTTGTTTTGCTTTTTGTTGATTATTTTTGTGGAAAATAATACAGTCTACTATATCTTGTCTATATTATATAAACTATTCCTACATATAGATTTTTATAAATTAAAGTACCCTATATACGGTCATTTTATTTAGATATAAAAAGGGTGGCCTATATTAGACCACCCTTAATCAGACTGTATCAGTCAACAAGTGCCAACCCGTTTGCAAGATAATTTTCAAAACTAAATTCTATATCATAATATGCTTCTTCTATACAAGCATATTCTGCTTTATAAACTTTCTTGCCAACATTAAAATAATAGTTTTCTGCATACTGAAGCATTTTTCCATTTGAATCCTTCACCAAGAAAGACATTTTGACACTTGGAATCTTTCCGCAAAGAGCATATTCCCCGTCCTCTATTTCAACTGTAAAATCATTCTTTTCTAATTCTGCAATAATTGCATCATTCGCCGTTATTGCTTTATTAGCAAAAGAAATATAATTTGATTTTTCTGTAACATCTCCAACATATACCATTCTTATATGAACAGTATCATTTGTTTCATTTTTTACTATTTTATCGCCTTTTATTGACCAACCTTCTAACACTTTAAGAGAATAATCACTGGCATAAAGTGTATTGTTCCCTTTGAAAAACGAACCCTCAAGCTCAACGTAGTTTGTCATTTTTTCTCCATTGCTATCTTTTGGAATTTTTCCGTTTTTCTCGGTAGGATGCACAATAATTCTATTTTGGTCATCAATTATTGTTTCTCCATTTTCATCTGTTGCAGCTACAAACTCTGTCCCATTAATTTCTATTATTTTATGTTTTTGTGTACAACCTACAAATGCTGTTACTATAAATACAAGTACTAATGCGATTGCTATAATTTTCTTTTCCATAATAATTCCTCCGTTAAGGATTTTATATAAGAGGGGAGTCCCTCAAAAATTTACTCTGTTACCTTTGTAAGGCTACGGTTTGCTTCAGGAACTACGCCAATCCATGTCTGGCCACTATTTACAACTAACGCCTGACCATTTACGCTTGTAAACTCAAGAGCGCCTGATTTACCATTCTTTGACCAGTAAATCTTTTGTCCTACGCCACCTGATACATAGAAGCCTTCGCCTTTGATTTCCATATTCCACTCTTTATGACCTTTATTGGTATTAAGCGTTGCAACAGGAGTGTACATAACAAGAACATTTTCAACAGCCATTTCTTTACCGTTGTTGCCGTCTGTCATAACCTTATTGTTAAGATAGTTAGTATATTTCTTTGTTTCAGCGTTATATTTGAATGTATGAACATAACCTGATGAGAATGTTACTGTAATTGCTGAGCAATCGCCTGTAACTGATGTGTCGCCCCATACATTATTTGCACCTTCAAGTGAAACGTCAAATGGTGCCCAACCTGAAACAGTCTGTTTTGTTGAATAGCCAAGCTTTGAGATAGCTTTTATAATGTTTTCACCACTTGTGCAACCTCTATGCTCAGAACTTGTGTTTCTTGTTTTGTCTCTAAAGAAGTATGTACCTGAATATTTCATACCGTCAATATTGTTGACGCCAAGATTTCTGATTGTAGGATAAGCAAGTGTGAAACCTTTTTCATCACTACCGCCCCAGTGTACGAATATAGCATTCATACCCTTTGCGATTTCAACGTAGTCGTGACGAGCACTTCTTGTTGGACCTACTTTATTTGGAATGTCCTCTGCATCGGCATAAATCCACATCATTCGTGTAATTCCACCTTCAACACAACCCTCAATAACAATATCAGGTGTTGAAAGTCCCCATTGAGGTCTTGCAGCAGGGGAGTTTTCTACCATAATTGCGATAGGTCTTGCTCCGATTGCGCTATCACTTAAATCTGCTTTACCTGTAAGCGGATTGACATTTTTTGGCAAATTATTGTTTTCTGTTGTTGATTCTTCGCCATTTGTTGTTGAAACATTACCAGACTGCTCATAATTATTTTCATCTTTACAAGCGCCAAATGTAAGAATCGTAACAAGAACCATTAAAATACTGATTGCTTTAATAATATTCTTTTTCATTTGTATATCCCTCTCAAAATGAGTTTTTTTACTTCTCAATCTTTGTTTTTCCACCCATATACATCTGTAATGGCTTTGGAATATTCACACTACCATCTGCATTCAAATTGTTTTCAAGGAATGCAATCAACATTCTTGGTGGTGCAACTACTGTATTATTAAGTGTATGTGCGAAGTAGTTGCCATCCTTTGATTTAACTCTAATACCAAGGCGTCTTGCCTGAGCATCACCAAGGTTTGAACAAGAACCAACTTCAAAGTATTTCTGCTGACGAGGGCTCCATGCTTCAACGTCACAGCTCTTAACCTTTAAGTCTGCAAGGTCACCTGAACAACATTCAAGAGTTCTTACAGGAATATCAAGTGAACGGAAGAAGTCAACTGAGTTTTTCCAGAGCTCGTCATACCATTTCATACTATCTTCAGGCTTACAAACAACAATCATTTCTTGCTTTTCAAACTGATGGATTCTATAAACACCACGCTCTTCAATACCGTGTGCGCCAACTTCTTTTCTAAAGCAAGGGGAGTAGCTTGTAAGTGTTTTTGGAAGCTCATCTTCTGGAGTAAAGCTATCAATAAACTTACCAATCATTGAGTGCTCACTTGTACCGATTAAATATAAGTCTTCGCCTTCAATTTTATACATCATATTTTCCATTTCTGCGAAACTCATAACGCCTGTTACAACGTCACTACGAATCATAAATGGTGGAATATAATAAGTAAATCCACGGTCAATCATAAAGTCACGTGCATAAGAAAGGATTGCAGAGTGTAATCTTGCAATATCGCCACAAAGATAATAGAAACCGTTACCACTTGTCTTTCTTGCACTATCTAAATCGATACCGTTAAGATTTTCCATAATGTCAACGTGATATGGAACTTCGAAATCAGGAGTAACTGGCTCGCCATATTTCTGGATTTCAACATTTTCGCTATCGTCCTTACCGATTGGAACGCTAGGGTCAATAATGTTAGGAATTACAAGCATAATCTTGCGAATTTCTTCTTCAAGCTCTGCTTCTTTTGTCTGGAGAGCAGCAAGCTCGTCTGCCATATCCTTAACTTTCTGTTTAACAACCTCTGCCTCGTCGCGCTTGCCCTGAGCCATAAGTCCACCGATTTCTTTACTTACAGAGTTACGGAGTGCGCGAAGCTCGTCGCCACGGCCTTTTGCAGCTCTGTATTCAGCGTCAAGTTCAATTACTTTGTCAACAAGTGGAAGTTTTTCGTCCTGGAACTTCTTCTTGATGTTTTCTTTAACAACATCAGGATTAGTTCTTAAAAATTTTATATCCAACATTTTGTATAATTCCTTTCTTTACTCTTTATAAATATCTTTTGCGAGTTTGGTTAAATCCTCTTTACCAAAGAATTCAAATTCAAGAGTGCCTTTATGACCTGAATTTGACAAATAGATTTTAACTTTTCTGCCAAGAGTGTTTGTAAGAGCAATCTCAACTTCGTCGTAATATTTATCGCGTTTTTTCTTACGCTTTTTAGGTGTTGGTTTTTCACCCTGTAATGCGTATTTAACCATTTTTTCAACCTGACGGACTGAAAGCTCTTGACTAATTGCTGCTTCAGCAATTTTAAGCATTTCTTTTTCGTCGTCAAGTGAGAGTAACGCTCTTGAATGACCTGCTGTGAGTTTTCCGTCACTTAACAATTTAAGTACAGATGACGGAAGTTTTAACAATCTTAATGTATTTGTAACTGCTACACGAGATTTTCCTACACGGTCAGCAGTTTCTTCTTGTGTAAAACCGTAAGTTTCAATAAGTGATTTAAGCCCCTGTGCCTCTTCAACAGGATTTAAATCTTCACGCTGTAAATTCTCAATAAGAGCAAAAACACTTGCTTCTTCGTCAGTCATTTCACGAATTGTAACAGGTACTTCTGTAAGCCCTGCCATACGAGCTGCACGCCATCTGCGTTCACCGGCTACAAGCTGATAACTGCCATCAAGCATTGGGCGAACCAGTAATGGCTGAATTATGCCGTTCTGCTCAATACTCTTTGACAATTCTTCAAGTGCTTTTTCATCAAAAATGCGTCTTGGCTGGTCACGGTTAGGCTCAATATCATTAATTCCTAATGTTACTGTGCTGTTTGCATTATCAAACGCCGAATTTTCAGAAAACAGATTGTCAAATCCGTTATTTTTGTTTAATCCGCCTTTTTTAGCCATATCTTCACCTCATCACTTCTGTTGTGATAAGAATTCGTCTGCAAATGCGTCATAAGCCAACGCACCTTTTGAATGCTTATCATAATACATAATCGGCTCGCCAAAAGACGGAGCCTCAGAAAGTCGTACATTTCTTGGAATAGTTGTTTTGTAAACTTTATTTGGGAAGAACTTCTTAATCTCGGTTACAACCTGTTGTGTAAGGTTAAGTCTGCCGTCATACATTGTTTGTAAAACGCCTTCAAGTTCAATATGTGGATTATAAAGACGCTTAACCTGACGAACTGTT
The DNA here is from genome assembly GCA_937892525.1 of uncultured Clostridia bacterium. Lineage (GTDB taxonomy): Bacteria > Bacillota > Clostridia > Oscillospirales > Acutalibacteraceae > Fimenecus. The sequence goes on from CALAEV010000014.1 coordinate 11,868, forward strand.
GCCATTAACTGTGCAAGACCTTCAAGCGCATAAAACTCACACTGCACGGGAACTAAAAATGTATCTGATGCAGTTAAAGCGTTAATTGTAATAAGTCCAAGAGAAGGAGGGCAATCGAAGAAAATATAATCATACTTGTCCCAAACTTGCGCAACTGCAGTTTTTAATCGGCTTTCTCTGTGTTCGAGTTCAATAAGTGCAACTTCTGCACCTGCAAGGTTTAAGTTTGCAGGAATAATATCAACATTCTTAAACTGTGTTGAGATTATAGCATCATTTGCATTTACATCATTTACGAGAATGTCATAAGAAGATTGTGTGATTTTTCTTTTGCTAATACCAAAGCCACTTGTAGAGTTACCTTGTGGGTCAATATCTGCAAGTAAAACCTTAAAGCCTTTAGCACCCACTGCGGCTGCAAGGCTTACTGCTGTAGTAGTTTTACCTACTCCACCTTTTTGGTTTATGATTGAAATAACTTTAGCCAAAAATCCCACTCCGAATTGATAAAAGAGTGCGTTTCTACACCCTAATATCTGATTTTATACAAGTATATCATATAATTTATAAAAATTAAAGTGTAAATTAAGAAAAATTACAAAATTAATATAGTTATTTTGGTTTTTTATTCCAGCAACTGCCGATAAAATCGATGTGCATAAGATTGCAATCGATAGTTACAAAATAGTGTTTCACGTGAAACAATTACGAATTTCGAGTTAACACAGCAAAAGACCCCTCGTGAAGAGGAGCCTTTCGCTGTGGATGTGGGGTGTGAAAGAGAAGGATATGGGTGGCTTTCGCCACTATATAAAAACACCGTTAGTTTTGTTATCGGGGGGATAACACGGTGGTTTTACCGTTATTGATTACTTGCCATTGGTTTATCGTCAAGCTTTGGAATACGGACTATGTATTCTACATACTCGTCAGTCTCGGTTTTAACGGAATCTGCATCAACGCCTGCGCGACGGATTGTATCAACTGCATTGTTGAGAGTATTTATAAAAATTCTTATGTCCTTAAATCCACGCAACATCTGTTTTTTTGGTGTTTCGTTCTTGCGTAGCATCTGGTCAATAAGAGTTTCGCTTTCATTTACTGTCAGATGTCTGTCAATGATTATTGATAATGCGCGAGCCCTTTGAACTTCATCATTTATTGAGAGTAATGCTCTCGCGTGGCGCTCGGTAAGTCCTGCACGACTAATCTGATATCGCATTTCATCACTTAATTTTAGTAATCTGAGTTTATTTGATACTGTTGACTGCGCTTTACCAAGTTTTCTGCAAAGCTCTTCTTGGCCCATGTGGTAATCACTTATAAGTGTTGCCAATGCTTCTGCTTCTTCAAAGTAGTCTAAATCTTGTCGCTGAAGATTTTCAAGAACAGCAAACACTGCAGAATCTGTTTCTGATATTTCATTTACCACGCAAGGAACTTTTGTAAGTCCTACAAGTCGAGCAGCGCGAAGTCTTCGTTCGCCTGCAATCAACTCAAACTTTCCTGTTTCAAGTGGTCTTACAAGTAAAGGTTGTAAAATACCGTTGGTACGGATACTTTGTGCAAGTCCTTCAAGTTCGTCATAATCAAACCTTTTTCTTGGTTGATTTGGATTTGGGAGAATATCGCTTTGCGGAATTTGCAGTATTTTATTTTCAGTTCTTATTTTATCGTGATAGTGTTTTCTCATAAAAAATGACCTCCGCAGTGCTTGTCCTTGACATAAGAATAACACTACAAAGGTCTGTTTGTAAAGAAAATCCGTTTGCCATATTTGGCTCTATATCAACGGTTTTCGCCTTTATTTTAATGGTTTTTTAGCGATTTGAGCAGATGGACGAGGATATTTTGTCGGAGTTTGCGAATTCTTTTTAATAAGAATTATTCTACGAGGCATATTTTCGACTAAATCGAACACAATATCCTCCTTGATTTTTCCACCAAGTATTCCTATTGCCATTTTCGCCTCATTCATTTCTTCATTACTTTCAGCAGATTTCATTGAAATAAACGTACCACCTTGTTTTACAAATGGCAAACAGTATTCAGACAAAACAGGAAGTGCTGCGACAGCTCTTGCAGTTGAAAAATCAAACTGCTCACGGTATTTACTGAGTTGTGCTGCTTCTTCTGCTCTCATATGAAGAAGTTCGCCTTGAACTCCACACTCATTCAGAACATTCTCAATAAATCCTAATTTTTTCTTTGTACTGTCAAGAAAAGTCATCTGAATATCAGGACGAGCAAGTTTAAGCACTAATCCAGGAAAACCTGCACCTGTGCCAACATCAATAATCTTTGCATTTTCAGGAATATCTACATATTTGAAAATAGCAAGACAATCGGCAAAATGCTTTACGGTTACATCATCAGGCTCTTTAATTGCAGTAAGATTAAAGCTTTTATTTGTTTCAATAAGCATTTCTGCGAATTTATCAAGACGATTAAAAGCATCGTCATCAACTGAAACATTGAATTTTTCTATTGTAGAATAAAATAAATCTTTATTTAACATATTAAAACCTATTTTCTTTCGTTTTTACTTAAATGAATAAGCAATACTGAAATATCTGATGGCGATACACCACTAATTCGTGATGCTTGTCCTACACTTTCAGGGCGCACCTTTTTAAGCTTTTCCCTTGCTTCAAGACGAAGTGAGTAAACATCATCATAATCAATATCGGCAGGAATTTTCTTAACCTCAAGGCGTCGCATCTCATCAACCTTTGCTTGTTGACGCTTGATATAACCCTCATATTTCAAATCGATTTCAACCTGTTCAAAAACATCTTTTGGCAATTCCGGTCGAGTTTTATCGAATGGTGTCAAGCATTCATAATCAAGTTGTGGTCGTTTAATAAGCTCTGCAAGACGAATACCTGTTTTCATTGGTGCTGTTTCACGTGAAACAAGCACTTCGTTGATTTCTTGAGAGGGAGCAATAGTTACGCTTTCCACTCTTTCACGCTCTTGCGCTATAAGTTCAAGTTTCTTTTTAAATTTGTTATATCTTTCTTCACTTATAAGTCCGATTTCGTAACCGTATTCTGTAAGACGAATATCTGCATTATCTTGTCGGAGCAAAAGTCTGTATTCGCTTCGTGATGTCATCATTCTGTAAGGGTCAGAGCAACCCTTTGTAACAAGGTCATCAATAAGTGTACCAATATATGAGCTTGCTCGGTCAAGAATAAATGGTTCTTTTTCTTGTATTTTACGGACAGCATTTATACCTGCAATAAGACCTTGGGCAGCAGCTTCTTCATAACCTGATGAGCCGTTAAACTGACCTGCACCGAAAAGTCCGTCAATATCGTTAAATTCAAGAGATGCTTTAAGTGCCAATGGGTCAACGCAATCGTACTCAATAGCATAAGCCGTTCTCATAACCTCAACATTTTCAAGACCTTTAATGCTACGTAAAAATTTAAGTTGCACATCTTCAGGAAGTGACGATGACATACCTTGTAAATACAATTCTTCAGTATCAAGTCCACAAGGTTCAATGAAAAGTTGATGTCTTTCTTTTTCTTCAAAACGAACAATTTTATCTTCAATACTTGGGCAATATCTTGGACCTACACCCTCAATTTTACCTGAGTAAAGAGGGGAGCGATGAATATTTTCAAGAATAATTCGCTTTGTTTCTTCGTTTGTGTATGTAATATGGCATACTTCTTTATTCTCTGGCAAGATTTCAGTTTCATAAGAGAACGGAACAACCTGCTCATCGCCCTCTTGAACTTCAAGCTGTGAAAAATCAACACTGCGTCTATTAACTCGTGATGGAGTACCGGTTTTGAATCTGCGAAGTGGAATATTCATTTTATAAAGTGCTTTTGAAAGACGTGTTGCAGGGAACATTCCGTCAGGACCACTTTCAAAAGAAACATCACCGATATAAATGCGACCACCAAGGAATGTACCTGTTGCAATAACTACTGCTTTTGCAGTATAAATTGCCTCAAGATTTGTTTTAAGGTAGAAAATACCGTCCTTTTTATAAAGGTCAACAATTTCAGCTTGTTTCATATCGAGATTTTCTTGTTTTTCAAGAGTATGCTTCATATACTTTGCATAATCGCGACGGTCAATTTGTGCGCGTAAAGAGTGTACAGCAGGACCTTTACCACGATTGAGCATTCTTGTCTGTATGGAATTTTTATCAGCAGCCTTACCCATTTCGCCACCAAGTGCATCAATTTCACGAACAAGATGACCTTTTGATGTTCCACCGATTGATGGATTACAAGGAAGATTGCCAACCCAGTCCATATTGATTGTAAAAATTATAGTTGATGCACCAAGACGTGCAGATGCAAGTGCCGCTTCAATTCCTGCATGACCGGCACCAATTACTGCTATATCATATTCTTTTGCAAAATATTCCATAATATCAATTCCTTGAAAAAAATCGGCGATAAGTATTCCTACCACCGCCGATTATCAATTATTCTTCTGTATTTACTGAACGGATTTCTACTTTACCGTAGAGTGATGCTCCGTCAATGTCGCTTTTTGGTGCTCTGTCCGGAGAAATTTCTGGTTTATAAACTTCTTTTCTCTCGCGTCTGCCACCGTTTCTGTTGTTTCTGCCACGACCGCCGTTATTTCTTGCTCCTTCAACAGGAGAAATAACAACGCGTCTGTCAAGGTCTGAACCTACTGAATGAGAAGTAGCACCTTCTACATCCTGAACGGCTGTATGAATAATTCTTCTCTCATAAGGATTCATCGGTTCAAGTGAAATGTTTCTACCCTGACGAACTGCTCTCATTGCAGTTTTTCTTGCAAGGATTTGAAGAGTTTCTTCACGTTTTGCACGGTAGTTACCAACATTAATAGCTACTCTCTTATAGCTCTGGTTACCCTTATTTGCCATCATTCTTGCAAGGTACTGAATAGCATCAAGAGTTTCACCACGTTTACCGATAATAATACCGTAATCGTCACCACAGTCAAGTTCGAAATAAATTTCTTCTTCATTTGAAAATTCTTTGATTTCGCACTCACTCATACCAAGACCTAAAACAATAGACTTAATATAATCTGCAGTTTCTTTATAAAGATTTGTTTCATTTAAAGGAAGTTCAGGCTCTTGCACCTTTGGTTCAACCTTTGGTGCTACCTTTTCTTCTTTTTTATTTTCAACCTTTTTTACAGGTTTTTTATCGTTTTTCTTATTGTTTGGTTTATTCTGTTTCTTTTCTGGTTTAGGGTCTGCAACTTCTGTTGTAACTTTAACTTTTGCAGGGTTACCACCGAAAAGACCGAGGATTTTCTTTGTAGGTGTCTGAATAACTTCTACATTGAAATCATCAAAGTCGCTAATGCCAAGTTCAAGCATAGCAGCGGCTTTTGCCTCGTCAACCGTATTACCGGTTCCGATTGCTTCTTTAATCATTATTTACACCTCAGTTATTGTCGTCTTCGTTCAATGTTTCTGCAACATTTTTAAATATTTTTTCTCTTGCTCTACGGTTAATGGTTTCTTCAACCATTGTTTTTGCAAGTACTTTTTTAGGTGAGAATACTTTATTCATAATAAGCATCTGAATAAATGAGAACAAGCTTGAAAGAATGATATAAACACCAACACTTGCAGGGAATAAGAATGAGAAATAAATACTCATTGCAGGTGTCATAAGTGACATACAACCCATACTTGGATTTTTAGCCATTTCAGGATTTGTCTTTTTCTGTCTTAACCATGTGTAAAGACCCATCATAAGTGATGTTACACCTGTAAGAATAGGAATAAGCCATAATAAATCCCAACCCATATCTGTTGAAGGTGTTCTTGAAAGGTCAACACCAAAAAGAGTGAAATTGTCAACAAAATTATCAATTTTTGATACTACTTCAACTGGTACTTCTGATAAATCAAGCTTATCAAAATGTTCAATTGCTAAAAGCTCAATTCTGTATTCAGCATTTTTTGTACTACCTTTTGCAGCTTCAACAAGAGCTTCATATTCAGGTAATTTTCTTGCAGCTACCTTAATAGCCTCAAGTGCTGTATCCTTAATGTTAAGCACATAAGACAAAATTTTGTAGTTTACAAAATAAACACCCATCATAACAGGTAACTGAATAAGCATACCTGAACAGCCACCGGTCATTGATGAATAGCCTTCTTTTGCATAAAGCTCATTCATAGCTTCATTCATTTTTTGCTGATTACCTGCGTATTTTTCTCTTATTCTTTTGATTTTTGGTTGCATTCTTTGGGTCTTAACCATACCCTTTTGTTGCTTTATCGAGGACGGAAGTAATACAAGCTTAACGCAAAGTGTCATTAGCAACAAAGATAAAATGTAGTTATCACTAATTTCATAGAAAAATCCTATGAGATAACCAAATGGGATAGAAAATACTTCTCTGATAAAATCCATTTTGTCCTCCAAATTTTAAGGAACTCATTTTTTTTGTTTTTTCTCGGGTACAGGGTCATACCCACCCGGAAATAGAATGTTACACCGTAACAGTCTTGACAGTGCAAGTAGAGAGCCTTTGAAAACTCCAAATCTTTCTACTGCTTCTACAGCATATTGTGAGCAGGTTGGGTAATAACGACAGCGTGCAGGAAAAAGTGGCGAAATTTTTCTTTGATAAAATCTGATTACTTTAATTATCAGTTGTTTCATCAATAACACCTGCTTGTTTTAATTGAGAAAACATAACTTTTGTCAAATCAGTACTTTTTATGTACTTCGTTTTTGACCTTGCCACAAAAACTATATCATAATTTCCATTTATTTTACTTTCAAGATTATTGTAAGCAACACGAATAACACGTCTTGCACGATTTCTTTCTACTGCATTACCAATCTTTTTTGATGTAGTTATTCCTACACGACAAATTCCCGCACGGTTTTTTAATACATAAGAAACCAGTGCAGGAGCCTGAAATGATTTTCCTTTGCCGTATGTTCTACGGAAATCACAATTTTGTTTTAACGTTACTGTCCGTTTCACTTTAAAAACCTGACTTTACAATTAATATGTTAAAGTCTTTCTGCCCTTTGCTCTTCTACGAGCAAGTACCTTTCTGCCGTTTCTGTCAGACATTCTCTTACGGAAGCCGTGCTCCATCTTGCGATGACGCTTCTTTGGCTGATAAGTTCTTTTCATTTTTACTCCTCCGTTTCATTATTTAGTCACACATTGTAAAAATATCTGCGGAAAGACATTATATTAAATTTTTGTCAAATTGTCAATCTTAAAAATTATTGTATGTTTTTTCAATATATACCTTATTTTTAAAAAAACAAGAAAGTTTTCAACAATATGTTGTGTTTTTAATCGAAAAAAGTTTTAAAAAATATTTTTAGAATTTTTTATTTTTGAAAAATTGCACTATTATATATTATATATACTATATATATTTATTTAATTTTTCATTTAAAATACATTGAAATCCTTGAAAAAGTGTGTTAAAATTGATTATGTATGAAAGTGGCGTCCTATACGCTAAAACCTATAAAACGCAAAATAGGGCAGTTTTTATTGAAATTAAAGCATTTTTACATTTTTTACATAAATTTAAAGAAAGGATGATAAAATTGAATTCCTATAACGAATTTTGGGAAGCAGTGCTCTCTTATTGTCGTGAAAATATGAATAATATTGCTTTCAATATGTGGGTTGAACCATTACAACTTATCAAAGTTGAGCCTGACAGAGCTATTATTTCTGCACCTGGTTTTAAAATTGATTTAATAATGTCAAAATACAAATCTCTTATTGAAGATGCGTTTTTTAATGTTATGGGGTTTAATGTTGAAATTGAACTTATTCCATCTGAAAACATTCCAAAAGAAAATAACGAACAAAGTGAAAAAAATAATAATTCATCACAAAGTATTGAAAATACAAAACTTACATTTAATAACTTTATTGTAGGTCCATCAAATAAATTTGCTTATAATGCTTCTTTAAGAGTTGCAAATAATCCCGGTTTAGAATCATTTAATCCACTTTTTATTTATGGTAATTCCGGACTTGGTAAAACTCATCTTCTTAATGCTATTATTGAAAAGATTAAAAGTAATAATCCTGAAGCAAATATTATTTACATAACAAGTGAAAATCTTATGAATGATTTTTATTTTGCTTTACAAATTAAAACTCTTCATGATTTTCATAACAAATACAGGTCTTGTGATGCTTTACTTATTGATGATATTCAATTTATTGCAGGTAAAGGTCAGATGGAAGAAGAAATTTTCCATACTTTTAATATTTTTACTAAAGAAGGAAAACAACTTGTATTTACATCTGATAAACCACCAAGAGAAATTCCTAAAATTGAGGAACGTCTTAAAACAAGATTTGAAAGTGGTATTATTTGTGATGTTCAACCACCTGATTTTGAAACAAGAGTAGCAATTATAAAAGATAAAGCAAATGCACTTCGCTTTGAAATACCTGTTGATGTTTGTGAATTTATTGCTGAAAATATTAAAAGTAACGTTCGTCAAATGGGTAGTGCTGTTAAAAATATTTATGCTTATTGTTCATTTAATGAAGCTACACCTACAATTGAAATTGCAAAAGATATATTAAAAGATATTCTTGTTACAAGTCAGCCAATAGGCGTAGTAATTGAAAACATTATTGAAAAAGTTTCATTTACTTTTGGTGTTGAGCCTGAACAACTTAAAAGTGAACGTCGTGATGCAAGTATAAATAATGCAAGACAAGCTGCTATGTACATAATAAGAGAAATTACTGGTCTTTCACAAGATGAGGTTGGTAAAGTATTCGGTAGAAATCACTCAACTGTTAATAATTCTCTTAAAAATGTTCAACAAAAAATGAGTTCTGACTCAAAATATAAAAATCTTATCAATGAAATAATCAAAAATATAAATGATTAAAAATAACTAAGAATTCAACAGTTTTTGATTTTTGAACAATTTAGTTTTTGACAAGTTAATTTTTATCATTTATATAAACTTTTATTTAAAGATTTTTCAAAGTAAAAAAATCGGTCAAAACCTTTGAAAAATAATATAAAAAGAAAGTTTTCGACAGTTTAGACCGTCTATATTACTAATACTATACTTTATATTTATTATTTTTTGAAAAAGGAGAATGTTTTATGAAATTTATTTGTTCTTCACAAGTTCTCAGCGAGGCTTGTATGAATGTTCAAAGAGCAACATCTACAAAATCAACAAATCTTCCTACAATTGAAGGTATTTTAATTAAAGCTGAAAATGACAGAATTATGCTTACAGGTTATGACCTTGAAATGGGTATTATTACTGCAGTTGAAGGCAGAGTTGAGCAAACAGGTAGTATTATTCTTAATGCTAAAATTCTTTGCGACATTTTAAGAAATGTTCCTGATGAGCTTGTTTCTATTGAAAGTGATGAAAGACTTATCTGTAAAATCAAGAGTGGTGATTCTGAATTTTCAATTACAGGCTTTTCTGAAGCAGATTATCCTGAACTCCCATCAGTATCAGGTGGTTTTCCAATTGTAATTAATGGTGAAACATTAAAAGATATGGTTAGAAAAACCATTTTTGCAACTGCTGAAAACGGTGCAAAAATGGTACATACTGGCGTTCGATTTGAAGTAACAAAAGGTAATATTCGTCTTGTTGCTGTTGACGGTTATAAGCTTGCTATAAGAAATGAAAAAATCGATTATGAAGGTGACGAAAAAATCTTCATTATTCCAAAGAAAACTCTTAATGAAGTTGTAAAACTTGCAGGTGACGGTGAAGATACTGTTGCTATGGTTGTGGCTTCTCGTCACATTATGTTTGAATGTGGAAAATATGTAATTGTTTCACGTCTTCTTGAAGGTGAGTTTTTAAGTTATAAGAGTGCAATTCCTACAACAGCAAAAACTGAAGTTAAGGTTAATACAAGAAAGTTTATTAGTGGTATTGAAAGAACATCTTTGATTATTACTGAAAGAATAAAGAGCTTTGTAAGATGTATTTTTGATAACGAATCTATAAGAATTTCAAGTACAACTGCTCTTGGTACTGCAAATGATAGAATTCTTGCTGATATTCAGGGTGAAAGAGTAGAAATCGGTTTTAATAACAAATATTTACTTGATGCACTTAAAGTTTGCGATATTGATGAAATTACTTTAAGACTTAATGGTGCAACTTCACCTATTATTATTGTACCAGAAGATGATGGTTCACTTATTTATGAGAGAAACTTCTTATTTATGGTACTTCCTGTAAGGATGAACTAAAATGAAAAAAATTACTGCACATATTGCTAAAAAAGAACATCGTCAAGTTAATATTGACAGTGATTTTATCAGACTTGATTCACTTCTTAAATTATGTAATGCAGTTATGACTGGTGGTCATGCAAAAATTGTTATTCAAGAAAGTGAAGTTAAAGTAAACGGTGAAATTTGCACAGCACGTGGTAAAAAAATCCGTGCAGGCGATACTGTTGAATTTGATAGAGTTGTTTACGAGGTAAACTGATGTATATTAACGAAATAAAAATTGAAAATTTTCGTAATATTGATTTTATGGGGATTTTTCCTCATAACGAAATAAATGTTATTTATGGTCAAAACGGACAAGGTAAGACAAATCTTTTAGAGGCAATCTGGCTTTTTACAGGTTGTAAAAGTTTTAGAAATTCAAAAGATAGCGAGCTTGTTCAATTTGATAGTAATAATTCAAAAATTTCAATGAGTTTTACAACAGAGCTTCGTGAAAATAATGCGTCAATTTTTATTGATAAAAAAAGAACTGCTGCTCTTAACGGAATAAATCTTAATTCTCCTCGTGAATTGATAGGAAAATATTATGCAGTTGTTTTTTCACCAATTCATTTGTCACTTATTAAAGATGGTCCTTTGAATAGAAGAAAGTTTATTGATACTGCAATAAGTCAAATTAACAATATGTATGCGAAAAAACTTATGTATTTCAATCATTTGATAAGCCAAAAAAATGCGTTACTTAAAAATGCAGGTGAAAATCCATCTTTACTTGATACCCTTGATGTATGGGATGAAAAAATAGCATTTGCCGGAGCTGATGTTATTTGTGACAGAATTGATTACATAAAAAAACTTCAAGTTAAGGCTACTGATATTTATCACGGTATTTCCGGAGAAAAAGAAGAATTACAAATTAAATATTTAAGTAATGTCCGTTATGAGAGTGAAGATAAACAAGATATTGCAAAAATTTATTTCAACAATATGGTGAAAAACAGACCAAATGATTTGTATTTAAAAAATACAACAAGTGGTCCTCACCGTGACGATATTGAAATTTTAATAAATAAAATTTCTGCAAGAAAATTCGGTTCACAAGGTCAACAAAGAAGTGCATCTTTGGCTTTAAAACTTGGTGAGGCAGAAATTATTAAAGATTTAAAAGGCGAACATCCTATAATCTTACTTGATGATGTAATGAGTGAGCTTGACAGTACTCGCCAAAATTACATTCTCAATAAAATGACAGATAAACAAGTATTTATTACTTGTTGTGAAAAAGAGACAGTTTCTCGTCTTCACGCAGGTAAAGTTTTTAAAATAGAAAACGGAAAAGTGGTGGATTGATGTATTTAAATATAGGGCAAGATACAGTTATTACGGATAAAAATATTTTAGGTATTTTTGACCTTGATAATACAACTGTTTCTAAATCTACAAGAGAATACATAAACACTGCTTCTAAAAACGGCGAATGTATTACGGTTTCAATTGAAGAATTGCCAAAATCTTTTATAGTTGTTGCAGAAAACAATAAAAAAGAAATTTATATTTCGCCATTAAACACATCAACAATTTTCAAAAGAATAAAATAAGTCAGATTTTGACGGAGGAAAAAAATGAGCGACCAGATTAAAAACACAATTGAAGAAGAGGTTATGGATACGGTTGTTACCGAAACTTATGACGCTTCTGCTATTCAGGTTCTTGAAGGACTTGAAGCCGTAAGAAAGCGTCCTGGTATGTATATCGGTTCAACAGGACCAAAGGGACTTCATCACCTTGTATATGAAATCGTTGACAACTCAATCGACGAAGCACTTGCAGGTTATTGTTCACATATTGAGGTTGAAATTTTACCTGACAATATTATTACAGTACGCGACAACGGTCGTGGTATTCCTGTTGGTATTAATGAACAACAAGGGCTTCCTGCAGTAACTGTTGTACTTACAGTTCTTCACGCAGGTGGTAAGTTCGGCGGTAGTGGTTATAAAGTATCAGGTGGATTGCACGGTGTTGGTTCTTCAGTTGTAAACGCACTTTCAGAGTGGTTTGAAGTTGAAGTTAGTCAGAACGGACATATTCATCACCAGAGATTTGAAAGAGGTAACATTGTTACTGACCTTAAAGTTATTGGTGACACAGACGAAACAGGTACTTTTATTAAATTTAAGGCTGACCCTGAAATTTTTACAGAAACAACTGTTTATGAATATGAAGTTTTACAAAGAAGACTTCGTGAACAGGCATTCTTAAACGCCGGTCTTTCAATTACACTTACAGATAAGCGTGACCCTGACAATATTATTGAAGAAAATTTCTGCTACGAAGGTGGTATTAAATCTTTCGTAGATTACATTAATACAAGTCGTGGTCTTACACCTGTTGTTGACGATATTATGCATTTTACAACTGTAAGTGGTGACAGAAGTGCAGAAGTTTCAATTTCATATAACGATGGTTACAATGAAATTATTTTGAGTTTCGCTAACGGTGTTCGTACAATCGACGGCGGTACTCATGAAAATGGTTTTAAAACTGCACTTACTCGTGTATTCAATGAATATGGTAGAAAATTCAAATTACTTAAAGATAACGACAAAAATCTTTCAGGTGACGACGTTCGTGAAGGCTTGACAGCAGTTATCAGCGTTAAACTTACTGAAGCTGAATTTGAAGGTCAGACAAAAGGTAAGTTGGGTAATACAGAAATGCAGACTATCGTATCAAAAATGATGTACGAGAAGTTGATGACATATTTTGAAGAAAACCCACAGGCTGCAAAGGCTATTTTTAATAAAGCACTTGATGCATCTCGTGCTCGTGAGGCTGCAAGAAAAGCAAGAGACAGTGCAAGAAGAAAATCAGCACTTGAGGGTAACTCACTTCCCGGTAAACTTGCAGACTGTATTGATAAAAACCCTGAAAATACTGAAATTTTCATCGTCGAGGGTGACTCTGCGGGCGGTTCTGCTAAAGAAGGCAGAGATAACAGAATTCAAGCAATTCTTCCTCTTTGGGGTAAAATGCTCAACGTTGAAAAGGCAAGAATTGACAAGGTTATAGGTAATGATAAGTTGACACCTGTTGTTACTGCACTCGGTACTGGTATTGGCGAAGAATTTAACATTGAAAAACTTCGTTACCATAAAATTGTTATTATGGCCGATGCCGACGTTGACGGTCAGCATATCAGAACACTTCTTCTCACATTCTTCTTCAGATATATGAAAGATTTAATTACTGAGGGCTATATTTACATTGCACAGCCACCACTTTTCAAGGTTAGCAAGGGTAAACGTCACGAATATGCTTTCTCTGATGAACAAAGAGATGCATTCCTTGAAGAAATGGGTGCAAACTGTGACGTTCAGCGTTACAAAGGTCTTGGTGAAATGGACCCTGAACAGTTGTGGGAAACAACTATGGACCCTGCAACACGCACAATGCTTCGAGTAACACTTGAAGATGCTATGGAAGCAGACGAAACATTCTCAATTCTTATGGGCGACAAAGTTGAACCAAGAAGAGAATTTATTGAAAAGAACGCTAAATACGCAACTAATCTTGACATTTAAGAGGTAAAAAAATGAGTAAAGCTAACAATCAGAATTTGGGCGATTATGTTCCACTTGAAGAACAGAATATTATAAATGTTGAGATTAACAAGGAAATGAGAAGTTCTTTCCTTAGCTACTCAATGGCTGTTCTTACATCACGTGCACTTCCCGATGTACGTGACGGACTTAAACCGGTTCACAGAAGAATTCTTTATACAATGTACGAAAATTCACTTTATCCAGACAAACCACACCGTAAGTGTGCTGACACAGTCGGTTCAGTGCTTGGTAGATACCATCCACACGGTGACGCATCTGTTTATGATGCAATGGTACGTCTTGCACAGGATTTCTCAATGAGATATGTTCTTGTTGACGGTCACGGTAACTTCGGTTCAGTTGACGGCGACCCGCCTGCTGCATACCGTTATACTGAGTCAAGAATGAGCAAAATTGCTCTTGAAATGCTCACAAATATTGATAAAGACACAGTTGATTTTACAACAAACTACGACGACCGTCTTAAAGAGCCAACAGTACTCCCATCAAGATACCCTAATCTTTTAGCAAACGGCTCAACAGGTATTGCTGTTGGTATGGCTACAAATATTCCACCACATAATTTAGGTGAACTTGTTGACGGTATCTGTTGTGTAATTGATAATCCTGAAGCAGAACTTGACGAAATTATGCAACACATTCAGGGTCCTGATTTCCCAACAAGTGGTATTATTATGGGGCGCGCAGGTATTCGTGCTGCTTATGCAACAGGCCGTGGTAAGATTGCACTTCGTGGCCGTGCAGAAATTGTAGAAAATGAAAAAACAGGTCGTTTCCAGATTATTATTACTGAACTTCCTTATCAGGTAAACAAGGCACGCCTTATTGAATCTATTGCAGATTTACATAAGGACAAGAGAATTGAAGGTCTTGCTGATATTAATGACTATTCATCAAAACGCGGTGGCGGTATGAAAATAGTTATCGACTTAAAGCGTGACGCTAACCCACAAGTTGTGCTTAATCAGTTATATCAGATGACTCAACTTCAGATTTCTTATGGTATTATTCAACTTGCACTTGTAAATGGTGAGCCAAAAATTCTTACACTTAAACAGATTATTGAAGAATACATCAAATTCCAGTGTGAAATTATTACAAGAAGAACACAGTATGACCTTAACAAAGCTCAGGCTCGTGAACACATTCTTGAAGGTCTTGCTCGCGCAATTGATATTGTTGATGAAATTATTGCAACAATTCGTGCTTGTAAGGGTGGTCAGGCAGAAGCAAAAGTTGCTATTATGGAAAAATTCGACTTTGATGACCCACAGGCAACTGCAATTGTTGCTTTCCGTCTTGGACAACTTGCAGGTCTTGAAATTCAGAAAATTATTGCAGAGCGTGATGAATTAAGAATCAAGATTGCAGAATATCTTGAAATTCTCGGCTCTGAAGCAAAGGTTAAAGAAATTCTTAAAGACGAACTTTCAGTTATCGGCAAAAAATTCGGCGACGAAAGAAGAACTGAAATTTCAAATGTTCTTGGTGAAGTTGATATTGAAGACCTTATTGCTGAAGAAGATTGCGTATTTACTCTTACAAAAATGGGTTACATTAAGCGTCAACCTGTTGAAACTTATCAGGTACAACGCCGTGGTGGTAAGGGTATCAAGGGCATGAGCCGTCGTGAAGAGGACTATGCAGAAAGTATGTTTATCTGTTCATCTCACGATTACATTCTTTTCTTCACATCAGAAGGTAAAATGTATCGTCTTAAAGGTTACGAAATCCCAGAAGGTACACGTACAAGCAAGGGTATGAACATTGTAAATATTCTTCCGATAACTGCTGAAGAAAAAG
The DNA here is from genome assembly GCA_937892525.1 of uncultured Clostridia bacterium. Lineage (GTDB taxonomy): Bacteria > Bacillota > Clostridia > Oscillospirales > Acutalibacteraceae > Fimenecus. Next base: position 27,519 of record CALAEV010000014.1, read on the forward strand.
TTACTGCAATGCTTCGTGTTCCTGACTTTGGTGAAGATAAATACTTCCTTTGTATGGCTACAAAGAACGGTGTTATCAAGCGTACTGAACTTGATGCATACAAGAATATTCGCAAGAGTGGTATTATTGCAATCAATCTTGACGAGGGCGACGAGCTTCGTTGGGTTAAACTCACTGATGGCGAACAGAACTTAATGGTTGCTACTCGCAAGGGCATGAGTATCTGCTTTAAAGAAAATGATGCTCGTGCAATTGGTAGAACTGCTCGTGGTGTTCGTGCAATTACATTGGGCGAAGGCGACGAAGTTGTAGGTATGGTTATTTTCGGCGACGAAGGTAAAGTTCTTACAATCAGTGAAAAAGGTTACGGAAGAAGAAGCGATGTTTCTAACTATCGTGTTCAAAACCGTGGTGGTAAAGGTCTTACTAACTACCATACTGAACAGTATGGCGAAGTTTGCGCTATCGAAATGGTAGATGAAACTCAGGATATTATTATGATTTCTTCTGACGGTATTATTATCCGTCTTCCTGCAGAGCAGGTAAGAGAATGCAACCGTCCTTCAAAGGGTGTAATCTTGATGAAGACTAAAGAAGGCGAAAAGGTTGTTACAATTTCTCTTGCAGAGCATGAAGAAGCAGAAGAAGTTGAAACAGAAACAACAGAAAATGTTGAGACTGTAGAGGGTGCTGACGAGGAATAATTTTTACAAATTTTTCTCTTAGTGAAAGGAAAGATATAATATGAGCGATATGGAAAAAAAGTTGACAGAAGAAACTGAAATGCCAAAAGAAAAGAAAAAGAAGAAAAAAGTTTTAGTTATTCTTCTTCCTATACTTGCAGTTTTTTTGGCACTTGTTATTGCAGTAGTTGCTTTTGTTGCTCACAAGTTCAGCCTTATTGATTTTGATGAAAATGAAAGCACAACAATAAATCCTACACAGGAATTTATTGATGATGATAACATTGATTTTGCCGAAATGGATGATGCAACAGGTAACGATTTTAGAGAAATCCTTAAAAACTGGGCAACAAACGGTGGCGAAAAAATGAGCAATCGCGACATAATCAATATATTGCTTATCGGTAGTGACGCTTCTGCTGAAGAAGAAGGCAGAGCAAATATTACTGAAAAAGGTAATACTGACGTAATGATGCTTGTTTCAATTAATCAGGTAGATAAGAAAATCAAGTTAATCTCTTTTATGCGTGACAGCTATACTTATATGGACCAGTTTGACCGTTATGCAAAGCTCAACGCAGCTTGTGCAAATGGTGGCCCTGCATATCTTGTTGAAACAATCGAAAATGACTATAAGATTGAAATTGACGGTTATGCAATGGTTGACTTTGACTCATTTACACAGGTTATTGACGTGCTTGGTGGCGTATATGTTGATGTGCCAGAATATGTTGCTAAATTTCTTTCATCAGAAAAAAATGGTGTATATTTCCCAAGAGGCGAAAATGTTTTGCTTAATGGAGAAGAAGCATTGAGATTCAGCCGTGTTAGAAAAACTGATGCAAATGGTGACATTAGCCGTGTTGCTCGTCAACGTCAGGTTGTAAATGCGCTTATTGAAAAAGCAAAAAATGCAACACTTTCTGAAATTAATGAGGTTGCAGATGTTATGCTTGCAAATGTGCGTACAAACATCAGCAAAAAATCAATTATCAGTTATGCTTCAAAGGCTGTAACTGAGGGTTGGGCAAATTATGAAATTACCGAAGTTACAATGCCAACACCTGATACTCGTTACGGCTACAGTTCAAAAGCAACTGCTTGGATTTGGGTTGTTGATTACCCACTTGCTGCACAAAAAACTCAACTTGAAATCTACGGTGAAACAAATATTAACCTTGAAGAAGGAAACAGAAAAACTGCTGTTACAGTTATCGGTGGATATGTATCAAAGAAAACAGCAGATAATTAAATTTAACTGACAAGGAGTTTACAATGAATAATTATCAGAATTCTAATGGTCAGTTTAGTGGATGGGAACAGAACAGAGTACCTTATGGGGCACAATATCCACAAGGATTTGTGCCTTATGGTAGCGTTATGCCTAATGAAAGACAGGAAGAAGAAAACGATAAAAAAATATTGAAAAAAATGGGTAACTGTTTCGGAATTGCCATAATTCTTTATGTTGTGCTTTCAACTGTTTTTTCATTAGTAATTTTATTGCTTTCAGAGTTTTTCCCTGTTTTTAATCTTCTTTATGAAAATGAATTTGCAAACTATGCTTATAGTGTAGTTGGCTCAATTCTTTATATTGGCATACCTTTTGGTATTGTTTATTTAGTTTTGAAAAAGAAGAAAATTTCAGGAGTACTGCCTTTTGGTACTGTTTATAACGGAAAAGCTGCCGTTTATCTTACAATGGCAACGATTCCTGCAATGGTACTTTCATCAATCGTTGTTAATGCGATTTCACTTGTAATACAGATGCTTTTAGGCATTGAATTTACAAGTGGTCTTGAAGACCTTAAAATGACAGGTGCCGGTGGTTTTATAATAGGTGCTATTTCAATGGCTATTGTACCGGCAATTATTGAAGAGTTTTCAATTCGTGGTGTTGTAATGCAACCATTACGCCGATATGGTGACGGATTTGCAATAGTTGCTAGTGCGTTCATCTTTTCAATTATGCATGGTAATATGGCACAGATTCCATACACAGTTGTTGGTGGTATTTATCTTGGCTACCTTGCAATTGCAACAGGTAGCATATGGCCATCAATTATAGTACACTTTGTAAATAATATGTATTCTGTAATTATTATGAGCGTTGATAGCAACTTTGGAACAAGTGCATCAGGTGTTGCAGCGTTTATGATGATAGGTTTATTTATCATTATAGGTATAATTGGTGCTGTTAAATTTTTCTCAATGAACTACAAAACAAAACTTGGCAAAGGTGTAAAAACGCTTAAAACAGGCAAAAAAATAAAATCGTTGTTTGTAAATGTCCCAATGATTTTTGCCATTGTTATTATGATTATTATTACGCTTACAAGTGTTGAGTCTTGATTATGGAAAAGTTTGATTTTATGAAATATGCACTCACTTTGGCAAAGCAATCTGCCAATGAGGGTGAAGTGCCTGTTGGTGCAATTGTTGTTTGCGATGGCAAAATAGTGGGTGAGGGCAGAAATCGACGTGAAGTTGTAAAAAATGCTTTGCATCACGCTGAAATTGAAGCCATTGATAATGCTTGTAAAAATCTTGGTGGTTGGCGACTTTGGAAATGTGATTTGTATGTTACTCTCGAGCCATGCCCTATGTGTGCAGGTGCAATTATAAATTCAAGAATTAAAAATGTGTATTTCGGTGCAACTGATGAAAAAAACGGTGCTGTCGTTTCGGCAGCGCGTCTTTTTGATATGAATTTTACTCATAAACCACTTTACGAGGGTGGAATTATGGGTGAAGAATGCGCAAAAATCCTTTCAGATTTCTTTAAGGATTTGCGAAAAAAGAAAGCAGGTGAAGAAAAATGAGTACGATTGCTGCAATCTCAACAGGTAGAGCACCTGGTGGTATTGGTGTTATAAGAATATCAGGTGAAGATGCAATAACAGTCGGTGACAAAGTTTTTTCTTCATTTAATGGTAAAAAGCTTTCAGACCTTTCAGGATATTCTGCACTTTATGGAAAAGCTTTTGACAAAAACGGAAACATAGATAATGTTGTTGCTCTTGTTTTTAAGGCACCTAAAAGTTATACTGGTGAAGATGTTGTTGAAATATCTTGTCACGGTGGACTTTTTGTAACTGATAAAGTCCTTAAAGCAGTTTATGATGCAGGTGCAATTCCTGCAGAAGCAGGGGAATTCACAAAACGCGCTTTCTTAAACGGAAAAATGGATTTGACAAGTGCTGAATCCGTTATGAATATTATTTCTGCACAAGGTGAGCAGGCAGAAATAATTGCCCTTGGTGTATTAGAGGGCAGACTTTTTAAGGAAATCAAGAAAATCAACGATAAACTCGTTTACGATATGGCGCTTCTCTCTGCGTGGGTTGATTACCCTTATGAAAAAATTGAAGATTTATCAGAAAACAACTTGAAAGAGCATATTGACGAGAGTATTGAAAAACTGGAAAAGCTCATAAACGACTTCTCAAAAGGGCAGATTATAATGGAGGGTGTTGACACTGCTATTGTGGGTTGCCCAAATGTTGGCAAATCAACGCTTATGAATTTGCTTTCTGGTACAGAGAAATCTATTGTTACCGAAATTGCAGGAACAACACGCGATATTGTTGAAGATACGGTAAATGTTGGTGGAATTACACTTCGCCTTGCTGACACAGCAGGTGTTCGTGAAACAAATGATGTTGTTGAAAGCATTGGTGTTGACCGAGCAGTAAAAAGACTTGAAAATGCAGAGCTTGTGCTTGCAGTTTTTGATGCAAGTCGTCCTTTAACAGATGCAGACCGTAAACTTATTGCCCTTTGTAAAGGCAAAAAGGCAATAGGAATTGTCAATAAAACGGATTTAGACAAAAACTATCTAAATAGCGAAATTGAAGAAAATTTCTCGCAGACAGTTTTTATCTCAGCCAAAACAGGCGACGGTAAACATGCTCTTACAAACGCGGTAGAGCAGTTGCTTGGTACTGCAGATTTTGATACATCTGCAACTGCTATTGTAAATGAGCGTCAGAAAGATTGTTGTAAAAAAGCTCTTGATGCGTTAAAAGATGCAGACAATGCTTTAATGCTTGGTATGACAATGGATGCAGTAACAGTTTGTCTTGATTCTGCAATTGAAAATCTTATGGTTTTAACAGGCGAAAAGGCAACAGAGTTAGTAGTTAATGAAATTTTTGCACAATTCTGTGTAGGAAAATAATATAATAGTCAATATTTATCTAATTGAAAAGAGGTTATATAAAATGAGCGAATGTAGTGGAAATTGCAGTAGTTGTTCATCAAACTGCGATGGCAAAAAACAAGATTTACACATTCCTGGTAACTCAATGAGTGATGTTAAAAAGGTTATCGGTGTTGTAAGTGGTAAAGGTGGCGTTGGTAAAAGTTTAGTAACATCAATGCTTGCAGTTACAGCACAAACCATGGGCTATCAGACCGCAGTTCTTGATGCTGATATTACAGGTCCATCAATTCCAAAAGCATTTGGTGTTAGTGGTAACCCTGAAGGCACAGCAGAAGGTATGTATCCGTTAGAATCAAAATTGGGTACAAGAATTATGAGTGTGAACTTACTTCTTGAAAAAGAAGACCAGCCAGTAATCTGGCGTGGCCCTGTTATTTCAGGTCTTATTCACCAATTCTGGCAAGAAGTTGTTTGGGGCGATGTTGACTTTATGTTTGTTGATATGCCTCCTGGAACAGGCGATGTGCCACTTACAGTATTCCAATCTCTTCCTGTTGATGGAATCGTAATTGTTACAACTCCTCAGGATTTGGTTACACTTATTGTTAAGAAAGCAGTTAATATGGCAAAAATGATGAATGTTCCAATCATTGGTATTGTTGAGAATATGAGTTATTTTGAATGTCCTGACTGTGGCAAAAAGCACAATATTTATGGCGAAAGCAAGATTGATGAAGTTGCAAAAGAGCTTGGTATTCCAGTACTTGCAAAGCTTCCTATTAACCCTGCAAATGCAGCACTTGTTGATAAAGGTTGCATTGAACTCAGCGAAGAAAAACAGTTTATTGATGTAATCAAAAAAATTGCTGAATAAAATAAAAATTTAAGGGCTACCAATGGGTAGCCCTAATTTTTTACTTAATTTTTAGAGTTTTAAGATATTCTTTTTGCTGTTTTGTTATGCGATAACTTTCAATAGATTTTTGAATTGCTTTGTTATGTATCCATTTGTCAAACTTTTTATTTTCAATATATGGAATTACTAAATCCCAACGGCTTGAAAGTGCAGTTGCAAGATACCAAGCGATAGCCATATTGATATAGTATTCGTCGGACTTTATTCTTAAAAGCAGTTTTAGATGTTTTTTGTCTAAACGCTCGTCCATAAAGAATTTCATTAAAGTAACAACAGCAAATCTTACTGTGTAAGTGTGTTCTGATTTTGCCCATTCTTGTATTTTTTTGTAAAGCAAGTCAGGATTTTCAGCTAACACTTTTGGCGTCATCATATCACAAGTTGCCCAGTTATCGACAAATAGTAGAAAATTGTCTAAAGCAGAAATGCACTCATTAAAATCCTTAATTTGCTCAATAAGAAATGCGTGAAGATTGTCTTCTTCATAATATTTGTGGGGTAGAGTGTTAAGAAAATCTGCTTTTAAGTCTGATTTATTTAATTCTTTTGCAAATTTTCGTAACTGTGGTACTCTTACACCAATTATTTTATCTTTGCTGACGGTGGGCATAAGTTTTGAATGAAATTCTTTATACCCTAAATCCTGCAATTCAAAGAGTTGTTTTTGAATAGGTGTCATATCAATACAAAGTTTTTGAAAGAATGAAGCAAGTCCAAAGTGCAATTACAAAAAGTCCTTCAGCAGGGATTGCAAGTTTTGTGTATGGGCATTTCCAGCCCTTGTCAACACAAAGGAAAATAGTTCTTGTCACAAAAACTGTTGTTGAGAAGAAAAGTCCACCAATCATTGAGTAATATGGTGTTTTAAGTGCTAACATAAGGAAAAGTAAAAATCCACCCAAAGCGCCTGAAATACCACCGTAGTAAACACGGATTTCAGTTTTACCAGCATTGTCAACAGGCTTAATTGAAAAACTTTCTGCATTTTTAAGTGGGCTAATAATAAATACGATTGCCATACCGAAGAAATAGAGAACAAGTCCTATTGTGGCAACGGCTGCAGGAATGTTAGACATTAAAATTTCTTTCATTTTTATTCTCCTTTATACTTTTACTGCTTCTTTAACTTGCTTTTTATCAAAAAATGATGTGAAGTTGATTATAAAGAGAAGCGCATAAGCTACCCACATAGGTAAGTTTTCAATAAACGCACTTTTGCCGACTGTAACCAAAAGCACAAGCATTAAAAGAAGAACAGCTACGAAAATAATTGTAGCAATTATGTATTTCTTGTCTTTTTGTCTGCATTTGTGGAATAAGAAAATAATCACACCTGCTGCACCTAAAAATGCGAATATAAGAGCAGTTGCCCAGTGTCCAAGACAACGAGCAGTCATAACAAGGTCAAGACCTGCAGATGGCACATTTACTGTTACATAAATTGCTGCACAGCCAAGAGAAGTAACAATTACACCTGCTTTACCTTGATAATTATTTTTACGATACATATAAAGAGTGTTAGTAAAGATTGAAAGGGAAGCGAGTACGCCCCATAACTTGAAAGGCCAAGGGTAGCGAAGACCAAGCATACTTGCAGTAACATCAGTTAAAATGTTGCCAAATTGTTCCGGAAATGGTAAAAATCCATACCAAGTAATAAATATAAATCCAGCAATAAGGTTAGCAATACAGAAAATAGTTGTTGCTTTTGTGAGTTTCTCTGCAAAAAGGATTTTTCTTATAAAGAAAGCGTATAAGAAAAGCATAACTGTTGAGCCGATTACCCAAAGCCAGAAAACTGTTGCATTCTGATAAAGTGGTTCGTAAAGCATACCGTCAAATTTTGCAATAAATTCTTCTGCCGGTAAAGCCATATCAGCATCAGTTGGAATTATGTATGGATATTGGTCCCAACTCATAAAAACTGACATCCAGAGTCCGTAAACTACTGCAATAATGCCCCACATAATAGTATAGACATTCATCATTTTTTTGTTGTTTGTCATAACAATCACCTCATAAGTAAATTGTAGCACTAAATTAGAATAAAAGCAACAAAAAAGGACTACCAGTTTGGTAGTCCTAATTTTTTAGAATAAATTATTCGTCGTCTTCGCAGCAGTCGCAGTCACATTCGCAATCGAATTCAAGAACTTCGCCACATGCTGGGCAATCTGCCTTACCGTCAAGAATGATTTCTTCGTCGAAGTAAATCAATTCCCCACAGTTAGGGCATTCAACTTCATACATATCTTCGTCACAATCACAATCGCAATCGTCACAGTCGCAGTCACAATCATCAAGTTCTTCATAGAAAACTTCTTCAAGGTCTGCAAGGTCTTCGTCAACAGCGTCAAGCTGTTCTGTAACAACTGCCATTTCGTCGTCAAGGTCGCTTACTGCAAGAGCAAGGTCTTCAAGTACGTCGAGAACTGCGTTGATAACTTTTGTTTCTTTTTTATCATCATCAAAATCAAGACCTTCAACAAGGCCCTTAAGATATGCTACTTTTTCTGTAACTGTCATCATAATTTTACCTCCATTTATGCTCTTGACATATACTCGCCTGTACGAGTATCAACGTTAATCATTTCGCCT
>CALAEV010000015.1 GCA_937892525.1 uncultured Clostridia bacterium
GCATCTTTTTCAGCAATACCACACATATCCATAGTGCAATCCTTGTACTTTTCAAATAGGCTTTTCTGCTCTTCCGTGAGTGTGGCAGATAACTTTTCTTCATTCCGTGCAGCAAGGTTCAACAGTTTGGAATACTCACTCCCCCTCTTGATACCCTTGTCCGCAGGAACAATGTTCCCGTAATACAGTGAATTTTATAATATATTGTGTTTTTTCAAAAATACCGTGAGAAAATGTTACACGACCCCCGGGGGAACGTCAAATCTTCAGGAAAAAACAACTATCCACAGCGGCGCGGGCTCTTGTGTTAATTTTCGCAAAAGTTGTGCAACCTATTGCACGAAGTTTTTTGAAAATATCGCGCCAAGTGTCAGGCATATTTCTGAAATAATGCACTGCACCTGAAATGATTTTAATTTCTTTACCGTCTTTTATAAATTGATTCCCTTTTACCTCAAATGTCATAGTAAATCCCCTTTTGTTTAATGAATATAGCATAACATTTTTGAAGGATAAATACAAGTATAATGAATAATGAATGCTGAATAATTAAGGGTCTGCGACGCGATTTTAAAATACAAACTATAATTTACATAAAAAAGGTGGGAGATTACTCTCCCACACTAAATATAATATTTAATTATAACCTATAGTTAATCCGAAAAGAAGTAACAGACTTGTTACCACAAGAATTGCAAGTTGAATTTTGCCTGACCATTTAAACCATTTTGTGTAACTTACACCTGCTACACCAAGGCTTATAAGAAGCACTGGGTTTGTTGGGTACAATACATTTGAAAATCCGTCGCCGAATGCAAACGCCATAACAGACAATTGTGATGAGATATTGAAAACCTGACAGATAGGCACTATAAGTGGCATAAGCAAAAATGCTTTTGCAGAGCCAGAACTTATAAAGAAATTCATTACAAGCACTATTAAATACACGAAAAGGATTACTGCCTCTTTTGGCAACTCGTTTGCAATACCAACTGCTGCGTTAAGGATTGTATCAAGCACTTTGCCTTCGGTCAATGTATATTTAATTGAACTTGCCATTAAAATCATAAACACGGCAGGAAGAATTGTTACAATACCGTTTAAGAAATTTTTGAAGATTTCCTTACCACTCATACCTGTTACAACTATTGAAACAATACCTGCCACAAGGAACATAAGAGCCACAATAATCATTGTGTAGTCTTGTAAAAAGGTTAAGAAAACAGAACTTAACACTATTAAAATTCCTGCACCTAAAATGCTTACAAACAGTATAAGCGCTTTGTTCATTTTAGAGTCTTCTTGGAAATCTGATTGTGCATTTAAGTTATTAATTGGCTTTTCAATTTTCTTTGCGTAATGTCTTATAAAGAATAAAAGCACTGCATAAATCACTACAAAAGATACAAGACGCAACCACATTCCTGAAAACATTGGAAGCCCTGCAAGTTCTTGCGCTACACCTACTGTAAAGGGGTTGCACACACCTGCTGCAAAGCCACAACCTGCTGCAAGTATTGAAATACCAAGACCTGTAAGTTCGTCAAAGCCTAACGCTACTGAAAGTCCTACAACAATAGGTACTAATGGTACGCACTCTTCAAACGAGCCGATAAAACTACCCATAGCCATAAAGAAAAGAACTATAAGGGACAGTAATGTATAACGCTTGTTGCCGAACTTATGAACAATCTTTTTAAGCATATAGTGCATAAGTCCACTTTTATCAAGAGTAGTGAAAATGCCACCAATAACCACAAGAAATATTATAACTGCGATTATAGCTCCGCCACCATCTGCACCAAGTACTAGAAATGGCGATAAAATCCATTTCCAGAAAGGAAGTCCACCCTCAACATACTGAAAACTGTCAGTTACTATTGTTTCTACACCATTGGCGTCAGTTACTCTTACATATTCGCCACCAGGGATTACAAAAGTGAGGGCAAAGGTAAGGCACATAAGTATAAATATAATAACTATTGCACCTATAAAGGATTTGGCGCTTATGCCAAGTCCGTTTTTTTCGGTTTTTTCTGACATATTATACCTCTTTAATTACATATCTGTAAAAATCAACTGCTTCAGGTAAGCACTTGATGAACACATTTTCATCAATACCGTGAACACTACCATACTGTTGATTATCAATGTTAAACGGAACAAATCTTAAACAGTTTTCGCAAACACGGTTGAAATATCTACTATCGCTTGCGCCGTTCATAATATATGGCACAGGCTTATACTGTGGGAATACAGTATTAACTGCTTTTTCAAGGAACTTGAACTGTTCACCGTTAAAGTCAGTAATCTTTGACTCGCCACCGTCGTCAAGGACGATTGTTTCAATATCGTATTTCTTTGCAAGCTCTGTAACTGCGTTTACACTTGCATCTCTGCCCTGATGATGAGAATATCTCATATTACCAACCACGTAAGCCTCTTGCGGAATAACGTTTGAGCCGTCAGAGCCCTTGCTTTGAGTAAAAGCAAGAGTTGTGCGAAGAAGTGCAGCTGCAGATGGCGAAATCATTGGCATAACTTTTTCGAGCACAGGCTTGAATGCTTTAACATTACCACAAGCAGTTTTCATAACACCTTTCATTGTAGGCGCAAAGCGAGAAAGCATTTCTTTAACTGTGTCTGACATCTGAATATCAAAAATCTGTGCTTTTTCTGCTTCACAGATAAACTGAGCAAGACGAGCAATAGGAGTATTCTTGCCAGGTGCTGATGCGTGGCCACCATTTGATTTTGCAACGAATTTAAGGTCAACATAACCTTTTTCGCCAACACCAATCATAGCAAAAGTACCGTCTGCACCACCGATTGGGTCATAAAGAATCATACCACCCTCGTCAAGTACCATATAAAAGTGGATTCCACGCTCTTTAAGGAGATTTGAAATAGCGTTACCACCTTCGCCACCTGTTTCTTCTGTGCAAGTTGAAACAAAATATGTATCACGACGAGGAGTAAAGCCCTCGCGAGCTAATTCGTCGGCTGCTGTAAGCATTGTGCAAAGTCCACCTTTAGTGTCAAGTGTTCCTCTACCCCAAACTCTATCTTCTGCGATTGCACCTGAAAATGCAGGGTATTTCCACTCACCACTTGCCTCAACAACGTCGTGATGATTCATTAAAAGCACAGGCTCTAAAGTAGGGTCTGTACCTTTCCATTTAAGTAAAAGGCTACCGTTAATTACTTCACATTCCACTACACTAAAAAGTGCAGAAAACTCCTCTTTCATAAGTTCGTGAAGCTTTAAGAATTTAGAAATATCTGTTTGACCACGCACTGAAATTGTTTCTAACTGAATCATCTTTGAAAGTCTTTCAGCATAACTCATTGCACGATTATCGCTCATGTTTACATCTCCTAAAAAATAATGAAAATATTATACCATATTATTCCATTGAAATAAAGGAATTTTTATAAAATTCGCCCTTGTATCTGCCGTGAAAATCCTTTTCTGTGCTTTGATTTACTGCAAAGATTTCATTCTTGCTGTAAAGGATTGCAATTTTCATATTTTTATCAACATTTTCTATAAAATATTTCTTAACTTTTTTATATAAAGGGTCACGAATTTTAAATATTTCAGGAATCTGCACCGATGACGAGCAAGAAAGCAAATCGCAAAGGATTTTTTCACGTAAAATCTGCTCATCACATTGATTTTTGAAGTATTCATACACTTTAATTGCATAATCGGAAAGTCGCATATTTGTACCGTCAACTGCGTTGCCGAAATCGTTGAACAAATCAAAAGGAGAAATGCCGATTTCGTCGATTAAGTAGTCAAGTGTAAAGAGAAAGCGTCCACTATTATAAAGTCGGTCAACTGCATCTTCGCATTTTTTCAAGGTTTTCATTTCTTCGGCGCTAATCCAAGGAGTTGAAATTACCTCATAAGGTGGATTTTCCGTGTATTCGCAAGGGAAATCTTGTGGATTTTCTCGCATATCGGCTCCGTATAGTAGTTTAAGAAAACCCATTTGTAACATGTGTGCTTTAAGTGAATAGCCAATATTAAAGCTATTTTTGAAACTTTCAAGGTCTTCGCCTGTAAGCCCTGCGATTAAATCAATATGAATGTGCATATTACCCATTTGGAGTAATCTTTTTATATTTTTAATAAGTTTTTCTGTATTGGTTTTTCGGTTGATTTTCGCAAGTGTTTTTTCATTAAAGGACTGCATACCGATTTCAAGTTGAACTACGCCTTTTGGCATTTGAGAGAGAATATCAAGAGTTTCTTCGGTAAGTATATCCCCTGCTATTTCAAAGTGAAAACAGATATTTTTGGGAATTTTTGTGCCGTAGTTGTCTTTAATAAAGGTTAAAATCTCGTTTGCTCTTTTTGAGTTTGCATTGAAAGTACGGTCAACAAATTTTAATGTTTGTGTGCCACTATTTGCGAGATTTATTATGTCTTTTTTCACTTGGTCTAAATCAAAAAAGCGTAGTTTTGAGCATCTGCCTGACAGACAGAATGCACAACGGTAAGGACAACCACGACTTGTTTCCATATAGGCAATGCGTCCGTTTAAGTTTTTGTAAAAATCATCACTATATGGTGATGGTGGGGTGTTTGTGTATTCCTTTTCAGGATTTGTGATAATCTCATTGTTTTGGCGATATGTAAGCCCATCTACAATGTTAAGATTACCATTTATATTATCAAGTAAAAGAGGAAAATTCCACTCGCCCTCCCCTGACAACACAAAATCAATAAAATCGTATTTTTCTAAAACATCTTTTGGTCTGTATGCAACCTCAGGACCACCAAGAATAATTTTACAATCAAGATTTTCTTTAATTTCTTTGCAGATTTCAAGGGTTTGGGTTATATTCCAGATATAGCAAGAAAATGAAACTACCTTTGGATTTTCAAGGATTATTTTCTGTGCAAAATCGTGAAGATTTCCGTTGATAGTACTTTCAAGTACTTTTATATCATAACTACCCTTTACAAACGCTTTTACACCTGCAAGTAAGCACCAAGGCGCTAATGAAGCGTGAATATATTTTGAATTTAAGCAACCGATTATAACTTTCATATAGCACCTCCAAAAGATTTTTAAGTATTATACAATACTTTTCGCATTTATACAACAAAAACGGCTTAGAATTAAATCTAAACCGTTTTCGTTATTATTTAGTTACACTTTGCTAAGCATCTTGCAAGACATGCAGTTGCTCCAATAGTCAGAGAGAAGAAAAGAAGTAACAAGCCAGTTACTATTGCCCCCACAATACTTGTTGTAACAAAAGTTATTGCCAAAAGAACTACCGATAAAAGTATTGTGCCAAGAATACCTATCAGTAATACCGACAATGTAGGACAAACACAATCCTTGGTACATTCTCTTTCTGTTACTGCAGTTGTTGCAAGAACTACTGCAAGATAAACCACAGCTATACCGAAAACCACCCACAAGAATGCAGGAGTTACGGTTATAACACCAGTTATACGAAGAAATGCAGTGATAATACCTATGATTATACTTACTACAACTGCGATACTTGTACAATTGTTTCTGCAATTACACATATTATTCACCCCCAATTTCAATATATGTTATATATTGTCTGGAAGTGAAATAATAAAAAAGGAGAGTTTGCACTCTCCTCTTTTTTATATTTTTTTGAAATTATAATTTCATTGCAACGTCCCAAGCGCCCCAGATAACTGTACGAAGGTTACCAACTTTATTAGCGTCGCCGATAATATGTACTTTCTTGCTCTTTTCAGCGATTGGTGCTGGTTTGTAACCAACTGAAAGAATAACTGTATCAGCAGGAATGTCAATTGTCTGTCCGTCTTTAGTTGCGATTGTAACGCCATTGTCACGAATTTCTGTTGTTCTGCTTTCAAGATAAACAGGAACTTTGTTTGTCTTGAAGAAGTCACGAAGATAGCTTGTGTTAGCAAGAGCAACACCAGGAGTTGTAACAAGGTCATCCTGCATTTCAACGATAACAGGCTTTTTGCCCTGAAGGTAAAGCTCATAAGCAATTTCACAACCTGTAAGACCACCACCAACAACAACTACATTGTCGCCTGCAAGTGAGTTATCAAGAAGGAAGTCAACTGCTTCAATAGCTTTTTCTGCGCCCTTAACAGGAATCTTATTAGCAACTGCACCAGTAGCAACGATAACTTCGTCAGCACCGAGTGTTGCAATATCTTTTACTTCTGTGTTCATATGAACTGTGATTGCATCATAACGAGCGATTTCACGGTTATACCAAGCAATAAGGTCACGGTCTTTTTCTTTATATGATGGAGCAGCTGCAGCAATAAACACACCACCGAGCTTGTCGCTCTTTTCGTAAAGGTCAACCTTATGACCACGCTGTGCACAAACCATAGCAGCTTCCATACCACCGATACCACCACCGATAACGGCAATCTTCTTTGATTTCTTTGCAGGCTCAATCTTATATTTCTTTGACTGCATTGTTTTAGGGTTAATAGCACAACGAGAAAGTCCCATTGTATCAAGAAGGTCTTGTGTATTTGCGTGACCCTTTGATGATGAGAAGTTGAAGCAACCTGCGTGACAGCAGATACAAGGCTTGATGTCTTCAAGTCTGTCTTCAATAATCTTTGTAATCCATTCAGGGTCTGCAAGGAACTGACGAGCAACACCAACACCGTCGATTTTACCATCAGCAATAGCCTGAGCGCCTACATCAGGTTCCATTCTACCTGCACAAACAACAGGAATATCAACGAACTTTTTAATGTGTGCTACATCTTCAAGGTTACAGTTTTGTGGCATATACATTGGTGGGTGACACCAATACCAAGAGTCGTATGTACCGTTATCTGCATTGAGCATATCATAACCTGCGTCCTGAAGATACTTTGCAGCCTTTTCTGACTCTTCCATATCACGACCAACTTCTGTGTATTCTTCGCCAGGCATAGCACCTTCGCAGAAGCCCTTCATCTTTGAAACAGCAGAGTAACGAAGAGATACAGGATAATCATCACCACAAGCGCCCTTGATAGCCTTAACAACCTCTACTGCAAAACGGTATCTGTTTTCAAAGCTTCCACCGTATTCGTCAGTACGCTTGTTGAAAAATTCAATAGCAAACTGGTCAAGAAGATAACCTTCGTGAACTGCGTGAACTTCAACACCGTCAACACCTGCATCACGGCAAAGTTTTGCAGTTTTTGCAAACGCTTCAATAATTTCGTGAATCTGTTCTTTTGTCATTTCAGGACAGATAATATCATGAGCCCAACGAGATGGTTGTGGGCTTGGTGAAGCCAATTCGTGAGATGTATCAAGAATTGGTTTAATAAGAGCACGAGTAAACTTATTTCTGTGAAGTGGTGCTACAAGCTCTGTAATAGCCCAGCTTCTGCCCATACCGGCTGTGAGCTGAATGAAAAGCTTTGCGCCTGTTTTATGGATTTCGTCCATAAACTCTTTAAGCTCTTCAAACATTTTTGGATTTTGCCAAAGCCATTTACCCCAGAATGTATCGCGAAGTGGTGCAATACCAGGGATAATAAGACCAACATTGTTGTTTGCTCTTTCAATAAAAAGCTTTGCTGCTTCCTTGTCAAAATGGCAACCACCGAGTTCAAACCAGCCAAAAAGTGATGTACCACCCATTGGGCACATTACAATACGGTTTTTGATTTCAACATTACCGATTTTCCAAGGTGTAAATAATGCTTCATACTTTTGGTCCATTAAAAACACATCCTCTTTCGTTTACCTTTTAAGGTTTATTTCATACATAATAAGTATAGTAAAATTCGCAGTTTATGTCAAGGAAATAACGCAAAAATTGTTAATAAAATAACAAAATATATTGAATGGAAAATGCAAAACGCAAAGTGCAAAGTGATTATATGTAACCCTACTAAAAAATAGCCCCATATGGTACTAAAAATTAGCCCCTACCCTACTAAATTTTCATATGTACCCCACTAAAAGATAGCCCCAATAAATAATATATAAATAAAAAAATAAATAACTTTATAAAAGCAGAAAAAACGCTTTTTTCTCTTTTTTTGTAAACTTTTTGTAAACAAAACACTACTTTTCTGAAATCGTCCCACTTTTTACGGGACGATTTTGCTTTTCGGCGCTATATATGGGAGGTGTTTTTTTGTACAACAATTTTCCTTATGCAATATTCCCATTAATTCTTATTTCTGACGAAAAATATCGCACCCTTTCGTCAGGTGAAAAGCTTTTATATATATTGCTTCTTAACAGGACAAACTACTCGCGAAAAAATCTTAAAAAGTTTTATGATGACAAAAACGGACTTTTTGTTTATTACCCTAACGAGCAAATTAAAAGCCATCTTAACTGCAGTAGTGAAACTGCAAAAAAGATGCTTAAAAATCTTGAAAGCGCAGAGCTAATCAAAAAGGAATACCAAAAAAATGGGCTGCCAATAAAAATTTATGTTACAGATTTAAGAGATAGCGCGAAGAATCCAACAAGCAAAACTGTAAGCTTTGATATAGCCAAAGCAGAAAATCAGGCTCGTGAAAACAGAATGACCTTTGGTGAAAAAAAGAACAAGCCACGCAAACGAAATTATTAAAGAATATATATTATGACATTTTTTTCAATTTCTGCGAGTTAGAATAAAGCAAAAAGGAGAGAAAAATATATGAGCGTTAAAACAGATTTTGACGGTGAAATTCTTTACTGTCGTTTAAGTGGTGAAATCGACCATCACACAGCCTTGCCTATTCGTTTAGAAGTTGATGACAAAATTGAAAACTGTCGCCCTAAAAATACTGTTCTTGATTTTTCTGATGTTACATTTATGGACAGTTCAGGAATTGGTCTTGTTATGGGCAGATACAAGTTATTAGCCGAATTTAACGGCACGCTTGAGGTTACAGGACTTTCAAACAATGCGTACAAGGTTATGCGTCTTGCTGGGCTAGACAGAATAGCAACTATTACAAAAGGAGTGAAAAAGTAATGATTATAAACGAATTTCGAATGACTGTTGACAGCCGTTCAGTAAATGAAAGTTTTAGCAGAGCAACAGTTGCAGCCTTCACTGCTCAGCTTGACCCTACACTTGAAGAAATCAACGATATTAAAACTGCAGTAAGCGAAGCAGTTACTAACTGTATTGTTCACGGTTATAAAAATGAGGTAGGTAAAATCTACATAACCGTAAAAATTCACAACGATAATCGTGTTATTATTACTATTCGTGACAAGGGTTGTGGAATAAGTGACATAAAAAAAGCCCGTGAGCCACTTTTTACTACTCTTGGTGGTGACCGTGCAGGGCTTGGTTTTTCAGTTATGGAAAGCTTTACGGACAAGCTTTTAGTTCGCTCAAAAATCGGTGTTGGTACTACCGTTACGCTTTGCAAAAGAATTCACGGTCGCACAAAATGACAAGAGATGAAATAATACTTAATAATCTTGGTCTTGTGGGCAGTTGTGCCTCGCGTTTTATAGGCAAGGGCATTGATTACGAGGACCTATACTCTGCCGGTTGCATTGGTCTTATTAAAGCAGTTGACCGTTTTGACGAAAGTCTAGGTTTTGCTTTTTCCACCTATGCTGTACCATCGGTTTTAGGTGAAATAAGACGATTATTCCGTGACGGTGGAGCAATCAAAATTAGTCGTTCATTAAAAGAAAAAGGGCGTATTCTTTTGTCGGTAGCAGAGCAGTTGAAGTATGAAAACGGTGTTGAACCAACAATTTCAGAGTTAGCCGAAAAAATGAATATGAGTATTGAAGAAACAGCACAACTTTTTTGTATTATGCAGCCTGTTATGTCCCTTACAAGTGACGATGACAACGAAAAGCAGATTGAAGTACCCTCACCTGATGAGTATTCACATATTGACGACCGTCTTGCTATTACCAAAATCATTGAAGAGTTGCCCCCAAGTGACCGTGCGTTGATAAAACTTCGATTTTACGACGAGCTTACTCAATCAAAAACTGCACAAATTCTTGGCATTTCACAGGTTCAGGTATCACGACGCGAGAAAATAATACTTTCACAAATGAGAGAGAAGTTGATAAGTTAGTTAGACAAATTGGAGTTTGTAGTGGTGTTTTCGTAGGGGCGGATACCATCCGCCCGCATTGAATTAACCATACACTTTAGAACGGGCGGATAATATCCGCCCCTACGACCGACCCATATTAGTAACATATCGCACCAACAAACTCAAATTTGATATTTTATAAATAATATGATATAATGTTTTGATTACATTTTTGGAGTATTATTTATGAACAAAAAATCATATTGGAATTTAATAAAAATTTTATCTATAATTTGCGTTATAACCCTTTTATTCTCGTCTTGTGGTGGTGATGTTTCCACTAAAACCATAAGATTTAAAGAGCTTAAAACTGTTACTGCAGAATACAGTGGTGACGCTCTTCACAAAAGCGTTGACAAGTCTTATGAATCTGTGTGCAAATCAGGTCTTATTGAGTTGCTTTTTGACAAAGCCACCTGCACAGTAGCAATTCGTGACACAAATTCAGGTAATTTATGGACTACTCTCCCCCACGCATCAACTAAAAAGCAGATACAAGCCTCTGCGTTAGAGGTTGTGCTGTCGCGTGGTGATGAGAATGTTTATGTGCTTAATTCACAAGATAACTCTGTTGCATTTGGGAATTACGAATACACCACAGGTGAAGACGGTGTGCTTGTAAAATACTCACTTTCTCTTGACGCCGAAACAGGCAAAAAAGACATTGCTGAATTAAAGGACAAGGAAATCCGTGCAGATTTGTCTGTTCTTTACACATTGCGTGACGGTTCATTCTATGTAAATGTGAGTATGAACAACTTAAAACTCCCTAAAGGCGTACATCTTGAAAAAGTGTGCTTGTTAAAGAATTTCGGCTCTTATGAAGAAAGTGGCAGAGAAGATTACATTTTTGTTCCTGACGGTAGTGGTGCATTGATTATGACAGGTGTGAAAGATGCTGAGTTTACACCGGTTGACCTTACTGTTTATGAAAATAACTGTCTTGTTGGTGCTTTTGGTATGAAGCGTGGCAACGGTGCATTCCTTTGCATTATTGAACAGGGCGATTCTATTGCAGATATTCATGCTGACAGAAATGATGATATTGCGCTTAACGGTGTTTATGCTACATTTAACACTACTGAAATCCTAAATGAAAAAAACAGCAAAATAAAAAAGACTTACGGTTATGAATACCAGAACGAAATTACAATGTGTTACCGTTTTCTTTCAGGCAAATCGGCTACATATTCAGGCATGGCAACTGCTTGCCGTGAAAACCTTATAAGAAACTCTGTGCTTTCTACAAAAACTCTTGCAGATGTTAAAGGTAGTATTCCTCTTGTAGTATCTGTTCAGGGTGGTTACAGAAACGATAAGGGCAAATACAAGGCACTTTCAACTTATGAGCAAACTCTCTCACTTATGACGCTTCTTAAAGCAAAAGGCGTAAACAATATTTATCTTCGTTACAACGGACTTTATGATGAAGCTAACAACGGTAGCAACGAGGAGTTCGGCAAATTCAGTTCAAAATTAGGCAAGTCAAAAGCGTTTGATGAATTATACAGTTATCTTAACAGCCAACAATTCTCACTTTTTGTTGAAACAGATATTCTTACATACGATTACAACTCTAAAAGTGCAAAATCAGTTGACGGTTCAAAAATTAAGACAGAAACTGATGGTAAATTCCCAAATTCAACATCAAAACAAGGTTATTTAAAAATGGCTGACCTTGAAAACAGAATCGAGAGTATTCTTAACGCGTCAAGTGAAGTAAACTTTGATGGATATGCTATTAACGACATTGGCAACACACTTTATTCTGACTACTCCTCTGATTTTTATTCAAGAGTAAGTTCTAAAAAAGAGATATCAGCACAAATTCCTGTTCTTTCAACATCAAAGCTTATTATGGTTGATACAGGCAATTTCTACTCAGTAAAAAATGCTGATGTGGTTTCGTCAATTCCTCTTACACCTTGCGTAAAAGAAGAAAATGGCTCTTATGTGGGAATACCGTATGCACAGATGATGCTTCACGGTATTTGCGAGTATAGTGGTGTTGGAATGAACTCAAGTTCTAACATTACATTAGCATTCTTAAAATCTGTTGAATATGGTTGCTTGCCAAGTGCCCAGTGGTATTGCACAGCCTTTGACAATGACCTTGACAGTAAGTATTATTACGATAGCAACATAAACGAAATTGTTGAATGCTACGCAAAGGCAAATGATGCTTTATCAGGCTTGCGTGGTGCAAGAATGACATCACATTATAAAGTGCAGGACGGTGTTTATTGCACAGAATACAACAACAGCGAAAAAGTTTATGTAAACTACACAGACAAAGCAGTTACCATAAACGGTATTAAAGTCAATGCAAAAGACTGCGTTGCAATATAAGTGAACATACAATAAAACAGGACTGGTTGAAATTACTTCAATCAGTCCTTTATTTTTTAGATATTGAGTGCAAATTATTTTTTATTAGTTAAATCAAAGCTTAAATCTAACAACCACTTGATTTTTTCAGCTTCCACAGAGCCGTCAAGGGCAACAGTAATCCAATATATTTTATTCATATGATATGCCGGATAAAAGCCTTTTTCATTTCGCAGATTTCCAATAAGAATAGGGTCACATTTGAGATTTACAACATCAATTATTTCTTCGTCCGGAAGTCCTAACTTTTTCTTTGACAAATCCATTATAACTGCAAACCATTTTTGATTGCTCTGATGACGAAATACTGCATATTGGGGTGCAGATGACCATGGATATTCTGCATTTGTACTATATACACTTGCTATATGTTCAATTAAGTCTTGTCTTGTCATAATCTCACCCTATTTCACTATTTCATAAGGCCAGTCGATTATGCCACCAAACTCTTTCACATTTGTATAGCCTAAATCCACAAGGGCTTGGGCTGCGATTTTGCTTCGGCGACCACTTCGGCAATAAACTAAAATAAGTTGTTCTTTATTGGGGAGTTCTTGTTCTGCACGGTTTGTAATTTCATATTCAGGAATCATAATTGCACCCTTAATATGTCCCTCGTCAAATTCTTCCTGTGTGCGAGCATCAAGAATAACATAATCTTTTTCAGTATCCATTAATTCTTTTGCTTTTTCGGCTGATATCTGTTCATATTGTGGTGTCGGAGTTTTACTTTCTCCCCCACAAGCACAAAGACCGAAAAGTGACAATGAAATTGTAAGCATAATTATCAATCCTTTTTTCATAGTATCACCTCTGTATTGAAGTTTATAACGCAAACCGATTTTGTTGCTCCTATAATAAAAATTGAGTTCTTTGATAAATTCTTTTATATTCTTTCAAGTAAAAATGCTTTTGCTCGGAAGTCGGCATCAAGATTACTACCAAATTCTTTTTTGATATTCCAATTTTTAAGTATATCTTTATATGGTGGGTTTGCTCCGTTTTTAAATGTATGAACTATAAGCAACGCTTCATTGTGAAACTCACGAAGTACAACCTGATAGCCCTCTGGGTCATTATAATCTTCAACATTACACTGGATTACGCTTGTGAAACCATCTTTGATAATATGCTTGATTTCGTCATAGAACTTAACTGAATCAAGGGTAATCTGCCAGTTTTCTTGTGGCAAATCAAAGATTTCACCACTAATGCAAAGACGCCCTAAAAAGCCTGAAATAAGTGAGTAATACGTTCTGTGAATATCATCTTTCGCACGAAGAACAGCCCAAATCTGACTCTGACTTGGTTTAATCATTCGTTGCACATTGGCTGCGATAATTGGAATACTTGTGCATTCGTGAGCATCAGAAAAACTTGCTTGTGAGCAAAGCTCCATTGTTGATGGCTCTAACCTATGGCCACCACTTGCACAGTTTTCGATTACTAAATCAGGGAGTTGCTCTTTAATACGCTTAAAGTAATTTTGACTTGCCAATACATATTGACGAAGACCCTCACCCAAACTTTCGGCACCGTCACAACCAATACCAATATTCTCGTTATAATCCACTTTAAGATAGCCATAACCACTATCACGAAGAAGTTTAATAACCTTTTCATCAAGGTAATCAACACACCACTCATCACGCAAGTCAAGGAATCTATGCCCTGCCACATTAAGTGGTGTACCCATTCGAGAAAGAAGATGTTCAGTTTCATTATAAACCTGTGAAAGTGGCGCAACATTCTCCATTTCAAACCAGATTCCAGGGATAAGGCCATAAGATTTAATCATATCATTGACTTCTTTAAGACCATTAGGAAAGAGTTCTTTACTCACATTCCAGTCGCCTATTGTGTCCCACCAGTTTTTGTCTTCTTCCTTATACCAGCCACTATCCATTACAAGATATTTAACGCCACTGCCCTGCAATTTTTTCGCGGTTTTACGAAGATTTTCGATTGTAGGATTTCCCCATGATGTGCAATATTCGTTGAAGATTACAGGCAAATCTTGGTCAATGGGAGAAATATTTGGGTTTTGTGCTTTAACGAGTTTATCACAGACTTTAAGGAGTGAATCCCCAACTGCTACAACTGCTTTTGGAGTTGTAAAG
This sequence comes from uncultured Clostridia bacterium, assembly GCA_937892525.1. Lineage (GTDB taxonomy): Bacteria > Bacillota > Clostridia > Oscillospirales > Acutalibacteraceae > Fimenecus. The sequence goes on from CALAEV010000015.1 coordinate 14,587, forward strand.
TTCTCGTTTGGTTTAACTTCTTTGCACCAATGACCATAGTCAAAATCAACAATACCACCAAGTAAGGTCAACGGCTCTTTATGACGGAAAAGTTCAATCTGCCAGCTTGATGGAATATACAATTGAACACCGATAAACTCGTTTGTTTTGCTATTCTCAACTACTACAAATGGAAACCATTTACGAACAGGCATTGAGCCCACCTGACCGAATTTTTCAATTCTTATGCCGTGCCCACTCCAAGAACGTTCCATATTAAGCTCTGTAAGTTTTTGACTGAGTATTTTACCTTCAGCACTCCAGAATGATGTAGCTCTATGTAATGTATCGGCATCAATATCAGTAATTGCGAATGACGAAATCATATCAAGAGTTACTGTTTTATTTGTGGTATTCTCAAATACTGTGTAGCACTCAAAAACATCGCCTTTTTTAATGTGATAAGCAGTTATTTTGTAGCCATTTGCTGACTCATACACATTTTTTTCATCATCGGCAGAAACCAATTTGCATTTCCACACACTTTCGCTATCTGCCATTGAAATACCGTTTATAAAGTGGCCACCGAAGTCGTCACCTCTGACTTTAAACTGAACACTAAAATTCATAGTTTCACCTCTGTTAGCGAAAGTAGTTATTCTTCATCAGGTTGTTGTCCATCGTGAGCAAGCCACTTGCACTCTGTAATTTCCATATTTGTAAATGTGGCTTTAAATGATGAGTTTTCAGGGCTACAAGCATAAATACCAAACTGAATTTTTCCTGCCCCATTCCACATATGACAAACACGCATCTGTTTGAATGTAATGCCATCTTCGGAACATTCAATACAATAATCGTCTTCACGACGGCTTAATCTGTACCACATTGATTTGATGTTTGCATCAATTTCAGTAGTTGCCCAGTCAGAGTAACCATTGTTAGTAACAACAGAGCCAAGATGCTGAAAACTCTCGTTTTCGTATTCAATTGAACCTTTAAGCCAGTTTTCGCTATCAAGATACATAACAATACCGCATTGGTCAAATCTTTGCTTGCTCTGGAACTCTGTTTTCACAACAAATGAGAAATATTTTTCATCTGTTTCCATTTGCAAAACAGGAGCATTGTCATTTCTGAAATGATAATATGTTCTTTGCCACAAATCTGTATGTGGATTTGTGATTATTTCAATTTTATCGGCAAATATAGAGTAATCTGCAGGCTCTCGTGTCCATTGTAATTTAGTTGTATCAAATTTCATAATAGCACCTCGTTTTAATCAGGATAAGTTACTTGTCTGCCTGTAAATGTTTCTGCAATTTTACGATAAATATTACTTGCAGTTTTCTGAATTTTGCCTTTAATTGCAAATTCGCGAGCCATTTTGTATGTAAATTTATCTCCATTCTGCTTTTCTTCTTTTACAATTTCAGAATCAAACATATCATAAATACGAGCAACTCTTGTTTTGTAAGTTGAGGTGTCATTTTCGTCGATTTCAATTATACGGTAACCACATTGTGTTGAATGACAAAGTCCTATGTAACGAGTGCTTAATGAATTGACAATATCAATGCCTTTATGCTCAACTGCAAAGGCGTTAGTGTGGTCGTGACCTGTAAACATTGCCAGCACATCGCCTTTTTCGACCATAGCCTCAAACTGGCCGTAGTTTTCATAACCTGGGCAAGGGTATTCTCTTATAGTGCCGTAATTCACACGGTCAGGGTCAAACATATAATATTCTTCTTTATTGTATAGGTGCTTGAAAGCATAAGGTTTCCAAGAATCTGACTTTTTAAGCACATCATAGATTTCACCAACGATAATATGCTGAAAAGCAAGGGAATTAACTACTTCGCCGTTATTTTCTGCCTTAAGTTTATCAGATGTTTGCTTATACCATTCAATCTGGTCAGGTTTAACGCAACTATATCTTCCCTCTTCGTCGTAATCGCCTGAGTCGAATACCCAAAGGTTGAATTTCACTTTTTCGCCATCAGACGAAAGTACAGGAATATTGTATGTACCACAGCCTGAAAGCGCTTCGCCATCGTCAACAGAAACTGAACAAGAAAATGTGTTGTAATATGCCATAAGCTCTTCTCGCGACATTGCACCCTGCTCTGAATCGTGATTACCAAAGGTTACTGCAACAGGAATATTTCTCTCGTCGAAAATATTCATCAAAGCGTTAATTACTTTTTTTGTTTCTTCTGCGTTGTCGCAGTTTACCACATTGTCGCCTGTAATCATAACTATATCTGGTTTTTCTGTATCACAGGCTCTTTCAACCAACCAGATTGTTGGGTCAAAATTATGGTTAAGTTCAAGATGAGTGTCAGTAACGTGCATAATTTTGAGTTTTCCGTTTGAATCAAACTTGATTGTTTTGTCAGTTTCATTCTGACTATTTGCAGGGCTGTAATTTACCCCACTATATTCAGGTCTTATTGAAAGTGATAAATATCCTAAAGCCATAGCAACCACCAATACCAATGAAATTATTACAATTCGTTTTTTCATTGTCCCATCTCCAAAAATTTATTATTTTATTTCTTCTTTTACCGTTTTATTGATATAGATTGCATATATTATGGGCACAACCATCAAAAACACCGGCGCAATATACAATGACACCTTGTTTTCCACATTGAATATTGAAAGTGCATTGTTGAGAGAGTGTGCAACTATGCAAGGAATAAGAGATTTACTCTTATAAAATATGACTACAAAAAGATAGCCTATTGCAGTAGCATAGCCAATTTGCATAAGTGTAGGCACTAAATCTGCACCATTCAGTAAATTCACAATATGCCCTACACCAAATGTGATTGAGCTGACTGCGATTGCAAGTTTAACATTATCTTTCGCCATCATTTTGAAGAGGAATCCACGAAAGATGATTTCTTCAATAAAACCTATATTAAACATTGTCAAAATGTGAAAAACAATCTCACTATAAGTGTTGTTTATGTTGATTCCATTCCACACATTGACCGAGATAATCAACGCTAACGGTATGAAATACAAGTATTTCTTTGCGTCGGTAACTTTTGTTAAGCCATAATATGTTGTCCGTTTAAGGACAATCATCAATACAATCAATCCAAGTGAGAAGATTGTGTTAATAATTGTGCTACGATAATCCTCTACTCCAAAATTCTGCAAACAAAATGAATTTATAACTATGTATAAAACAATCAAAGCAATACAAACAAGAGTTTCGTGCTTTTCAAAAAACTTTTTCATAACCATTTCCCCAAATAAGTTTATATGTTTATTATATCATTATCAGGGCGTATCTTCAATGATTATTTCTTCTTGCACTTGTTTTATATTTTGTAAGACAATTATTGAAAAACTTTAAAAATTATGGTATTGTAAGAGGGTAATTTGAAGGGGGTGTTGCATTATGGCAAAAGGAAAATGCAAAAAGGGAAAAAAGATTTTACTTATAGTTGTTTCTGTAATTATAGTTCTTGCAATTATAGTTACAGTTGCTAACATTTTATCGGTTAACAATCTTTTGAAAAAAGGCAGTTCATATAACAAAGTTGAAATAGAAAATCAACTTGTGCCAGAAAAGGATGAAAACGGAAACTGGTATTTTACAACTGACGGTGACTTCAAGGTAATGCACCTTACTGACATTCATATCGGCGGTGGATTTATGTCAAAAGGTGTGGATGAAAAAGCGCTTAACGCAGTTGCAACAATGGTTACAAAAGAAAAACCTGACCTTGTTATTGCAACAGGTGATATTGCATTCCCTGTGCCTTACACTGCAGGTACATTCAACAATTATAGTGGCGCAAAGGCTTTTGCAAACTTAATGGAAAGTCTTGGGGTTTACTGGGATGTTACTTTTGGCAATCACGACGCTGAATGTTACTCATATTTTGACCGAGAAGCAGTTGCAGAATTTTACGAAAATGAAGAATATAAATATTGTTTATTCCAAGCAGGGCCAGAAGATGTTGACGGTTACGGCAACCACACTATTGAGGTTAAAAACTCAGAAGGGCTTATTACTCAGGCAATGATTTTAATCGATTCTCAAGCATATGTTAAGAATAACCTTATTGAAAGCATTAAAGGTACTTATGATAATATTCACGCTAATCAAGTAGAGTGGTATGAAAACGAAATCAAGCGAATGAACGCTGAAAATCAGAAAATCAATGCTGATGCAGAAACTGTTAAATCTCTCGCATTTTTCCATATTCCATTAGTAGAAATGGATGACGCGTGGACTGAGTTCCGTGAAAACGGCTACAAAGATACAGATAATTTCAAATATGTTGAGGGTATAATTGGTGAAACTGGCAGACAAGTTTGCTGTGGCTATGGCGAGGACGACCTTTTTGAAAAAATGGTAGAATTAGACTCTACAAAAGCAATGTTTAACGGTCACGACCATGTGAACAACACTACTTTTGAATACAAGGGTATTCAATTCAGCTATGGTTATAGCATTGACTATTTTGCATATAGTGGTATCGACAAGCTTGGCTCACAAAGAGGTTGTACTATGATTACCTGTAAGCCTGACAGTACATTCACTATTGATAAATATAACTTCTATTCTGACCGATATGACCTTGAAGGTTTCACTCGTGAAGAAGTTACAATGCAGTATGAAGATGTAACATATCAGACACCATTAGAATAAGTTTAAGGAACAAGAAAGTATGAATAAATGGAATTTTTATACATCAAAAGAAATAAAGCCTGAAGGTTGGCTTCGCCGTCAGCTTGAAATTCAAGCAGAGGGTTTAAGCGGTAATCTTCACAAAATCTGGCCTGATATTCGTGATAGCGCGTGGATTGGTGGCGACCGTGAGGGTTGGGAAAGAGTACCTTATTGGCTTGATGGATTTATTCCCCTTGCATATCTGCTCGAAAATGAAGAAATGATTGCAACAGTAAAAAAATATATTGATGCAATTGTTTCAGCACAAGAAGATGATGGTTGGATTTGTCCTTGTGAAAAAGAAAAACGAGCAAAATATGACACTTGGGCAATACAGCTTATCTGTAAAGTGCTTAAAGTATATTACGATTGCTCAGGGGATGAGAGAATACCACAAGTTATTTACAGAGTTCTCAAAAACTATTATGAAATGCTTAAAAGTGGTGAAATCAAACTATTTCAATGGGCAAAATACAGATGGTTTGAGTCTTTCATTTCGCTTAATTTCTTATATGAAAAATATCAGGAAGATTGGATTAAAGATTTAGCAAAAATCATTAAAGAGCAAGGCTTTGACTATAATACAGCAACAGAAAAATGGAAAAAGCCAAGTCATATGTGGGTGTTGAATACTCACATAGTAAATATGACTATGATGCTTAAAAGCGAGGCAGTTTCTCACGATTTATTAGGCGAAGAATACACAGACAATGCTGAAAAACTTCGCAAAATTCTTGATAAATACAACGGTACTGCCTTTGAAGGCTTTACAGGGGACGAAGTGCTTTCAGGACTTGACCCAACAAAAGGTACTGAATGTTGTGCAGTTGTTGAGCAGATGTATTCTTATGAAGAAATTTTTGCTCATACCGGCGACAACAAGTGGGCAGAGCGTCTTGAAGTGATTGCATTTAACGCTTTACCTGCTACTCTCAGCGAAGATATGTGGACTCACCAATACGTTCAACAGGTTAATCAAATTGCTTGTCAAAAAACAATGATTATGGCTCCGTGGAGTACAAACGGCCCTTATGCGCACACATTCGGTCTTGAACCAAACTTTGGTTGCTGTACTGCAAACTTTAATCAGGGCTGGCCTAAATTTGCTCTTTCACCATTTATGCATAACGGTAATACAATAATCAATTCTGTTATGTTACCATCTGTTCTCGATGATAATGGTATTACAATCAAGCTCGAAACTAACTATCCATTTGAAAACAAAATGCACTACTATATTGATGCAGATAAAGATTTTGATTTTGTAATTCGTATTCCAACCTTTGCAAAAAATCTTAAAGTAAATGGCGAAGAAAAGGAAACAAAAGACCTCACATTCGCAATAAACAACGGTAAAACAGAAATTGAATTAGAGTTTACTGCAACACCATACTTAAAAGAAAGACCAAACAATCTTTATGTATTGCAAGCAGGCTCATTGCTTTTCTCTGTGCCTATCGAGTACGAAAAGCAAATGAGAGAGTACACTAAAAAAGGTGTTGAGCGTAAATTCCCATATTGTGATTATCAGTTTATACCAAAAACATCTTGGAATTATGGCTATTCAAATGCAGATTTTGAAGTAAGCTTTAATGGCATAAGTGATATTCCATTCTCACAGGAAAACCCACCTGTAACCATAAAAGCAAATATGCAACAAATCAACTGGGGACTTAAATTCCCATACAGAAGTGTTGCTCGAAAAACTCCAAAATCTACACAGCCGATTTCAGAAATGCAAGAAATTAATCTTTGCCCATACGGTTGTGCAAGACTTAGAATGACCGAAATGCCAAAAATTTAAAAAATTCACTTTCAAAAGTTGACAAAATTTGGCAAATATGGTATATTTACCCCATAAAGATATAAAAATAAAGAAATGGGGCGTTATTAATGTTATATGGAACAGTAAAAACTATTGACTATGCAGGTAGAATTGTTTTGCCACGCGAATACAGAACAAAATTAGGTCTTGAACCTGGCGCAAAAGTTATTTTGCATGAGCAGAACGGCAAGCTTACCATTGAACCGGTTTCTCCAAAATGCAAAATTTGTGAAATCAATGAAATTGTTTCTGAAGAACTTCCACTTTGCAAAGCGTGTCTTGAAAAGGCAAAAAAGTTTGACAAATAATTAAAGAGCACTTAACTTTGTGGTTAAGTGCTTTTTCTTGCTTGAAAATAACCTATCAAATCACAAAAGCCACTCCGTTTTGGAGTGGCTTTTGCTTTAACTCGACCGACCTGTGTCGGCGTGTGTATCATCTATTTAAGTTTATAATCTTAATTTTCATCAACAAAATCACAAGCGGCAAGGGCTGCTACTGCGCCGTCGCCTGCGGCAGTGATTACCTGACGGATTGATTTTGTACGGCAGTCCCCTGCTACAAAAATACCTTTTGCATTTGTAAGGCAATTTTCAGTTGCATTCACATAACCACGCTCGTCAAGATTAACAATCTCTTTGAAAGCGTCATTCTGTGGCACAAGACCGATTGCAACAAACATACCATCAAGAGTTAAATCTGTTGTTTCTGCTGTTGATGTGTTCTTGATTGTAATGCCACGAAGTTCATTCTCGCCTATAATTTTTTCAACTAATGTGCCGAGAATAATTTCTACATTTGCTTTACTCTTTAATTTCTCAACGAGTTTTTGCTCGCCTGTAAAGAAATCAAGGTTTTGAATTACATAAACCTTTTGAGCTAAGTCTGAAAGAAGAATTGCTTCTTGAAGTGCAGAGTTTCCACCACCGATTACTGCAACGGTTTTGTCCTCATAGAAAGCACCATCGCAAACGGCACAGAAAGAAATGCCTTCGCCAATAAGATTTTGCTCATTCTCGAGCCCTAAAAGGCGATGCTTTGCACCGGTTGCAATAATTACAGACTTACCCTCAAATTCCCCTGAATCAGTAACAACTGTTTTAATGTCGCCATCACGGATTTCGAGTACTTCTGCACACTCAACTTCTGCATCTTGGTTAAGCACTTGCTCAACAAGTTTTTCAGCAAATTCGTTGCCTGTTACTTCATTGAATCCAGGAATATTCTCAACCTTTGGGGAGTATGTAATCTGCCCACCAAAGCTACCTTTTTCTATAACAAGAACTGTTTTATTTGCCCTACGAGCATATAGGGCAGCGGTAAGCCCTGCAGGGCCACCGCCAACAACTATAATATCATACATAAAATTACACCTTAAGCGTTCAAATATTTCTTAATATCTGATACACCTGTATATTTTGTTGCTACACCGTTTTCAACTACTACAAGTGTTGGTGCTTGTTTAATGCCGAATTCATTTACTAATTCAACATTTTCATTTGCAAGAAGCTTATTGTATGCTACACCAGCTTTGTCAAGAAGTGAGCAAGCAATTTTACAGTTAGGGCAAGTTGCAGTTGTGAAAAGCATTACGCCGTCTGCTACTTTTGATTCTACTTTACCTAAAAGTGGTGCTTCATCGCAAGCGCAAACTGTATCTGTGCCAATGTGAGGAGCAGATGACTTGCTGATATCGTAAACTTTTCTGTCTTTGTATTCCTGAGCCTTACCGTCATTCCAGTTTTTAACAGGACGATAGTAACCTGTAATTCTTGAGTAAACCTCTGCCTCTTCGCCACAGTGTGGGCAAGTGAATGCTTCGCCTGCAATATAACCGTGGTTCTTACAGATTGAGTAAATTGGAGAAATTGAGTAGTATGGAAGTCTGTAGTTAGACGCAATCTTTCTTACAAGATTTGCGCAAGACTGCCAATCAGGAAGTTTTTCGCCAAGGAATGCGTGGAATACTGTACCTGATGTGTAGAGAGTGTGAAGTTCATCCTGCATATCAAGTGCTGTAAAGATATCGTGAGTATAACCAACAGGAAGATGTGAGCTGTTTGTGTAGTAAGGTGTTTCGCCTTCTTTTCTACCTGCTGTAATGATGTCTGGGTAGTATTTAAGGTCATGCTTTGCAAGACGGAATGCAGTTGACTCTGCAGGAGTTGCTTCAAGGTTGTAAAGGTCGCCGTAAAGTTCCTGATAGTCAGAAAGGCGTGTTCTCATATGATTAAGAACGTCTTTTGCAAACTGCTGTGTCTTTTCAGTTGTCATATCTGCCTGAAGCCATTTAGCGTTAAGACCAACTTCGTTCATACCAACAAGACCGATTGTTGAGAAGTGGTTGTTGAATGTGCCAAGGTAACGCTTTGTATATGGATAAAGACCTGCATCAAGAAGTTTTGTGATAACATCACGTTTAACTTTAAGTGAACGAGCAGAAATATCCATCATCTTGTCAAGACGAGCATAGAAATCTGCTTCATCTTTTGCAAGGTAAGCAATTCTTGGTAAGTTGATTGTAACAACACCAACAGAACCTGTTGATTCACCACTACCGAAGAAACCACCTGACTTCTTGCGAAGTTCACGAAGGTCAAGACGAAGACGGCAGCACATTGAACGAACGTCTGATGGCTCCATATCACTATTGATATAGTTTGAGAAGTAAGGCGTACCGTATTTTGCAGTCATTTCAAAGAGAAGTTTGTTGTTCTCTGTTTCTGACCAGTCAAAATCACGAGTAATTGAATATGTTGGGATTGGGTACTGGAAACCACGACCGTTAGCATCGCCTTCAACCATAACTTCGATGAATGCTTTGTTAACCATATCCATTTCTTTTTTACAATCTTTATATTTGAAGTCCATTTCCTTGCCACCAACAATACAGTTGAGCTCTGCAAGGTCATTTGGAACTGTCCAGTCAAGAGTAATATTTGTGAATGGAGACTGTGTACCCCAACGAGATGGAGTATTTACGCCATAGATAAATGACTGAATGCACTGTTTAACTTCTTTATATGAAAGGTTATCAACTTTTACGAAAGGAGCAAGATATGTGTCAAATGATGAGAATGCCTGAGCGCCTGCCCATTCGTTCTGCATAATACCGAGGAAGTTTACCATCTGGTTGCAGAGTGTTGAAAGGTGTGCTGCAGGAGCAGATGTGATTTTACCAGGAACACCACCAAGACCTTCTTGGATAAGCTGTTTTAATGACCAACCTGCACAGTAACCTGTAAGCATTGAAAGGTCGTGAATATGAATATCAGCGTTTCTGTGAGCGTTGCCGATTTCATCATCATAAATTTCTGAAAGCCAATAGTTAGCAGTAACTGCACCTGAGTTTGAAAGAATCAAACCACCTACTGAGTAAGTAACTGTTGAGTTTTCCTTAACACGCCAGTCATTTACATTAAGGTAGTTGTCAATGATTGCTTTGTAGTCAACCATTGTTGCGTTAAGGTTACGAACCTTTTCTCTCTGACGACGGTAGATAATGTATGCTTTTGAAACATCATCATAACCTGCTTTAATAAGAACTGATTCAACACTGTCCTGAATATCTTCAACTGCGATGTTACCATCTTTGATTTTTGGTTCAAAATCTGCTGTAACTTTAAGAGCCAAGAAATCAATAATATCAGGGTTAAACTGTTTGTTACAAGCCTCAAATGCTTGTGTAATAGCGTCTGCAATCTTTTTAACGTCAAAATTTGCTATTTTGCCATCTCTTTTAAGTACGTTATACATTTTGTTCTTCCTCCCTATTGGTTTAAAATTTCTGTTTACTAAAGAATAAATCCCGCTACTTTTCGGGTTAGCGAGATTTATTATAGTACATATATAGTGTTTTGTCAATAGGTTTTCACACAATATCTTGTGTTTTTTAGGGAATTTTAAGAAATCCCACGTAGTTCAACATTTGGTATGATTTCTGTCGCTTTTTCACGCATTTCCTTAAGTTTTTCAAGGGTTACAGGGGTTAAACCCTGTCCTATCAAGTCCCCTGAATCCACAAAATTCTGTAAAAAGTACTTGTGTGCGCCCTTGAGCCACACCACAATATCTTGTATGTCATCGACTGTGTGGAATTCATTGACAATGGTTGTTCTGAACTCAAAATCTATATTGCCGTTAATTAAAAAATCTACGCTTTCTTCTATTTTTGACAAATCAAGATTTTCTATACCTGCAGTTTCTTTGTATTTTGCTTTGCTGTTTTTTATGTCCATAGCAACATAGTCAACGAGCCCTTCGTTTACTAATTCTTTTAGCTTTTCAGGAAATGTGCCGTTTGTATCAAGTTTAACTGAATAACCAAGATTTTTGATTTCTGCAATAAACTCTTTAATATCAGGTTGCAAAAGTGGCTCGCCACCTGTAATGCAGACGCCCTCTAAAATGCCCTGACGCTTTTTAAGATAATCAAGCACTTCTTCTGTACTGAATGTATTGTCGCTGTCAATATGAGTTACGAGGGAAGCGTTATGACAAAAGGGGCAACGCATATTACACCCTGCAGTAAAAATTGTGCAAGCGACTCTGCCAGGATAATCAAGTAATGTTAATTTTTGAAAGCCGTTAATAATCATAATAAAATCCTTTCGATTTTTACTGTTTTCTATTTTAACACATATAAGCAAAAAAATAAAGCACAGACCGTAATCTGTGCTAAATTTTTATTACATTCTTTTATCTTTTTCGTATGATGCCTGTACTGCATCCATAACTGCTTTGTCGAATTCTTCATTCTGGAGAGTTGCAACACCCTCAATAGTTGTGCCACCAGGGGAACAAACGCTATTTATAAGCGCCCAAGGGGAGTCATCACTTTCAAGCATCATTTTTGCACTACCAAGTACTGCTTGTGCCGAGATTTTAAGCGCATCTTCACGCTTTAATCCATTCTTTTCTGCACCACGAGCCATTGAGTCAATAAACATAAACGCATAGGCAGGAGAACAAGCAGCAATTACAGAGAAAATTGAAAACTGACTTTCAGGCAATTCAATTACATCGCCAAATGACTGACACATACCCTTTACAAAATCAAGAAGTGCATAACTCACTTTCTCATTTTTGCAAATAGCACTCATTGATGCGCCAACCTTTGCATTGATATTCGGCATAACGCGAATAACAGGTGTATTGCTTTCAAGGAATGAGCAAAGATAAGAAATTGTTTTACCTGCACCAATTGACACAAGAGCGTTGTTGTTTTCAGAAAGTGCATCTTTGATTTTTGGTAAAACCTCAGGGAACACCTGTGGTTTTACTGCAAGGACAACAACCTGTGCTTTTTCTGCAATTTCTTCGGCAGATGTTAAAACTTCTACGCCTAAACTATCTTTAAGTGCGTTTGCTTTTTCTTCGCAAGTGTCAAAAACGCAGATTTCTGCACCGTTTACATATTGTGATTTGACTACGCCATTTAAAATAGCAGTAGCCATATTTCCACAACCAATAAAACCAAGCTTATACATAATTATTCAACGTCAGATGTACAGTGAGCACACTTTGTAGCATCAATAGCAATTTCACTCTTACAGAATGGGCAAACTTTTGTTGTAGGTGCTGGCTCTTCAACAACTTCTTCCTTCTTGCCGATTGTTGTAAGTTTGTTAAGAAGTTTAACAAATACGAAAATTACGAATGCCATAATAATAAAGTTGATTACAGCACTAATAAAATTACCGTATGTAAGAATTGAAACACCTGCTTCAGTTGCTTCTTCAATTGTTGCATAAAGTTCTTCTCTGCCTGTAAGCTGAACAAACTTTGACGCAAAGTCATTCTTTGTGATAATGCCGATAAGTGGCATTACGATATCGTCAACAAGTGATTTTACGATTGCCTGAAAAGCACCACCGATGATAACGCCGACTGCAAGGTCGATTACGTTACCACGCATAGCGAACTCTTTAAATTCTTTGAAAAATCCTTTCATTTGAAAAATCCTTCTTTCATCTAAAATTTATGTAAAAATTATATCATATTTTTTATATATTTCAACATTATTTTACACCAGTCATATCAAAATCAGGTATAAAATCGGTTTTTGCAGATGTTTTTTCTTGCATAAAACCGTTTATAAAGCCTAAATCCACGAAAAAATCAACAACTTTGTTGTATTCGGCTGTGGTAAGACGACGATTTAATTCTTTGAATTCTGAAATGTTGCCATAAGGAGTGTATTGACTCATAATACTTATATATGTATCACTTGGCAGATTGTTTTTAATCCATAAAAGTATGTTTTTGCTTTCGTCAACATTTTTCGGCAACACAAGATGACGAATTATAAGACCTTTTTGAATTATGCCGTCTTTAAAATGTGTTTTTGGTTGTTGACGATACATTTCAAGTATTGATTTACTTGCTTTTTCGAAATAGTCAGGACATTTTGCATATTGCGTTGACTTTTCACTACTAAAATATTTTAAGTCAGGAAGATAAACATCAACTAATCCCTCAAGTTTTTTGAGAGTTTCAACACTATCGTACCCAGACGAGTTGTAAACTACAGGAACTTTGGGTTTATATTCACTTAATGCGTCAACTACAATGTGTGAAAAGTGAGTAGGATTTACAAAATCAATAGTATGTACGCCCTTGTTTTCAAGCTCTTTTATAATCTCAATAAGACGAGCAGTTGTAATTGCCTCACCCTTGTTTTCATGGCTTATGGGGTAGTTCTGACAGAAACAACATTTTAAAGAGCATCCTGAAAAGAAAATTGCACCGGTCCCCTTTTTGCCACTTATACACGGCTCTTCCCAGTTGTGAATATCGGCTCTCGCCAATACAGGATTTTGGGGCATTTTGCAAAATCCCTTGCCAACATTTTCATTTCTTTCTGCGTTACAGTTTCTAGGACACAAGTTGCAAGTCATACTCACACCTCACTCTCCAACTAGAATGTAGGGGACGACGACTCGGCGTCCCGTTTCTAATTTTTATATAAACTCGTTACGGGCTGCCGAGGTCGACAGCCCCTACAAAACATCATTATAATAAGAAGCCTATTCCAACCCACAAATATAATCTAACGATACATCAAAATATTTCGCATATTTTATCATTATTTCAATTGGAACACTTCGCTCTCCATTTTCATATTTAGATATTGCGTTTTGACTTAATTGCAATATTTTCCCCATTTCAGTTTGGTTTAAATCTGCATCTTCTCTTAACGCTCTTATGTTATCATTCCAAATCATAATACTCACCTCAAACATATTATAAATAATACAATTTGTACTATTGATTTTTAGTACAGTTTGGTTTATAATATCACTTGAGGTGATGATTATGGAACAAAAGTGTGGAAACTGTGAATATTTTGTAAAACACTTTGTAAATATCGGTGGTAGGTTTGTTCATAGTGAACTTGGGCATTGTACATACCCTATGGTTAAAAATCGACAAGTTCAGAGTAAAGCTTGTAAGTATTTTGAAGAAAGATACACTGACGACTCTATAAATATTATAGAAATTACAATTAAACACAAGACATTATAAATATAAAACGGGCGATTCGTGAATCGCCCCTACAATTATACTTGATAAATATCGATGAATGCAGTATAATTATTATATTGTTTTTGCGAGGTGAGAATATGCTTCTTACAGTTGACATTGGTAACACAAATATAAATCTTGGCATTTTTGATGGAGATACTCTTACAATGAGTGCTCGTATTTCTACTGACCGTCAAAAAACTGACGACCAATATGCCGTTGATTTTGTAAATATTTTTTCAGTTTACAACATTAAAGCAAGTGATATTGAAGGCTCTGTTGTTTCATCAGTTGTGCCTGAAATTACCGTACATATTAAAAATGCAATCAAGCGTCTTACAAACAAAAAGGTTATCGTGCTTTCTCCTGGTGTTAAAACTGGGCTTAATATTCTTATTGATAACCCTGCTCAACTTGGTGCAGACCTTGCAGCCGGTGCAGTTGGTGCAGTAACCGAGTACCCACTCCCTGCATTTATTGTGGATTTAGGTACTGCTACAAAAATTTGTGCAGTTGACGAAAATCGCAATTTCAGAGGTTGTATGATTGCCCCAGGTGTTGCTGTTTCTCTTAAAGCGCTTACTGACACAAGTTCGCTTTTACCTGCAATCCCACTTGAGCCACCAAAAAAGGCATGCGGAACTAACACTATTGAAAGTATGCAAAGTGGAATAGTTCTTGGTACGGCATCTATGATTGACGGCATTATTGAGCATTTTGTAAAAGAACTTGGCGAGCCAAAAACAATTGTTGCAACAGGAGGACTTGCCGGATTTATTGCCCCTGTATGCAAACGAGAAATGGTACTTGACCAAGACCTTATTCTTAAAGGACTTAAAGCAATTTACGAGAAAAACAAATAATTATTCGTCAAATTTTGCATTGTATCCTAATTTTCAGGAACAGTAGCAAGGAGGAATATAAATGGCAAAAACCACTAAACGAGCAAGACGGAGAAAGACCTTGTTCCTTGCTCAGAACGCCATACTCACAGCTCTTATTGTGCTTATGGCATTCACACCAATCGGCTATTTGCAAATAGGCGTAGTGAAAATGACTTTCATTATGATTCCTGTTGCCGTTGGTGCAATTACTTTAGGCGAGAAATCAGGCGCATTTTTAGGACTTGTGTTCGGTATTACAAGCTTTATTCAATGCTTTGGTCTCGACCTTTTTGGCACTACACTTTTCGGCATAAATCCATTATATACATTTATAATGTGTATAGTGCCACGCGTACTTATGGGTTACCTTTGTGGAGTAATTTATAAGCTGGTTGCAAGAAAAAAGAAAAAGTTTGCATTAGTTTTCGCAAGTTTTTTAGCACCTGTTCTTAACACCACATTCTTTATGAGTTTATTGCTTCTCTTTTTCGGAGAAAGCGACTACATAATGGGAATTCGTAACGGCGCAGAACTTTTACCATTTTTAGTTGCATTTGTAGGGCTTAACGGAGTTATGGAAATTGTTACTACAACAGTTATTGCCCCACCGGTTGCAAGTGCAGTTAAAAAAGCAACAAAGAAATTTAAATAAAAAGAAACCACTTGACTAAAAATCAAGTGGTTTTTTATTATACATTATAATATTTTTTCATTCTGTTCTTTTTAAGTATATGTGCGATTATGATTACCACCACAACTGCTATTACTGAAAAGAACGCTGTATAAAGTCCTTTTGTATCATTCTCGCCTTTGACTTTCATCCATTGAGTATTCATATATTGGAGAGTGTCAGTTGGCAAGTTGTGGAAAGCCTGACTATTTTTAAGCTCATCAGGATAAACTGCTGAACTGTCGGCAAGAGAATAATCAGGGTTTTCTGTAACTGCCTTATTGGGTGTTGCATAGTAAATATACTCTGCATTTGCAAGAGCAATTTCAGGCTCTAACATAAAGTTAATAAACGCCTCTGCACCTTTTTTGTTCTGTGATGCGCTTGGAATACACATAGCGTCATAGAAGGTATTAACGCCTTCTTCAGGGAATGCAAATCCTAAGTCTGGGTTGTTTTCAACCATCAGCTCGTAATCCCCTGCATAGTATGTGGCAAAAGCGTATTCACCACTTTCCATTTTAATAAAGACTTCGTCCATTACATATTCAGGCTTTACCTTTTGGCGTTGCTCTGAAAGAAGTGCAGCAGCAGCATCCCAATCCTCTTTTTCAGTTGTATTGATACTCTGCCCTAATACAAACTGTGCAATAGCAAAAGAGTCGCGAGGGTTATTGAACATCAAGATTTTACCTTTATACTGTTCATCCCAAAGCACTTTCCAGCTTGTAGGCGCTTCTTTTACATATTTTGTATTGTAAATAAGAATTGTTGAGCCAACATTGTAAATTACGCTATAATCACTTATTCCGTTTTCAACAAGATGACCGTATTTGTCTTTATCAAAATACTTGTCATAGTTTGGAATATTGTTGTAATCAAGTGGTAAAAGCATATCTTCAGAAATAAGACGCTCAACCATATAGTCAGATGGAATAATAATGTCGTAGCTTACTCCACCACCTGAAAGCTTTGAATACATATTCTCGTTTGACTCAAATGTTGTGTAGTTTACGTCACACCCTGTAAGGCGTTCAAATTCAGTAATTACATCAACTTCTTCGTCATCAATATATTCGCCCCAGTTATACACATTAAGCACTGTACCCTGAAGTCCAAGATTTTTATAATATTCAATTGTTTCTTTTGAGAAAAGTTCATCTTCTGCGTAAACAGGAGTTACAAATACAGAAAGAATCACAATAAAAGTGATTACTAAAGAGAGTAGTTTTTTCATTCGTTACCCTCCTTCTGCTTTTTTCTCTGTTTTTTATCAGAGCGTGACTGTGCCACATTCATAAGAATTAAAAGCACAAACATAGCACCGAAAATGAGAGTTGAAAGCGCATACATATCAGGCTTTACACGTTTCTTTGTCATTGAGAAAATGTGAATAGGCAAGGTCTGAAAATCAGGTCCGTTTGTAAAGTAACTGATTATGAAATCGTCAAGTGACAATGTAAACGCCATAATTGCACCTGAAATAATGCCTGGAAGAATTGCAGGAAATACAACCTTAAAAAATGCTTTTACAGGGTGGCAACCTAAATCTTGTGCTGCCTCAAAAATTCTATTATCAGTCTGTTTAAGTTTCGGCAATACCGACAAAATAACATAAGGCAACTGGAATGTGACATGGGCTATAAGAATTGTTCCAAAGCCCAAAACATCTTTTTTATCGAGCATTACCCCTGCAAAAACGAACAAGAGCATCATTGAAATACCCGTTACGATTTCAGGGTTCATCATAGGAATATTTGTAACTGTCATAACAGATGACTTTACAAATTTGTTGCGCATTGAGTTAATTCCCACACTTGCGAGAGTACCAAGTACAGTTGCTATTGCAGCAGAGATTACTGCCAACACAACGGTATTTTTAAGGGCATCCATAGTTGCTTTGTCGTGGAAAAGTTTTTCATACCATTGAAGGGAAAATCCTTCAAAAATATATGTGCTTTCTGTTCCGTTAAATGAGAACACCATCATTACAACCATTGGTGCATAAAGGAATATGAAAACAAGTGCTAAATAGAGTTTTGATAATGGAGAAGTCTTTGTCATATAAGCACACCTCCGTCATCATCACTATCTGCAAAGTAGTTAAGCACACCAAGACAGATTAAAATCATAACCATAAGCACAAGGGATAGTGCTGCACCTAAGTTATAATTGTATGCAGTCTGGAACTGACCTTCAATAACGTCACCGATAAGTGTAATTTGTCCACCACCAAGTTTTTGAGTGATATAGAATGTGCTTACACTTGGCACAAAAACCATTGTTACACCACTTGCAATACCAGGCACTGACAATGGGAATATAACTTTTCTAAGACAATACCACTTGTTGCAACCCAAATCCTGTGCTGCTTCAACAAGCGAGTTATCCATTTTAGAAAGTGCAGTATATAAAGGCAGAATCATATAAGGTAAAAAGTTGTAAACCATACCTAAAATAACCGCTCCACCTGTGTTGAGCATCTGTAAAGGCTCAATACCGAACAGTCCTAAAAATCTGTTTATTACACCTGATTCGCCTAAAATTGTAATCCATGAATAAGTACGAATTAAGAAGCTCATCCACATAGGCAACATTACAAGCATTGTTGCAACACTTTGGAATGATGCCTTTGTCTGTGCAAGAAAATAGGCAAATGGGTAAGCAATCAAAAGACAGATTACCGTTGCAACTGCACCGTAACTGATTGACAGAATAAAGGTGTTTGTGTAGTCACCAATCTGTGCAATATTTTCGGTAGTAAAGTTGCCGTTTGCGTCTGTGAAAGCGTAATAAATAACCATTATGAGCGGTGCTACTATAAATAACACCGACCAGAGCATATAAGGTGCATTAAGCATCTTTTGAAGGAATGAGGATTTTTTCATTACTCCTCACCTACCTCTGACAATTCGTCAAACTCATCACTAAATGAACTGTAATCGCCATAAAGACCTGAATACTGTGATTTTTTCATAATGTGCATTTCGTCAGGGTCAATAGAAATACCGATTACGTCGCCAACTTCACTTTTTTCAGTAGTCTGAATCATCCACTTAAAGTTGTCAATATCAACAATAATTTCGTAGTGAACGCCTTTGAATGTTACTGATGTAACTGTACCCTGTAACATACCCTTTTCAGGTGCTACAACATCAATATCTTCAGGACGGATAACCACGTCAACAGGCTCGTTATGTTTAAAGCCCTTGTCAACGCATTGGAATTTAATTCCGTTAAATTCAACTGTGAAGTCCTCTTTCATAATACCATCAAGAATATTGCTTTCACCGATAAAGTCTGCAACAAAGGCATTTTTAGGCTCGTTGTAAATATCAAGTGGAGTACCAATTTGCTGGATTTCGCCACCATTCATAACAACAACTGTATCAGACATTGAAAGTGCTTCTTCTTGGTCGTGAGTAACATATATAAAAGTAATGCCCAATTTCTGTTGAATGTTTTTAAGTTCAACCTGCATATCTTTACGAAGCTTAAGGTCGAGAGCACCTAACGGCTCGTCAAGAAGCACAACTCGAGGATTAACAGCCAAAGCGCGTGCAATAGCAACTCGTTGTTGTTGACCACCTGAAAGTGAGTCAATACGACGAGGACCAAAGCCTTTAAGATTAACTAAAGTAAGCATTTCGCTAACTTTTTCTTTTATTGCATCTTCCTTCCACTTTTTAAGGCGAAGTCCGAACGCAATATTTTCATAAACATTCAAATGAGGAAATAAGGCATAACGCTGAAAAATGGTGTTAACCTGACGCTTGTATGCCGGCACACCATTGATATTTTTTCCTTCGAAAATAACATCACCACTATCCTGCTGTAAGAAACCTGCAATAATACGCAAGGTTGTTGTTTTTCCACAGCCTGAAGGACCGAGGAAAGTAATAAACTCACCGTCACGGATATAAAGGTTAATGTTATTGAGTATTTTTTGATTGTCAAAGCTTACGCTTATGTTTTTGAGGTCAATAATAACTGGATTGTTTTTCAATTATGCAGCCCCTTTCCAACCGATAGATATAGTTGGGATTTGACGATTTAACCGTAAACCGCCCCACCCTAATTGGTATAGAATAAATATAATGAAAATTTACAAAAAAGTCAATGATTTTGACAAAATTCCTTAATTTTTTTGGCTAAGGTGAAAAGAGCCGAACCTAATACGGTTTTTGACGGCATCTTTTCGCCTATTCTTCGTTAAAAATCTTGTAATACGGCAGCAAATCAAGGGTGAAAAAGTGAAAATTCGCTGAAGGTCTGTATTTACGGCGTGTTTGGTTCGACTCTTCTCACCTTAATAATTTTTGCTAATCTGTCAGGGTATCTTGTGGTGATGTTATCAGGTCCAAAAGATAAAATTTTATACATATTATATTCACTATCTACTGTCCAGATTGATACTAACAATCCGTTTTCGTGAAAAACATCAACAAGCTCTTTTGATGCACTTTTATAATTAAAGTTTATGCCGACAGCCCCTGCTTTTTTCACTTTTTCTACAAGAGAAAGCAGATAATCTTTATCAGTATTCTTTGATTTTTCTACATCAACATTGAGATAGTACTTAATTTCAGGACTATTCTTTTTTACTGCGTCAACAAACTCATCTTTAACGCCTGTATAAAAAATTCTGTCAGCCACATTGTTTTCTTTTGCCAATGGGTACACTTTTTCGAGAGCATCAACAGTTTTTATATCAACATTCGCTTTTGCATCTTTGAACATACGAAGATATGCGAATGCTTCGTCTAAAGTTACTTCGCCACCTTTTGGCTCATCGTGAGCAAGTACAGGCGCACCATCTCCTGTGAAATACAAATCAAATTCAACAATCTGTGCGCCGTTTTCAATGCCCATTTTAATAGACTCAAGTGAATTTTCTGCAGTTCCCATACACCCTGTATGTGCAGTAATTGTAAATCCTTCAGGGAGATTCAGTTCTGTATTTTTGTATTCATTTAGTTTCATTGTTCTCACCCCAAAAAATATTACCGTTGATACAACTGAAAGTGCTAAAATTATTGCGATTGGTATTATTATTTTCTTTTTCATATAATCACATCCCTGCCTCCCTTGTTAAAGGGCGCTTTAATTGTTTATATTTTAATCTCAATTTTCATATAAATCAAGTTTTTATTGATTTATTTTGGTGGTAAGTATATAATTGTTTTGATATAGGTTAAGAATGTCGGGGAATCAGGTGTGATTCCTGAACGAGTCCGTCGCCGTAAGCAGATGAGTGAGCCTCATACTCTTTGCCACAAGAGTAAAGTCATTGAGATTTTCTTGAGAAGACGAGGTGCATATTTTAGTCTGCAAGTCGGAATACCCGGTTCTGAGTTATTGATGTCGCGTAAACCGATATATCAATAAGCCGTGTATCACAAAATCAAATATTAAGGAGATTACAGGTATGAAAAATGTAATGAAATCAAAGTTCGTACTGTCTGTTCTCTCGCTGGTGCTTATTGTGGCTATGGCATTCTCTTTCTCAGCGTGTGGAAACAATGATAGTGACACAAACACAACAACCACTACACAGGCTAGTGGCGAAGCAAAGAAGGAATTAACCTTCGTTTTCAAGGTAGTTGACCTTGACGGAAGTGAAAAATCCTTCGACATCACAACAGACGCCAAAACAGTTGGCGAGGCTCTTGTAAACGAAAAGCTTATTTCGGGCACAGATAGCGAATACGGTCTTATGGTTGATACCGTTAATGGCATCAAGTATGACTACACCGCTGACGGTGCATACTGGGCATTCTACATTGATGGCGAAATGGCTATGACAGGCGTTGACTCAACTGACGTTGTTGACGGTGCAACTTACTCTTTCGTAGCAACAAAGGCATAATATGAGAAGTGAAAAGTATAAAAAGCTGGTTGATATTATAGTGTTCACTCTGCTGGGCGTTATAATGTTGCTTTCAAAGTTGTTGCTTGAGGGTATTCCTAATGTGCATTTGTTAGGCACGCTTATTACTGCATACACAATAGTTTATCGCAAAGACGCTTTAAAGCCTATTTACATATTTGTATTACTTTCAGGTATTGTTTATGGCTTTGGTGTGTGGTGGATACCGTATTTATATATATGGACTGTTCTTTGGGGTATGGTAATGCTTTTACCAAAGAATATGAAACCACAAGTGGCAGTACCTGTGTATATGGTCGTTTCTGGACTTCACGGACTTTTATATGGCACACTTTACGCCCCTGCGCAAGCCTTATTATTCGGACTTGATTTCAAAGGTATGATTGCTTGGATTGTTGCAGGATTTTCATTTGATGTTATGCATTGTATAGGTAATGTGGTATTGGGAATTCTTATTCTACCGATTGCCACAGCACTAAGAAAATTTCATAAGTATTAAAAAATGACCGATTGGGGAAAATCCTCAATCGGTTTTTGTTTTGATAAATTATAGTTTGTCTAACAGAATGCAAAGCGCAAAATGCAAAGCGCAAAGTGTAGGGTCTGCGACGCAGATTTATAATTCGCTCCCTCCTAGAGGGAGCTGTCTGCGAAGCAGACTGAGGGAGTAATATGTGTAATCGCAAAACTCCCTCCGTCAAAATCTTCGATTTTGCCACCTCCCTCAACGAGGGAGGGTAATAGGTTGTGTCTATGCAAAGAGTTCGACAAACTCCAATTTATTACACAAAAAGCGAGGTATTACCCTCGCTTTTACTGTTTTTAATTAAAATCTATTGTTCCGTCAAGATACAAATCAAGTGTAATTGCGTCAAATCCATCAATTGCGCCATCGTGGTTTATATCACCTGCATAATATTCTGCAGTATTCTTTGTCGGACAACCACCTAATGTTGAAGCCGTTACAACTTTATTGTAATCGGTTGTATTTGTTGAGTTTGAGCCATCAATATCGCCACGCTTTGCAAACATATATGTCTTGCTAACGCCTGTTGCAGTTTTTGTTGTAGTCAAAGTGCCACCAGTCAAATCGGTATAGCTTGAAAGTGAACCTGTGAAGCCTGATGGCATTGCAAATTTACTTTGTACTGTTGTGATATCTTTACCTAAGAAAATAACGTTCATGCTATCTTCAACAGTAATATCACCTACATTATAGTTTAACATTACCTTGCCGTAATGGTCAGTTGTAAGTGTAGGATACTGGAGTGGAGTTACACCACTATACATTACACCATCAGGAATATGCACTTCGCTATCAGGAGTACTGCTTTCAAAGTGGGGAGTTATGGTAGATGCACCAGAAAGTAAATAATCATTAAAAACCAAGTCACTTTGGTCATTCCAAGTAGCATCTACAAGATACCACTTACCGTCTTCCATTTTAACATAATTCCATTTATGAGGACCACCTGCATAGCCAAGTACGGTAATACAAGGAATGCCTTCACGGTCGCAAAGAAGCTTAAATGCTTCGGCATAGCCTTCACAAACAGCAAGTCCCTTTAAGAATACCCCTGTTGGCTGATGTGCCATAGGGCCATACCAAGGCGAACCGTCAGAAAATGTGCCCTGCTGTTCAGGGTATTCATTAATTTCACAAAGGTAATCGTGAATTGATTTTACTTTTTCATAACGAGTTATACCGTTAACCGGTGCAGTTTCTACTGCTTCAACAAGAGCGATGAGTTTTTCTTCAACATCGGCATAATCAGTATAAGAGTTAGTGTCTATACCAATTCTAACTGTAACGCTGACAGTAGTAACCTTAAAGCCACTACTACTTGGCGAACTGGTATAACTATATGAATAACCAAAACTGTTCACCCAGAAGTAATATGGATTATCTTCAACCGCAGCAGTTATCGCCTCTGCAATTTCTTTTTTCATTAATGCTTTAAGATTTTCGTTCGCTACCGTTACGGTTGAGCCCTCAGCTGCAAACTCACAATCTAAAGCAAATGTTTCAACAACACCTGCTGCCAAGAATTTTGAATAAATGAGCTTTTGGGTTTCGTTTAATTGGTCATAGAAAAGATATGCACTGTCAGGGTCAGTAGTATTTCCATAAAACTTATTCGCAACAAAATCATCAGTTGCAATATCTTTTTCAGGAAGTGTATTACCCGGTGAAAATTCTGTTGCTTCTATGTTTTCAACTACAACATAACCGTCAGGTTTTTCAGTTTCGGCAAACGACACAATCGGCATTGCGCCTAAAAAGACGCAAAGTGCCATTATGACACACAAGATTTTTGAAATCGTTCTTTTCATAACAACACTCCGTTCTATTAAATATTTCTTATTTTTTATCGAGGAAATTAGAGAGTTCTTCCATAAATGCGTTTACGTCTTTAAACTGCTTGTAAACTGATGCGAAACGAACATAAGCCACTTGGTCAATTTCTTTAAGTTGGTCCATAACAAGCTCGCCAACACGAACAGAAGTTACTTCACGGTCAAGTGAATTTTGTAATGTTGACTCAATTTCGCTGACTGCTCTTTCAATAGTTTCCATTGAAACAGGACGCTTTTCGCAAGCAGTAAGCATACCTTTAATAAGTTTTTGTCTGTCAAACACTTCACGTGTTTTGTCTTTCTTGACAACAACAATAGGCACACTTTCAATTATTTCATAAGTAGTGAATCGTTTTGCACATTTGATACACTCACGACGGCGACGGATTCTTTCACCCTCGTCAGTTGGACGTGAGTCAATAACTTTACTTTCTTCAAATCCGCAAAATGGACATTTCATAAAAACACTTCCTATTTTTATACTATATTTACTATATATAGTATTGTATCACATTTTAAATCACAATGTAAAGGGTTTAAAGCAACTTTTTAAGTTCATTCATAGCAAATTCAAGCTCGTTGTCATTTTCATAGCCGTTTTCATAAAGTTCAAGTATATAATCGCCCTTATAATCGTATTTTTTCATCATATCAAAGAACTTTTTAAAATCAAAAGTACCATTTTTGCAAGGCACAAAGCAATCTTTTTCTTTGTTGTGGTCGCTTATATGAATATGACGAATATATTTATGGAGTTTTTCTGCAAATTCAAATGGATTTATTCCTGTTCGTATTGACTGTTTAATATCAAAAACCATATTGAAATCGTCGCCAATATATTCGCCCATACGCAAAAGCAAATCAGGGCTTTCGCTACGGTAATGCACCACATTTTCTTGGCAGATTTTAAGCCCCTCTGCTTTGCCCATAAGTGTTAATTCGCCAAAACGCTCAAAATATTCTTCGTCAGAAATGCTACCTGGTTTTTTTATGCCGTGCATAACAAGGATTTCTGCATCAAGAGTGTGCATAACGTCAAAGTGGCGCTTAAAAGATGTGTCTTTCGCCTCAAAATATCTGCGTTTATACGAACTGAAAAGATGAAACGATTCAGTAAACGAGCCCATTGTATGCACAGATGCTACTTTTACACCGTATGATTTACAGATTTCTGCCAGATTTTTTACATAATCAGGTTGAAACTCTGAATGAGCATTCATAAAAACTTCAATTGTTTTAGCCCCTGTTTCACACGCTCTAACAACTGATTTTTCAGTTTCAAGAGGATAAAAACAGGCAGATGATAATCCGATATCCATAAAAACTACCTTTTTGTTACTTTAAGACTTACTGTTTGGGTTTGCATTCCACCACCGGTTAAAAGTCCACGATTAATTCCACAATCGGCAAAATCGCGACCACGACTGATGATAATATAATTTTCATCGGCAAGACGGTTGTTTGTAGGGTCAACACCGTGCCAACTGCCGTTGTGATACACTTCAACCCAAGCGTGAGTTTCCCCCTCGCCCACCATCATACCAACAACATAACGGCAAGGGATTTCAGCCTTGCGAAGAAGTGATAACAGAATGTGAGAATAATCCTGGCACACACCGGCACCGTTTAAAAGTGCTTCTTCTGCAGTAGTTACAACACTTGTTGAGCCTGCTTTATACACAATGTTAGCACGAATAGCACGAGTGAATTTCATAGCAGTATCAACTGCGTCGTCAGAAATACCAACTCTTATACGTTCAAACATTTTATTGAGCTCTGTGCCACATTTTGTAAAGCTTGTAGGGTATTTGTAAACAGGATTCAAGTCTGTTTCAGGCGTAATATGTGCCCCTGTTGTTACTGTACCTTCAACATTTACTGTAAATTCGTTGTGCATTGTAACAATACGGTCAGTAACAAGAATATTACCAAATCCATCATTTGAGTATGTGAGCTCGTTTTCAGGGAAAACTGTCACTTTAATATCTTCAATGTGCTGATTTTCACACTCTAACGGAATACAGCGGAGTGTGTAACAATGCTTGATTACAGGCATTGAAAATTTTATTGACATATTATAAGTAAAATCTAAAACTGCCATATTACATCACCCCTGTTACAAAAAGTTGTGATAACTCGTTCTGAATTGAGAATTTATAAGGAGTATAGTCCTCTTCCTCTAAAATCATACGAGTAAGACGCTCAATAGAATAAGTATTGAAATCAATACCCACTTTATAAAGTCGGTTAAGCATTATTGAAAACTCTTTTTTTAGTAATTCGTGAGGGTAATCAAGGCGAGTATAAAGGTCAAGTCGCTCAATACTGCGACCAAATTTTAAAATGTTTCTTGATGTTTCTGCCTCAATGTTATCGTCGGCACTTCCCCAGAATGCGAAAATCCAGTCAGTAACCTCTTGCACTTTAAGAAGTGGAGCATTACTGCTACTGCTTTTTTCCATAATATCAACGGCAAGCTGAAGATATGCAAGAGTTTCTGAACTGATTGTGTTTCGCATTTCAACTGCGTTATCGTATGCGTGAAGAAGTGACGAATAAATTGATGCAGGGTCGTTTGCATCAAACAAAAATGAACTGATAAATTCCTGGCGGCAAGAGTAGTTGTTTGCAATACCTAATCTGCGACAGAAATTTATGTATTCTTCATCATTAATATCAATCATAATGTCATAACATTCGGTAAAGGCCTTAAGAGTTGTAAACACACGCTCAACATAGCGACCTAACCAGAAAAGATTATCACTTGATTTTATCGAGATAATACCCATGTGTCCTTAAAGCCCCCTCCCTGAGATGAATTTACAACGAATGAATTAGCATCCTTTGCAAAGCGTGTAAGACCTGATTGCCATACAACAGGCTCTTCACCCATAAGAACGAATGCACGTAAATCTGCTTTTCTTTCAGTTGCCACTCCGTGTTCAACTACTTTTAAGTCGTTGAATTTAATAATTTCTTGTGCTATGAATCTTCGTGGCTCTTTTTGAATTGCTTTTTTAAGTTCATACAATCGTTCAAGTGATAATTCGTTACCGAATACAACACCGTAGCCACCTGATTCTGCAACATCTTTAACTACTAATTTATGCACATTTTCAAGCACATATTTCATATCGTCTTCGTAAAATGGTAAATATGTAGGTGCGTTTGAAAGTATTGGCTCTTCGCCAAGATAATATTTAATCATAGCAGGCACATAGTAGTAAATGCCTTTATCATCAGCAACGCTGTTACCAGGTGCATTTACAAGCGCCACATTACCTGCCCTGTATGCGTCCATAATATGTGGTACACCTAAAAGTGAGTCTGCACGGAAGGACATTGGGTCAATATAATCGTCATTAATTCTGCGATAAACTGCACCAACACGCTGACGCTTGCCTGAATACTCACTATAATAAAGCACATTACCCTCAACAAACAAATCTTGTGGCATAGCAAAAACTGAGCCGGTTTTTTCGGCAAGGTAAGAATGCTCAAAGAATGCCGAGTTAAATCGACCAGGAGTGAGCACTACATTTATTCCACCTGTATTTACATAATCGAGAGTGTTGCGAAGTAAATCCCCATAATTACGGTTATCAATAACACCGTTTGCACGGAAGGTGTCAGGACTAGCGCGACGGCACAATTCCCTTGCAATCATAGGGTATGACGCACCTGATGGCACACGAAGATTGTCTTCAAGCACATACCAACGCATATCGTTACCTTGCACAAGGTCAATACCCGAAATATGAGCAAAAACGTCTTTTGGTGGCACAGCACCCTCGCACTCCATCATATACCCTGCTGCACCGTAAACAAATTCTTCAGGAATGATTTTGTCCTTGATAATCTGCTTTTTAGTGTAAATGTCTTTCAAAAAGATATTAAGAGCCTTGACACGCTGTTTAAGTCCACGCTCAAGATAGTCGAACTCGTCTTTTGAGATAATGCGAGGAACTGCGTCAAATGGGAAAAGACGCTCGTTAAAAACATTATTTTTGTAAATACCGAATTTAACACCATATCGTGCTAAAAGTCGGTTAATTTCGTCGGTATGTTCTATAAGTCCGTACAAATTTCTCACTCCCGAAATTTAAATAGAATTATACATAATAATTATAATATTTTTTTGTTGTTATTTCTATTGTATAAAGTGAAAAATAATTAAGGTTTTAGTTATTAAAGATATACAAAAGATATTGCAATTATTGATTTTTGCTTTTACTGTGCTATAATTAATTTATAATGTGATTAGGGGGAGTTTGGTATGATTACTAACAAAACTATTGTACTTACCGGATGTAATAACGGAATCGGTCTTGAAGTGCTTAAACTCTTGCACAAAAATAATAAAATCCTTTGTGTTGACAAAGACATTGACCGTTTAAGTGTATTCGAAGATGAAAATACATACATAATGCAAAAGGATGTTTCTTCAAAAGAAGCAGTTGATGAAATTTTTGAAGTTGCACTCCAGAAATTGGGTTCAATCGACATCTTTTATGCTAATGCAGGCTATCCGTATTATGAAGAATTTAACTATGTTGATTGGAACAGAGTTTCACGTATGTTTGAGACAAATGTGTTCTCGCCAATTTATTCATATCAGAAATATGTTGAATACTTAAATGGTAAAAAGGGCATCTTTGCAATAACTGTTTCCGCAATCGGCACAATGGCTATGCCTGGATTTACAATTTACAGTGCATCAAAATTTGCTATGCATGGTTTTCAGGAAGGACTTCGTATGGAGTTGCCGAAGAATGTACAACTCACTTGTCTTTACCCTGTTGCTACCGATACAGGTTTTTTCAAGGCCGCAAACGACATTGAGTTCAAAAAGCCTTTCCCTGTGCAACAACCTGATGTTGTAGCAAGAAAAATGGTAAAAGGAATTGAAACAGGCAAAAAAACAGTTAGTCCTTGCGTACTTTTTGGTCTTTCAAAGGTGCTTATGAAGTTTATTCCACCAGTTAAAACTGCTTACCTTGCACTTGAAAAGAGAAAGTTCAAGGAATTCAAAGAAACTGTAAGAAAGCAGGATAAATAATGAGTTTTGAAATTATGTCAAGTCCTATGAATATAGGCACTTGTGAAATAAAAAATAGAATTGTTCTTCCACCAATGCTTATGGGGTTTGGTCAGTTTGACGGCAGACCTACTGAAAAGTTAATGAATTACTATGAGGAAAGGGCAAAAGGTGGTTGTGGTCTTATTATGACCGAAATCACAAGGGTTAACGACCAGACAGGTTCGGCAGCATTTGCTCAACTTGCAGCAAGTCACGATTATCACATTGAGCCACTTCGCGAATTGGCAAAACGAGTACAACGTCATGGTGCAAAAATATTTGTGCAGTTGCATCACCCAGGACGACAAAATGTAGGTCTTTTGGTTGGTACAGTACCGTTAAGCATTCAACTTGAAAAGCTTACAAAAGGTGTTTATGGTAAACTCCTTTATAAAATGACACCTGCTATTGGTCCAACACTACTAAAAAACGATATCGTTCCATCAAGCGTTGCTCCATCAAAATGTCCCCCTGCATACTTTGCAGCAGGTCGTGTTCGTGCTTTAAGATATAAAGAAATCAAAGAGCTTGAGCAGAACTTTATTGATGCTGCTGAAAGAGTAAAAAAAGCAGGTTGTGACGGTGTTGAACTTCACGCATCACATGGTTATCTTTTACAGCAATTCTTAAGTCCATATACAAACCAGAGAACTGACGAATACGGTGGAAATCTTGAAAACAGAATGAGATTTTTGCTTAACATTCTTCGTGGTATCAAAGAAAAATGTGGAAAAGATTTTCCAGTTGTTGTTCGTCTTACTGCTGACGAATGTTATGAAATGGTAGGTCAGAAAGGCAAAGGATACACACTTGAAGATGGTATAAAAATTGCAAAAGCACTTGAAGAAAATGGCGCAGATGCTATTGATGTTTCTTCAGCAGGCTATGATGCTTTCAACTACTGGCTTGAACCTGTTTCATTTGAGCCGGGATGGAGAAAATATATGGCAAAAGCCATTAAAGATGCTGTATCAATTCCTGTTATGGCTGCAAACCTTATTCGTTCACCTGAACAGGCAGAACAACAACTTAAAGACGGTGTTCAAGACTTTGTTTCTCTTGGACGTCCACAGATTGCAGACCCATATTGGGCAGAGAAGGCTCTTAATGGAGGAGTAATCAAACGTTGTATTTGTTGTCTTAACTGTATTGAGTCAATGCAGAATAACGCGTATATCGGCTCACACGGTGAATGTTCTGTTAATCCATTTGTAGGTCACGAAAGCGAAGAACTAAAAAAAGATGGTAACGGAAGAAGTATTGCGGTTATAGGTGCTGGTCCTGCAGGGCTTATGGCATCAGAAATTCTTGCAAGGCGTGGATTTAATGTTACTCTCTTTGAAAAACAAGAAAAAGTAGGCGGACAAATAATTCTTGCTGCTGCACCACCTAAAAAAGACAAAACAATGTGGTTTGTTGATGACTTAGTTTCAACTTGCAAAGAGTTGGGCGTAAATATCCTTCTTAACACTCCTGCAACTGTTGAAAAAATCAAAGAGCTTAATCCTTGTACAGTAGTTGTTGCTACAGGTAGTAATCCAATTAAGCCAAAATTCAACGGCAGTTACGATGCAGAGAAAGTTCTCACTTTTGAAGATATTTTAAGTGGCAAAGTTACTCTTACAAATAAAAAGGTTGCACTTATCGGTTCAGGTATGACTGGACTTGAAACTGCACACACACTTATTGAAAACGGTTGTAAAGTTACAGTTGTTGAAATGGCAAAGGAAATCGCTTCCGGTACTTGGATGCAGCACAAAGATGATGTTATGCCACATCTTGAAAAAGCAGACACCAAGTTTATGCTGGGCGAAAAGCTTTGTGAAATCAATGATGGTTACATAATCACAGAAAATGTGAAAACAAAACAGACAACAAAGGTTGATACTGAATTCGTCGTACTTGCTCTTGGTTCAAGACCTGACAACGCACTTGTAAATGAACTTAAATCTAACGGATTTAACCCATTTATAATCGGTGATGCACAAAAAGTCGGCAGAATTGCAGATGCAACAAAAGATGCTTACAAAGTTGCAATTTCAATTAAATAAAACAAAAAGGACGATTCGTAACGAATCGTCCTTTGCTTTTGTAGGCGTGGAAACCTACGAATACACGCTATTCAATTAGTTTTGAAACTTCAACCCATTCTTTGTAGTTTGAGTATTTCTCGAGTTCAGGTATTGTAAGCTCAATAGCACTATTTGAGCCACCAACTGCAGGGAAAACAGTCTGGAATCGTTTCATTGATGTATCAAGATAAACATCTACACCGTCTTTAATACCGAATGGGCAAACGCCACCGATTTGATGACCTACATATTCTTCTAACTGGTCAGGTGACATCATTTTAGCTTTTGTATGGAAGAAACCCTTGTATTTTGAGTTATCAACCTTAACGTCGCCAGCCATAAGAATAAGAATTGGTTGTTCACCTACCATAAACGAGAGAGTTTTTGCAATTCTTGCACCCTCAACGCCTAAAGCCTGTGCTGCAAGTTCAACAGTTGCGCTTGAAACCTCAAATTCCTGCACTCTGTCTTCCATACCGAACTGACGGAAATACTCTCTGCCTTTTTCAATAGACATATTTAATCATTCCTTAAAAATATGGGCGAGTTGAACTCGCCCAATTTGTTTTTTAGTTAATTTCTGAAAGTTTAACAGGTCTGCCTTCATTTGCTGATTTTTCAGCAGCAAGAGCAATCTTAACTGACTGTAAACCTGCGTGGATACCAACAGGAGTTTCCTTGTTGTTTACACAGCAGTCAACAAACTGTCTAACTTCTTCTGCGAAGCTACCCATATATCTTTCAAGGAAGAAATAGAGTGGTTTTTCGCCTGTTACACCGTTAGCATCTGCAACAACTGCAGTTGAAAGTGTGTCGTTAGCAGTTGCAACCATACCCTTTGAGCCGAAAAGTTCTGCTCTTTGGTCATAGCCGTACATAGCCTGACGAGAGTTGTCGATAACTGCAAGAGCACCGTTAGCCATTTTCATTGAGATAATAGCTGTGTCGAAATCGCCATATTCACGGATTGATGGGTTAATAAGAGCGTCTGCGTAAACATAAAGCTCTTCAACATCGCTGTTTGTAAGGAAGCAAGCCATATCGAAATCGTGAATTGTCATATCAAGGAAAATGCTTGCTGCACAGTAGCCAACAGGTGGTGCCTGTGGGTCGCGTGATGTGATTTTAAGAATCTGTGCTTCGCCGATTTTGCCTTCGTCATAAGCTTTTCTAACTGCTGCGAAGTTGTGGTCAAAACGACGGTTGAAACCAACCTGGAATTTGCAATCAGGATGAGCTTTGAGAGCGTCTGCGATTTCAAGAATCTTATCAACTGTGTTTGCAAGTGGTTTTTCACAGAAAACGTGTTTGCCTGCATTGATTGCTTCAATAGAAATTGGAGCGTGAGTGTCAGTTGATGAGCAAACAAGAACTGCGTCAATGTCAGCGTCTTCAATGATTTTTGTGTAATCTGTGTAGATTTTCTGGACTCCAAAACCTTCACAGAATGCACGAGTTTCGTCATTCATAAATGGGTCTGCAATAGCAACAACTTCAGCACCCTTTACGTGATATGAAATTGATTCAAGGTGCACTTTACCAATACGGCCTGCACCGATAATACCGATTTTAAGCATAATAATTTCTCCTTTTGTGATTATATAACGGGTCGTCGAGGACGCCGACCCCTACGAATATACATTTTTAAGAATTTGTAGGATTTTTCTTGCAAGACAATATAATAATATAATCCCACAAATTTTTAGGTATTTTTCTGTTTAACAAGGCTTGCGAGCGAAGGCGTATGTGAGATACTCCGAGCGAGCGTAACGAAGTTAAACGGGAAAAGACCAAAAATTTATATAGTACCATCCCATGTTGATACGGTTGTATTTGTCTTTTCTTCTTCATCAAACCAGTGAGTTGTAACTGCTTTTGATTCTGTGTAGAAACGGTATGCGTCTTTACCTAAGCAGTGTAAATCGCCGAAGAATGACTGCTTATGACCTGAGAATGGGAAGAAACCAACAGGAACAGGAATACCAACGTTAATACCAACCTGACCACCGTCTGTGTAACGAGCAAACTGACGTGCAAAGTAACCACTCTGAGTGTAAATAACTGAGCCGTTTGCGTATGGGTTGTCGTTCATAATCTTAAGGCCTTCTTCAAAGTTCTTGCAACGCTTAATGCAAAGAACCGGTCCGAATACTTCTTCGTCGCCGATTGTCATATCAGCTGTAACCTTATCAAAGATTGTAGGTCCGATAAAGTAACCGTTTTCATAGCCCTCAACCTTAACATCGCGACCGTCAAGAACAAGTTCTGCACCTTCGTCAATACCCTTTTGAATATCAGCAAGAACTTCTTCATAGTGCTTCTTATATGTAATTGGTCCGAGTTTTGATGTCTTTTCCCAAGATGGACCAACTTTAATATTCTTTGCTTGTTTTACAAGTTCAGCAACAAACTTGTCTGCGATTGCTTCTTCAACAACACAGCAAGTAAGAGCCATACAACGCTGACCTGCACAGCCGTAAGCAGAGTTAATAACACCTGCTACTGTTCTTTCGAGTGCACAGTCTGACATAACAAGAGCGTGGTTTTTAGCTTGGGTCAGAGCCTGACAACGCTTGCCTGCAGCTGCTGCACGAGAATAAACCTTAAGACCAACAGGAGTTGAACCTACAAATGTGATACCTTTAACGTCAGGGTGGTCAAGGATTGTGTTTACTTCGTTTCTTGAGCAAGTGATAACATTGATAACACCGTCAGGAACACCTGCTTCTTTATAGATAGCAGCAAATTTCATTGCTGTTTTTGGTGTAAGTGATGCTGCTTTAAGCACCATTGTATTACCTGTTGCAATACAAGTTGGAGCCATCCAACCAAATGGAATCATTGCAGGGAAGTTAACAGGAACAATACCTGCAAAAACACCGAGTGGTTCACGGTATTTAACTGTGTCATAACCTGAAGAAGCGTCCATAAGGCTTTCACCCATCATAAGAGATGGAACCTGAGTTGCAAGTTCTGTACCCTCTTTTGCTTTGAGAACGTCGCCTTCTGCTTCGCCCCAAACTTTACCGTTTTCACAAGCAACGCACATTGTAAGTTCTTCCATATCGCGAATAATAAGTTCACGGATTTTGTAAAGAATTTGTGCTCTCTTGATTGCAGGAGTTGCTCTCCAGCCCGGATATGCTTTCTTTGCTGCCTCGATTGCTTCGAGAACTTCGTCATTTGTACAGCAAGGTGCTTGACCTACTACTTCACCTGTGCTTGGATTGTGAAGGTCATACCAAACATCAGTTTTTGAATCTTTGAACTGACCGTTCACAAAATATTGTAATTTTTCTACTGCCATATTTATTTTCTCCTTTTGGGATTGATTACATTTTTATACGGGTCGTCGAGGACGCCGACCCCTACGAATAACATTTTTAGTTTGTAGTTTTTGTAAACCAACGAAAACCTACAAATTTGTAGGATTTTTCTTGCAAGACAATGTGGCAAAGCCCTACATAATATGTAGATAATTTTTCGTTAGACAAGGCACGAAAACCACCAATAATTTGTTGGATTTTTCTTGCAAGACTACCCTACAAATTTTTAGGTATTTTTTCGTTTAACAAGGCTTGCGAGCGACGGCGTATGAAGATACTCCGAGCGAGCGTAACGAAGTTAAACGGGAAAAGACCAAAAATTAAAGTCCGGATACCTCGTTGATGTATTTGCGTGCTTTAAGTGCATATTCAAATGGGTTTGCGATAGCTGGGTCTTGCTCTGCTTCAACAAGAACATAACCTTCGTAGCCTGTTTCTTCAAGAACATCGAATACTGGTTTGAAATCGATTACGCCGTCGCCTGGTACTGTGAATGCACCTGCGCGAACGCCTTGTAAGAAGCTCATTTTTTCTGCCTTAACTTTTGCTACAACGTCAGGACGAATATCTTTAAGATGTACGTGACGGATTCTCTTTGCATATTTCTTAAGAACTGCCATATAATCTTCGCCACAATATGCAAGGTGGCCTGTATCGAAAAGAAGACCGAAGAGCTCAGGGTCTGTGTTTTCCATCATTCTGTCAATTTCAGCAGCTGTCTGAACAACTGTACCCATGTGATGGTGGAAGCAAAGAGCGATGCCCATATCTTTTGCAACTTTACCAAGCTTGTTGATGCCTGTGCAAAGCATATCCCATTCTTCGTCATTCATAACATATTTATCATCAAAAATTGAAAGGTCTGTACCTTGAATTGAATGGCCTTGCTCTGAAATACCAACAACCTTTGCACCCATTTCTTTAAGGAATGTAATGTGCTCGATAAAGTCCTTTTCAACTTCTTCGTAAGGTTTTGTAATAAGGAAACTTGAGAACCAAGCATTGCAAATCTGCATACCACGAAGTTCAAGTGCTTTTTTAAGAACTTTTGTATCTCTTGGGTACTTGTTACCAACTTCACAACCTGTGAAACCTGCAAGTGCCATTTCAGAAATGCATTGTTCAAATGTGTTTTCTGCACCAAGGTCAGGCATATCGTCATTTGTCCAAGCGATAGGTGCAATACCGAGTTTTACTTTTGACTTATCTAACATATCAATATCTCCTTGCTTTGTTTTTATTTTCTTCCTTCTCGGCGAAGGCTTTGTTTACTTTTTCGTTTGTTGAAACAGATGGAACGCCTGTATGCCACCAAGCACCATAACCGTCAGTCATTGATTTTGGAAGTACTTTAATGTCAATAAGTGTTGAAACTGTCTGTTTCTGTGAATCAATAAGAGCGAACTCTAATTCTTCCATTGTTTTTGCTGTGTATGTCTTACAACCGTAAGCTGCAGCAGCCATAGCAAAGTCAATTGGAATCAAGTCGCCGAGCAAATCGCCGTTTTCGTCACGATAACGGAACTCTGTTGCAAGATTGCCGATACCATTTGACATTTGAAGATTGTTAATACAACCAAAACCACTGTTATCGAAAAGAAGAACATTGATTTTCTTGTTTTCCTGAATACTTGTAACAAGTTCGCTGTGAAGCATTAAGTAACTACCGTCGCCACACATAGCGTAAGATTCACACTCAGGGTGAGCCATTTTAGAGCCTAATGCACCTGCGATTTCGTAACCCATACAAGAATAACCGTATTCCATATTGTATGAATAACGCTCATCAGAAGTCCACATTCTCTGTAAACAACCAGGAAGTGAGCCAGCAGCACCTGTGCAAAGAGCATTTGCAGGAATTAACTTTCTAATCATAGCAAGAGCTGCTGTCTGTGTGATTACACCACCGATTTTCTCAACAAATTCAGGAATTGTCTTTTCGTCGCGAGCAGAAATGAGTGGTTTAAAGTTTTCGTCATAGTTGTAATTGCTAAGGAATTCCATTTCCTTATCCCAATCTGCTTTTGCATCTCGGATTTCAGTTGTGTATGCAGATTTATAGTTTGCTTTGCGAAGTTCGTCGCCTAAAGCGAGAATACCAAGTTTAGCATCTGCTACCATTTTAACTGCATCAAGTTTATATGCGTCAAAACGAGATGTGTTGATAGTAACCATTTTAACGTCGTCTTTGAAAAGTGACTTTGAAGCAGTTGTAAAGTCAGAGAAACGAGTACCAATACCGATTACAACATCGGCATCTTTTGCCATTACATTACCTGCAGAGTTACCTGTAACACCAAGACCACCAAGGTTGTATTTATCAGATGAAAGGCAAGCAGTTTTACCACTTTGAGTTTCTGCAAAAGGAATGTTAAACTCTGCACAGAATTTTTCAAGTGCTTCGCCTGCTTCTGAATAACGAACGCCACCACCACAGATTACAAGTGGTTTTTTAGCATTCTTAACTACATTGAGGACATCTTCAAGTTCTTCGTTTGCCACAGGCATACGAACAATTTTATGTACGCGTTTTGCGAAGAATGAGTCAGGGTAATCGTAACTTTCGCCCTCAACATCCTGACAAAGACAAATTGCAACCGCACCTGCATTTGCTGTATCTGTAAGCACTCGCATAGCATTAATCATTGCAGACATTAACTGTTCAGGACGTGCGATTCTGTCCCAATATCTTGTAACTGCTTTATAAGCGTCATTTGTTGTTGTAGCAAGTGAATTTTCCTGTTCAAACTGTTGAAGTACAGGGTCAGGCTGACGAGTTGAAAATGTGTCAGCAGGGAATAAAAGAAGTGGCACATTGTTAACTGTTGCAGTTGCTGCTGCAGTAATCATGTTTGCAGCGCCAGGTCCTATTGAAGATGCACAAGCGATAATCTTTCGTCTGTTGTTCATCTTTGCAAAGGCAGTTGCAACGTGAGCCATACCTTGCTCGTTTTTGCCTTGGTAAACTTTGAGTCCACCTTTGTCAGAATCAAGTGCTTCGCCAAGACCTAAAACAATACCGTGTCCGAATACTGTGAAAATACCGTCAACGAATTTTGTTTCAACGCCGTCAAAAGACACATACTGATTGTCAAGGAACTTAACAAGTGCCTGAGCCATTGTCATTTTTGCCATAATATCATCTCCTATTAAAAGGTTTGTTTATAAATCCAAGAGCCATTTGTGGTCTGGGTCATCTATTCTTGTTTTAATCCAGGGGTCATTTTCTAAATGTCTAATCATCCACACATAGCACATTGAGTAACCAGGGGCAGCCACCTGCTGATGTGTTTTCATTGGTGTAATGCAAAGCACACCTTGGTCTTCAACCTTGTAGCAGTCATCACCGTTAAATCCAACACCAAAGCCTTGTGGTTTATCAAACTCATAGTAATAAACTTCAGGTTGTGGGTGGTAATGTGGGGGGTAACTTGACCAACAACCAGGTTTGTGGATTACTTCGCCTAAAACCATATTTGAATATGGTGCATTTTCGTAGTCAAATAATGTAAGCACTTGTCTGTGTGCTGTACCATTCCATTGGTCTTTACCGAATTCCTGTAAAATTACATTTTCAGGACTATACCAAACACAACCGAAATCGTTAGCGTTATCTGTTTGCTGAATTAAAATTCTTGAATCTGCATTTGCTGTAACTGTTACTTCATTGTTTCTTGAGAAATGAACACAATATGGTCTATCTACAAACTGATTTTCACGCTTTGCGTTTTCTTCTCTACCATCAAAGTAGTAGGTAACATCGCCTGAAAGTAAAAGAATTGCAGTTTCGTTGAATTTATCCCACATTGTAAATGTCTGACCTGCATCTAACACTTTTACTGTGATATTCATAAGCATATCAGCATTTTTGCCATCCATTTCACAAAGGACTTTTTCGTTATTTTCGTTAAATTTTGGATTTTCGTACATATATGAATCCCTCCACCGCTATCGCGGTCCCCCTCCCTTTAACAAGGGAGGCACAAATTAAACTCTCTCTTTATCGTCGGTTAATGAACCACTTGCACTTATTGGTATTGCTTCGCCTAAATATGTTGGTTCAGGTTGAATTTCACAATAGAAAAGGTCTTTTACTCTTGCGAGCCATTCTCTCATATTGTTATAAAAACCATATTGCATTTTGTCGGCAGCCACGCCATAAGCATCTATACCCAATTTACGAGCATCATAAATTGAACGATACAAATGGTATTTTTGAGTAACGATTACCATTTTTTCTACCTGAAAAACATCGCGAGCACGATACATTGACTCATAGGTTGAAAGCCCTGCGTGGTCCATAAACACATTATCGGCAGGCACGCCTGCTTCAATAGCACAGTCTTTCATAATATTCACTTCGTCATATTCTTCACGTGCGTGGTCGCCTGTCATAAGAATACGGTCCGTACAGCCTGTGAAATATACATCAATGCCAAAATCCAGTCTTTCTTGGAGCATTGGCGATGGCTCTGTACCCCAGATGCCTGCACCCATAATCATTACACAATCAAAATCGTATTCGCCAACTTCGTCCATTGTGAGAATATACTCATCCACATAAGACACCATATAAATATTTATGCCTGCGACTGCTATTCCCACTAAAAGAAACACGCAAAGTACTGTGGCTATTATTCGTTTGAAGATTTTGTTCTTAAATAACTTTTTCATATCTTTTATATTGATGAGAATTCTATTGTATATGTACCCGGAGCATCTACACTCCAAGCCATACT
Source organism: uncultured Clostridia bacterium (assembly GCA_937892525.1). GTDB lineage: Bacteria > Bacillota > Clostridia > Oscillospirales > Acutalibacteraceae > Fimenecus. Next base: position 53,636 of record CALAEV010000015.1, read on the forward strand.
TCCTGAACTCTGTTCGCCAATATTGAGCATACCGGTACTTGTGCTTGTTTTTCTGACAACATTTCCGTTTGAATCTTTCATTACCATTCGCACTGTTGCAATTTTTTCTTCATCTATGCCGTCATCACAGCGTTTCATAGTAACACGAATGTCAAACAAATAATTTTCCTCATCATACCAATAGCCGTTTGCAACAGACGCTTTTACAACCTCAAACTCTGCACCGAATGCAGTTACCTTAACAGGAAACTTTTGAGAAAAAACAAACTTTGGAGCCGTCTTTTGTGGCTTTGTTGTAGTAGGTTTAGTTGTTGTTGGTTTAGTTGTTGTAGGTTTACTTGTTGGCTTAGTAGTCGTTGGCTTTGCCTCAGTAGGTTTTTGTATTTTTTCTGTTGTTTCTGCCTCTGTTGTAGTTGTGGTTGTAGTAGTGGTTGTCGTGGTTGTTGTGGTAGTAGTCGTTGTGCTTTCTGTTGTAGATTCATCTACAGATGTTTTATCGCCACCACAAGAGGTTAAAGCAAAAAGCATTGATACAGACAACAAAACTGCACACCATTTTTTTATAATTTTTTCCATATCTTTCAATCCCTTATTTTTTATTACGGAAAATATGCCAAAAAGAATTAAGCGCGAGCTATCATTTCGCCGTATTCTTCTTTTTCTTTCTTGATAAATTCTTTAACTGCGTCAACTGATGGCATATCCTGTGAGCAAGCGTGAGAAGCTACGAGCATTGCTGCAGACGCAGAGCCGAATTCGAGAGCATCAATAATCTCCCAACCTTCAAAAATACCATAAAGGAATGCGCTAGCATAACCGTCTCCACCACCGAATGATTTAAGAAGTTTTACAGGGAATGGTTTAATTGAATAGCTTTCGCCGTCATTTGTATATGCAGTTGAGCCCTCTTTACCGTGTTTGATAATAACGATTTTTGCATTCTGTGAGTGCCAGTATGCTGCAGTTTCTTTATCTGTCATACCTACTTTGATAAACTTCTCTGTAAGGTCATATTCTTCGCGAGAGCCAAGAATAATATCTGCTTCACGAGCAACTGAAGAATAATAAATTGCGATTTCATCAGCATTTTTCCAGTTATATGCACGGTAGTCAATATCAAAAATAATTGGCACACCATTTTTCTTTGCAAGTGCCACAGCCTTAAGAGCTGCTTCTCTTGATGGGCTTTCACTGAGTGCAGTACCAGAAATCAAAATCGCTTTTGCACGGTTGATATAGTCTTCGTCAATATCGTCAACATGGAGTTTAAGGTCAGCTGCCTCGTTACGATACATAACGATTGAGCTTTCAGTTTCCGACTTAATTTCAGTAAATGTAAGACCGATTTTTTCGCCATCCTCACAACGCTTGATGTGAGATGTATCAATGCCCTCATTATCAAAATAGTCAGTTACGAATGTACCAAGTTGGTCATCTGAAACGCGAGCGAAAAATCCGCACTTTTTACCAAGACGAGCAAGTCCAACTGCAATATTTGCAGGTGAGCCACCTAAATATCTCTTAAATGTTGTGCTTTCGTTAAGTGGGCAATAATAGTCAACAGGATTTAAGTCAACTGCCACACGACCTAAAAGGATTAAATCAAATTCTTTGCTGTTATCAAATTCAATGTATTTCATAGTTTTTTCTTACCTTTCCATAAAACTGAAAACTTTTATATGTCTTTTAACATTTTCATAAACGCCAAGTGCTTCTTGTCTGCTCAACTCAAAATAGTTTGCTTTTTCGATTGGTTTGCAGTAATCAAGAGCATATTTTGCAAGATTATCAAAACTTGCTGTTGCGATATTGACTTTACGAACACCCAACATAATTGCTTGTTGGAACATTTCGTCAGTAATGCCTGTGCCACCGTGAAGCACAAGTGGAGTATCAACCATTTTGTTAATATCGTCAAGTACATCAAAACGAAGATTTGGAAGTACAGGGTAATTACCGTGAGCGTTACCGATTGCAACTGCTAATGCGTCAACCCCTGTTTCATCGCAGAAAAGTTTTGCGTCGTCAGGGTTTGTGCATAAAATTTCGTGAGCCGCACCGTCCCCCTCGTTACCACCTACAACGCCTAACTCTGCCTCGACAGTTGCACCATATTTATCTGCCATTTCGCGAACAGTTTTTACTGCCTTGATATTTTCTTCAAGTGGTAAGGTTGAGCCGTCAAACATTACAGAAGTGAAACCCATTTCTAACGCTTTTTGCACAGTTTCAATGCGAAGTCCGTGGTCAAGGTGGACTGCTATATCAACCTTTGCATTTTGTGCAGCAGAAATCATCATAGGTCCCATAAGCTCAAGCGGGGAGTTTTTAAGGCGACACTCTGCAATCTGTAAGACAATAGGAGTATTAAGTTCTTCTGCAGCCCAAACTGCACCCATAACCATTTCCATATTGCCTACGCTGAAAGCACCTACTGCAATATTGTTTTTCTCGGCATTTTCGAGGAGCTTTTTCATTGGAACTAAAGCCAAAACAACCCACTCCAATCCATTTTATTATAATTAATTTATTTTAACACTTTACACTTGTAAAATCAATGTTTCAGGCAGATTTTGGGTATAAAAAAAATCCTGAAAAAACTGTGCAAAAACACAATAAAAAGTCCGTCAACTACAAGAGTCAACGGACTATTAAATAAATCTGAAATTATTTGAGAAGTTTAAGCTTCCACATAGCAAGTGCGCCACCAACTGAAGCCACGATTGTTACAAAAATCATTGTACCAACTGCAAATGTAGGTGCTAAAACATAAACAAGAATACCAACAAGAATTGGGAATATTGAAATTCTCCAATGCTTTGCAAAATATGATGCGCCTAAAGCACCAAAAAGTGCTGGAACAACATACTGGAATGCAGGTCTGAGAATTGAATCAGGGTCGTTGATATTGCCAAGGAATGGTGCAAAGAGAAGAACACCAACTGCAAGAATTACTGTTGTTGTAATTGCAGATGCACCAATAGCAAGTGTTGATACAATTTCACCTTCTTCTGAGTTTGCTTTAACATTTGCTCTGTCCATAGCACTAAGTGCGCAAGGAAGCTTTAAGTTTGTAATGTTACCTGTTACGAATGAAAGATATGTACCACCTGCACCAAGCATTGGGGTATATGTGATAACCTCAATAATAGCTGTAATCCAATAAACCGGAATAATTGAAACTAAAACTTTACCAAGAACATTCAAATCAGGGAATGCTGAGAAAAGCTTGTCTCCACCGAAGATTGAGAAAATAAGTGGCACTGAAAAAAGTGCAAGTAATGCAAGAACTGTCCAGATTTTACCTTGAGTATGCATTTGTTCAATATAAGTTTTTTCTGTTTTATTCTTTTTCATCATTACCCCTCCTTATCTCCAAGTAAAGTTTACAAGGTCAGCAGGAAGTACCTGAGTAAAGAGTACTGCTATACCCATAGCGCCAAACATTGCAATAGGAAGCACGAATGCTTCAAGTTTTTTAAGATTTTTCTTTCTGCAAAGATAGTCGAGTGCAATAGTGAAAATCATTGAAGAAAGTAATACTGAAATTGACATAAAACCTGCTGAAACGCCACCCTTTTCAACACCTGCCACAGCACGAGAAATGAATGCTGCAACAATACCGATGAATGCAGATGCGCTGATAACGTCGCCAATATTTACGCCTGATTTCTTTTCTTCTTTTACTTCACCGTCAACGGTTTCTTTTTTCTTACCTGACATTACCTTGTTCATAGCCATATGTACCTTTTTGCAAAGGAAAGGAAGAAGTACAAGTGGGAAGCAAGAGCCAATAGTCATAGCCCAAGCAATAGTTGAGAATGCTTTTGGGTCTTGAACCTCGTTTGCAAGGGAAGAGCCGATTACACCAAGTGCAGTATCTGCCGCAACAGTTTCATATGCAAGATTACCGATAACTGAAAGTCTAATCCAAGGAAGAACAATTCCAAGTGCAGATGCAAGGGCTAAAACCGTTGCAAGAATTGAAATTGCAGGTGCGATTGTGAAAAGTACGCTTGAAAGAATTGTCTGTTTAACAACTGCTTTGTCCATACCAATTTCTTTTGCTCTTTTGTTGGCTTTTGCCATAAAGAAAACAGACTGAACAATAACAAATGCTACAACAAATAATGCAAGACCGTACATAAGTGGGCCTGTTTTGAAGTCCATATCTTCATCTCCTAAAAATTTTATGGGTATATTAAAACATTTTTTTACGATAAAATCAATAAAAAAACAAAATTAATTCTTTTATAAATAATTTAACGATTTAATTGGTTAAAATTTTATGTTGACAAAGTGAAAAAAATACTATACAATATAACACAATCAATTTAATCACCACTATCGAAAAACAGTGAAGAAAACAAGACATAAATCACTTGATTTCAGAGAGTTGCCGTCTGGTGCAAGGCAACACAGTGTTTATGTGTATAACTCATTTCGGAGTTGCATAGGTGAAATCATAGCCTATGACGGTTGACCCCGTTACAAAGTCAGGCCTTGTTGGAGGTCGCAGAGGTTGGCATAAGCCGACGAATTAGGGTGGTACCACGGTAGAATTTTTCCATCGTCCCTATCAAAAGTTATTTGATAGTTGGGCGATTTTTCATTTGGAGGAGATTTTATATGAAACAAGGTTGCGAAAAGTACATTCCTTTTACGCCGATTAACATTCCTGACAGACAGTGGCCAAGTAAGACTATTACTAAACCACCAATTTGGTGTTCAGTTGACTTGCGTGATGGTAATCAGGCACTTATTGACCCAATGAACTTACAGGAAAAAATTGAGTATTTCAAGACTCTTGTAAATATTGGTTTTAAGGAAATTGAAGTTGGTTTTCCATCTGCATCTGAAACAGAATATGAAATTTTAAGAACACTTATTGAGAAAAATCTTATTCCTGACGATGTTACCATTCAAGTACTTGTGCAAAGTCGTGAACACTTAATCCGTAAAACATTTGAAGCTATTGACGGCGCTAAAAATGTAATTATTCACTTCTACAATTCAACTTCAACTTTACAGAGAAAAGTTGTTTTCAAGAAAGATATGGATGGTGTTATTGATATTGCCGTTCAGGGTGCAAAGCTTATTAAAGAGCTTACTGACGAACTTAAATCACAAAAAGATGTAAATATTCGTTATGAGTACTCCCCTGAAAGCTTTTCAGGTACAGAAATGGACAACGCTGTTCTTATTTGTGAAAAGGTTATGGAAGCCCTTGACATTACTGCAAACAACAAGATTATTCTTAATCTTCCCGCGACAGTTGAGGGTAGCACTCCAAACGGACACGCCGACCAAATTGAATACTTCTGCAGAAAACTTAAAAATCGTGAAAATGCAATTATCAGTTTGCACCCACATAACGACCGTGGTACTGCTGTTGCAGCAGCTGAGCTTGGTCTTTTAGCAGGTGCTGACAGAATTGAGGGCACTCTTTTCGGTAACGGTGAGCGTACAGGTAATGTTGATATTGTTACTCTTGCTCTCAATATGTACACACAGGGTATTGACCCAAAACTTGATTTTTCACACATGAACGAAATCAAAGAAATGTTTGAACGCACAACAAAAATGCCTGTTGACCCAAGAAAGCCATATGGTGGCGAACTTGTGTTTACTGCGTTCTCCGGTTCACATCAAGACGCTATCAACAAGGGTAAAGAATATATGCGTACAAGCGGCACAGAATATTGGGAAGTTCCTTACTTACCTATCGACCCTGCTGATGTTGGCCGTGAATATGAGCCAATTATCCGTATCAACAGTCAGTCCGGTAAGGGTGGCGTTGCATACATTATGGCAGAATACGGCTACAAGATGCCAAAAGCTATGCATCCAGAATTTTCAAAGATTGTTCAGAAAGTCTGCGACGAAAAAGGCAAGGAACTCCAGAAAGAAGAAGTTTACAATCTTTTCCAACAGGAATATCTCAATGTCGCAGGCCCTTACAAATTGCTTAGTTACAAATTCTATGAAGAACGCGAACACGGCGAAGACCAGTCAAGAGTACACTTTGTTGGTACTGTTCAGTACAACGGCAACGAGCCACAACAGATTGAAGGTATTGCATCTGGTCCTATCAGCGCATTCTGTCAAGCTATGAACACAATCGGTCTTGGGGAATACCACTTCATTGACTACTCTGAACACGCTATTTCATTGGGCTCAGACTCAAAGGCTGTCAGCTATATTCACATCACAAACCCACAGGGAAAAGACGTTTTCGGTATTGGCATTTCACACAATATCAACTACGCATCTATCAAGGGTATTCTTTGCGCAGTTAACCGCTGTTTACCAAATGTAGTTAGAGAGGTAGAGTAATATGAAAGAATATAATATTGTTGTATTAAAGGGTGACGGAATCGGCCCTGAAATAGTTGACGAGGCACTTAAAGTGCTTGACGCAACAGGCGAAAAGTACGGATTTAAGTTTAATTATGATTATCAGTTAATTGGTGGTGCTGCTATTGACGAAACAGGCGAGCCACTCCCACAAGCAACAGTTGACGCTTGCAAAAAAGCAGATTGCGTATTTTTAGGTGCAGTTGGTGGGCCAAAATGGGATGTACTCCCTGGTAATCAGCGCCCTGAAAAAGGACTTCTTGGCATTCGTGGTGCATTAGGACTTTATGCAAATCTTCGCCCTGCAAAGATTTTTGAGCCACTTAAAAGCGCGTCACCTATCAAGGATAGTATTATCGGTGACGGACTTGACATTATGATTGTCCGTGAGCTTACAGGTGGTATTTACTTTGGTGAGCGTGGCAGAAAAGAGGTTGACGGCAACCCTGCTGCATACGATACAGAAATGTATTCAGTTCCTGAAATAGAGAGAATTGCAAGAACTGCTTACGAAATGGCTATGAAGCGAAATAAGAAACTTACAAGCGTTGACAAGGCAAACGTTCTTGAAAGTTCTCGTCTTTGGAGAGAAACTGTAATCAAAATGTCTGCTGAATACCCAGAAGTTGAGCTTTCTCACATGTACGTTGACAACTGTGCTATGCAGTTAGTTCGCAACCCAGGGCAGTTTGATGTTATTGTTACTTCAAACATTTTTGGTGACATTCTTTCTGACGAGGCATCTATGATTAGTGGTTCAATCGGTATGTTGGCATCTGCATCTTTGGCAACCGGCAAAATGGGACTTTATGAGCCAATTCACGGCTCTGCACCTGATATTGCAGGTCAACAGAAGGCAAATCCACTTGCAACAATCCTTTCTGCAGCTATGATGTTACAGTATTCATTTGATGAAAAAGAAGCTGCAAAGGCTATTGAAGATGCAGTTGATGAGGCATTAAGAATGGCTCGTACACCTGACATTTATGAAGATGGCTTTAAGAAAGTTACAACAAGTGAAATGGGCGACCTTGTAGTGTCATTATTGAAATAATTATGAAAACACTTTATATTAGCGATATGGACGGTACTCTTTTACAGAACAATGGTAAAATGAGTGAGTTCACAAAAGAAAAACTGAATGATTTTTATAAAAAGGGTATCCCCTTTTCTGTGGCTACTGCTCGCAGTATGGTTAGTGCTACTCCACTTTTAGAGGGTGTGCATTTTGCTGCCCCTATTGTGCTTATGAATGGTGTTTTTGTGTATGATACTGAAACAAAAAAAGCAGTTAAATACCACGAAATTGAACACTTTGCACTACAAAAAATTCTTGATTGCTTTTATGAGAAAAATCTTCATCCATTTATGTTTTTATATAGTGATGATTACAAGCTGTCAATCAAATACACCGAGTTTGACAACGATGGTATGAAAGAATTTTATGATATGCGAGTTGATATGTTAGAGGGCAGATTTACACAAACCGACGATTTGACCAACATAGAAAAAGGGCAACACCCGGTATATGTAAACTACTATGCGTTGCCCGAATTCCTTGATGAAGTTGTTGAGAAGTTGAAAGAAATCCCACAGATTGATTTTGCATATTATAAAGACTCGTATTCTGACGACTGGCTTGTTGAGATTTATGCAAACACAGCGTCAAAAGCAAATGGTGCAAAAGAAGTCAAAGAAATTGTAGGTGCAGAAAGTATTACTGCTTTCGGCGATAATCTTAACGATTTGGTAATGCTCGGTGGTGCAGACACGGCTGTTGCAGTGGAAAACGCAGTACCAAAAGTTAAAGAAATTGCAGATGTAATAATCGGTACAAATACTGACGATAGTGTTGTAAAGTATATTATAGAAAAAGAACGCTTGTAATTTTACAAGCGTTCTAATTTTTTGCTTTTATATAATTGCAACTAATCCGTTTAAGGCTAAATCGAGATATAGGGCATCAAAATTATCAACTGCACCGTCATAGTTTAAATCGCAACGGTCAAACATATAAACATCAGTAATTTCTGTATTTAATGTTACAATTTCTATAAGCAATTTATAATCGTCTTCATTAACTTTACCGTTGCCGTCTGCGTCACCTTTTATTGTAGAAGGACCTATATCATTGATAAATAAATCAAGAATAATCACATCAAGTCCGTCAATAGTGCCGTCTTCATTCATATCACCTGCAAGGGTGATTGTAAATAAGGTCGTCTGCTCTAAAGTTGAAATGTCACAAAGGATTTTGTAATCTTCACAGTCAAGCTCACCATCAAAGTTTACATCACCTTTTATAATGCTTTCAAGATTTACAAATTTTATGTTGTTTTTATTTGCGTAATCTTGAGCTGGTGTTTCTGCATAACCGAAAATCACAGTATTTTCAATACTTAAAAATGCGTTTTCGTGAATATCTGTCACCGATTTCGGAATAACCACATTTCTACCGTTTACAGCACCACTTACAATCTGTGTTGTACCGTCTTTTATAATTATTTCTTCACCTTTTACAGTTATAAGACGAGTGCCCAGATATAAAGCGTTGTTTTCCCAATTCCTTGAATTGTTATAAAATCCTGTATTATAAAGTGAAGTTGCATCTATTTCTACATTTTCTGCAATATCAAAAGTTTCAAGAGAAACACAGCCGTCAAAAGCGTGTTTGCCAATGGCGAGCAAGGATTGTGGTAATCGAATTGATGTTGCTTCTTTTGACTTTGCAAAAGCGTAGTCGGCAATAACCGTTGTGCCTTGCTTGATTCTGTAAATCCCACTGTATTCACACTCAATAAGTGCTGTGCCAAGGTAAAGATATTGTAAAGTTGGTGCTAAAATATCTTCCCAAGGGATAGTTTCTTGCGTACCAGAGCCAATACTAAGGTCTGTATCTTCTACTACTCTTTTTAGTTTCCAATTGTCTTTATTGTTATAATATGCCGTATTGAAAATAGCGTTTTTACCAATATGTTTTACAGTTGTTGGCAAAGAAATTGTTGCAAGAGAAGTGCAGTTTTCAAAAGCACTCTCCCCTATATCTTCAATACCCTCACTTATAGTAACGCTTACAAGATTTTGATTGTCTTTAAAAGCGTTATTTTCTATTTTTATAACAGACTTTGAATCTATTTCGGCAGGGATTGTAAGATTTTTTTCGCTACCTGCATACCCTATAATCACAATATTTTCATTTTGGATTTCATAAGAAAAATCACCATACGAAAGTGCAAAAGACGGTATTGCAGAAGTAAATGTGCAAAAAAGCATTATTATAAAAAGTATTGTTGATATTAACCTTTTCATTTCTGCACCGTCCTTTCGTAAGTATGGAAGTATTTTAACATTATTATATAGATTTTGCAAGAAATAAAAGTGGTTAGACAAATTGGAGTTTGTCGAAATGAATGCAAAGTGCAAAACGCAAAATGCAAAGTGTCGGAACTGCGTTGCGATTATAGTAGGGGCGATTCACGAATCGCCCGTCCGCTCCCTCTTAGAGGGAGCTGTCTGCGAAGCAGACTGAGGGAGTAATATGTGTAATCGCAAAAACTCCCTCCGTCAAAATCTTCGATTTTGCCACCTCCCTCAATGAGGGAGGGCAATAGATTGTGTCTATGCAAAGAGTTCGACAAACTATAATTTGCAGAAATAAAAAGGTGGGAAAAATCCCACCTTAAAATTCAGTTTTAATAAAACTTAAATTGAATTATTTGTTTGCTAACTCTGCACGAGCAATTTTAATGTTTTCTACAAAACGCTTACCTGTTTCAGTAATCTTCTTGTAGTCGCCTGTTTTTGCACCTGCAGTAAGTGATGAACCTGCGCCAACTGCAACGGCACCTGCTTTAATCCATTCACCAACATTATCAGCGTCAACACCACCTGTTGGCATCATTTTTGCATATGGAATTGGTCCTTTAATGTCTTTGATAATCTTTGGTCCGAAAAGGTCAGCAGGGAAAACTTTAAGAATATCTGCTCCGTTTTCCATAGCAAGAAGTCCTTCACGAACTGTCATAATACCAGGCATCATTGGAACTCTATAACGGTTACAAAGTTTAAGAGTTTCAAGGTCAAGGGCAGGGCTAACAATGTACTCTGCACCTGAAAGCATAGCAATTCTTGCAGTTGCTGCATCAAGAACTGTACCTGCACCAAGAATAATTTCTTCCGGTGTATATCTCTTTGCAAGTTCTTCAATAACCTTGTCAGCGTGTGGAACTGTGAATGTAAGCTCAATTGCAGCCACGCCACCTTCAATGCAAGCATCAGTAATTCTGATTGCTTGGTCAACTGTTTCTGCACGAACAACGGCTACGATACCGCAGTCCTGAATTCGAGTAATGATTTTTTCTTTATCCATAATTACATCTCCAATAGGAAAATTTTATATTTATTGGAGGAATCCCTCCACCACTTCGTGGTCCCCCTCCCTTTAACAAAGGAGGCTGTTTTTATCTTTGTACGCGAGCGCCAGCACCACTAACAATTGCATTTACTTCTTTAAGTGAAGCCATTGATGTATCGCCTGGTGTTGTCATTGCAAGGGCGCCGTGTGCAACGCCGTAGTTAACTGCAGTCTGTGCATCTTCTGTTGTCATAAGTCCATAGATAAGACCTGATGCGAATGAGTCGCCACCACCAACACGGTCAAGGATTTCAAGGCCTGGGAGTTCAAGTCCTTTATGAACTTTGCCGTCTGCATAGCAGATTGCTGACCAGTCGTTAACTGTTGCAGTTTTAACTGTACGAAGAGTTGTTGCAATAACCTTAAAGTTAGGGTAAACCTTAACAACCTCTTCAAGCATTTTGTAATAGCCCTCAATATTGAGTTCTTTAAGATTCTCGTCATTTCCTTCAATTTCAAAGCCAAGGCAAGCAGTGAAATCTTCTTCGTTACCAATCATAACATCGATATATTTTGCGATTTCTTTATTTACTTCTTGTGCCTTTGCTTTGCCGCCGATATCGTTCCAAAGAGATGGACGGTAGTTAAGGTCATAAGAAACGATTGTGCCATATTTCTTTGCAGTTTTAACTGCTTCGATTGCAACTTCTGCAGTTGACTCTGAAAGTGCTGCGAAAATACCACCTGTATGGAGCCAACGAACACCGAGAGTACCGAAAATGTAATCCCAATCAATGTCGCCTGCTTTAAGTTGTGCAACTGCTGTGTTACCACGGTCAGAAACACCAACAGCACCACGAATACCGTAGCCACGCTCTGTGAAATTAAGACCGTTACGAACAGTTCTGCCGATACCGTCATATTTTACCCACTTAATGAGGGAAGTATCAACGCCACCTTGAAGAATAAAGTCTTCAAGAAGACGACCAACTTCGTTATCTGCAAAAGCAGTTACAACTGCAGTTTTCATACCGAAACAACGGCGAAGTCCACGAGCAACGTTATACTCGCCGCCACCTTCCCAAGCACGGAAATTACGAGCAGTTTTAATTCTGCCCTCGCCTGGGTCAAGACGAAGCATAATTTCGCCAAGAGAAATCATATCAAACATACAATCTTCTTTTTTTCTAAGATTTAAGTTCATAATTATACCTCCAAATTATTGCTATCACGGAAAAATAACCACCAATTATACACCTGAATATGCTGAGAAGCCGCCATCAACACAAATGCTTGTACCTGTTATGAAGCTTGAATATGCTTCATCGCAAAGGAACAACAATGCGCCTGTAAGCTCTTCTGATTCACCGAATCTCTTCATTGGTGTTGCATTCAAAATCTTCTTTGTTCTGTCTGTTGGTGTGCCGTCTTCGTTCCAGAGAAGTGTTTTGTTCTGGTTTGTTGAGAAGAAGCCAGGTGCAATAGCATTTACACGAATACCAACATCAGCAAAGTGAACTGCCATAAATTCTGTAAAATTCTTAACTGCTGCTTTTGCTGCTGAATATGCAGGGATTTTTGTAAGAGGACGGTAAGCATTCATTGATGTTACCATAACAATACAAGTATTCTCTTTTTCTGCCATATCGCGTGCAAAAACCTGTGTAGGAATAAGAGTACCTAAAAAGTTAAGGTTGAAAACGAATGAAATACCGTTTGCATCAAGGTCAAAGAATGTTTTAATATCGTCATTTTTCTCGATTAAATCAATTTTTTCAAGAGTTTCTTTCGTAGTTGTACCTTTTGGGTTGTTACCACCTGCACCGTTGAGAAGAATGTCGCAAGTACCGAGTTTTTCGTTGATAATTGCACGAGCATTTTCCATACTCTCTTTTTCAAGAACATTACAACCAACTGCGATAGCCACACCACCGTCAGCATTGATTTCGTCAGCAACTTTTTGTGCTGCTGCTTCATTTAAATCAAGAACTGCAACTTTAACGCCTTGTTTTGCAAGTGTTTTTGCAAAATCGCCACAAAGGACTCCGCCACCACCTGTTACAACTGCTACTCTACCTTTTAAGTTTTCGTGTACCATATCATTTGTTTCCTTTCTCAACTGCTTCAAACAAGCCGTTTATGTATGTAGCACCAAGTGCTCTGTCAAAAAGACCGTAACCTGGTTTTCCTGTTTCGCCCCAAATCATTCTGCCGTGGTCAGGACGAACGTATCCGTCAAAGCCTGTATCTACAAGTGCTTTAACTACTTCATACATATCAAGACTACCACAATCTGAAAGATGTCCGCTTTCTTCAAAACTTCCGTCTTCCATAATCAAAATGTTTCTTATATGCATAAATGCAATTCTGTTCATTGCACTATATTTTCTAATCATTTTTACAACGTCATTTGATTTTGCACAACCTAATGAGCCTGTACAAAGGCAAAGACTGTTTGCTTCACTATCAACAAGTTTTAACATTCTGTCAATGTTTTCTTCGCAAGTGATAATTCTTGGAATGCCAAAAATCGGATATGGTGGGTCGTCAGGATGGATTGCCATTTTAACGCCACATTCTTCGGCAACAGGAATAACCTTTTTAAGGAATTTTTCAAGATTCTTCCAAAGACCTTCTTCACCAAGCTCGCCGTAAGCAGAAATTAATTCTCTTACTTCTTCCTGACTATAACTTGAATCCCAACCAGGAAGATGAATGTCATCTTTAAGTGGGTCAAGGCCTTTCATCTGTTCCCAATACATAACAAGACTTGTTGAGCCATCTTCTGCCTCTTTATCAAGCTGAGTGCGAGTCCAGTCAAAAACAGGCATAAAGTTATATGTTACACATTTAACGCCATATTTTGCACAACGACGAATGTTTTCACAATAAACCTCTAAAAGCTCGTCCACATTATCTCTGCCAAGTTTAATGTTTTCGTGGACAGGAATTGATTCAACAACATCAAAAACAAGACCATTTTCTTCGCACTGTTTTACCATTTTTTCGATTGATTCTTCTGGCCAAACCTCGCCCGGTTTTACATCATAAACAGCACTGACAATGCTTTTCATATTTGGAATCTGACGAATATATTGCAACGAAATTGGGTCACTTTCGCCATACCAACGGAATGACATTTTCATAGAAATCCCTCCAAGTTACCTATTTTACAAAATAATTTTATCACTATAATTTTTCTATTTCAATGTATTATTTATTGCTAATTTAGAAATTTTTTATTCTTCATCAGTGAAGTTTGAGTCATCTTCCCAATAAGCAACATCATAAGGGTCGTTATCAGGGTCATAAACATCCCACAATTCGTGGTGACTTTCTTGTGGTGGAGCAGGACACTCAGCAATCGCCTCAACTTTCATTCCTCTTGACCAGATTGATGGGTCAATACGGATTGTGTAACCACAGCAAGACGGTGTTAACCACTCGTGCATTAGGGCTTCCGGCAGAGCATAAGTCTGCATAAGTGACATAATAACGCCACCGTGAGTTATAACTGCAGTACTTTTTACACCTGCTTTAATTACGCCATCTACAATTTTTTCAAAGCAGTCGCAGATTCTGTAATTAAAACGCACCTGACTATCGCCGAATGGTGCTGCTTTATTTGGATTAGTGCCTGAAAGCCACTCTGCAAAATCTTCGTCATCTTGTAATTCTTCTGCCGTTTTACCCTCAAACTCACCAAAATCATACTCACGCAAATCGTCTAAAATTATTGGATTTTTATCAGGATAAATTTCTTTTGCCGTTTCAATGCAACGCTTTAAAGGGCTTGAAAAAACCGCATCAACCTGTGGGTAATTACCGTAGTTTTCCATAATATCTTTAAGCTGTGCTTTACCCTCGTCACACAAAGGCTCGTCAGTATGGCCTATATATTTGCCATCAATAGTGCCTTGTGTGAGGGCGTGACGAATTAAGTGAATTTGGTAAGTTTTCATATTATGTCTCCTAAAAATTTGTAATTTACTACAATATACAAATTGTTTAATTTAGTGTATAATTTTTATACTTTTAGTATAGTATGGTGATAAAATGAGCACTTCAGTTTCAACTCGTTTAGTGAGTTTAAGAAAAGAAAAAAATTTAAGTCAAAAAGAAGCTGCGCAATATCTTGGCGTTTCACAGGCACTACTTTCTCACTATGAAAAGGGAATAAGAGAATGTGGGCTTGACTTTTTATGCCGTGCATCTACTTTTTACGATGTAAGTACTGACTACCTTTTAGGTCTTACTGACAACAAAATGATGTCTGACGCACTTTTTGTTAAAGATGAAATTCCACAAGACAGCGAAGTGAGAATGAGTACGGTTTTCCGTTCGTCTGTTTATATGCAAGAGCGACTTGGTGTATATGGGCGAAACCACTCATCAAAAATAAGAAGTATTTATATTCTTACAATCTATAAGCTTTATCTTTCTGCGTTAACCAAAGGTGCTATTCCTAACCACGAAAACGCTAAAAAAGAATTAGCACCGTTTATTACAACAAATATGATTGACCATATTATTGACTCTCTTGTTTTTGAGGGTGACGGCAAACCAAAACGAAGTGAACAGTTGCCAAAATCTATGGACACAATCATCAATGAAGCAACACGAATTATTGAAAGAGAAATTGCAAGAATGTATAAATATTCATCAAAAGAATCAAAGTAATTCTTTGTAAATAAGACTTTTCTTTATACCTGTATCAGCAGCAACGGTTTTTGAAGCCTCGTTTACGCTAACACCTTTTTCTACTAATTCTTTTGCAAGCAACACAGCCTGTTCTAATGTAATAGGCTGTTTTTCTTTTGTCTTTTCCTGACCTGCAAGAATAAGCACATATTCCCCTCTTGGATTTTCAACTTCAAAATAGTCGATTGCACCCTTAAGGCTTGTCCTAAACACAGTTTCGTGAATTTTTGTAAGTTCTTTCACGATTGCTATCTGTCGGTCACCAAAATACGCATACATATCTTTAAGTGTTGCTTTAAGTTTATGAGGTGCTTCGTAGAAAATCATTGTGCGAGTTTCATTTTTAAGCTCTTCTAAATGCTCTTTTCGGCTTGGTTTGTTTGTACTTAAAAAGCCTTCAAAAGTAAAACGTCCACTTTCCATTCCACTAATAGCCAAAGCAGTTGCAAATGCAGTAGGTCCTGGCACAGACTCAACAGGAATATTATTTCCGTGGCAAAGATAAACCAAATCTTGTCCGGGGTCAGATATGCAAGGCATACCTGCATCAGTTACTATTGCGCAAGTTTCACCGTTTAAAATTCGTGAAATAATCATTTCACCACGCTCACGACGGTTATGCTCATAATAACTCACAAGTGGTTTTTTTATATCAAAAAAGTTAAGTAACTTCTGTGTAACGCGAGTGTCTTCTGCTGCAATAAAATCAACAGTTGCCAAAGTTTCTTTCGCTCTCGGAGAAAAATCTGATAAGTTACCGATTGGTGTGCCTACCACATAAAGTTTGCCTATCATTTTAATTCTCCTTTCTATATTTTTCGGTAATTCTGCGCATTTCTTCGCTTAAAGTTCCGTCATTGTTATATGCAACAAGTGGTGCTTCAACTTTTAAGCCATTTTTAGCCCCACGCTTGCCCTCAATAAGCACAAGCCAAGGCTGTGTGTCGCCTTTTTTCGACACAAACCGAAGTCTTTTAGGCTCAATGCCATTGTTACGCATAGCCACCATAGCGTCAAACACTCTTTCAGGACGGTGGCAAATACAGAATTTACCACCAAAGCGTAAAAGTCGCGACGCACTTTTTGCAATATCTTCCATGTTGCAGAATGTTTCGTGACGAGCAATAGTTGAGCACTCGTCTTCATTTTTAATTCCACCATTTTCGATTTTATATGGTGGATTCATAGTTACCAAATCAAAGCTACCAGCCTTGAAGTCGTCAATATTTTTCAAATCTCTGTTATAGATTTTAATTTTTTCTGTATCGTTAAGTACTATTGAACGCTCTACCTGATTACAAGCGTTTTCCTGAATTTCTATGGCAGAAATCTCGCTACACTTTTTGTCGCGAAGCCACAGAAAAGGGATAATTCCACAACCTGTACCAAAATCACATGCGTTGTCAGTTGGTCGTGGATTTGCAAAATTGGCAAGCAACATAGCATCCGTGCCAAAGGTGTGTTGCTTTGACACAACTACACCCACACCCTCGCCCAAATCTTCAATATGTTCATTTTCTAAAAGAGAAATGTTATTAATCAACATAAATATCCTCAACGTCTTCCATACTGCGAATGGTTGTAATCATAAGTGAGAGTGAGTCATCATTTTTAGGGAATACAAGCACTTTAATAACTGATGTGTCTTTACGGCGCTTAAATTTCAAATCCTTTGTTTCGGTGTAAACAACCTCCATAGAATGAATTGTACCACCACATTGTTTAATTGTTTTTGTAATAAGTGGAATCTGAGTGCCTACATCTTTAATTTCAATAAAGAGAAGTTTACCTGCAGAGCCACGCACAATAAATCTTTTAAGAGAGTTAAGTGTAAGATAAATTACTAAGGTTGCAACAAAAGCACCTGCGTAAAAGCCTGAACCTACTGCAATACCTATACAAGCAACTGCCCAAAGAGATGCAGCAGTTGTAAGACCTTTAACCGAAAATCCCTCACGAAGAATAGTACCTGCACCCAAGAAACCGATACCACTTAAAACCTGTGCGCTCATTCGTGTCACATCAGTTGTAAGTCCTTGCTCTTTTGCAATATAAACAGATGTGAGCATTACAAGGGCTGAGCCTACTGACACAAGAATATGTGTTCTAAAACCTGCCGGACGGTGCGAATGTTCACGCTCGTAACCTATAAAGCCACTAAAAAGTGCAGCAAATCCTATTTTTACAAAGGCATCAACAAGAAAACGGATTTGGTCAAAACTCCATACCCATAATGCAATTTCTTTAACAGATTCTAAGAACTCTGCCAACTAACTCATCTCCAATTTATATTTTTCTGAAACTTGGTAAAACAGAAAGGACTACTGCCCAGACTGCTTGATATATAATAATCTGCCATACACCGATTTGTGCAAGTCCTGAAAGGAATGCAAGAAGTGCTACAATAGCAACACCTATAAAGGACGCTACTAACTGAACTGTTCTTGATACAGTTACGTAAGAACTGATTGCAAAGGCACTGTGAAGTGCTGAAAGCATAGTTTTAACTCTGCCATCGTGAATAATTTTTGCATCTGCACGGTCTATTTCGGCATTCTTCACTTTTGTAAACATTTCACCTGCAACAGGATTGATAATTTTAACAACATTTGACGGAAGTCCGAACTCGCGCTCAATAAAGCTTTCTGTAATATTTGCGTCAGATGTTCTAAAGAAGATTGTAAGACCGTCTTTTTCAAGCTCACGCATATATCTTGCAGTTTCTTCGTTTGCTTTATACACTACAACAAACATTGCAGAAATTTTACCCTCAATTGCAAGGTAAATTACATTTTTACCGTTTGATTTGTATTTTTCTTCAAGGTCTTTGTCAGGTGTTTCAACGTTATGATGAACTAAAAGCTCACGGTTACCAACTAAAACTCTGTGGTTGTGAATCCAACAAGAGCAACCGAGTTTTTCTTCATAAGAAAGGGACTCGACAGGGAAAAGAAGCTCTTTTTTACCTATTATTACGCCCTCAAAAACATCTGCAAGCACGCCACCTGATGCAATAATAACAGATGCAGTATAAAGAATTGCCTCGTCAATACGCATTTTGTGGTAAAGTTTCATACCCTCAATATTACAGCCACCACTTACAAAAGCGTCACAAGCGTCAATCATAACACCATTTGAGTTTACTGCGTCTTCAACTGCGCTGTAACCGTTGATTGCAGTACCCTCTGCGTTAAGTTTTTTGTTTGCAGCACTTAAATTAACTGCCGAAATAAGACTTGCAGCAACTGGAAGTCCCATAAGAATAATGCCCGTAAGAGTGCTTACCCCTGCAAAGAAATTCTTTGAAACTACACCATAAATAAGACCTACAACTATTGCAACAAGGCAAATTACAGGCACAGCAATTTTGAAAAGTGGTCCTGTAACCTCAGCAGAGCGTGAAAGTTCAACAAAGCGTGCAGGGAAACCTATTTTTGCAGAATACTTAATATCAGGGTCTCCAAGCATAAGACCACGTGCAATTTCGTTTGCAGTATCTTCATGTGGTATGTTCTGAACGCTGAAGCATTCAAATTCTTCGTCAGATACTATGTAGAAATTATCAATATCATTTTTGCAACGGATAAGTTCACCTACGGTTTTCATAATCATAGGAACAAGTACTGCACCTGACAAAAGGCAGGCAACTGACTCAACACTATCGGTAAATATGAAACCGAAAACACATTGAAGCACACCTGCAAGTGCAGATACAGAAATAACTGTATCCATATCTACTGTTTTATTTTTAAGATTTTTAACTGCGTTTGTAAAACTACGGAAATTAAGTCCACAAGCCACTAAAAGCAACAAAAGTTGAGTTGCAACATATACAAATTCATTGTTACCGTAAATTTCAAAGTTACCGTTTTCTGTGCCTGCAACACCTGCCAAAATTGCCATAACAAAACAGATTATTGAAAGCACAACTGTTTTAATGGTAAGTGAAGATTTTTCTTTAAGCAACTCTTCTTCAACATGGACTTTTTCTTTTGGCCCATAATATTCACAAGCAAGGGTGCGTTTTTGACGGTCAAAACGTTTTTTTGGTGCAGAGGATGTTTCTTCAACCTCTTGCTGAAAAAGAACACCGTCTGACATAAACTCTTTAACTTTATCCTGACGCTTAATGCGAAGTTCTTTTTCTGCTTGTTCTTCTGTCTGAATATTAACAGGCTCGTTATCATCACCAAAGCCGTCAAGCATAATCTGGTTATCAGAAACAACTTCTTCAGGTTCAGTTACAATAAATCTTGTTTTTTCTTGTTCTAACTCATACTCGGCAGGTACAATAGTTGGCATTGGCTCAATGCCGTCAGTATTGCTTGACGCCTGTTTATTCTTCTTTACCACAACACCGGGGGTCTCGATAGTTTTTTGTGGTAATGAGGCAATTAAATCTCTATGCTCCTGAGTTTTCTCAATATTCTGCTGAGGCTTATTCATAAAGTGTTTTCTGTATTTTTCTTCACCTATTGCAGAGCTTGAAAGAGGTTGCGCCTCACCTGTTGTTGTTCTTACAACCTTATTTCCTAAATTATGAGAAATATTAGGATTATATGCCCCACGAATATCTACTTCATTGAACATTCTTGTTTTTTCTATTGAAATCTGCCCACTTACAGACTTAAGCTCTTCTTTTTCTTCAGTTTCTTCCACAAATTCTTCTGCTTCAGAACCGATTTCAACGCCATCAGACATAAGACCAATTTGTCCGTCATCGGCTACAAGCACACCAACATCACCTGTTTTTTCGGTTACATCGTCAGTTTGTTCTTCCTCTGCAAAGCCAACTTCACTTATATTAAGTGAAAATTCTCTTTTTTCTTTCTTAAAGTTAGGAACAATAACTGTTTTTTCAGTAACAGTAGGTTTTTGTGTGTCAGCCTCGGCAATATCATCTATTAACGCATCGATTTTGTCGGCTGAATATTCAGTTTCAGTTTCTTCCACCATATAATTCTTTGCTGACGCAAGAATTTCATCAATCAATGAATCTGGTATTCTTTCTGCCATAATAACATCCCCCGAAAATTATTATAGTTAAATATTTTTTAGCGTTGGTTAGCAAACTCGTACATAAGTATTCCACCTGCTACGGAAGCATTAAGTGAGTTGATTTGTCCTTTCATTTTAAGGGACACAATAAAGTCACACTTTTCACGGATTATTCTACTCATACCGTCACCCTCTGAGCCGATTACAAGAACTGCTGGACCGTCAAGGTTGACTTTTCTCACATCTTCGCCATCCATATCAGCACCATATACCCACAAGCCTTTTTCTTTAAGTTCGTCAAGAGTTGATGCAAGATTTGAAACTCTAGCAACCTTCATATATTCAAGAGCACCTGCACTTGTTTTGCCAACTGTGTAGTTAAGTGATGCACTTCTGCGTTTTGGAATGATAATTCCGTGAACGCCTGCAGCCTCAGCAGTACGGATTATCGCACCTAAATTGTGTGGGTCTTCAATACCGTCGCAAGCCACAATAAATGGTGCTTCGCCACGTTCTTCTGCAACTGCAAGGATTTCTTCAACCGTTGAATAATCGTGAGCAGCACAGATTGCCACAACGCCCTGATGATTAGCGTGACCACACATAAAGTCAAGTTTTTTCTTGTCAACTTCCTTTACTACTGCACCTTTATCGCGACATTGACCAATGATTTTACCAACCGAGCCGTTTTTCTCGCCTCTTAAAACAAAGAGAGTATCAATCTCACGGCCTGACTTGATAAGTTCGGTCACAGCGTTTCTGCCGATAATTAAATCCTTTTGTCTTTCTTCTTGGAATTTATCAATTTTATTATCCATTTTCCTACTCCGTTCAGGCATAGTTACACATAATATTTTTAATATCTTATTATAACAAAAAACACAAGATATTACAATATAAAAATTACAATATCTTGTGTATTTCAGTAAAAATTTTGTTGTATTTTGTATTTTTGGCATAAAAATAGTGGAGAAAGTCTCCCCACTATTTCTCAACTGTTATTTCAATAATTCTTTTATTCTGTTTTCGTATGCCTGTTTTTCATATTTAAGCTCTACTCCTACATACTCACTATCCACAAGCTTTATAAGATAATCTGTAAATTGTGGGTTAAGTGGTAAAATTGGTCCTGTGTGGTATGTCGCGAAAAGGTTATTTTTATGAACACCTTCTATTTTAGTTTCTTTATTCATACCTGCACCTGTTTTCATAGTGAGAAATGGGCAAGGATTTTCTCCGTAAGAGTGGCTTAAAAGGTTTTTGAAACCTGTAATTTGCATACCATTAAATTCGCCTACGCTACAATCGTTATAGCGAAGTCTTGAAAACTGTTTTGCATAGTATGGAAAGAATTTAAGACAATCGTGTTTTTCGCCTTTAGCATCTTCAATATAGTCACCAAAAATCTCAAAAGCGTTGCCTGTTGCAAGGATTACTCCAGCATTTTCAATGCGTTTTTCTAAATCTTCACGGTGCTTTTTAAGAGTTTCAATCTCTACAAGTTGATGTTTTTCCTGGCAAGGACCAATAAGCAAAATATCAACATTTTCGTTCACAAATTTTGGCTCGTCGAAAAGAGAAGTTTTGCAGATTTCAACATCATAACCTGCAAGAGTGAGTTTTTTCTGCAAATACTCGCAGTTACCACGGTCGCCGTAAAGGTTGTTATATTCGGGGTAAAGCACTTCAATTACAAACTTTTTCATAATTACTTAACCCCCTTTTCTTTCAATGCATTTTTGATTTTTGCAACTACACTTGTAGCATAAAGTTCAAAATAAATCACAATGCTTCTGTCAGCATTTGCATTTTTGCTGACTGCATTTGCCAACTCATCATAATTCTCAAAAAGAACGAATTTAGATGTGTCAAGCCCTTTGATTTCAAGGCACCCAGCCAAATCATAGCAACGAGAACCACCAATATAAACTGTCTTGATTTTATCACTTTGGAGTGGCGCAAAATCAGTATCATAAAGCCATGAAATATCTTCGTGACCGTGAACTTTGTCATTACTATCAGTAATCAAAAGTACAACATCTTTATCGTTTTCAGTACTGTCAAGGTATTTAAGACTTTGCGAGCAAGAGATTGGATTCTGGTTTTTTGAGAGCATTGAAACCACTTCAACGCCACCAAATTTGTTCTCTTGGAATCGACCTGTTTTTGATGATAAATCTTCAATACTGTTTGCGATTATATCAATGTCAATACCCATAAGGCGACAGATTGCACAAGCACCTGTTATGTTGAAAACATTGAAGAAATTGCCCTTTTGATATGGCAAAACAAAACTTTCGCCTTTGTCCCCATTGAAAACAAAAGTTCCGTTCAAGAAATCAACATCACTTGCAAAATATGTGCTTTGTGGCATTGTAAATCCACAAGAATTACACTTTGGTACGCCTATATGGTTATAGTGATAGAACTCATAATCTAACTTATGATTACATTTAGGACAAGCAATTAAATCGCAAACTGTGTCTTCACATTTTGTTGTGCTTCTTTCTGTTTTGTTTACAGAAAAGAATACGCGATTGCATTTTTCTTCGCCTAAAAGTCCTGAAATACCGTCATTTGCATTAAGAACAAGCGTAGTTTTTTCGTCTAAATAATCGTTAATTTTATCGAAAATAAATCCGCTGTGACCGTTTCGCATAATTGAATCACGAAAAAGGTTTGTGCAAAGAATGTAATCAGGAACAAACTTTGTATAAATAAACTGTGATGAGCGCTCGTCAACTTCAAGCACTACCACATCAGATTTAACCTTGCCACCTAATGTGCAATCACTTGCAAGTGCAGTTACAAGACCAGGAGCCATATTTGAGCCTTTTGAGTTGTTTACAACAGATTTGCCACTATTACGGATTATGTGAGTCAATAAGTTTGATGTACCTGTTTTACCGTTTGTACCTGTTACGCACACGGTAGTTTTAGGCATAGTGAAACGAGCAAGTGCATCAGGGCAGATTTTAAGCATAATCTCGCCTGGAAGATTGGTACCTCTCTTAAATATTTTATCAAGCAAGAAAATTGAAACCTTGCCCACAATCAAAGCAATTAAAAATCTTAATTTACCCATTTTATTCGTCCTTTTCTTTCTGCTTTTCAACTAATTTTGATAAGTAAAACGCATTTTTCTGTGAGTTGTTTACCATTTCTGCGATACCTTTTACCACAAGTGCCAAGGCAACTCCGAGTCCTACCAAAGCAAGTCCACCAATAACACCTACAAATTCTCGAAGCAAAGGGAACGAGAAGTAAATTACTAACGCTGCCCCACCGGCTACACCTGAAATCAACATTATAAGTGATGCCAAAAGCACGGAGTTTGCAACAGGTGAAGATGGCATTTCTCTGGTTACTGTTTCTGCGAAATCTTCTTCATCAACAGTATTATTTGCATCTTTAAGCTCATTTTCTTCACTGTGTTGATTTTGAGCCTCATACTCTTTTTGTGCCTGTATCATTTCATAAATAGGATTATACTTTTTACAGGTCACGCAATTTTCAGTATCTTCCCAACATTCTTTATGATAAACTTCCCAACAGAATGGGCATTCAACTGCGTTTTCTTCAGGGATAGGCTGGTTGCATTTTGCACATATAAGGTTTGCCATAAACACCTCACCTTTCTATAAGAATAATTATAAAATTTATAGTTGTTAAAGTCAATAAGAAAGTAAAATAAAGAACTCGACAAACTATAGTTTATAAACAAAAAGGGTGGAGGAAATCCCCCACCCTTATATAGAATTATTCATTTTTAAGTTGTTTTACTACCTGATTACCGTAAACTGCCGTACCTGTTACAAGAACACCTTGCACAACACTATGAGGTGTCAAACCAAGTATTGCAACTGTTCCTACTATGCCAAAAAACAAGAGTATCAACGGTATGTATTTGTCAGGAATTTTTTCTGTATTTTTTACTATCATACCAATAACATTAAGCACAGGAATTAACACAAGTGCGTTTTCTACAATATATTCTACCATAATTCCTCCTTAAAAGATGTAGCTTACAACTACACCACAAATAGCGCTAATCAACGCGATTACTACCTTATCCCACAACCAGCTTGGTCGTTTTTTGAGTGCCTCTATGCTCTCTTTCAGCTCTCCAAGAGTTACAAGCATACTGTCAAGTTTTGTAACGCTCTGGACTTGTGTAAGTGTTACATCGTTAACTTTTTTGTATAAAATCTGTATATCAGATTCTACCTTATCAAGACGATGATTCATCATTTCGTTTTCAAGCATTTTCTTTCCTCATATCATCACGGTCAACAAACCCTGTTACATATTTGCCGATTGGCTTACGCTCAACATTTGAAAGCGAATTTGTAACTCTGTATCTGCCTTCAAAATATATTCCGTCATAAATATAATAAGTACCTGTTAAATGATTTTTTACAACATCACTCCAGGCAGACGAGTAAAGCTTTGCATTTTTAAGCACTACTTTCTGACCTGCTACGAAACCTCGTTTTGGTGGTTTAGCTTCAATTTGTGCGCCAAATCCGTTAAGTCCGTTATACTTCATAATCGCAGGATAATTCTTATAAGACTCATTCAAATCTACGTTTGTTTCGATTCCGTTTACCTTGCCCTTTGAAGTTTTCTGCCATATACCGTAAGTACGCTCAAAGGTTGGTTTTTCGCTCCATTGCGCAAGCCAGATGTCATACTTTTTAAAGATTTCATCTGTAAAATAGTTGTCAAGCCAATGCTTGTTGGCATAAATACACACATAATAGCCGTAGCTTTCCATTTTTTCGCAGAATGCCTTTGCGATTGCCGAAACCTTTGCTTTACCTAATGCACAAACTCTGTTTTCTTCCATATCATAGGCAATTGGGTATTCAAACTTTTTGCCTTTAATAATCGAATAGCAAAGTTCAGCCTCTTTAACAGCTTCTTCAACAGTTGTGGCGTAAGAGTAGTGATAAGCGCCTACAGGAATACCTACTTTTTTAGCACCTGTGTAGTTTGTATTGAAAAGCTTATCTTTTTGACCTTTACCCCAACCAAAGCTTGCGCGAATCATAGCAAACTGAATCCCTGCATTTCTCACAAGACTCCAGTTGATTTCGCCCTGCCATTTTGAAACATCTATACCTTTATAAACTGCCATAATATCCACTCCTTCTATGCACCGAATACATAAATTTTACTACCTGTTTTCATCATATTGTTTGCGTTAGCGCAACCAAATCTTATACTGCTTATTACACCGTTTTTCACTACACTTAAATCTGTGCGACCATCTGCATTATTGCCACTTAATCCCTGTGACATTCCCTCGGTTGTGAAATTGTTAAGCAGATTAGATGGGTATATACTTCTAAATACTGACATATCAGTATGCTCAATAATTTTTTCACTTTCTGCCCAGAAACCATAGTATTTGTCTGCTGTAACACTAAAAGATTGATACATCTGATATATTCCACCACCGTTAAAATTCATACATAATGATTGTGTGTTTGTATTCACAAAGTTACCCATAAAAAGAACAAATACTTTTCTTAAATTAAGCTTATTCAAAGCGTTGCCTTGTGCATCTGTTGTGAATATAGCCAATTGTGTATCTTCAGTAAGCGTCATTGAGTTGATTAAACGATAGTTAAGTTTGCCTATATCTTCTCGCACTTTTTCAATGGCAGAAGATGTATTCTGATTATAGGTACATTCAATATTTTCACCTGTTTCAGTAAAAACGCACATTTTATTTGCAACCGAAACAAGACCATTCGCAACTCCGTTTTCATCTGCTGTTGCAAATAAACTTTCGCAAGGTGAAACAAAGTTGCCTGCAGTGTTTCCAAAACAGAGCATAGGGTAAAATGTGGCATTTACCGTTACACCATTGATAACAACAATGCTCACACTCAAACCTGTTAAATCTGCATTTTCAATAGTTTTTCCGTTACC
This sequence comes from uncultured Clostridia bacterium, assembly GCA_937892525.1. Taxonomy (GTDB): domain Bacteria; phylum Bacillota; class Clostridia; order Oscillospirales; family Acutalibacteraceae; genus Fimenecus. The sequence goes on from CALAEV010000015.1 coordinate 79,986, forward strand.
GTAATCTTCTGCACCATAAGCACCTAAAAGATTTTCTTTTTCTAATCTTAAACAGTATGTTGTTGAAGACGCACCCTCAGGACTACCACTTAAAGAAACGGTATGGATACCTGTTTTATATTCTGTGCAAGATATTAACGGAATTACAATAGCTGCAGTTGAAGTGCCGTTAAGAGTTACAGAGCCGTCATCATTGATGGTAAAATTCACGCCATTCATCTGATATGTCTGCCCTGCTTTGTATTTGCCGTTATTGTATGCTTTATCATTAAACGGAATTAAGTTTTCACCTCTTACATACACCGTATCATTAGTATTTGTTTTTATATAAATGGGATGAGATATTGGTGACGCATCCTCAATAACCACAGGATTTCCTGTTACGGTTTTCTTTACTGCGTTGGCAAAATTATTTGTGGCGTAGTCCATTGAAACTTCACCTGTTTCACCTTTGTCACCCTTGTCACCCTTTGCCCCTGTATCACCCTTGTCACCTTTATCACCTTTGAACGTGCCAAGTCGGATTGATTCAAGCAATGCGTTTACTGAAAAGTCGTTAATTTTTGCAAGTGAGTTGTCAGTATCAGGTGAATAATCAAACTGCAAGTAAAATTTATGTGGCTTGATTACCTGAACAGTGTTACCATCACCATCAATGGAAATAATATTGAAGTAACATTCAACTCCTTTAAGAGAACTCATTGTTACCGGTATACTATATGTAATTGTCTTGTTTTCAGTATCGAGTTTAAGATATTCCGTTCTCACTTTTGTACCAAGAAGTGAACGGTATTCAAGATAATATCTGTAATCACCTATGTAGGCGTTATCAATATTAAAAACAAGGCTTGTTGCGTTATGCTCCCACATTACACCTGCCTTTTCACTTTGTATTTCGTTAGCTTTGGGTGATATATCAATAGAAATAATTTTTGTTTCCATCAAAAATCTCCTTTGTAATAATTTTTTAAGTGATTTGCAGTTTCTTCAAGTTCTTTTTTGATTTCATAAAATTTTCGTAAATCAGATTGAAGTTTTTTAACTGCATCTATATCCCCCATTTTTTTAGCCTTGTTAAGTTGAGTTTTACAGTTGTCAATAAATGACTGTTGCAATTTTGCGTGCTTCTCGTATTCTTTTCCTAAATCTTTAATTGACTTTTTCTCTTTGCTCAATTTGTTTCTCCTTGATAAAACTCATTAACTCATTTGTAGATTTTGGTAAGGCGTCGGCATCATAAATCAGAACATATTTTAATGAAGTTTCAAGTTTTTCTTTTATACTATCAATATGTCTATAAATACTGGAGCGTGTAATATTATTTCTTTTTGAAATCTCCCCTAGCGAAAACTCGCCACTCCAATAATCTTTTGCAAGCTTGCGTTCGGCTTCTGTCAACTCGTTCTGCATAACTTTGTTTACTACATCAAGTAGTCTTTTTTTCTTGTTATAAACAAGGTAACGCACACCGTTACAGATTGAATTTTTATCCACAATTTCTAAATTTTCGGTAAGATAAAAATATTCCTCTTTTGACATTTCTCTTATTTTAATATCTTGTAGCAACCAAAACTCCCCTTTCAAAAACTATTTTTCAGAAAAATAAAAACCCCGTTAAAAATCAACGTGGTTTTTATTTGCCGAACATTTGTTCGCCTTACATTTATTATTGTAGACATTTTTTATTAGTTTGTCAAGTGTAAATAAAAATTATATTAATAAAAAAAACGGAAGCCCAAATGGACTTCCGTTAAAATATCAATTATGAAATTATGTAAAAGACTTATTCAGCGTCTTCACTCTTTTTTCTTGTAAGAACAAGAGCTGCACCAGCTACAAGTGCTACTGCTGCAACAGAGATAACTGTTGTATCACCTGTGTCAGAAACTAAATTGTCATCGTCACCGTTAGTGTCAGCATCGCCGTCACCCCAAGCGTCATCACCGTTGTCACCTGATGGGTCATCACCTGATGGGTCATCACTGCCACCGCCGAAAATCATATCGCCGATTGAACCAAGAATTCCAAGAATTGTGTTGAGGAAGTCTGTATCATCTGTTGGTTCTTCATCTTCTGGAAGATTTTCGTCGCCTGAACCGTCGCCTTCACCTGCTGGAGGAAGAACGTCGTCAATTTCAGGAAGAACAATACCCATATCTTCAAGACCTGCTGTAATCTGCCCTGCAGCTGCAGCAAGTTTATCAACATCAGTTGAGTTTTCAGCAAAAGCTGCCAAAACTGTAGGAAGGTCTTCTACTGTATAAATGCCTTCGTCACCTTCAGCAATAATCAAGTCGTCAAGAATCATTTGAGCAACTGCTGCTGGGTCTGAATCTTCAGCATTAAGAAGTTCTGCATAATAAACGCCAAGTTCTGCTGGGTCAGTTGGTTTAACTGGAGCAAGGTCTTCACCTTCAGCAAAAGCTGAGAAGCCCATAACAAAAACCATAGCCAATGCAAGAACTATTGCAAGAGTCTTTTTCATAATAATCATTATCCTTTCGCGTGAAAAATCGGGTATTACACCTCTATTCTTGTTCATTATAACCAAACGAATGAAAAAAGTCAACATTTTTCTTTAATATTTTTCTTTTCTTTTTTATTTTATGAACATATTGGGGAAAAATAACCACAGGAGGTGCAAAAAATGCTTTTTAAAAGGAATAAGCAAGACCAAATCAAAAAAACAAAGCAAAAAATCGACAAATTAAGTGAAGAAATTTCAGAAATCTGGAGTCCATATAATCCTGACGGTCAGTTTGATACAAACGGAAGCTACACAGGAAATCCCGATGGTTTTGATGTACCTGTTCAGGATGCAGACGATTTATGAAACATTCTATACTAATATAGTATATAAATTTTGCAAAAAGACTTGATTTTATTTATTTAATATGTTATTATTCGTTATGGTAAGAATATCCGTATTGACAGAGAGTGGGGCGACCCGCTCTCTTGAGTTTATTAGGGTATTTTTCAAAGCAAACGACAATTTAATATTTTACAGGAGGTTTTTATGAAAAAAAACACTGCCTCAGTGGTTTGGGATATTGCCAAACCAATTGCAGACGAATTAGGTCTTATTCTTTGGGACGTTAAATTCGTTAAAGAAGGTGCTCGTTGGTATCTTCGCATTACAATCGACAAAGAAGATGGTGTAGGTATTGACGACTGTGTCACAATGCACCACGCAATTGACGGACCTTTAGATGAAGCAGACCCAATTGAACAAGCTTATAATCTTCAGGTACAATCCCCTGGCATTGAGCGTGAGCTTTGCAGGGACTTTCACTTTGAATGTTATTTAGGTGAAAAAATTCAGGTTAGACTTATCAAGGCTTTTGAAGGCAAGAGAGAGTACAAAGGTATTCTTATTGACTACGACAATGATAGTGTTACAATCGCTATTGATGAAGAAACTGAAATGAATATATTAAAGAAAGAAGCATCTTGGATTAAGGCAGACGATTTCGGTGGAATCGGCGACATTGACTAAGATATTGGAGGTATTTGGAAAATGAATAAAGAATTTTTTGAGGCAGTTGCTTTAATGGAAAAAGAAAAAGGTATTCAGGCAGATTACCTTTACGACAAAATCAGCGAAGCAATTGTTAAAGCAGTTAGAAAAGACTACAACAACAAAGATGTAGTTGCTTGTGACATTGACCCAGAAGCACAGACAATGAGAGTTTATGTTCACCTTAACATTGTTGAAGAGCTTGAAGATTGGGACACAGACATTCTTGTTGAAGACGCAAAAGAGTATCGCGAAGATGCTAAAGCAGGTGAAACTCTTGAAATTGACCTTGATACAATGAAATTTGGTCGTATTGCAGCACAGACTGCAAAGCACGTTATCCGTCAGGGCATTAAAGATGCAGAGCGTGGTCAGGTTATTCGTGACTTCCAATCAAAGACACAAGACCTTGTTACTGCAAAGGTAAGCAGAATTGACCCAATTAGTGGTAATGTTACACTTGAAATCGGCAAAGGTACAGCAGTTCTTCCAAAGGGCGAGCAAGTGCCTGACGAAACATTTACTGAAGGCGAACTTATTAAAGTTTACATCAGTGAAGTTAAAGATACTGACCGTGGACCAAGAGTTATGATTTCAAGAACTCACAAAGGTCTTGTTAAACGCCTTTTCGAACAGGAAGTTCCTGAAATCTATGACGGTGTTGTTACAATCCACTCAATTTCTCGTGAAGCTGGTATCAGAACAAAAATGGCTGTTAGCAGTGCTGACGAAAATGTTGACCCAATCGGTGCTTGTATCGGTCAGCGTGGTGCTCGCGTAAACAACATTGTTGAAGTTCTTGGTGGCGAGAAAATTGATATTGTTAAATACAGCGAAGACCCTGCAGAATTTGTAGCATCTGCTCTTGCTCCTGCAAATGTACTTAGCGTTGAAATTGTAAATGCTGATGAGAAAAAATGTCAGGCTACTGTTCCTGACCACCAGTTATCTCTTGCAATCGGCAACAAAGGCTTGAACGCAAAACTTGCTGCAAAGCTTACAGGTTGGAAAATCGATATTAAGCCTGAAAGTGGTTTCTACGAAGGCTAATCTTTCTACTAAAAGTTATTGAAAGGAGACTTAAAGCGTGAAACAGAAAAAAATACCTTTGCGAAAATGCACAGGTTGTGGTGAACAAAAACCCAAAAAAGAGCTTGTGCGAATTGTTAAAACTCCTGATGGTGAAATATTGCTTGACCTTACAGGCAAGGCATCCGGCAGAGGTGCTTACATCTGCAACAACGCTGAATGTCTTAAAAAAGCCAGAAAGTCAAAACGAATTGACAAAACTTTTGAAATGACAATTCCTGACGAGATTTATGAGCAGATGGAGGAAGAAATCAGTAAAGATGATAAACAACAATCTTAACGGTCTTCTTGGTCTTTGCAGAAAGGCGTCAAAAATGGCAATTGGTCACGACGCTGTGATTACCTCAATCAAACAAGGTAAATCAAAACTTGCTATCACCTGCTGTGACGCATCACCAAGGCTCAAAAAAGAAATCCTTGATGAGTGTAATTTCAACAACCGTAACATAAAATATGTTGACGCACCTTTCACTATGAGTGAATTAGGACTTGCAATCGGTAAAAAAGCAGGAGTTATTTCAATTGATGAAGAAGGCTTTGCAAACAAGTTATACAGTATTATAACGGGAGGTTATGAATATGGCGATTAAAAAATATAAAATTCATGAACTTGCTAAAGATTTTAATATTCAGAGCAAGTATGTTATAGAAAATCTTTCAAAATATTTTGAGGGTGAAAAGAAATCACAAACTGCCCTTGACGAAAAAGAACTTGATTTTCTTTTTGATTTGATTACAAAAGAAAACTCAGTAAAGAGTTTTGACGAGTATTTTGCTGCTGTTCCACAGGAAAAGCCAAAAGCTGAACCTAAAAAAGAGGCAAAGAAAGCAGAGAAACCTGCTGACAACAAAAAACAGAGTGCTCCTGCGCCACAGGGTAATGCAGAACAGCCTAAAAAGAAAGAAAAAGACCCTTCAAAGCCAATGCAGGCTCGTACAAAGGGTGAAATGCGTCACATTGATACAAGAGCAAACACCTTTGACGCAGAAAAATACAACGAAAAATATGAAAACATTGCTCCTGCTAACGCACACCAGAGCGATAATATGGTTAAAAAGCAGAAGCTTAAACAAAAGAGCCAGCAATACCGTAAACAAGGTATGAGAAGTGGCAAGAAAGAAACAGAAGCAGAAAGACTTAAGAGAATTGCAGCAGAAAGAGCAAAGAAACCACCTGTAATCACAGTTGGTGACGAAATCACAGTTGGTGAGCTTGCATCTCGTCTTAAAATGACTGCTGCTGAAGTTATTAAAAAGCTTTTCTCACTTGGTATGATGGCTACTGTAAACGAAGTTATTGACTACGATACAGCAGAAATTGTTGCAACTGAACTCGGTGCAAAGGTTAGCCGTGAAGTTGTAGTTACTATTGAAGAAAGAATTATTGACGACAGTGAAGACGATGAAGAAAACCTTGTAACACGCGACCCTGTTGTTGTTGTTATGGGACACGTTGACCACGGTAAAACTTCACTTCTTGACGCTATTAAGAACACAAACGTTACTGCTACTGAAGCAGGTGGTATTACACAGCATATCGGCGCTTACAGAGTAAACCTTAACGGTCAGTATATTACATTCCTTGACACACCTGGCCACGCAGCGTTCACATCAATGCGCGCTCGTGGTGCAAAAGCTACTGACGTTGCAATTCTTGTTGTTGCTGCTGACGACGGTATTATGCCACAGACTATTGAAGCTATTAACCACGCTAAAGCTGCTGAGGTTGACATTATTGTTGCTATTAACAAAATGGATAAACCAGGCACAACTGTTGATAAGATTATGCAACAGTTAACAGAACATGGTCTTGTTCCTGAAGAATGGGGTGGCGATGTAATCTGCGTTCCTGTTTCTGCAAAGACACATATGAACATTGACACACTTCTTGAAAATGTTCTTCTTACTGCAGAAATGCGTGAACTTAAAGCTAACCCTAACAGAGCTGCTAAAGGTATTGTCATTGAAGCTCGTCTTGATAAAGGTAAGGGCCCTGTGGCTACTCTTCTTGTTCAGAACGGTACACTTCATTCAGGCGACATTGTTGTTGCAGGCACTGCAGTTGGTCGTGTTCGTGTTATGGTTGACGACAAACACCGTTCAATTAAGGAAGCAGGTCCATCAGTTCCTGTTGAAATTATGGGTCTTGACGAAGTTCCACAGTCAGGTGATGTATTCAATGCAGTTTCTGACGAAAGACTTGCTCGTGAACTTGTTGAAAAGAGAAAGCAAGAAAAGAAAGAAGAACAGTTTAATCAGTACCAGAAAGTTACACTTGACAACTTGTTCTCATCAATCAATGCAGGTAAAATCAAGACTCTTAACATTATCGTTAAGGCTGACGTTCAGGGTTCAGTTGAAGCAGTTAAGCAGAATCTTGAAAAACTTTCTAACGAAGAAGTGCAGGTTAAAGTTATTCACGGTGGTGTTGGTGCAGTAAGCGAGTCTGATATTATGCTTGCTAACGCATCAAATGCTATTATCGTTGGTTTCAATGTTCGTCCTGACCCAGTTGCAGCTGAAATTGCAGAGCGTGACGGCGTTGATATGAGAATGTACCGTATCATTTATGACTGTATTGAAGAAATTGAAGACGCTATGAAGGGTATGCTTGCTCCTAAATTCCGTGAAGTATTACTCGGTCGTATTGAAGTTCGTAACGTATTCAAGCTTTCATCAGTTGGTATGGTTGCAGGTTCTTATGTTCAGAACGGTAAAGTTACAAGAAATGCACAAATTCGTGTTGTTCGTGACGGTATTGTTATTGCTGAAGACTCAATTTCATCTCTTAAGAGATTTAAGGATGACGTTAAGGAAGTAGCTTCAGGTTACGAATGCGGTATTGGTCTTAACAAGTTTAATGACGTTAAGGAAGGCGACATTTTTGAAGCCTTTATTATGGAGGAATACAGAGACTAATGGCAGGTTACAGAGTAGGCAGAGTTTCAGAAGATATCAAGCGTGAAATCGTTGCCGTAATCCGCGAGTTAAAAGACCCAAGAGTTAAAGATAAAATTTTAACTGTTGTTCGTGTTGATGTAAGTTCTGACCTTTCTTTTGCAAAAGTATATGTAAGCTCAATGAGTGGCATAGAAGATGCAAAAGAGGCTGTTAAAGGACTCACTAACGCAACAGGTCTTATTCGTCGTGAGGTAGGCTCAAAGCTTCATCTTCGTAAAACTCCTGAACTTAAATTTATTGCCGATGATTCAATTGAACACGGCATGGAAATCTTTAAAAAGATTGAAAGCACAACTATTACTGACCATATTGAGGATTAAGTATGAAAAGAATAGATGTTAAAGAGTGTGCATCACTCTTAAAAGAATACGATAATTATCTTATTCTTTCTCACAGAAACCCTGATGGCGATACCCTTGGTAGTGCCTTTGCATTAAAGCGTACACTTGACCTGATGGGTAAAAAGTCGTTTGTAAAATGCGTTGACCCTATGCACCACAAGTATTCTTATTTGTGGGATGGGGTTGACAACGAGGAATTTACATTTGACAAAATAATTGCAGTTGACGTTGCCGATAAAAAGCTTTTAGGCGAAAGTTTTGAAGGTATGTATGGCGACAATGTGTGGTTATGCATTGACCACCATATGACAAACAAAGAATACAGTGAAAATCTTCTTTTAGAGGACCGAGCTGCAGCAGCCGTTGTAATTTATGAAGTTATTTGCGAATTAGGTGTAGAAATTACACCAGAAATCGCAAGTTGCGTTTATACAGGTCTTGCAACTGACACAGGTTGCTTTATGTTTTCAAACACAACACCTACTGTCCACAGAATTGCAGCAGATGTTATGGAAAAAGGCGCAGACTATGTAAACATCAATCGTCTTATGTTTGAAACAAAGTCTATGTCATATTTAAGACTTGAACAGATGGCAGTTTCATCTATTGAGAGTTATTTTGACGGCAAATGTGCAATTATGACAATCACTCGCAAAATGTTTGAGGAAAGTGGCTCAAGCTCAACTGAATGTGATGGTATTGCTGCTCTTCCTCGCAAAATTGAGGGTGTAAAAATCGGTGTTACAATTCGTGAGCGTCACAACGGTAGTTATAAAGTATCAATGCGTACTGTTGAACCTTATGATGCTGCAAAAATCTGTGGTAATTTTGGTGGTGGTGGGCATCACGCTGCTGCCGGTTGTGAATTTGAATGTTCACTAGACGAAGTTAAATCAAAATTACTCGAAATTATAAAGGCGGAATTTTAATGACAGGCATAATTTGTCTTGACAAACCCCACAATATGACATCTTTTATGGCTGTTAAAAGAGCCTCGCGAATTTTAGGTGTCAAAAAAGCAGGGCATACAGGCACATTGGACCCTATGGCTACCGGTGTACTTGTTATTATGCTTGGTCACTCTACTCGCTTTATTGAGTTATTGCCTGAACATAAAAAAAGTTATACTGCAAGGGTAAAACTCGGTATTACAACTGACACACTTGACATTACAGGCGCAGTTTTAAGTGAAAGCCCTGTAAATGTTACACTCGAGCAGTTATTAAGCGTTGCAGAGAATTTCAAAGGTGAGATTTTACAGACTCCACCAATGTATTCGGCGCTAAAAAAAGATGGTGAACGTCTTTATGATTTGGCTCGTAAGGGCATTGAAATAGAGCGTGAAAGCCGAAAAATCACCATTGAAAAACTAGAAATCTATGATTTTGACGGTATAGAGTTTTCAATGAATGTTACTTGCTCAGCTGGTACATATATACGTTCGCTTTGCGACGATATTGGTCGCACCCTCCAATGTGGTGCAGTTATGACAGAACTTCGTCGCACAAGTGCCAATGGTTTTGGCATTGAAAAATCTGTCACTTTAGAAGAATTAGAACAACTTGCAAGTGAAAATAAAGCTGATACTGTTATAACCTCAGTTGAAACTGCACTTATGAGTTATCCTGAAATTACAGTTACTGCTCCACAGGCTAACCGTTTTCACAATGGGGGTGCGTTGGATTATACACGACTTCACGGTGACTACCCTGTCGGCATTTACCGTGTGTACTCCCCTGACCGAAAACTATTAGGGCTTGGAGAAATCAAAGAAGATAAAAGCGACCTGAGTGTAAGGAGGGTGCTGATAGACGAATGAATAAACTTGCGTTGGCTCTGGGCACCTTTGACGGCTTGCACAGAGGTCACTTAAACGTATTGGGTGAGGCAAAATCCTTTGCAGAAGATGGTTTTACACCTGCTATGCTTATGTTTGACAATCACCCACAAGCAGTACTTAAAGGTATTGCACCACCACTACTTATTACGAGCGAAGACAAAGAAGAAAAAGCAAAAGAACTAGGTGTTTTGCCTGTGCACGTAAGCTTTGAAGAAATTCGCAACTTATCCCCTGAGGAATTTTTGCGTGATGTTCTCATAGAAAAGCACAATGTTGGCGCAGTAATCTGTGGCGAAAACTTTCTTTTTGGTAAAGATGGTGGGGGTAACAGTAAAATACTATGTGAATTATGCGAAAAGTATGGTATAATTTACAAGATGGCTAAAAGCATTGACTATAAGGGCGAAATGATTAGTGCTACAAGAATTCGTAAGTCTCTGGCAAACGGTGACATTAAAACTGCCAATGAAATGCTTGGTCGTAATTTTTCTTACGACTTTCTTGTAGTTGAAGGCAACAAAATCGGCAAAAAGATTTTCGGATTTCCTACAATCAATCAGCACTTCCCCACAGGCTTTATAAACTTAAAGCACGGTGTTTATGCTTCACAGTCAACGGTTGACGGTAAAATTTATCCGTCAGTTACAAATTTTGGTTGTCACCCAACCGTTGGTGGCGACAAAGTGCTTTCAGAAACTTGTATTTTAGGCTTTGACGGTGACCTTTATTACCAAAAAATCAAGGTTGAGCTTTTAGATTTTATAAGAGCCGAAAAGAAATTCAATTCTAAAGACGAGTTGAAAGCACAAATAGATTATGACAGTAAATTAGCTATCAAGATTTTTGATAGTATAAATAATAATTAAAATCATCTATGAAAGGGAGATTTTTATGACAAAATTTTACAAAGCGTATTGCAGAGTATTCCAGAAGGTAATGTTTATTGCTGAATGCTTTATGCCATGGGGTGAGCCATTTATGCTTACAGGTCCTGGTAGCATTCGCAAGCTTCCAAACCTTATTAAAGAAAAGGGACTTAAGAAAGTTCTTATCGTAACAGATAAAGGTCTTACTTCACTTGGTCTTCTTAACTCTCTTTACGAAGAAATGGACAACGCAGGTGTTGAGTATGTAGTTTATGACGGTACTCAGCCAAACCCAACAATCGAAAACATTGAAGAAGCAAAAGATATGTATATTCAGAACGGTTGTCAGGGTATTATTGCATTTGGTGGTGGCTCACCAATGGACTGTGCAAAGATTGCAGCGGCTCGAGTTGTTAAACCAAATCAGCCGGTTGAAAAAATGCGTGGACTTATGAAAATTCTTCGTCCACTTCCACCCTTCTTTGCAGTTCCAACAACAGCAGGTACAGGTTCAGAATGTACTCTTGCAGCAGTTGTTTCTAACTCAAAGACACACGAAAAGAATGCTTGTAACGACCCATTCCTTCGTCCAAGATTTGCAGTGTTTGACCCTGAACTTACAGTAGGTCTTCCACCACACATCACATCAACAACAGGTATGGACGCTCTTACACACGCAGTTGAAGCATACATTGGTAAATCAAACGTTAAATCAACAACTAACTATGCTGAAAAAGCAACAAAGATGATTTTCGAAAACCTTGAAACTGCATATACAGACGGTAAAAACATTGAAGCAAGAAACAATATGCTTCTCGCTTCTTACTATGCAGGTATGGCATTTACTCGCGCTTATGTTGGTTATGTTCACGCAGTTGCACACAACCTTGGTGGTCAGTACGGTATTCCTCACGGTCTTGCAAACGCAGTTATTCTTCCTGTAATGCTCGAATCTTATGGTAGTGCAGTTTACGGCTCACTTTCAAAGCTTGCTGACCTTGTTGGTATTAAGGGCGACAGCGAAGAAGCAAAAGCAAAGGCATTTATTGCTGAAATCTACGCTATGAATGAAAGAATGAATATTCCAAAGGGCTTTGCACAGATTAAGGAAGAAGATATTCCAATTATCGTAGAGCGCGCACTTAAAGAAGGTAACCCACTCTACCCAGTTCCTGTAATCTACGGCGAAGAAGAAATGACAGCAATTGTTAAGTCTCTTATGATTAAGGAATAATCAAAAATACATAAAAAAATTAAGGAACTCTCACTTGAGAGTTCCTTTTTTGTTGCATTTTGGTAAAAAAGGGACCGACCCTTTTTTACTGATTTTAGTTAATTATCATCTGCAAAAGCGTTGCGCGTTTTATGGTTTTGTGGGACAAACTCGAAATTGCAAAAGAAAATGGTGGGAGCTTACTCCCACCATATCGTGTTGAAATTACTTATTACTTATTTTTGCAATACTTTCTTCCAACATTGCGAGTTTTTCGTTGTATTTTGCGAGTTTTTCGCGTTGCTCGTTTACAAGAGCTTCAGGTGCTTTTGCAACGAAGTTAGCGTTGTTAAGTTTGCCTGAAACAAATGCGATTTCTTTAAGCACGCCTGCTTTTTCCTTTTCGAGACGTTCTAATTCTGCCTTAAAGTCAACAAGCTCATCAAGTGGAATGAAAAGACGAGCATCTTCTGTGATAATCGCAACAGCCTCATCATTTTCGTAGCCCTTAACGATTTCTACCTCACTTGCTGATGCGAGTCTTACAAAGAAGTTTGCACCCTCGGAGAAAGTCTTTTCATAAGCAGTTTCAATGAAAATCTTTGCTTTCTTTGATGGTGGAACATTCATTTCTGCACGACGGTTACGAACAGCCTTAATTGCAGTCATAACTCTTTCCATTTCTGTTTCGTCAGCCTTGAATGAAAGTTCTTCGCTGAATACAGGCCATTCAGAAATCATAATTGAGTCCCCATCGTGAGGGAGTGTCTGCCAGATTTCTTCTGTAATAAATGGCATAAATGGATGTAAGAGTTTAAGGGTATTTGACATTACATAAACGAGAACTGCTTTAACAGTTGCTTTTGCAGTTGCACATTCACCGTTAAGACGAATTTTTGCAATTTCAATATACCAGTCGCAGAATACGTCCCAGATAAAGTCGTAAAGTTTCTGTACTGCCATACCAAGCTCAAATTTTTCAAGTGAATCTGTAACATCTTTTACAAGGTCATTATATTTTGACAAAATCCATTTATCTTCAATTGCAAGATTCTTTGGAACATAAGGTGCATATTCGTTTTCGTCAAAATTCATTAAGATAAAACGAGCCGCATTCCAAATCTTATTAGCAAAGTTTCTACTTGCCTCAACCTTTTCATCAGAGAAACGCATATCATTACCAGGGCTATTACCTGTTGCAAGAGTAAATCTGAGAGCGTCAGCACCATACTGGTCGATAATCTCAAGTGGGTCAATACCGTTGCCCAATGATTTTGACATCTTTCTACCCTGAGCATCACGAACAAGACCGTGAATAAGAACTGTGTCAAATGGCACTTGTCCTGTGTATTCAAGAGCAGAGAAAATCATACGAGAAACCCAGAAACCGATAATGTCGTAACCTGTTACGAGAGTGTTTGTTGGGTAGTAGTGTTTAAGGTCTTCTGTCTGTTCAGGCCAACCAAGTGTTGAGAATGGCCAGAGTGCTGATGAGAACCAAGTGTCAAGTGTGTCTTCATCCTGACGAAGATGTGTGCTACCACATTTTGGACAAGTATTTACTGCTGTCTTTGAAACAATTGTTTCGCCACAATCGTCGCAATACCAAGCAGGGATTCTATGACCCCACCAAAGTTGTCGAGAAATACACCAGTCGCGAGTGCCGTTCATCCAGTTAAGGTAGTTCTTTGTAAAGCGTTCAGGAATAAACTTTGTTTCGCCCTTTTCAACTGCCTCAATTGCAGGCTTTGCAAGAGGAACCATACGAACAAACCACTGTTTTGAAACCATTGGTTCAATGTTGTTATGACAACGGTAGCAAGTGCCAACCTCGTGTTTACGTGGCTCAACCTCTTTAAGATAACCCCCTGCTTTAAGGTCCTCAAGAATAGCCTTTCTTGCTTCCATTGTAGTCATACCTGCATACTTACCACAGTCAAGTACTTCAGGCTCATTTTCAGTTGCGCGACCACTTGCGATTAATTCGTCAGCAATTCTCTTGTCTTCTGCACCTGTTAAATGACCGTCATAAGTAAATGTACGAACAATAGGAAGATTGTTACGCTGACCAACTTCAAAGTCGTTAGGGTCGTGAGCAGGAGTGATTTTAACAACACCTGTACCCTTTGTCATATCAGCGTGTTCGTCGCATACGATTGGGATTTCTTTGTTAAGAAGTGGTAAAATTACATGACAACCGTGAAGATGCTTATATCTTTCATCAGCCACATTAATAGCAACAGCAGTATCGCCAAGCATTGTTTCAGGACGAGTTGTTGCAAGCTCAAGTTGTTCCCCTGTTTCTTTAACTGTGTAAAGAAGATGCCAGAAGCTACCGTCCTGCTCTTCGTATTCAACCTCTGCATCAGAAATTGATGTATTACAATATGGGCACCAGTTAACCATACGGTTACCACGGTAAATTAAATCTTTGTCATAAAGACGGCAGAAAACCTCGTTAACTGCTTTACTGCAACCCTCATCAAGAGTGAAACGCTCTCTGTCCCAGTCGCAAGATGAACCGAGTTTCTTAAGCTGTTCAATAATTCTGCCACCGTACTGTTTTTTCCAGTCCCAAGCACGCTCTAAGAAGCCATCACGACCTAAATCTTCTTTAGTGATGCCCTCATTTCGCATTGTTTCAACGATTTTTGCCTCAGTAGCAATAGATGCGTGGTCAGTACCAGGAAGCCAGAGTGTATCGTAGCCTGCCATTCTGTGATAACGAATAAGAATATCTTGTAATGTGTTATCAAGAGCGTGGCCCATGTGCAACTGACCTGTAATGTTTGGTGGTGGAATTACAATAGAGTAAGTCTTTTTACCATCTTCACGCTTTGCGTGGAAATATTTGTGTTGGAGCCAGTCTTTATATATTCTGTCTTCAACATTTTTCGGATTGTACTGTTTTTCAAGTTCCTTAGACATATATTTCTTCCTTTCGGTTTATTTATAAATTTATTTGTAAAAAAATCGCCCCATACAAAATGTATGAGGCGAAATAAATTCCGTGGTACCACTCAAATTGCTGTTTAATACAACAGCCACTTAAAATTCTTAACGTGAATTACGCGTTTTTACTTAACGGTATTTCTACTTTAGGCAAAACCACTCGAAAGCTACATATCGATTTAAGGGTTGTATTGTCTTACACCAAACGACAACTCTCTGAAAGCTAACACAATAAATCTTACTCTTTGTCATAGTGTTTATTTTATTTAATTTCAAGATATTTTATCAATATTATTACTTATTGTCAAGGTCTAATGGGTCTTTTATTTCAGTGTTTGTAGGTCTTGGTGGTGTATATGTCTGATATGACGTATTCTGCCAAGGCTGATTATTCTGAATCGGTTGACCTGTGCGTGGGTCAAAATTAT
Source organism: uncultured Clostridia bacterium (assembly GCA_937892525.1). Taxonomy (GTDB): domain Bacteria; phylum Bacillota; class Clostridia; order Oscillospirales; family Acutalibacteraceae; genus Fimenecus. The sequence goes on from CALAEV010000015.1 coordinate 95,193, forward strand.
ATTGTGATTGTTGTGCCATTTTTTGTGCCTTTTTCTTTTTTGAAGACTTAACCACAAGAGCGATAATAACAACTGTAATAACAATAGCAAGAAGGAAGAATACAAGAACTCCCACAAGAATTCCTTTTCCTATCTTTGTAAACATTTCAATATCTTCTTCAGAGAAATCTGCACTCTCGTCATAACAATAATCGTGAATTTCAAGATAATCTACGATTTCATAAAGAACTTCTTTGCATTCCTCTGCACTATTATAATTGGTTACTGTTACATAAACAACATAAGTATTAGCAGGAAGCACTGCTATATTCTGATACATTGTTATTGATTTACCTGTTTTGTCTGTCATAAGAATTTCAGTTTCAAAATATATAAAATTGAACAAATCCCAAGAGTCCCAAGCAACACTTTTCTCAAAGTTTATAATTTCAGAAGAAAAACCTTGTTCCTTGCTCTGAGTTTCTATAATTTCATAAAAATTGTCTGACATATCTGTAGAATATTGGTCAAAGATTGCATCTGCGTCTAATCCTTCAATATCCATTTCAACTGCATAAACATTATAACTATTTACACCTTTAGTATTCTTATCAGGGTACGTTTCTGTACCTACAATAGCTTCAACAGACTCCCCGATAACTGTTTCTTCTTCAGTGTAGTCCCAACACTCTGTTGTATCAAAATAAACACCTTCAAAAGCAGATGTGCTTATTGTCATACTGATTACAATCGCCATTACAAGTGTTAATATTGTAAGTATTCTCTTTTTCATTTTTACACCCCTATTTTTTCTTTTTTATGACTTATACTGTCAACGATGTAATAATACTTGAATACACCTTAACAGGGTCATTTATGAAATTCTGTTTTACTGTTTCTAATTGAAGACTATCAACCACATAAATTGAAAGCTTCATAAGTTCGGTATCTCTGTCAAAAAGTGTGAATGTGATTGTATAACCACCGTCGTCCTCTTTTTTTACTTCAATTTTGTTGTCACGCTCAACCTTTGCACGTGTAACAAGGCGTATTGCAGAGTTTACTGCTTTTTCACGGACAGTTTTTGGCAAGCTTGTCTGTAAAAGTTCAGCAGCCTCACGGCCACGGTCAGTAACTGAAATTACTTCTTCACCGTCTAAAATATCAGCAGTAATATTACCTGTTTTCAAAAGTTCTTCAATAGCCTGACCCACTTCAAAAAAGTTTGCAAGACCATCTTCCTGCATAGCGTCATTTAACATTTGACGAGTAAGAGGTGTGTCAACACTTTTAAGAATATAGCAAATAAGTAGTCTTATATCGTCACGGTTACGAAGTCCACCTAATTCAATTCCACCTGTAAATGCGTCAAATTCCATTGTTTACACCTGCAATTCTTTAAGTATTTCTTTAATATCTTCACGAACATAAGTCGGTTTGATTTCGCTGTTTTCAATGTCCTCCATAGTGCTTTCACCACTTAACACACAGATTGTGTCAACACCAGCATTCACGCCTGATGCAATATCTGTATAAAGTCGGTCGCCGATTACAACAGTTTCTTCTTTTGTGAAAGGCGAACGCTCAACAGAGAAATCTATCATAAATCCGTCTGGCTTACCAATATAAAGCGGTCTGCGATTAGTTGCATAGTTGATTGCCTCACACATGGCAAAGCAGTCAGGCACAAGACCAAATTCAGTTGGGCAACCACGGTCCGGATTTGTTGCGATATACGGAATATCTTTCTTTGTCTGAAGAAGATATGAAACATCCCACAACTTTTTATATGTAAGCTCAGTGTCATAACCAACGCAGATGCAATCAGTATCTTCATCTGCTTCAGTTGTAATGTTAACGCCGTATTTTTCCATTTCGGCAATCATAGACTTTGTTCCCATACAATAAATTTTCTTGTTAGGAAAATGCTTGTTAAGATACAAAGCAGTTGCCTGTGAAGATGTGAAAAAGTTATCTTCTGTAACTTTAATTCCCATATTTGAAAGTTTAATAACATAATCTTTAACGGAGCGTGAGGAGTTGTTTGTGATAAACACATACTGACCACCAACTGACTCAATGTGTGCTAAAAAATCGTTTACACACTCGAAAAGTCGAGCGCCCTCATAAATTGTTCCGTCCATATCAAGTAAGAAAAGTTTTTTGTTCTTTAATGACATTTTGTTTCCTCTTATCTATTCGCCTTCAACTTGGCAAATAATTTTACATTACCTGATTTTACTTTTGAAATAAAAGCGCCCTCAAGGTAGGTAAGCCAAGTCCATTTAAGTTTAATTGGTATAAGCATTATTTTCATTACAAGTGAGTTTGGCTTTGCATATTTTAACGCTGTGCGCACATTTTCACTTGTAATCATATTTTTTATCTGTTCTTTTTTCTCTTTGGTTGTAAGAGTACAAGCAGAGTTTGTTACATTTTCAATACAACCCACAACACGCTCAATATATCTGCGATTTATCATTTCACGGCTTTCGTCGGAAGTTACATTCCAATAGTTGTATAAATCAAGCATCCAACTGTGTTCTTCTTCGCGCTTTTCAAGCATATCACTACGGTATTTTGCAGTTTCACTGTCTGCACGAGCGCGCATAAAGTGATAATATTTTTCTTCCATTAAAACTACACGCTCAACATCTCTTACAACATCAAGGTTAAATGGAAAATCGTCCCAGAAAGTGTTTTTAAAACGAATATTATTCTCCATTATATACTCTCTTGAAAAAAGTTTGTTCCAAGGTGTATAAAGAAGATTTTTATCAAACATTTTGTGAGCATATTCGCGAAATTCACGCTGACTCTTGAATACTTTTGACGGTAACGCTTGCTCTTGTGTGTAATATTCAGTATCGGAGTAATAAGTATCAATATAATAACCAGCCACAACAAGTTGAGCATCATTTTCTTTTGCTTTGTTGTACATATCTTCAAACATTGTAGGCTCTGCCCAGTCGTCTGAATCAACAAAGTATAGATACTCACCTTTAGCCTTTGGTATTGCAGTGTTACGAGCGCTTGGTGCACCACCGTTTTCCTTGTGGATTACGGTAATACGATTATCTAAAAGTGCATAAGCATCACAAATTGCACCACTATTGTCAGGGCTACCGTCATCAACGGCAATAAGCTCCCATTCTGTAAGTGTTTGTGCCTGTAAGCTTTCAATACACTTGCCTATGTAATTTTCAACATTATAAACCGGCATAATTGCAGTAATTTTAATGTTACTCATTACTTAACTCCTTATCACAAAGTGTAAGTGCAGAAAAAATGCACTTGTCCATATCAAAATATTTGTACTGACCTAAACGACCACCGAAAATAACATTTTTCTCGTTTTCGGCAAGAGCCTTGTACTCTTTATAAAGTGCGTTGTTACGGTCATCATTTACAGGGTAATATGGCTCGTCGCCCATCTCCCAGTTTGCAGGGTATTCACGAGTTATAACAGTTTTCTCTTGATTTCCAAACTCAAAATGCTTGTGCTCAATAATTCTTGTAAACGGAATCTGACGCTCGTTATAATTCACAACTGCAACAGGTTGAAATTCTTGCATTGGGAGAGTTTCGGTTTCAAATCTCAAACTGCGATAATCAAGATTTCCGAGAGAATAATTAAAATAACCGTCAATAGTGCCTGTGTAAACACACTTTTCTGCAAGCGATAAATAATAATCTTTATCTGCAAGAAAATCTGTATTAAGTCGCACCTCAACACAATCTAAAAGTTTATCAATCAACTCGTTGTAACTGTTTACAGGGATTCCCTGATAAGTGTCATTAAAATAGTTGTTGTCGTAAGTGTATCGAACAGGCAGACGCTTAATGATAAATGCAGGTAAATCCTTGCAGTCGCGCCCCCATTGTTTTTCGGTATAGCCCTTTACAAGTTTTGTGTAAATCTCACGACCTACTAAACTGATTGCTTGTTCTTCAAGATTTTTTGGCTCGCCTTTGATTTCACTTCGCTGTTCTTCAATAATTGCTTTCGCTTCTTCAGGGGTAGTAACACCAAAAATCTGTGAAAAAGTATTCATATTAAAGGGCAAGTTGTAAAGCTTGCCCTCATAACAAGCCAACGGTGTATTTATAAAGTTGTTAAATTCGCAAAACGAAGTCACATAATCCCATACACGCTGACTGCTTGTATGAAAAATATGCGCACCGTATTTGTGAACGGTAATATCTTCAATAGTTTCGCAATAGATATTACCACCCGTATGATTTCTTTTTTCAATTACAAGACAACGTTTGCCTTGCTTTGTTGCTTCGTGAGCAAACACGGCACCAAAAAGCCCCGCGCCCACTATTAAGTAATCATATTGTTTCATAAAACACCAAAGTTGTAATTCGTAATTCGGAATGCGTAATTCGTAATTATTATTTGAGAATTGCTTGGAATTTGGATGGATTTTCGCTTTTAAGAAATCAGAGAATTGTAGGTATTTTTGATGAAATTCTGTTTTTGAGCCCGATGGAATACGAGTGTATTTCGAGGGCGAAAGGACGGAATTTCGCAAAAAGACCACAATTATCCTTCGTAATCTTCCTCATTTTCCCAGTTATGATATACGTTTTGAACGTCATCATTTTCTTCAAACATTTCAAGCATTCTGCCCATATTTTTAATGTCGTCTGGGTTTGTGAGTGTTGTATATGTGCTTGGAACATATTCAACTTCTGCTGAAACGAATTTGTAGCCCTTTGCTTCAAGGTCATCACGAACTGCGCCCATATCGTTTGCTTCTGTGCGAACATCATAGATTTCGTCTTCTGCAATAAAGTCGATAGCACCTGCTTCAAGTGCATCTTCCATAAGCTGGTCTTCGTCAATACCTTCTTTTTCAAAAAGAATTACACCCTGACGAGTAAACATAAATGAAACGCAACCGCTCATACCCATATTGCCGCCGAATTTATCGAAATAATGACGAACATCTGCTGCAGTTCTGTTTCTGTTATCTGTAAGAGTTTCAACGATGATTGCAATACCTGATGGGCCATAGCCTTCATATACGATTTCGTCGTAGTTGTCACCACTGCCCTCGCCTGCTGCCTTTTTGATAACTCTTTCAATGTTATCATTTGGCATATTTGCAGCCTTTGCTTTTGCGATAACGTCTTTAAGTTTTGAGTTACCTGCAGGGTCTGGTCCGCCTGCTTTTACTGCAACGGCAATTTCACGACCAATTTTTGTGAAAACCTTTGCTCTGGCGTTATCGGTTTTCTCTTTCTTTCTTTTGATTGTACTCCATTTTGAATGTCCTGACATAAAAACATACCTCTCGATATTAAAATATTATAATAAATCAGTTTATTGTATCATATTACGCTTTATTTTTCAACAGTTATCCGTATTAAAACGCAAAAAAGTATTTATTATTTTATATATTTATGCTATACTTATTGCATAAAATCAAAATCTATTTTTCAGGTGATAAATATGAGAAAATTTATGGGCGACGATTTTCTTTTAAGCACAGAAACTGCACAGAAAATCTTTGACAAAGGGGCAAGAAATATACCAATTTTTGACTGGCATTGTCATCTTTCTCCTAAAGAGATTTATGAGGACAAGCCGTTTGAGAATATTACACAAGTCTGGCTTGGTGGTGACCATTACAAATGGCGTGCTATGCGTGGCTGTGGTGTAGAAGAAAAATATATTACAGGTGACGCTTCTGACTATGAAAAGTTTATGAAATGGGCTGAGAGCTTACCATATTGCATTGGTAACCCACTTTACCATTGGACACATCTTGAATTGCAAAGATATTTCGGCATTTATGAGCCATTAAGCGCTAAAACTGCTGATATGATTTGGGAAGAATGTAACAAGCAGATTAAAGCAGGTGGATTTACACCACGTTCACTTATTGAAAAGTCAAACGTGTATTGCGTATGCACTACTGACGACGCTGCCGACACGCTTGAATACCACAAGTTGCTTAAAGAAGACAAGAATTTTAAGTGCAAGGTGCTTCCTGCATTCCGTCCTGACAAGTCATTCCTTATTGATACTCCTGCGTTCCGTGAATGGATTGTTGCTATGGAAAAAGCGTCAGAAATGGAAATCAAGTCATTTGCAGATTTGCTTGTAGCACTTGAAAAGAGAATTGCATTCTTTAACGAAATGGGTTGTAGAGCAAGCGACCACGCTTTAGAATACTGCCCATTTGAACTTGCAACTGAAGAAGAATTAGAAGCAATCTTCACAAAAGCACTTGCAGGTAGCGAATTCACAAAGAAAGAACTTGACCAATACAGAACTGCACTTTTACAATTCTTCGGCGAAAAGTATGCAGAGCTCGGTTGGGCTATGGAATTACACTTTGGCGCTATGAGAAACAACAACGCGAGAATGTTCAAGTCAGTTGGTGCTGACACAGGCTTTGACTCTGTTCACGACCATCAGTTAGCCTATGGACTTTCACGCTACCTTGACTCACTTGATGTTAAGGGCAAGTTACCAAAAACAATTCTTTTCACGCTTAATCCAAAAGATAATTATGTGCTTGGCACAATGCTTGGCAACTTCCAGAGCAGTGAGGCGCAGTCAAAAATTCAGTTCGGCTCTGCTTGGTGGTTTAACGACAACTATGACGGTATGCGCGAACAGATGAAAACACTTTCTAACCTTGGTGTGCTTGGCAAATTCGTTGGTATGGTTACTGACTCACGAAGCTTCCTTTCATACCCAAGACACGAATACTTCAGAAGAATTCTTTGCGAGATTATCGGCGATTTAGTTGAAGAGGGCAAATACCCAGATGACATTGACTTCCTTTCACAAGTAGTTGAAGGGATTTCATTCACAAATGCGAAAAAATATTTTAATTTAGATTGATTTAATATTCAATTTTTAAGGGACGCTATTAATTTTAGCGTCCCTTTTTTGTGTTATTTATTCTCTTTTTTCTTTTTGATTGCAAAGAATATAAGCAAGCCTAATGCTTCAACGCCTAACACTACGGCAACTGTTTTTGCAACAATTTCTGCAGTTGAGGTTTTCTCAACAATCTGTGGTGTTGGTGCAGTTGTTGGCTCATTGGTTGTGCTTTCTGTTGTATTCTCAACAAATGTTGTAGTTTCGGTAGTGGTCTCTGTTGTGGTTGTTGTGATTACAGGAATTGCTTGTTCCTTTTTGTCTCCACATACAGAGCATTTTGCCCATTTAAGGCCTTTTTCTGTTTCAGTAGCCTTTTTTTCAACTGTCCATTTACCGTAAGAGTGCTCTGTTTTAGCAATTGTTTCTGTTGTAGTATATCCACAAGCGCATGTTCCTTTTTTCTCGCCCTTTTCAGTACAGGTTGCTTTTTTAAGAACATCCCATTTCATATTAGCGTGTGAACATTTAACGGTAGCGCCTGAAGTTGTAACTGAAGAAGTAACAAATTTATCGTTGCCATCAACTGCCTCATTAACTGTTAATGTGATTTTGCCACCTGTTTTTAACACTTTAAGCTTAAAAGTTAAAAGTGTACCACTTGAATTAACAACATCTGCAACCATTCCACCATATTTAACGCTGCCAGCACTTTCTCTTACTTCTGCAAGAAATATTGAGCTTGATTTTGCAGACCCAGAAACAAGTTGAAATTCAGATGTATTAAACTTCACTATGAAATCAATTGCACCAAGATTTGAATTTGCAGAAAGGTTTACTGAAACTGTAATTATATCTCCTACCGATGCCGAAGATACAGTTTTTACTGAAATTTTAGGATTTGCTGCGTAAGATGGTATTATACCCATACAAAGTATAATAATCGCAAATAAAACACTTAAAACTTTTTTCATAGTTCACACCTCATACAGATAATTATACAGTACTCACGAAAAAAGTCAATTGATGTGATGTGAATGGTACACTTTTCTGGTAATGTGTTGAGAATAATAGCCAGTCAACTGTTTGCCGATAATTCGCGTATCTCTCTCCATTTCACGAAGAGTAGTGATTTTACTGTTAAGTTCATACAGTTCAATCCCGTTTGTTTCTTTTTTACGGGCAGAATAACCTGAAATTATCTCTTTCAAATCGTCTGCCTGCTTCAAATACTGTTCTCCTAACTCATACAAAGTCATTTCTGCCTCCCTTCTTCACCGAACATTTGTTCTGTGCGAAGAGTATAATATCACGAGAAACGACTGATTTCAATAAAGGTAAAAGAAAAACAGTCCGCGAAAATGGACTGTTTTCGAAAGTTTGTTGTAACATTACAATTTTTATTTGTTTGATAAATTGGAGTTTGTCGAATTCAATTCGTAATGCGTAATTCGTAATTCGTAATTAAGCATCTGCGACGCAATCTATAATCGCAACGCAGTTCCTACACTTTGCGCTTTGCATTTTGCACTTTGCATTCTGTTAGACAAACTATAATTTGCAAAAATATAACTTAAGTTTTCTTAACAACTTTCATTCTACATTTAGGACAAGTGATTTCAATCTTACCCCTACCCTTTGGCACGCGCATAACTGTTTTACAACTTTTACATCTGTAATAACGGTGAGTTTTACGGTCACGGATTTGATTCATTAAAAGCTTAATATACGCTTTTGGTCTTTCTGACCATCTTAAATACCAGTTAAGTTCTCTTCTTCTTTTCTCATAATTTCTTGAGAAAGCACGAAAAACAGCATAAAAAATCAAAGCTACACTTATTAAATATAAAAATCCCAAATGTTTGAAATTGCTTAAAATAGAAAGTACGAAACCGGAAATTGTCAGAAACAAGGTAAACTGGTCACTACCATAACGGCCAACCATAAATTGTTGAAATTTTGCCATAAGATTTTGTAAAAAGTTCATTTGTATCTTCCTTAACATTTTATAATTATATTATAGCACAAATATTTGGAAATGATTACCTGATTTTTAATAATATGTAAACTTAACGCAAGATGGCAATTTATTGAAATTTGTCTAACAGAATGCAAAGTGCAAAACGCAAAGCGCAAAGTGTGGGAACTGCGTTGCGATTATAGTTTGTAAAACAAAAACGGCGAGAGAAATTCTCTCGCCGTTTATATTTATTTATGCTTTCTTAATCTTGTTAAGCTTTGCATTAAGGTCAAGAAGTTCTTCTTTGTTCATTTTAAGACCTGTCATACCAAGCATACCGATAAGACGGAGTACTGTAAAGCCACCCATCATCTGCATAATGCCCTCGTTCATTTCAAATCCACCTTCGCCTGCGCTCTGTTTTGCAGCTTCAGCGATTGGTCCCATAATCTGACCGAAAAGTGCTTGACCTTCTGGTACCATAAGGAGTTCGCTCATCTTTGAATTAAGGGACAAGTAGCCGTCAACTTCAGTAACATCAAACCAGTTAAGGATTGCACCCTTTTCTTTGAGTCTGTAATCTTCATTAAATGTTTCAACCTTACGGATTACACTTTGGTCACCATATGTGCCTGCAATTGCCTGAAGATGTGTAACGTTTGCAGTATTAGGAACATCGAAATAGAAGAAGTGATTTTCGCTTGCCTGTTTGCCTAAACTTTTGCCATTTGCGATAAGTTCAACCTCAGGAAGATTTGAATAAACAGTAACTTTCGTAAGGTCTTCTACACGGTCAACATAACGCTTACCGCAGATATGAACAAATGGGTCATCTGAAAGCCATGCTTTGTATGCATAGAAAGCGTCTTTCTTGTATTTACGGTCAAATGTCATAAGACCCTTATGATTTTGTCCGTTTTCGCCACCTTCTGCACGAGCATCTGCACCGAAGTCAAACATATTCCAAACATGAGTTGCCCAGATATATTTTCTTGAGAACAACTGTTTGATAAGTTCTTCATGGTAATATGCCTGATATTCTTCTGTGTAGTCGCCCTGTTGTGGGTTTGATGTGTGCCAATTAAGTGCTTCACAACCGTATTCACTCATACCAACAGGAATGTTAGGAAAATTAGCGTGGAAGTTATCAAACCAAGGGCCGTTCATACTTGTATCGCCACCGTACCAACCAAAATAGTGGTTATGTGATACAACATCAGGAATCTGAATGTATGGGTCATCAAGACTGCACATTGAAACAACTGCGATAGTTGTAAGTCTTGTTTTATCCATTTCGTGACAAAGGTCATTAAGGATTTTATGATTTTCAATAAGGTCATCGTCAGAGCCGTTCATTGAAATTTCGTTTGAAAGTCCCCATACAACAATTGATGGGTGATTGTAGTTCTGAACAATAAGTTCTTTCATCTGTGAAATTGTATTTTCTCGTCCTGTTGGCATATGCTTTGAAATATATGGAATTTCTGCCCAGATTACCATACCATATTCGTCACAAAGGTCATAGAAATACTGGTCGTGCTGATAGTGTGCAAGACGGATTGTGTTTGCGCCCATTTCATAAATATATTCCATATCTTCTTTATGGTGCTCAGGTAAAAGAGCGTTACCGTAACCCCATCTGTCCTGATGACGAGAAACACCGCGAAGTGGGTATTCTTCGCCGTTAAGAATAAATCCGCGTTCAGGGTCGATTTCGAATGTACGGCAACCAAAACGAGTTGAAACTTTATCGATTACCTTATCGCCGTCAAGAAGTTCAATTTCTGCAGTATAAAGATAAGGATTTTTTCTACCGTTCCAAAGCACAACATTCTTGATTTCAATAGTTTCAACTGCTTCGTCAGTTTTAAGTGTTGTAACAACATCACCATTTTTATCTTTAATGATGTAGTTAATCATCTGACCAGGCTTTTTGTTTGTTACGAAAGATTCAAATGTAACTTGTGCATCAGTGCCAACAACTTTTGGTGTGATTGCAATACCACGACCACCGTAATAGTCAAGTTCAAAGTGACTTTCATTTACTGCAATAAGATTTACATCTCTGTAAAGGCCACCATAGAAGGTAAAGTCTGCCATTTGTGGATAAACAGTTTCATTTGCAGAGTTGTCAACAAGAATACCAAGGCGTGTACCTTTTTTGAGTTCTTCAGTAATATCAACTCTCCAAGTAGAATAACCACCGTCGTGAGATGCTAACTTATTACCGTTCATATATACAGTTGCAGATGAGTTTGCACCATTGATTTCAAGGTAATATTTATCTGCAGTTGGAATTTCTTCTCTGTCAAGGTCTTTTACATAGCAACAAGTGCCACGGAAGTAGTCGTTACCACCGTCTTGACCGTCAATAGCATTCCAACAATGAGGAACATTGACAAAATCCCAATCTTCAGGTGTAACTGCAGGAACTTCATTCACACCTTTACGGAATGACCATTTTCGATTTAAACTGATAATTTTTCTCATAATTTTTACTCCTTAAAAACAAAGGCGAGGGTTATTAACCCCCGCCCACCAAAATTTTAATTATTCAGCGATTTCTGCTTTTGCTTTAGCATGTCTTTCTGCAAGTTCTTCGTTCATTTGAGCAAGTGTCTTCTTATCGAGGTTATAGATAAGAGCAATACCAACAAACTGAACAACTGCACTAAAGAGATAAAGACCAGCTACAAGCCAGCACATATTGTGTGCTGTTTCTGCACTCTGACCGATTGTTCCCAACTCAGAAACATAACCAAGAGCACCCATAATTACAAGAACAACTGAAGGACCAACACCTTGTGCAAGTTTACGGAAGAATGAGTGAAGTGAATAAACTGTACCTTCTTCACGAGTGCCGAATTTCCATTCGTTATAGTCAATAGCGTCAGCCATCATTGCCCATGAAACGCAAGTGTAAATACTCATACCGAAACCGAATGCTACAAGACCTAAAAGATAAACAATCAATGCTGTGTCAAGATTCTCAATTGTTGGGAAAATGAACATTACAAGACCACCAACGATTGAAGCAATTGTACCTGCTACAGAAGCTTCTTTCTTACCGAACTTGTTAACAAGTTTTTTAACAAATGGTAAGAACACAACAACAGGAAGGAAGCCAATCATCTGAACAACACCTGACATTGAAGCCTTGTTGAAATATGTAGCAAACATAATTGTATTAGCTGTTGTAGCAGACTGCATACCAAGGAACATACCCATAGCAGCAACTGTTGCACCAACTGCAGGACGGTTTTTCATAAACTTACCAAATGACTTGATAACATTGAATTTTTCTCCGCCTTCATTTGTTTTAACTGCATTTTCATCAACACGAATAGTAATTGACTTAATCATAAACATAAATGCTATGAAACCGAACACGCCCATAATGAGTGCTGCCCAGAATACTAATTCGCCGTTAAGCATTTCTACCTGTTTACCAGTTGCAGGGCTAAGCACTGCTTCGCCTATTTTATATGCTTCGCCTGTTAATGGATTTGTAAGGAACTGAGATTTATCAAAGCCTTCAGGAATTTCAATTCTATCAAGGAAACTTGTTGTTCCGTCATAAGTAACCTTTTCCCAAATAATCATCGGAAGAACAACCATAGGAACAATGTTACCAAACATTGAGCCGATTGAACGCCATGTTGAGAGCTGTGCACGTTCGCCACTGTCTTCAGTAATAAGTGAAAGCATCGAACCGTAAGGAACATTAGCAATAGTGTAGCATGCATCCCATACAATATAACCTAAAACGAATAATATCGCTTTAACAACAACAGAAGCATTTGGGAACGGAAGGAACACTGCTGCGCCAGCAACTAACAAGCCACATGCGCCAATAAAGATGTATGTCTTGAATTTACCCATCTTATATTTTCTCTTATCGTTGTCTATAAGAGCACCGATAATTGGGTCATTAATTGCATCCCATGCCTGTACGAGCAACAATAAGATTGACAACAAACCTGTCTCCATTGTCATATAAACAAGCCAGAATGTCTGAACTGTACCTTTAAGCGCAAAGCTCATGTTACAGCCGAAGTCACCGGCAGCGTATGCTACTTTATCAAGCATACCAAACTTGCGATAACCGTTAGCATCGAGTTTTTTCTCTTTTGCCATTGTGGAAAATCCCCCTTTAATTTTCTGTTAGGAAGAGCATAACCCTATCCTATTTTTTATACAACAATATTTTATACTATACAGTGTATAATAAGTGAGTATTTTTTTCGTTTTTTACAGTATTTTTTTTAGTTTCATCTTGAAATTTACCAAAAATTGTACGATAATATAGGAGGTGAACAAAGACAAGCCCTAATATGCCGTAAATGCAGACCTTTATCGAATTTTCACTTTTTCACCCTTGACTTGCGTCGGCAAGCCTGCGGTCTCAAAAGCAAAAATTCATCTAAATTTCAAGCATTTTCGGTGCAAAGCAGTTTTTGACAAATATCTAATGCAAAATCAGAACACTTTATCTTAAGTATAAAAAGTAAACATCTTGTCAAAAACCATATCAGGTTTGTCTTTGCTCACCTCAAAAACACACAAAAGGAAAATTTTATGTTATATAAAAAAGAACTGGATTTCTTCCGAAAAATTCTTAAAAACTATAGAATAAATTCCTGTATTATAACTGATGGGGATACTTCATACCGAATGGCAGACCGTGGGCTTCGTGATTCATTAAACTTAAGCGAAGATTATGACCAGCTATTCTGCACTCATCATGAAACACTTACTGAAAACACAATATTTTTACTTACTGACAGTTTCAGCTGCAACTATATTTTTATTATTCTACCTGAAACAGATGGAAAAAAGACTTTTATTGCAGGGCCTTACATTGACAGGGAGTTTACTCAGAAAATGATTATTGATGCTGCAAATCAGTATGACATTTCTCCTGCACTCCGTAATCAGATTGAAAAATACTATACAACTATACCTGTTTATGCTGACAAAGATATTGTGTCATCACTTTTCATTTCATTAGCAGAACTTCTTTGGGGCAGTATGGATAACTTTGCTGTAAAAAATTTAAGTCTTATTGCCCCAGAACGCAGTTTTCCTGAAGTTGTTGAACGCGTAGGTCAACACATTGACGACCCATTGCTTGCTATGCAGATGCTTGAAAGTCGTTACGAAGGCGAACGCAAACTTATGCAGGCAGTAAGTCAGGGTATTACTCACAAAGCCGAGCAAATTATCAGTAATTCTTCTGAACTTATGCTTGAAATGAGAGTACCTGACCCTGTGCGCAATATGAAAAACTATGTAATCGTTGCAAATGTGCTTCTTCGCAAGGCAGTTGAGCAAGGTGGCGTTCACCCATTCTATATTGATGGTGTATCATCAGATTTTGCAAGAAAGGTTGAAAAAATCAAATCTGTGCAAGAAGGTATTGATATGATGCACGATATGATTTATAAATACTGTTCACTTGTTAAAAATAATTCAATGAAAAATTACTCACTTCTTGTGCAAAAAGTTATTACTGTAATTGATTCTGACTTAACTGCCGATTTAAGTCTTAGCCGACAGGCAGAGTTACTTAATGTGAATGCAAGTTACCTTTCAACCTTATTTAAGAAAGAAACAGGAATGACGCTTACAGAATATGTAACAAAGAAAAGAATTGAGCATGCTGCATTTTTGCTTGTATCCACTAGCTTGCAGATACAGACAGTTGCACAGAACTGTGGTATTTATGATGTAAACTACTTTACAAAAATGTTCAAAAAACAAACTGGTAAAACCCCAAGAGAATACAGAGAAAATGCATTAAAGTTTTAATGTATATATTATCCACCCATTTAATTTGGTAAATTAGAGTTTGTCTAACAGAATGCAAAGTGCAAAATGCAAAGCGCAAAGTGTGGTCACTGCGTTGCAATTATATTACCCTCCCTCATTGAGGGAGGTGTCAACGTGTTAGCGTTGACGGAGGGAGTTTGTAGTGCTTTTATATTACTCCCCCAGTCTGCTTCGCAGACAGCCCCCTCAAAGATGGGGCGTAATACACTAGCAAAAGAGCCCAACAAATTCCAATTTAACTAACAAAAACACTAACAGACTTGCTGAAAAGCAAGTCTTTTTTATTGCTTAAAATAACGCTTGTCATAATCTTTCCACTTGTCTCATAGATATAATTGAAATGCAAAGACGATAAAGGAGAGATAATATGGAATTTAATTCTAATAAAGACTGTATTTCTGTATGCACTACTGTTTTTCAAGCAAGTGCAGAGCATTCTGTTGACTGTGATGTAACACTACCTGAATATATGCCTGACATTGTGCGTATTCTTCGCTGCAGTGCAGTATCAGGTGTGCAATCGCACCAGATTAACGGTGACAGAATTACTGCTGAATGTGAGTGCCTTGTAAAAGTACTTTATATTTGTGAAGAGGGTAAAATTCGTTGTTTTGACCAGATTCTTCACTTCTCAAAACAGATTGAACTGAAATCTGCTGACGGAGTTACTGATATTTTTGTTGGTGCTAAAACTGACTATGTGAATTACAGAGTTTCAGGGCAAAGAAAATTTGAGGTGCACGGCGCAGTAACCGTTTTTGCCAAAGCAGACGGTAAGAAAAAGTGCGAATTTATAGACAGTGTAAGTGGTGGCTCGGTTACTGCAAGATGCGAAAATGACGAAATCTGTGACCTTGTTTCAATTACTGAAAAAACCTTTTCTATAGCTGAAACTGTTGAAACAGGCACATTATCAGAGCCTATGGGTGCAATTATCTCACAAGGTGCAGTTGCAGTTATTGACGAGCTTAAAATCATTTCAAACAAGTTATTCCTAAAGGGTGAAATGACAATACGTTTGGCTTTCACAGGTCAAGAAACCTGTGGAGTACATACTCTTGAAAACACAATAAGTATAAATCAGATTATTGAGTCCCCTGACATACACGAAAACTGTAGCGTTGATTCTCTTCTTTCAGTTTTAAGCCTTGATGTGCGACCACGATTTGATTCGGCTGGAGATAAAAATCTGCTTGACATATCTGCTACTCTCGGTTTTTCTGCTTCGTGCTACTGCACACGACAGATTACTTATATAAAAGATGCATACTCAACAAAATATGAGTCTGACCTTAAAAAGTCTGTTGTTTATATGCCGACCCTTGAAGAGAAAATCGACGACACATTGCTTTGTCGTGGTAGCGCTGATTTTTCATCAGGCATAGCAAAAGTTTTATGTTTTACTTGCGGAAATACAACTTCTGTTTTCACTGTTGTTGAAGATGGAATTGTAATTCGTGGTGAAGTAACTGCTGACATTATTTATGAAGATACCACCGGCGAAATTTCTTTCGCGCAAAGACAAATACCATTTGAGTACAAGCGCCCCTTACAATCAAGTGGTAATGCACTCACCTGCAAGCCCCACTGCATTGCTGCTGCCCGGAGTTATGTAATAGTTGAGGGTAATAAAATAGACATTCGTATTGAAATACATATTCACGGATTTGTATTCAGCGAAAAAGAGAAAACTATTGTAACAGAAATCAATATTGATAAATCCAGAATAAAAGCAATAAAAACGGCGTCACTTACCGTGTATTTTGCAGAATGTGACGAGTCCCTTTGGAATATTGCAGAAAAATACAACACAACTGTTGAGGCAATTATGCGTGAAAATCACCTGACGAGCAATACTACTGAGAAAAAGTGCAAATTGCTTATTCCAAAGGTATAAAGGAGGGTTTAATATGAGTAATTCAAGCATTTATAACGATATTGCCGTGCGTACAGGTGGTGACATTTACATTGGTGTTGTAGGCCCTGTAAGAACAGGCAAATCCACATTTATAAAACGCTTTATGGATTCTGTTGTAATTCCGAATATGGAAGATGGTGCTGTACGCGACCGTGCAACTGACGAGCTACCACAATCTTCGGCAGGGCGTACAATTATGACTACCGAACCTAAATTCATACCTGAAAATGCAGTTAAAATCACACTCCCTGATAACGCAAGTTTCAATGTAAGAATGATTGATTGCGTCGGCTACATTGTACCCTCATCTTTAGGCTATATTGAGGGTGATGGGCCTAGAATGGTACGCACCCCTTGGTTTGAGAATGAAATTCCATTTAATATGGCTGCTGAAATCGGCACACAAAAGGTAATTACGGAACACTCAACAATTGGTCTTGTAGTTACAACTGACGGTAGCATCAGTGATATTCCACGAGACGAATACGAAGAAGCAGAAGAGCGAGTAATTAACGAGCTTAAAGCACTTAACAAGCCTTTCGTTGTACTTCTTAACTGTATGTACCCTAAAGGCGAGGCTGCGCAAAAGCTTTGTGATGAGTTATCAGTAAAATATTCTGTACCCGTTATGGCAGTTAACTGTCTTGAGTTAAGCGAGCAAGAAATCAAAGAGATTATTACACAAATCCTTTTTGAATTTCCTGTTAAAGAAGTTGGCATTGATTTACCTTTATGGCTTGTGTCACTCCCTGATGACCATTGGCTTAAAACAGAAGTTATAAAAAATGTATGGGAGTCAGTTGAAAATGTGACTTATGTGCGAGATATAAGCGTTATGACTGATACTCTGTGCAAATGCGAGCATATTACAAGCGCACATATTTCTAATATGGATTTAAGCATTGGTAGTGCTTGGATTTCAGTAGAAATGAACAACGATTTGTTCTATAAAATCCTCGAAGAAACAACAGGGCTATCAATTGAAAGCGAGCAAGGATTGCTTTCTTGTATGAAAGAGCTTTCAACTATCAAAAAAGAGTATGAGCGCATTAAATCAGCCCTTGATGAAGTAGAAACTACCGGTTACGGAATTGTAATGCCCACAATTGACCAGCTTACCCTTGAAGAACCACAGATTGTGAAACAAGGTGGTCGCTACGGAGTGCGACTTTGCGCGTCAGCACCGTCTATTCATATGATGCGAGCAGATATAAAAACTGAAGTTGCTCCAATAGTTGGTAGTGAAAGTCAGTCAGAAGAGCTTGTTAAATACTTGCTTGAGGGATTTGAAGAAGACCCTCATAAAATCTGGGAGTCTAACATTTTCGGCAAATCTCTTAACGACCTTGTGAATGAGGGACTTCGCAATAAGCTTTATCATATGCCAACAGATGCACGTATGAAATTCCAGGAAACATTAGAGCGAGTAATAAATGAAAGTTGTAATGGACTTTTGTGTATAATTTTATAAGTCAAACAGATAAATTGGGGTTTGTCTAACAGAATGCAAAGCGCAAAATGCAAAGCGCAAAGTGTGGTCACTGCGTTGCGATTATATTACCCTCCCTCATTGAGGGAGGTGTCAACGTGTTAGCGTTGACGGAGGGAGTTTGTAGTGCTTTTATATTACTCCCCCAGTCTGCTTCGCAGACAGCCCCCTCAAAGATGGGGCGTAATACACTAGCAAAAGAGCCCAACAAATTCCAATTTGCTTACTAATCTTTTTTATTGCATTTACAATAAAATGTTGCTATACTTAACTCAAAGGAAAAATTTAACCTTTGGGGGTAAAAATTTATGGCAATACATATTCTTAAAAACGATATTTTTGTTCTTGAAACAAAAAATACCCACTATGTTTTAGGGATTGATAAAAACGGAAACAACCGTCATGTCCATTGGGGTAAAAAATGTCTTGTTTCTGACTATGAAGTAAAAAACATCTGGGATGAAAACTCAAACCATACCAGTCTTGATATGGCTCGTCAAGAGTTCAGTGTTTTCGGTGGCATTATGTATCGCGAAAGCAACTTAAAAGTTCAGTTCCCTGATAAATGCCGTGAAATTGAACTTGAATTTACAGGTGCAAGTGCAGAAGATAATCTTCTCACAGTAACACTTAAAGATAAAGTATATCCATTAGAAATCGCACTTAAATACAAAATTCAGGATAATGACGATATTATTACCCGCTGGGCAGAAATCAAGAATACAGGTAGCCAAAAAATAATACTTAACAGAGTTTTTTCTGCCGAGCTTACTCTTCCATCTCAATACCCATACACCTTCAAAAACACAAATGGTAGTTGGGGTGGCGAATATGTTGAAACCGAGTCAACGCTTGAGGGTGGCGCGTTAGTATTTGACAGTAAACGTGGTACAAGTGGACATAATCAGTCACCATATTTCATAGCATATCAGAATGCAGACGAAAATGGGGGCGATGTTTATTTCGGTTCACTTGCATATAGTGGTAACTTCAAGGTGCTTTGCACTCGTGATTTGTTCTATACAACAAGAATTTCATTAGGACTTAATGACCACGATTTCAAATATGAACTTAAATGCAATGAAACATTCCAGACACCAAAAGTTTTCTGTGGCTATTCTTCACAGGGATTTGGTGAAATGAGCCGTCAGATGAACCGTTTTGCAATTAATCACGTATTGCCGAAACAGTTTAACGATAAAATTTTACCTGTACTTTATAACTCTTGGGAAGCAACTGAGTTTGATGTTAATACGAAAGACCAAACAAAACTTGCAAAGCTTGCTGCAGCAATGGGCGTTGAGCTTTTTGTTATGGATGACGGTTGGTTTGGTGCTAGAAATCACGACCGTGCAGGTCTTGGGGACTGGTTTGTAAATAAGAAGAAATTCCCTAAAGGACTTGACGAGCTTATTAAAAATGTAAACAAACTCGGTATGGATTTTGGACTTTGGTTTGAGCCTGAAATGGTAAATCCTGATTCTGACTTATTCCGTGCACATCCTGACTGGGCTTATCATTATGATACAAGAACAGCACACACACTTCGCCATCAGTTGGTACTTAATATGACTCGCGAAGATGTTCAGGAATACATTTTTGACCGTATGGACACAATGCTTACTGAACATAATATCAAATACATTAAATGGGATATGAACAGACCACTTTCTGAAACAGGTGCAGAAAACCTTGACTGTCCACAAGAATTGTGGTACAGACATACTCAAGCAGTTTATAATATTGTTGACCGACTTAAAGAAAAACACCCTGACGTTGCATTTGAGAGTTGCTCATCAGGTGGTGGACGCAGTGATTACGGTGCACTTTTGCACTATGACCAAGTGTGGACTTCTGACAACACAAGTGCAGTTGACAGAATGATGATGCAGAAATGGTTTACATATCTTCGTCCAACAAAGGTTATGCGTGCTTGGGTTACTGACGTTAACTGGTACAACCCACCAATGAGCCTTGATTTCCGTTTTCATATTGCTATGCAAGGCGCTCTTGGTGTTGGTGGTAATCTTACAAAATATAGCCTTGGTGATTTGGCAACTGCAAAGAAAAATGTAAGTCTTTATAAAGAAATTCGCCACATTGTGCAAATGGGTGACCTTTACAGAGTACTTGACCCTGACAAAGATGAAATTCTTTTCAACGTGTATGTGACAGAAGACAAAACTGAAGCAGTTGGTTTCCTTTCATCTGTTGTTACACGCTTTATGCAAAAAGAAATCCCATTAAGATTTATGGGGCTTGATGACAATAAAATCTATAAACTCAAAATCGGCAAAGACAAATACGAAAAGAGTGGCGCATACCTTAAAAACGTGGGTATCCCTGTAACTGTAAGAGGTATGGGATATAATCAGATTATAAAAATTAAGAGCAAGTAACATATCTCAACAAATTATAATTTATCAAACAACACAATTTCTACACAAAAATTAAGGACAGACTTTTTACGGCCTGTCCTTGATTTGTTTGCACATCCAACACTCTGCCGGATTTAATTCTATATCGTTTTCATTGAAATTTGTTTTATGAATAATATTATAATGTTCAAGGCAAAGATTTTTTTCAAAATCCGGAAAAATCTCTTGATGATGTTTTTTTATATACGGTACTATACACACTTCAAAGTAATCTTCAAACTCCTCATCGGTCATTTGCTTTATAATATCCTTCACAACTTTCACCTTCTATTAGTATTACTTTATATTATTATATGTCCTTTTTTAATATTTTTCAACAGTTTTTAATATAATATATTAAAACAAGTCATAAAATATGAGGTGATTTTATGAGACCATTAAAAGAACATATAAGCATAACGATTGATAATGATTTACTTGAAAAAGCAAGAGAATTGGCAGAATTAGATGACCGTTCACTTTCTCAATTCATAAATATCGCTCTCAAAGAGTATGTTAAGAAAATCGAAAAGAACGATTAAAAAAACGAAGTCAACGGCTACTTCTCGTAAGAATGCTAAAAACCACGATGAATTTCATCGTGGTTTTTCTTGTGTTTATCTGATAGAACCAGCATCGCATTTGTAAGTACAAAAGCTTTTTTGGGTGATACCCAAACCCTTTTACAACAACCAAAAACTGTCCGTAGGACAATATCACTATGCGAAAGCATAATATAACTGCGAAGC
>CALAEV010000016.1 GCA_937892525.1 uncultured Clostridia bacterium
ATAATAATAAAGAAATCGCGGATGTGGTGGAATTGGCAGACACGCAAGATTTAGGATCTTGTGCGCGAGCGTGCAGGTTCAAGTCCTGTCATCCGCACCACTAAAGGTTCCACGATAAATGTGGAACCTTTTTTATTAAACAAATAAGGTGTTTCTACTATGAAAGAAAAAACTTCTTTAGTTTTTACCGGTGATATTGGTTTTGACCGATATATGTACGGTAAATGGGATGATGAAAATTTAATATCACAAGAAATTCTTGACTTTCTTCATAGTGCTGACCACGTAATCACAAATGTTGAAGGTCCTGTTGCTGTTGCAGAACAGAATACTACTCAAAGTGGTGTTCAACAATTGTTGCATACAATTGACCCAAAAGCTGTGAAAGTCCTTAAAAATATGAAATCAGATATATGGAATATCTGTAATAATCACATTATGGACGCAGGTGCTTATGGTATTGAAAGCACACTCAAAATTACAAAAGAAAATGGTGTGCAGACAATCGGTGCCGGTATGAATATTGACGAGGCAAGAAAACCAGTCATTCTTAACGAAGCAGGTGGAATTGGTATGTTTGGTGTTGGATATCAGCGTGCTTGCAGAAAAGCTGATATTGATAAACCAGGTTGTTACAGTTGGAGCGATTTAGACGAAATCCAAAAATCAATTGACGAGATTAAAAAAACTTGCCGTTGGTGCATTGTAGTAGCCCATGCAGGCGAAGAGTTTACTCCACTCCCTTCCCCTTATACTCGTGAAAGATACCACAAATATCTCGAAATGGGTGCTGATATTGTTGTTGCCCATCATCCACACGTACCAATGAATTATGAGACTGTTGGCGACAAAATCATTTTTTATTCACTGGGTAACTTTATTTTTGATACAGATTATCAACGTTCACAGTTCAATACTGATATAGGTTTGATTATTAAACTTAACTTTACAGAAAATGAGTTTAGTTTTGAGCCAATGGGTCTTAAAATCGTTCGTGGCGAAGAAAGAATTGTTAAAGATGAACTTCCACGCATATTTGTTGACGTGCAGAAAGATGAATATGAGCTTTTAGCACCATTGTCGGCAAAGATGCTTATTGCTGCTACAAAACGCCAAATGACCTACTTAAAGCCTGAAGAATTCAAGGGTGCAAGTGAAGAAAAATGGAAAGCACATTTTGCTGAACCATTACGCACAGGTCGTGTACCAGGCGAAACGCTTGATTTTTATATTATCTGCCCATTAGCTGAAAAAGCAGAAGAAGGCAAATGGAAAGAAAGTAAATTAGAAGATGTTAAAAACTATATTTTAGAGCAGATGTAAATTTAATGAGGTGAATTTATGTTTTGGGGAATTCCTACACTAATTGAAAATAACTCAATTGAAGAATCAATCAATTTATGCAAAGAGTTAAACTTCAATTTTGTTGAATTAAATATGAATTTACCTCAATATCAATTAGAAAATATTGATATTGAAAAACTGAAAAGATTAAAAATAGAAAATAACATATTTTACACCATACATTTAGACGAAAACTTAAATGTAAGCGATTTTAACGGTTTTGTTGCAAATGCTTACTTAAAAACCGTCCTTGACACAATAGAAATTGCAAAATTACTTGATGTTAAAATTATCAATATGCATTTATCAAAAGGTGTTTATTTTACCTTGCCTGATAAAAAAGTATATTTATTTGAACAATATAAAGAAAAATATTTAGGTAGCATCGTAAGTTTTCGTAATGCAGTTGAAAAGAAGTTAAAAAATACAGACACAACCATTTGCATTGAAAATACAAACGGTTATACTAATTTTCAACTTGAAGCAATTGATATATTACTACAAAGTCCTGTTTTTGCATTAACTTTCGATATTGGACATAGCCATTGTGTTAATAATATTGATGAAAAAGTTGTTATCGAAAGAGAAAATAAACTTTATCACATACATTTACACGATGCTAAAGACAAAAAAGACCATATGACTTTAGGCACAGGTTATGTTGATATTAATAAATATATTCAATTGGCTGAAAAACATAATTGCACCATTGTTTTAGAAACAAAAACAGTTGAAGCTTTGAAGAAATCAGTTATATGGTTAAAGAAAAATAATTTTGGTGAATTTAATGCATAAAGTATTTGGAAAAACAGAAGATGTTGAATACACTACTCGCATTGGTGCATATTTTATTCCAATCGAAGACAATAAAATTGGTGTTATTCAAACGCCAAAGGGTTATTTTCTCATTGGTGGTGGTAAGGAAAAGAATGAAACTGATGAAGATTGTTTAAAACGTGAATGTCTTGAAGAAATTGGTTATGAAATAAAAATAGATAGTAAAATTTGTAGTGCAGAAACATACACACTTCACGAAAAAATTGGTTACTTTCATCCTGTACAAATATATTATTCGGGCATATTAAAAGAACGAATTAAAACACCAATTGAAAAAGACCATAATTTAGTATGGCTGGAGTTTGATGATATACAAAACAGAATGTATTCACAAATGCAAAATTGGGCAATTAAACAATGTATAAAAGGATTGGAATAAAACTTCCAATCCTTTTTCTTTTACCAAGTATTTACTTTTTCAATATGCACTGGTTTTAAGGAGTTATATCTGTAACTGTCAAGCCGACGCATATACGAATCGTTTGTATGGGCACAGATTAGTATTTCACCGTCGGTATCAAATCCAGTTACCACAAGTGTATGATAAAGCCTTTGACCGTTACTTAAAAATATTACATCCCCAAGTTCTACTTCACTTAAAGTTGCATCTCTGCCTACAGGACCTACACTTTCGTTAGATGTTAAAAATCTATATAAATACTCTACTCCTGACCAAGCGGCAGAACGGTTATCTGGCGAGATATAATACCAACCATAATCACGAGTATAGTTCATTACTCCTGCACCTGCATAAATACATTGTGATGCAAAATTTGTGCAGTCCCCACCTATTCCGTGAAAATCATAATATCGTGGATTTCTTGATAACGCCCACCTCTTTGCATATTCAACAGCGCTGTTTCTGTTATATTCAAAGCTTCTCATAAAAAATCACCCTATACAGTTTATGTATAGAGTGATTTGAATGTTTATTAGTTCCAATAATCTGTTTTATGTGGTAAGTCTATATTCTTTGCTTTGAAAACAGGTTTTACACCATCTTTGCGCTGTTTTTCATAATCCTTTAAGGCTCTGTATGCATATTTACCTAAATAAAGAATAACAGGCATATTTATAATTGTCATAGCGCCCATTGTTATATCTGCAATGCCCCAAAGCAAGTCTGCACTAAGACCTGCACCAAGTAAAATAACCAAAGATGCTATAATATAATATATTCGCATAAAAGTTTTACTTGGCATTTTCTTAAAAATAAAGAAAATTGCTTTATCAACATAAAAAAGATTACCAACAAGTGTTGTAAACGCAAACATAAGCATTGCTACTGTAATAAAGATTGGTCCGAATGCACCAAGAGTACTACTTAAAGCAGCTTGAACATAAGGTGCACCTGAAAGTTCTGCAGTTGGCTCAACACCTGAACTCATACACATAAAAGCAGTTGCTGAACAGACAAGAATTGTATCAATGAATACTGAGAGCACCTGAACAAGACCTTGTTTTATCGGGTGGTTAACTTCGGCAGATGCTGATGCGTTTGGTGCAGAGCCCACACCTGCCTCATTACTAAAAAGACCACGCTTGATACCAAACATTACGCAAGAGCCACTAAATCCACCAAAGATTGACTGAAAATCAAACGCTTCTGTAAAAATTGTTTTAAAAATGTCAGGCAAAAGTCCAATATTCATAAACACAATTACAAGCGATATAAGAATATAAGCGACACCCATAAATGGAACAAGTGTACTTGTAACTTTCAATATACGCTTACCACCACCAAAAAGGCAAAAACCAACAAGTACTGCAACAATAAGACCAATAATCCAAGGTGTTATTTCTTTATTATAAAAATCATAACTTGAAAATGTTGACTGCAAGTTGTATGATGCCAGCATATTGAATCCAAAGCCATAAGTAATAATTAAGAGAATAGAGAACACCACAGCAAGTGGTCTGCATTTAAGGGCATTTTCAATATAGTAAGCAGGACCACCGTAACTTCCATCAGGACCTTTTTTCTTATAAATCTGCGCAAGTGTACTTTCAATAAACGCAGATGCACTACCAACGATTGCAATAAGCCACATCCAAAATACTGAGCCGAATCCACCAAGACACAAAGCAGTTGAAACGCCGATAATATTACCGGTACCTACGCGAGATGCAGTTGACACCATAAGTGCTTGGAATGAAGACACACCATTACTATCTTGTGGCTTTTCCATAACTGCACGGAACTGTTCTTTGAACAATCTGAACTGAACAAATCTTGTGCGACAAGTGAAATACAATCCACCAAGTACAAGGATTATAATCAGAATATAACTGTATAACGCGTCATTTACAGTATTTATAATTTGTTCGAACATAAAATACCCCAATCTAAAAAATAAGGACACACACTATTAAATTTAGTGGTGTCCCAAAAAATTGGCGGAGAGCAAGGGATTCGAACCCTCGAAACCGTTTTAGCAGTTTACACGATTTCCAGTCGTGCTCCTTCGACCAGCTCGGACAACTCTCCGTATCAACAGTTCAATATTATATAAGAAAACAAATGTAAAATCAAGTATAAAAATAAAAATATGGGGTTATCTTACGACAACCCCATTAAAATTATTCAACTGTTACTGTTCCGTCTTCGTAAACTGTGATTTTATCGCCAGTTTTTACTGTATTAAGAAATTCTTCGCCGAGGCAGTCAACTGTTGGCATTGGTGTATCAGTCCAAACTGAACCGATAATAGCACCTGCTGCTGCAAGAGAGTCAATATGCTCTGAAAAAAGCATACAAGCAGGACAACGCTCCATAACCTTTGCACAATAAAGTACAAGACCACCTGTTGTTGAACCAATTGTCTGTGGAAGACAAAGTGCTGTACCTACCATTGGTTTTTCATAGATATCAGCATTATTCTGGTCACCACATTTTGCTTGTTTATCGCCAAACTGGAGTGCGCCTTGGAAGGAAGCAAGTGTATTGAAACCACCGTGTGAAACAAGAGCAGTAGCTGTTGCTGTACCAGGAACTACTGGACGACCTTTGAATGTTTTCATTTTATTTTGCCTCCTTTGTAATAATGTCAAGAATTTCTTCGCTTGTATAGTAACGAGAAGTTGTATATGTACGAAGTTTATTTGAGTTTGTGATTACAGGCATTTTCTTTGCAAGTGGGTTGTTCATATACATAAGTGGGCAAATATAACTGAGAACTACGCCTGTTGACTGAAGTTTTGCATATAAATCTGTCTTTTTAAATTCATCATAAACTGCAGGAGGAGCAGTAAATACTGTAGGAACAGAAACTTTCTTAAGACCATTCTTCTGAAGTCCTTCATATACATTATTTGTCCACTCTTTAAGCTGAGCCATTGTCATATGTGGGCAACCTACGAAGCAAAGTTTAGGTGTTGCATTAGGATTTTTCCACATAACTGGGTATGATGCCTTAACTCTTTCAAGTTCAGCGTCATCAATAACATAAACCTGTGCATTTTCAGCGATAAGAGATTCGCCCATTTCAACTGCTTCAGGTGTAAGTCCTTCAATATGATAAAGACCAACTGCACCGTTAGATGCACAAGCAGCACCAAAGTCTTTAAGATATGCTTTAGCATCGTCATTAAGTTCGTTGCCGAGCCATTCGTTCATACCTTTAACAAATGGAACATCTTCCATAACTTTCATACCGATAGCAGAACCTAAAATTTGTGCTTCAGGTTTCTTTGAACATTTAACTTCGATAATCCATGTTGCTTTTCTGCCCTCGTCTGTAAGAAGACCAAAATCAGGAACAAAACCTGCGATTGAGCCCATCATTTCAATAAGACCTGAGTTACGGTTGCAACGAGCACCAATAACTGAGTTTGCATAAGCAACAGCACTTGACTCTGCCCAAGAAAGAATATCGCCTTTCTTTGGTGTGTTGCCTACTTCGTCAAGATAACAAGCACAAGTATATGCATTGTCATCAAGAAGACCCATTTTACGAAGTTGTTCGTTATATGAATCTTGTTTTGAATACATAAACTTTTTGAAAACAAAGTTCTTTAAGAAATCTGATGGAACCGCTGGGTCAAATGGTTTAGGGTCAACTGAAAATTTCTGTTTTGATACTACACCTGCATCAAGAAGCTGGTCCATTAAATCAAAAACAGGAGTCATCATCTTAAGACCAAAACTTGTAACAAGATGACCTTTTTCACTTGTTACTGGTACCATTCTTTCTGCGCCGAAAGTTTCGCCGTACATAACAAGTGTTTTCATAACCTTAGCCATAACTTCGCCTTGTTCGCCGTTGAGCATTGCCTGCTGTTCAGCAGTTAACTGCATTGCCATTGTTATAACACCTCTTTTATAAGATTAACAAAATTTTAACAATATAAGTTTACTCCTAATATTCAAAAGTGTCAACGAATTTTGACATTTTTATAAAAAATAACTGCCGATTTTATAATCAGCAGTTATATAATTTATAAGGAATCAATTTCCTGACTCTTAAATTTAAAAATTCTTAAAGCATCTGCAAGTTCAACATACCCATTGCTATCAGCATCAGCAGCTTTCAGTTGAGATGACGAAAGGCTTACTTCATCTGATTTATACTTAAATATCATAAGTGCATCAGCAATTGTAACTTCTTTATCGGCATCAACATCACCTTTTATAATATTGCTTGATACTGTTACTTTACATGTTGCAGTAAAATTACCGACTTTTGCAGTAATTGTGGCTGTACCTGCGCC
The DNA here is from genome assembly GCA_937892525.1 of uncultured Clostridia bacterium. Classification (GTDB taxonomy): domain Bacteria; phylum Bacillota; class Clostridia; order Oscillospirales; family Acutalibacteraceae; genus Fimenecus. Next base: position 6,892 of record CALAEV010000016.1, read on the forward strand.
AACTGCTGTAATTTTACCATCTTTTGAAACTGTAGCAACTTTTGTATTTGATGATGTCCAAGTTACAGTCTTATCGTCAGTAGTAGTTGATGGGTTAAAATTGACCTTAAGAGTTGTTGAGTCACCGTCAAACATTGAAAGTTCTGTTTTGCTTAAAGAAATACTCTTTAACGGTATTTTATTCTCAATATTACGAGTGATATTCACAGTATAAGTACGCTTATCGCCATTTTCAGCAGTAACAACAATATTTATTGTGTTATTACCCTCTTTTAATGATACATTGCCTACACCCTCAACTTTTGCCTTAGAATTTACTGTTGTTGCAGTTATATTTACTGAAGAAACTGCTCCACCAACTTCTAATGAATAGCCACTTGTTTTACCTGCATCAAAGTTTATATCATAATTACCAATTTTAAGTGATGACAGCCAATTATTAGGGCTAGCATTACTTGCTACAGGTAATTTGCAAGGTTCATCAGGCATATTTCTGTAGTATGGAATAAGAAAAGTAAAACTATTATCAAGTATTCCAAGATTAGCATAAGTCTTTTTGATTGTTTTACATTCAGAACTTGGTGCCATAACATTAGCCATATATTGATGATACCATACTTGGTTTATAACATTAAACTTTTGGAAATACAATGTGTCTTGTTTATTGTTGATATAACCGTCACCAATCCACTTTGCACCACCTACAATAGCTTTATATTGAGAGTTCCATGGTAAAAGATACTTGGTTAATGTTGCTTTATCAAATGTTTCATTTTTACTGTTTTTACCTGACGCATATCTTAAACCATTAGCAATAGGGTCATCTCCAGCAGTCGCACCAATATTATAAAAATTGTAAAAGCCCGAATAATCAGTACCATTTTTTGCTTTATATGTACCACTTGTTGAACCAGAACCGCTATAACCTACTTCTTGTATTGTACGGGACGCAAGATGATAAGGACTAACATTAGCAATTTGCCCTGCACTTATATATGCTTGAGCATAAAAAATTGAATCGCCTGTTGAATTCAAAATTTCAACATTATCCATAAAAGAATTTTTTAATATCTTTTTAACACCATCAAGAGTTTGTGTTTTTTCGTCATAGGAAAGGGCTTCAAACATAAAAATGCTTGTTTCATTCAAAAAATTTCTTGGGTCCATATAATGTGCAATTGTTTGTTTATTTGCCTGATACCAACCTGACTCATTTTCAGGATTATACCACACATCACTTCGCCAGTTATATGCACCTGACTGAGTTGAACGATATGATATTGGTTGCGTGTAATGAACGACATTTCTTGCCATAGCACACTCAGCATCTTCTGTAAATAAATCTTCCCAATCAAGACCTGTATCTAAAAAAACAAATTTCCAGTTAGGATGAGTTGCAAGTAATTGCTCAATATATGGCTTATAAACTTCGGGAACATTCTCGGGCAAATTAACATCAGTTGAGATGTCGTTTATATGAACATAATCTAATGAAACATAGCCTCTTAATTTTTCAGGTGAATTGCTATAACTGAATTCAATATAACACCAGTCAGGGTTGTTTATATCATCAGGACTTTTAACACTTTCATCAAGTATTGTAAATTCGTGACCTGACGGTAACATTACATATTCACCATTATATTTTAATCGGTTACTGTTCCCGGGTGTTGTTGTTGGTGTTGTTCTGACTTTCACATTATAAGTTAGACCATACACAATATAACCTGTCTTGCTTATAGCACTTGCTGAAAAAAGTGCAGAAAAAGAAAACAGCATAGATATAGTTAAAACTAATGAAACAATGCTTTTAAAAATACTGTTTTTCATTTTCTCACTTCCTTGACAACTTATATGATTATTTTACCAAAAATCACTATAATCGTCAAGATACATATATTGCCATATTATGAAAGTAAATTTTGTTTTTCATGTATTAGATTTTCATTATAATCGTTAATCAAATATGACGAAGAATAATACGAATACCCATTCAAATTCTCATTATTATTGATTATCTGTATTTGTCTTTTGAGAATATCTGTATTATCAATCCATTCATTACTGCCTGATTTTGCAAAAATATCGGTTTCACCTGATTTATAAACTGAAAGTCCTATTGCCATTTTACAGTTATCTGTTTTGAGATTAATCCAATCATTAAGTACTTTTTCAAATGGCATTGTTTCGTGTTGAAATCCAAAATAGATTTGCGGAATTATAAAATCTGCATACCCTTTTTGTGACGCCCACAACTTTACATCTGCATAGTGGGAGTTGTAGTCGGCTTTAATATCAGCAGATGGACTGATTGAAAAAACCAAATCATTACTATAAGTTTTTACAAATGAATATATTGAAGTTAAAAGTGAATTTACATTTTGTCTTCTGAAATCTGCAAGTGATAAACTGCCACCTTTTTTTATATATTCATTGTACATTTCAGTATCAATTGTTTCACTTGTGGTCGGATAAAAATAGTCGTCTATATGTATTCCATCAACATTATAATTATCTAAAATCTCTTTAATTCCACTTAAAACATGTTTTTGCACTTCGATATAAGCAGGGTTATAAAAAATGCTGTTTTCTGTAATTATTAGTCTTTGGTCTTGGGGATTTTTAGCGTACAACTCACCTGCCAAAGTATTTTTGTTAATTAAATCTATTTTATTATCTTTGCGTATTCTATAAGGGTTAATCCACGCGTGAATTTCAATGTTCAAATCTTTACTGCAATCAATAAAAGATTTCAAAACATCAAATTTCAATTTACCCTCATCATTTACAGAATATTCGCTTGGTGGATATATTTCTGAATTATAAAAGCAATCATCAAATGCTCTTGTATGAAGAAAAATTGTATTTATATTGTATTTTTGAAACTCATTTAGCATTGAATTTATTTTCTCATTCAACTGTGGTTGAGTTTCGCACGCTTCAATAATTGAATAAATTTCATTATAGTTAATCCATACGCCTATAATATTTTCATTTTTGGGATTAACTATTTCTTTGTTTTCGTTTGATGAATTTTCGCAACCTGAAAACAAAAAAACAAAAGCCAAAATCAATGCTAAAAATTTTTTCAAAAAATCACCTGTTTTTTTATAAAAAAGTATTGACAACTACAAAAGATATGATATAATAACAGTAATCATTACTGATAAGGAGTGAGAACAATGGCAATTGAAAGACGAAGTAAACAACGCGAAGCAATTATTGAAAACTTACAATCGCGTTATGACCACCCAACTGCTATGGAGCTTTATCTATCAGTTCGTGAGGTTATACCAAACTTAAGTTTGGGTACACTTTACAGAAATCTTTCACAGCTTGAGGAATGTGGTATGGTTTTAAGAATTCCTGACGGCGCAAATGACCGTTTTGACGGAAATGTTAATCCGCATGCACATTTTAAGTGTTCTGACTGCGGTAAAGTATATGATTTAATGTCATTTAAAAATGACACTATTACCTTCTCTGACGAGATTGTAGGTTATGTAACTAATTACAGTTTAATGGCATTCGGAATGTGCAAAAACTGTAACAAATCAAATTAAAAATTATTTTTGGAGGAAAAAAACTATGAAAAAATTTGTATGCTCAGTATGTGGTTATGTTCATGAAGGAGATTCAGCACCAGAAAGATGCCCACAGTGTAAAGTTCCTGCTGACAAGTTCAACGAGGTAAAAGAAGACGAAAGAACTTGGGCTGCAGAACACGTTGTAGGTGTTGCAAAAGGTGTTCGTGAAGATATTATTATGGACCTTCGTGCAAACTTTGAAGGCGAATGTTCAGAAGTTGGTATGTATCTTGCAATGGCAAGAGTTGCACATCGTGAGGGATACCCAGAAATCGGTCTTTACTGGGAAAAAGCAGCTTATGAAGAAGCAGAACACGCTGCTAAATTCGCAGAACTTCTTGGCGAAGTTGTAACAGACAGCACAAAGAAAAACCTTGAAATGAGAGTTGACGCTGAAAACGGTGCAACAATGGGTAAATTTGACCTTGCAAAACGCGCTAAAGAACTTGGTCTTGATGCAATTCACGATACAGTTCATGAAATGGCTCGTGATGAAGCAAGACACGGCAAAGCATTTGAAGGTCTTCTTCAGAGATACTTTGGTTAATTAACACTTAATATTTAAAAGTTCCCAATGATAACATTGGGAACTTTTTTTATACTGTTTTCTTTATTCCAAAAAATTTTCTTAAAATACCACTTATGACTTTTGGACTTTTTACCAATACAACTTTCACTGTAATCCCCCTATGTTCTGCAAAGGGCAGTTCCACATACTACCAGCGCCATCGCAAGCAATACAATCACGAACTTTTCAGGAAGAATCAATGAAATTATTAACCCAAGACCTAAAGCGACAAAGATTATTCCTTTTGCTCCTGAGTGTCTTCCCATAAAAATACCCCCTGCTATGTATTTAGTACATTATACGTCAGGAGGATTATTTTGTTACATTTTCGTTTCTATAATAATCAGCGTTCCATCTTTGACAGATATTTCACCGTAGTCGTCAACAATGTCATTACTTGTTCCGAGCGCACCGTTAAATGGGTTAAGAGTAAAATCCCACAACGGATAATGAAATCCTTTAAGTGTTACTCCAAAAGCACGGTCACCAAAAGCAAATATGGAAATTTGTTGATTATTTTTTCTTTCAATTTTAATTGAGGAATTTGTAATACTTCTAAAAATGTGTCGTTCATCGATAATTTCAAATTGATATCCGTCACACGAAGCGTTTGCCATAAGCGAAATATTTGCCAATGTATGTTCGAATCTACCACCTGTGCCACCAAAAAGCACAAACCTGTTAAATCCACGCTCAACACCCTCGTTAAAGGCTGCGACGGTGTCTGTAACATCTTTTTCAATGGGAAGTGTAATCTTACTCACATTTTCAGGGATAGCTTTAATTGAGTCAAAATCTCCAATTAACAAGTCTGGTGTAAAACCACACTCTTTTGTAATATCAAAGCCACTATCAGCACAGATTATGAAATCATCAGACAATATATTATTTTTAAGGATTTCAGCAGAGCAATCTCCCCCACCGACTATTACGCATCTTCTTATAATTCCCATTCTTTGATTTCCTTCGCCTGATTATACATCAAAATATAATTTTCGTGTCTTGATTTACTTATTTCTCCGTTTTCAACTGCTTCACAGATTTTGCAACCTTTATCGCAAGTATGTGAACATGTTGAAAATTTACAATTACCCAGATGCTCTCTGAATTCACGGAAACAATATGGCAAATCATCTTTTCTGATGATTTCTGTTTTAGCGAAATCCAAAGATGAAAAACCAGGAGTATCGATAACATACCCGCCGCATACATTAAAGAGTTGTGCTTCTCTTGTAGTATGACGACCTCTACCAAGTTTTTCACTAATTGCACCGGTAGAAAGTTTGAGAGTACTGTCAAGTTTATTAAGTAATGTTGTTTTACCAACACCTGAATTACCTGTAAATGCAGTAATTTTATTCTTCATTAATTGACGCACCTTTTCAACATCGTCTTCATTTTCGATTGCAATTAATGAAATACCACTATTTTCATAAGCCTCAACAATACTACTGTAATCGCCTAAATCGGTTTTAGAAACAACTATAATCGGCTCGATATTCTTATATTCTGCCGTTGCAATTAATTTATCAATCACAAGAAAATTAGGCTTTGGCTCACACGTTGAAACAACTATAATTAAATTATCAATATTTGATACCGGTGGTCTTAACAGAAAATTTTTGCGCTCACAAATTTTATCAATTGTGTTTTCAGCGTTCTCATTAACTGTAATCTCAACAGTATCACCAACAAGTGGAGTAATTCTGTTTTTCCTGAAAAGTCCCCTTGCCTTACATTCATAAGTCGCATTGGCGACTTCAACATAATAGAAGCCGCCAATACCTTTTGTTATTATTCCTTTTAACATATTATTCTGCATTTGGTCCTGTACTAATTGTAAGTTTAATTGTTGTGTTTGTAGGAATCTTAGTAGTACCATCAGAAACAGGGTCCTGTGCGATTACACAACCACTCTCTATTGCATCACTAGGCGATTCAATAATTTCAATATTTGCAAAACCTGCCGCATTTAACTGACTTATTGCGTCAGCCTTTGTTTTACCTACAAGGTTATTCGGTAAAATAGCAACACTTTCATAGGCAATATTTTCAACACCACTTACAACTGCAGGTGACTTTGTAAAGTCAATTTTGCCTTTTTGAATTGGGCTATCATCAACCATCACAACATAAGATGCGTCTGCGCCACTACCAACAACAGGATAAGTCTTTGTTGCACCATCAAGATAAAGTTCACCAGATGTATAATACAATTCATTATTTATATAAATCTTTAAAACACCTGATTTATTGACTGCAGGAAGATTAACAGTAATTTCTGCCGAAGAGTTAGCAGGTATTCCGTTACTTACTTCAATATCAATCTTTGAGCCGATTGGTACAGATTCATCTTTATCAATACTCTGTTTTACAACCATACCAGCTTCTAAATCACTATTAACTTCAGTAACTTTACCAAGTTCAAGGTCAGATGCCTTAAGAAGTTGTTCTGCAACCTCTTTGCTGCAACCTACAAGTTCAGGAACTTTAACTGTTTCTTCTTTATCAGTTGCAACATAAACGATTACTTCACCACCAATTTTAACGGAAGAACCAACTTCAGGTGATGTTTTAAGAACAAGACCTGGTGCAATAGTTTCTGAAAACTCATACTTGATTGTTGGAATAACGCCTCGATTTATAAGATAAGTACGAGCCTGTTCTTCATTCATACCAAGAATTGAAGAATCAATAACCACATTATTTTTCTTAACGATAACAAGTTTAATTTCGGAATGTTTCTTTACTTTTTCACTTGCATCTGGTGTTTGTTCAAGAACTGTACCATCTTCAAGGGTAGAATTAACATCAAACTCAACGACAAATTCAAACTTATCAGTGTATTCCTTATTATTTTCAATGTCTTCATAATAATTGAGGTTTACAAAGTTAGGTACTTCAACCTTTTGATTGCCAACACCAACAAAAATACCAGCAATAATAAGAATAAGCACAACAACACCAGCAATTGCGCCTAACATAATTGCAGTTGTCTTATTAATAGACTTTGACTCTGTTTCTTGCTTTTCGTTACGCTGATTTACCTGACCACGAGTTGCAGCACCACCTGTTTTTACAAATTTGGTAGGCTCCTGGTCAACAAAATATGTGTAATTGAATTTAATAGCAGGATTTCTCTTAAACTCGTTAATATCCATAAGCATTTCTGCTGCTGAGCCATAACGGTCATTAGGGTTTTTCTGCATAGCACGAATTGTAATCTGTTCGAGTCCCAAAGGAAGTGTAGGAATAATATCTCTTGGACGTTTTGGGTCTTGCTGAAGTTGCATAAGAGCCACAGAAACTGCACTATCTGACTGGAATGGGAGTTTACCTGTAAGCATCTCATACATAACAACGCCAACTGAATAGATATCAGCTTTATCGTCAGTCATTTCTCCCCTTGCCTGTTCAGGACTGATATAGTGAACTGAACCAATTGCATTTTCAGAAGTTGTATCAGAATCACCTCTGCTGAATCTTGCAATACCAAAATCAGTAACCTTAATAGTACCATCCTGTAAAAGCATAATATTCTGTGGTTTGATATCCTGATGAACAATGCCTTTATCATGAGCGTGTTGCAAAGCTGCAAGAATTTGTCCCATAAAGTGAACTGCTTCTTTCCAGTTAATTACGCCTTGCTGTTCGATGTACTCTTTAAGTGTAATACCATCAACATATTCCATAACAATATACTGTAAGCGGTCACCAAAGCTAACATTATAAACACGAACAATATTTGGATGAGATAGCACTGCAATAGCTTTTGATTCATTCTTGAATCTACGCTTGAAGTCCTCATTTGTTAAATACTCATCTTTTAATATTTTAATTGCAACAATTCTGTCGTCAATATTATCATAGGCTTTATATACAACAGCCATACCACCAACACCGATAATTTCACGGATTTCGTAACGGCCATCTAAACGTTTACCACAAAAGTTTTCCATTGTTAAAACTCCTTTCAACCAGTTTAATAGGACACGGTGACAACTGTAATATTGTCACCACCACCGTTGCTGTTAGCACGGTCAACAAGTCGTTCAGCATACTCATAAAACTTACCGTCGTCAGTAAGTTCATAAATTTCCTGTGGTTCAACAAAATTTGTTAATCCGTCAGTACATAAAATCAGCACGTCGTTTTCACTAATATCGGCAATATCGAAATCAATGCGAAGTTCGTAATCAACGCCCAATGCACGTGTGATAATATTCTTACGCGGGTCAACCTTTGCTTCGTCAGGAGTAAGAGTACCATGGTCAATCATTTCTTGGACAATTGAATGGTCCTTTGTAAGTTGATTAAGTGAGCCATCGGATAGAATATATGCTCTTGAGTCCCCTGCGTGTGCAATAAACACGTTGTTATCAACAACTATTGCAACAACAACAGTTGTACCCATACCTGTAAGTTCGGGGTCTGCTTTACTCATATCATAAACGCTGATGTTCGCAGCAGCTATTGCTGATGTAAGCATATTACGAATTGAACTTGCAGACATCCCTGCACGATATGAAGATGTAATTCTTTCAGATATTACTTTAACAGCAGTTGAGCTGGCATAATTACCACCAGCAGCGCCACCCATTCCATCACAAACGACAGCCCAAGCCACTGCACCAGGTAACTCACCTGCAGCATAAGAATCCTGATTGGATTCCCTTTTTAAGCCAATATCTGTTTTAGCAACAATTTTCAAAGACTCACCTACTTATTTTTCTTTGATGCTCTAAGTTGACCACAAGAAGCATTGATGTCACTACCAAGCGTTCGACGCACGGTAGCCGTAATACCTTTTGAAGCCAGAATATCTATAAATTTCTTCTGTCTTTCAACTGTACTCTTTATATAGTCAGTTTCACGGACATTATTAACCGGAATTAAATTAACATGACATAAAATACCTTTTAATCTTTTTGCTAATTCAAGTGCACAATCATCACTATCGTTAAGCCCTTGAATCATAGCATACTCAAACGAAATTCGTCTACTTGTAGTGTCAGTATAATACTTACACGCTTTAAGAAGTTCATCAATATTATATTTATTATTAATAGGCATTGATTTTGAACGAATTGTATTATTAGGTGCGTGTAACGAAACAGATAATGTAAGACCTAATTTCTTTTCAGCAAGTTCATAAATTTTTGGCACAACACCACAAGTTGATAAAGAAATATGACGCATACTCATATTCTGACCTTTTTCATCTGTTATGAGTTCAAGCATTTTCATAACATTATCATAATTATCAAGCGGCTCGCCTGTACCCATAAGCACCATATGGTTAATTCTTATGTTCAAATCTTTTTGTGCAGTATAAACCTCTGCAAGCATTTCACCAACAGTCAACTGACGCACAAATCCACCAATTGCAGATGCACAGAAAGTGCAACCCATTTTACAACCAACTTGAGTTGAAATACAAATAGAATAGCCATATTTATATTTCATAACTACACTTTCAACATATTCACCATCAGAAAACTGAAATAAATACTTCACGGTATCATCAATTTTTGATACAAGTTTTGTATTGATTTGACAGTTGTTGAATACAAAGTGGTCAGAAAGTTTTGCCCTCATATCTTTTGAAATGTTAGTCATTTCATCAAATGATGAGACACATTTTTCATGTACCCAAGAAAAAATCTGATTTATACGAAATTTAGGAAAACCTAAATCGAGTATTTCTTGTGATAATTCGTCATAATTTAACGAGCGTATATCTTTTAACATAAATTATTCCCTGATAAGCGTTGCATAAAAGAAACCGTCAGAACTATTTTCATTAGGAAACAATGTTACCATTCCCCCATTTTTGAAGTCTTTATGCTCTTCTAAAAATTTTCTGCAAACTTCTTCATTTTCTTTATTGCTTAAAGAACAGGTTGAATACATAATTACACCTTTTTCTTTCAAGTACAACGCAGAATTTTCTAAAATATTATATTGCAATTCACATAATTTGTCAACAAAGTCGAAATCCTTGTACTTTATTTCAGGTTTTCGTCTGATAACTCCAAGACCTGCACAAGGCACATCACAAAGTATTTTATCAGCTTTTGGTAAATTAGAATTATAAATTGATGCGTCACCTATTTGTGCATTTATTATATTGATACCAAGTCGTTTTGCCCCATCATTTATAAGTCTAATCTTGTGGTCATACAAATCAAATGAATAAATTTCACCTTGATTTTCCATAATCTGTGCTATTGTAAAGGATTTACCACCAGGAGCTGCACACATATCAAAAACAACATCATTTTTCTGTGGCGCAAAGTTTTCAATACAAGTCTGTGAAGCTATATCCTGCGCGTGAAAAAAGCCTTTTTTATATGCTTCAGTTTTGAAAACAGCTCCACCATCAACTACTTCAAGAGTTGCTCCATTACCAAGTGATTTTGCTGTTATACCTTCTTTTTTGAGAATATCAATTAACTCACAACTTGTAGTTTTAAGCGTATTTACTCTCAAATATACAGGCACTGCACCTATTGACGCCTTAAGTATGCTCTCTGCTTTTATGTAGCCGTAATCATTCACAAAATGAGAAACTAAACTTTCAGGACAAGAATAAGCAATACTTAAATCATAAATTTTATTATCAGTTTCAGGTAATTTGATTTCAGTTGTAGCAACTTTTCTTAAAACTGAATTTATAAGACCTGATGCAAATCCACATTTTACTTTTTTAGATAATTTAACGCTTTCATTTACAGCTGCAGACACAGGCACTTTATCCATATATTTAATCTGATAAGCGCCCATTCGCAGAATTGTAAGAACTTGTGGATTAAGTTTTTTAATTGGTTGTGTAAGTAATTTTGATAAATAATAATCAAGTGTTATTTTACGTTCAATTACACCATACACCAAAGCACAAACAAACGGTGCAGATGAAGCTTCATTCTGATTAAGAACAGAGTCAACTGCAATATTTGAATACGCTTTATCTCGTTCAATTTTACTTAAAATTTTATATGCTAAAAATCTATCATCCATAAATTACTTTCTTCTTCGATTAAACATCAATAATATTCTCAATAAGTTTGCAATACTTACTGCAAGGGCTGCAACATAAGTCATAGCAGCTGCTGTAAGCACTTTTTTAGCACCAACTTTTTCATTTTCACTTAAAATATCAGCATTGCTGATAACATCAAGTGCTCTTTTACTTGCATTAAATTCAACCGGTAAAGTAATTAACTGAAAAAGTACTGCAAATGAGAAAAAAACAATACCTGCAACAGCAAGAACTTCAAAATTAAGGAAAAAACCTATAATCGCAAGTGGGATTCCTGCTTTTGAGCCAAGGTTTGCAGCCGGTAAAACCAAATTTCTGATTTTTATTGGTGCATAACTCTGGGCATATTGAGCTGCGTGACCAGCTTCGTGACAAGCAACACCTATTGCAGCAACAGATGTTGAATTATACACACTATCAGATAATCTGATTACATTTGTGCGTGGGTCATAATGGTCAGTAAGGTTACCATTTACACGTTCAATCTGTACATTTGTTATACCATAATGTCTTAAAACTTCAAAAGCAGCCTGAGCGCCTGTAAGATTTCGTGATGAAAATACCTGAGAGTACTTTTTAAACGATGAGTTTACTCTTGCAGATGCAATCATTGATAGAATAACAACAGGTACAACCAATATTAAATAATAGTAGTTTGAAAGATAATAATATGAGAAATAATCCATATTAACCTCCGATTATTGTTCCTTTTTCGATTTTTCGACCTCTTAAGAAACTTGCTGTATCAGTTTTACGCTTACCCTCTGCCTGAATTTCAAGAATTTCAATACATTTACCGTCGCCACACATAACAACAAGTCTGTTATTATTATCTACAACTTCGCCAAAATCACCCTTAAAAGATTCAGTTAATATTTGGGACTTATGGATTTTGTAGTTTTTTCCGTCAATTTTTGTTGTAGCAACTGGCCAAGGTGACAATCCACGAATTTTATTATGAACTTCCTGAGATGATTTTGAAAAATCAATAGGACAAAGTTCTTTTGAAAGCATTGGAGCATAATTTGAGAACTCATCAATTTGCTTTTCAGGTTTAAGGTTATCAATATTATTGATTGTTTCAATTAACACTTCTGCACCTATTACAGATAACGCATCGTGCAACTCACCTGCATTCATATTTTCGGTAATAAGAATACTTTTTTTAATAAGCATATCACCAGTATCAAGACCTACATCCATTTGCATAGATGTAACGCCTGTTTCTGTTTCACCATTTATAATGCTCCATTGAATTGGCGCTGCGCCACGAAGCTTTGGCAAAAGTGATGCATGAATATTGATACAACCATATTTTACACTTTCAAGAATTTCTTTAGGTAAAATTTTACCAAATGCAACTACAATAATTAAATCTGCATTTAACGAGTTAATTATTTCTAGAGCTTCGCCATTTCTCATTGAAACCGGTTGAAATACAGGGATATTGTTTTCGATTGCGCACACTTTTACCGGTGGTGGTGTCATTTCATAACCTCTTCCTTTTGGCTTATCAGGTTGAGTAAATACACCAACAACTTCATTATTACTGTTTATAATTGCTTGTAAACAAGGAACTGAAAATTCTGGTGTTCCCATAAAAATTATACGCATTATTTATCACTCACTTTTCTGGACATATTTGTCGATTTCTTCTTGTTTAGCAATTTTATCAACATATAAGATACCGTCAAGATGGTCAATTTCGTGGCAGAATGCTTTTGCTTTTAATCCACTACCTTTATACATACACCAGTTACCATCACGATTTTGAGCTTTAACTTTTACGGTCATAGGACGCATTGTATATGCTTGTTTTCCAGGCAATGAAAGACATCCCTCAACATCGCACTGAATACCATCAATTTCGATAATTTCAGGGTTAATAAGTTCCATTAAACCTTCACCGATATCAATTACAACAACACGTCGTAACACGCCAACCTGTACAGCTGCAAGTCCAACACCATCAGCAGCATACATTGTTTCGGCCATATCATCAAGAAGTTCAAAAAGTCTATCATCAAAATTCTCAACAACTCGGCTCTTTTTTCTTAAAATTGGGTCTTCTTCTGTTCTAATATTTCTTATAGCCATTTTTCCTTCTCCTATATTAAACTTTCAGGATTTATATCAACATAAACACTTATATTGTTTTTATTTTTATCAAAATCTTTTAACAAATTGCTAATCATTTCACGAAATCTTTTTTCATTTCTGCATTTTATAATTATTCTGTTTCTGAACTTACCACCAACTTTTGAAACTCTTGGTGCAACAGGCCCTAACACAATAATTTTAAGGTCAGAATACTGTTCAGTATGTATTCTTTTTAATGCATTAAGAAATTCATTGGCAGAAACATTTACTGAATAGTCTTTTTCACCAGAAAATCCTATTACACATATATCACAAAACGGTGGATAAACCATTTGCTTTCGCATATTGATTTCAATATCGTAAAAAGAATCGTAATCTTGTTCTTTTGCAAGGCAAATAATTTCACTATCTGAAAAAGCAGTTTGAATATATGCCTTACCCGGTGAATTACCACGACCACTTCTGCCAACGACCTGAGTAATCAAATCAAATGCTCTTTCACCACTTTTATAATCATCATTAAAGAGCATCTGGTCAACACTTAGAACACCAACAAGAGTAACATTTTCAAAGTTAAGTCCTTTTGCAACCATCTGTGTACCAACGAGAATATCATACTCACCTTTTCCAAAACTATTGAAGTTTTCTTCATAAGAATATCGTGAATTGGTAGTGTCGGTATCCATTCGCAAAATTTTGGCATCAGGAACAATAAGTTTTAACTCTTCTTCAAGTTTTTGAGTGCCAGCGCCAACAAATTTTAAAGAATCGTTACTACAATTACTGCATTTTTTGGTATATGGAACTGAATAGCCGCAATAATGACACATAAGTCTTCCGTTTTTAATATGATATGTCATTGAAATACTACAATTAGGGCAAGTAGCAACAGTACCACATTCAGTGCAAGATACATAAGTGTTATATCCACGACGATTAAGTAACAAGATACATTGTTTGCCATCAGCAATTGTTGATTTTATCTCGTCAGCAAGTTTTTTACTTACATTTTCAAGCACCATATCACTTTGATAGGTTGTGTCAATAGTTTCAACTACAGGTAAAATCGCGTTACCATATCGATTTTCAAGCTTGAATAATGAATACGAACCGTTTTTTGCTTTAGTATATGTATCAATTGATGGCGTTGCAGATGACAACAACAATAATCCGTTATGACAGCCAATTCGGTAAGACGCAACTTCACGTGCATGATATCGAGGTGTCATTTCTGACTTATATGTATGTTCTTGCTCTTCGTCAATAATAATCAAGCCAATTTTATCAAAAGGTGCAAACACAGCGGAACGAGTGCCAACAACTATTTGTGCCTCACCACGCTTAATGCGTTTCCATTCGTCAAGACGTTGACCTAGTGATAACGCACTATGAAGTACTGCTACCTTACTTCCATATCGTTCATAGAATATAGAAAGCAACTGTGGTGTAAGAGAGATTTCAGGAATCATTACAATAATTCCTTTATCAGTTTTCAATGCTTTATCAATTAATTTAAGATAAACCTGTGTCTTTCCACTGCCTGTAACACCATAAAGCAAAGCACCTTTTGCCGTGTTCTCGTTATAAAGTGACAGCAAACCTTCAAAAGCCCTGTTTTGCTCTTCTGATAAAACAATTTCATTACATTCAGGGTTATCGACATCACTGTACGGTGAACGATACACTTCGCTCTCAAAAACTTCAACAATACCCTTAGTTTCAAGTGCTGAAATAACTGCAGAAGTAAAACCTGTAAAATAACAGATTTCTTTAACTGACGCCATTCCCACATCAGTTAAAACTTTAATAACTTCCTTCTGTTTTGCAGTAATTTTACCAAATTCACTTGATTCGTCATTTATGTCAACTTTAAGACGCACCATTTTTACAGTAGCGTCACCAGTTCTGCGTTGCGCATCAACATTACGCAACAACATACCCTTTGACACCATTGTATCAAGTATTTCATCAATTTTTGTTAACGAACAGGATTTTGATACAGTTTCACTTTTAACATAACTGTTTTTATCTTTTAAATAGTCAAAAACAATTTTTTCTTTATCATCTGTAATTTTACCCTTAAAATCACTGTTAACGGCATACAGAACGCTTACAGACATAGAAAAGCCTAATGGTAAAAACATTTTGCACGCTTCAAAATATGTGCAAAAGCATCTTTCACGAACAAAGTTTGCAGTTTTAAGCATTTCGTATGTAAGTAAAGGTTCATCATCGAGAACACTATCAATTTTTTTCAATCTTTTTTCAGTTTTTTCAACTGTATTAACTGAAAAAACGATACCAACTCGTTTTTTTGAGGAAGTACCAAAAGGCACCAAAACACGCATACCTGCACTAAGTTCTGAACATAAAGAATCGGGAACAGAATAGTCGAATAACATATCAAAGGAATAAGCTGTGTTTTCAACAGCAACCTTTGCAATCGTTAAATCTTTCATAATCTGCCCCCTCTGCTAAAAAATATTAAATTATAATTATATATTTCTTATTTCTTCTGGCTCTACAACCTCATATTTGCCGTTGATAATTTCGTCAAGTGCAAGGCTAACTGGCTTTTCCTCAAGAATTTCGCCATTTTCCTGTGCGTCACCTGCAATTTCTCTTGCGCGTTTTGCAACTGCAGTAACAAGAGAGTAACGACTTGTTTTGTTTTTGAGTACATTTCTTAAATCTGGATTAAACATTATTTATTACCTCACTTATATAATTTATGTAAAATATCTAAAACATTTTCAGATGCTTTTTCTAAATCATCGTTGACTACTAAATAGTCATAGTCTTTGCTATGTCCGATTTCTTCATTTGCGATTTCAAGACGCTTTTTTATATCAGACTCATCTTCAGTTCCTCTTGAACGAAGTCTTTGCTCAAGCTCCTCCATTGATGGCGGCATAATAAAAATACCAACTGATTCAGGATAAAGCTTTTTAATATTACTTGCACCCTGAACTTCAATTTTCAAAATAACGGTTTTACCTTCACTAAGCCATTTATCAACAGGTGCTTTAGGTGTACCATAAAGATTTGCTCCATACTTAGCAAACTCAAGCACCTCATGATTTTCAATCATTTTTTCAAATTCAGGTACTGAAATAAAATAATAATCTTTACCATTAATTTCGTTTTCACGAATACCACGAGTAGTACATGAAACAGATTTTTGAAGTGATGAATCTTTTGCAAGTACAATTTCTAAAACTGTATCTTTACCAACACCGGACGGCCCTGAAAACAAAACAAGAGTGCCTTTATTATTCTCCATAAGTAGCGCCCTCCTCAACAGTTTCTGTACGGCTTAAAATTGTTTCTGCCTTAAGGTAAGTGGCTACAATATGGTCACTGTCCATTATAAGAACTGCATGTGTTTTTCTGCCCTGAGTAGCATCAATAAGCATATGATTTTCTTTTGCTTGTGCAATTATTCTTTTTACAGGTGCAGAATCAGTTGAAACAACTGCAATAACTCTGTCAGCATTAACTGCATTACCGAATCCAATATTTATAAGTTTCATATGCTACCTCATTCAATATTTTGAATCTGCTCACGAATTTTTTCAATTTCAGCTTTAATGTCAATTACATTACGAGCAATAGTAACATCCTGAGCTTTTGAGCCGATTGTATTTGCTTCTCTGTTCATTTCTTGAACGAGGAAATCGATTTTTCTGCCGATTGCTTCATCACTATCCATAAAGAGTCTTAACTGGTCAATATGACTGCGAAGTCTTACAGTTTCTTCAGCAACTGCAACTTTATCTGCAAAAATAGCACATTCTGTAAGGAGGCGCTGTTCATCAACCTGAACATCTGATAAAAACTCGTTAATTCTTGCAAGAAGTTTATCGTTATATTCTTTAACTGTTTCAGGTGAACGTTCTTCAATTACTGCAACTTTTTTAAGGATTTCATCTGCACGGAACAAAATATCTGCTTTAAGTTTTTCGCCCTCAGCCTCACGCATAGAAACAAACTTTGAAACTGCTTCTTCTGTAACAGTTTTAACAGCATTCCAGATTTTTTCTTCATCTGCTTCTTGCTTATGCACTGCAAAAATATCATTGTTTCGTGCAAGTGTTGAAAGAACTAAATCATCACGAAGAGCTAAATCATTTCTGTCTGCAAGTTCATTTAATGCTTTAATATATGAATCGGCAAGAGAATGATTTACAAGGATTTCAACCTCACCGTCTTCAAGATTTTCAACTGAAACATAGCACTCAACTTTACCACGAGAAACAAGTGAACCTACAAAACTCTTTAATTTTTCATCAAGAAATCCATAGTTTCTTGGTACGCGCGAGTTAAACTCGAAATAACGATGATTAACACTTCTAAGTTCAACTGTGATGCTCATTGTGTCAATCGTCATTTGCGCACGACCATAACCAGTCATACTTCTAATCATATATATCACTCCATATTATTTACAGCAACTTCCCTTTAACAAAGTCGGAATATCTCCACTGTAGACTCCATTATTATTTTCAAATCCAAGATATTTGAGAACATCACTGATTACATCAATTTCACAATGTGCCATATAGGCATTTCTGTTAGCACAAAAATTAAGCGCTGCACGAAGAAAACCTTCAACAAGAAGCTTGTCCGAATAATCGCAATCAAGTTTATGAATGTAACAATTATAATCAACAACACTCATAAGACATTTGCCAACCGGATTTTTTTCTTCATCAAGTCCTATATAAGCACCATAAAGGCTATCTGTAAATTGAAATTCAGGGAATTCATTTTTTAATGTATCAATATCTGTTATAGGTTTATAAAAAATCATTATTACTTACTCTTTCTATCAAGTGATGCTGCAACCGTAAGCTTATGCACTTCTTCTTCAGTGAGATTACGCCAGTCACCTTGTTTAAGCATACCAAGTTTAACCGAACCAATCTGAGTACGCTTAAGACGAGCAACTTCAAGTCCTAATGCTTCACACATTTTCCTAATTTGACGGTTTCTGCCCTCATAAATGATTATTTCAAGGACTACTCTACCCTCTTTTTTCTCAA
The DNA here is from genome assembly GCA_937892525.1 of uncultured Clostridia bacterium. GTDB lineage: Bacteria > Bacillota > Clostridia > Oscillospirales > Acutalibacteraceae > Fimenecus. The sequence continues at coordinate 25,234 of CALAEV010000016.1, forward strand.
TAACGCGTACTTCTGAAGGCATCGTCATTCTGCCGTCAATTTCAATTCCGGTTGTAAGTTTTGTAATCTGTTCTTCATTGATAGACGGACGAACAGTAACTCTATATGTTTTTGGAACATGATGTGTAGGATGAGTAAGAGCATTTGCAAACTCGCCATCATCAGTTAAAAGCAACAATCCTTCAGAATCACGGTCAAGTCTGCCAACAGGATAAACTCGAGTGCCAACATCCTCAACAAGTTGTGCAACACATTTTCTACCCATTTCATCACTTAATGTTGTAATGAATCCACGAGGTTTATGAAGCATAATATATGTGTTCTTTTTACTTCTAACAATTTTTTTACCAGCAACAACAACTGTGTCACGCTTTGGGTCAACTTTATCACCAATAGACGCAGGTTTACCGTTAACCTTAACCTTACCAGCCAAAATCAATTCTTCTGCTTTTCTTCGTGAAGCAACACCACACTCAGAAATATATTTCTGAAGTCGGATTTTATTATCTGCCATAATTCACCTAAAACCTTTAATTTTTGCTAATTATTTCAACAGTTTCTGCTGCACAAATGGGCACTTCGGAAATTATTATATTGTTATGATAAAACTCAATTTTACCCACAACATCGCCCTTATATACCGGTGCATACTCAAACTGTTTAATGTATATTCTATCAATATACTCGATATTTTTTACTGTTGTATATTCTGGAACAGTCAACATTTCTATATCTATATTACTCTTTGTACCACCAACGACTTTTAACTTGATGTCACTAAAATCTTCTATTAATTCATAGGAATTTACCTTTTCAAAGGCATAATCGTACATTTTAATATGGTCATTCCAATCATCAGGCGCATTAAGTGTAACTGCAACCAATGTTTTGCCATCTTTACATACAGCAGATACTAAACATCTGCCACTTTTTTTAGTAAAACCTGTTTTTATACCAAAAGCACCATCATATAGGTCCAAAAGTTTATTGTGATTAGTAAAAACACGTCTGTATGGCGGATTACCATAATACACTACATCACTTTCATCTTCACAAATGCTACGAAACTCAGGATTTTTGATGGCATAAGCACCAAGTACAGCCATATCGAATGCAGTTGAATAGTGATTTTCTCCATCAAGACCTGACGGAGTTTCAAAAGAAGTTGAGTACATTCCAATTTCTTTTGCTTTATCATTCATCATTTCTACAAATACAGATATATTACCACCTATAATATGTGCAACAGCATTAGCAGCATCATTACCAGACTCCAAAAGCATGCCTTTAACAAGAGTTTTTAAAGATATCTTGTCACCATCAAGAAGTCCAATTGAACTACCTTCAACAGCAATCATATCAGTTGTTACTTTCTGCATTTCGTCAACTGCACCATATTCAAGTGCTAAAACTGACGACATTATTTTTGTTGTACTTGCCATAGGTAGTTGCTCATTCATATTTTTTGAATAAATAACCTCACAAGTATCAGCAGAAATTACAACAGCAGATTTAGCCGAAATCTTTAAAGAATCTTCGGCAAATACATAAGTGCTAAATGTAAACAACAAAACAAAAGCAAGAAATACAGATATTATTTTTTTCATAATCAATCACCAAAACAGTATATGTGTTTTGGTGATTAATAAGAATAATTATTCAGCTACTGTTTCTTCAGTTTTTTCTTCTTCAACACCTGCTACTGCTACATTTAAAGCTTTATCCATTTTTGCTTTATTAACAGCGTTTGAAACTTTATCAAACATTTCAGGTACAAGGCCAACAATGCGCTCTGCAGCGTTATCAAAAGCAGTGATATGTTTAATATCAACATTACCGTAAGCGTCAATAACAAGGAATGCGATAGGCATAATTGTAACGCCAGCTCCACCGCCACCACCAAAAATATCTTGATTTGATTTTGATGGGAAGTCTGAACCACCTGAAGCAAAACCATAAGTTACTTTTGAAACAGGGATAATTGTAACGCCACCTTCAACTTTCATTGGTTCGCCAATGATTGTGCTGACATTAACAAGGTCCTTAACCTTTTCAATTGTAGTTTCAAGAATTCCTGCTGCTGATGATTTTTCTTTCATCATAAAGCACCACCTTCATTTATATTTTCATTATTTTTTGATTTATCTTTAATTCCCATAAGGAATTTGAGAACAACTTTAATAAGTAATCTGAACACAAGTACTATGAGTGCATTCAAAATAAATATTGGTCTTACTGATACCGAAAATACAAACTCTGCTTTATTTTTGCTACCTAAAAAGTCAGGCTCAATTTCAACATCATATTTCTTAACAGTAAGATTTGAACATATAAAGGACATTGCCGGAAAAACCTTTTGACAAACGCGTCCATATTCAAGGGCAGTTTCTGCTGCATCGCATCCACCTGTAACTGTCATCCACAAATACAATTCTCGCAAAACAATATGTTTTTTGAAAGAGTGCATAAGTTTGCCTAATGCTTTACCAACATTATTAATTAACTGAATTACACCATCAAAACCTTGATTGTTGTAAAACTTTACAAAAATATTTTCTTTCTTTTCTGTTGGTGTTTCTTCAACTACTTCTTCAGTTGTAGGTTTTTCTTTTTTCTCTTTAGGTGCTTTTTCTTTTTTAGGTTTATCTTTCTTTTTTGCAGGTAAAATATCTATTTTTAAAAATAACCATTTAACATTTAATTTAAATACATCAAAAAATTCACCATTCACAGTAATACGGATACTGAGTACAAGTACAATAAACCCAATTATACCGAGAAATATGTATAAACCTGTCATTTAAAACACCTCCTATAAGAATTTTGTTAAGTTTTACTCAACTAATGTATCGTTTTCTGTATCTTGAATGTTTTCTGCTTCTTCCTTTTCACTTTCAGGGATTGCAGGAAGTTCATCAAGTGAGGAAATTGAAAAACAACGAAGAAAGTCAGGGGTTGTACCATATATAAGTGGTCTGCCCGGCAAATCAAGTCTGCCTTTCTCTTCAACAAGTTTTTTCTGACAGAGTGTTGAAATTACACCACTACAATCAACACCACGTACCTGTTCAACAAAAGATTTTGTAACAGGCTGATTATACGCAATAACTGCCAACACTTCAAATGCTGCTTGTGAGAGTGGGGTATTTTTACGAAGTTCTAAAACATCACGGATAACTTCAGCATACTCTGTTCTTGATGATAGCTGATATTTATCCCCTAATTTAAGCACTGTAATTCCACTATTACGCTCATCAAGTTGGGCAGAAAGATTATATACAACCTGTTCACATACTTCAGGCTCGATTCCTAGTGCCTCTGCTATTCTTTCAAGTTCAATCGGCTCACCTGACGCAAACAAAATTGCCTCAACAGCCGCTTGTAATTTACTTGCTTTCATTAATTCCATTCCTCACTAACTTCTGAATAATCAGAATCTAAAAGTTCAACCTGTGTTTCTTCACCATCACCAATAACTTTAACCTTTTTTGATTTAGTAAGCTCAAGTACTGCTAAAAAAGTAGCAACAATATCTGAACGTGATTCGGCGTCTGCAAACAAGGTATTTAGTTTTGCTTTTTGTCCCTTTTTAGTTAATTTCTTAAAGATATTTGAAATCTTTGAACCAACTGAAACAACTTTTTTAACAACAATTTCACGGAATGCTTCAATTGGTGGAGGTAACTGACGAAGTTTTTTGCCTGCAGCAGAAACATAAGCACTGAAAAGTTCTTCAGGGTCATGAAGACGCTTATAAGTCTGGTCAGGGTCAATTTTTTCAGGTTGTCTTATAAATGTACCAAAGCCTTCAGTATTTTCTGAAAGTTTACCTGCAAGAATTTTCATATCTCTATATTCGATTAACTCGCCCTGAAGTTCTTGCTTTAACTCTTCAGCTTCTGTATATACAGGTAACAGTGAAACAGATTTAAGGTAAACTAAGCGAGCCGCCATTTCAAGAAACTCGGCAGCGACATACATATCTTCCTCTTGCATCTGGCGAACATAATCTATATATTGTTCAACCAGCGTTACGATAGGAATATCATAAATATTCAGTTTATGCTTTGAAATTAAATGCAAAAGCAAGTCCATTGGACCTTCAAATACATCTAACTTATAAGAAATCTTTTCCATAAACTATCCTTTATTTATTAAAATGGTAAACTTGCAATTTTGTTAAACAAATCAATAATAAAACCTGAAATTTCTGATAATGGTCTAGACAACACACCTGTCAATATCAAAACAAAAATAACGATTGTTACATATCTTTCATATTGCAAAAACTTATAATAATATTTTGCAGGAATTAAAAGCTGTAATATTCTTGAACCATCCAATGGTGGAATAGGAAGCAAATTAAACACTGCAAGATTTACATTAAGAGCACCTGCAAATGCTAAAAAGTAGAATATTGCAAAATGAATTTCAGTAGGATTTTTAATCAGATTTAATGTAAAAACTGAACCTGTAATAAATATAAATCCCATTAAAAGATTCGCAATTGGACCAGCTATAGCTGTAATCGCCATACCCTTTTTTACATCTTTAAAATTACGAGGATTAACGTTAACAGGTTTTGCGTAACCAAAACCACACAATAACATCATTACTGCACCCATAGGTGAAATATGCGCCATAGGATTAAGTGTTAAACGACCTGCAAGACGAGGTGTCTGGTCGCCTAATTTTGTTGCAATCAATGCATGAGCATATTCGTGTATAGGCATTGTGCAGAAAATTACAAACACTCTTGCAAAGAATGTGATAATCAAACTTAAACCATCAGTATCTCCACTTAAAAGGTCTAATAACATAAAAATCCCCTTTCATTTCTAAATTAATATTATATTCCAAAAGTTACAATTCTGTCAATATTATTAAAATCATAAATCACTTGTTTTTCAGAATAGTTGCCATTAAATATATTGATTATATCTTCGCTTTGTTCTTCACCACATTCAAGGGCAATAAAGCCATTCGTTTTAACCTTTGAAATCCATTTTTTAGCTATACAACGGTAAAAATCAAGACCATCTGTACCACCATCAAGTGCTGTCACAGGTTCAAACTGAACTTCTTTCTGTAATCCATCAATTTCATTTGCAGGAATATATGGAGGATTTGAGAGAATTACATCAGCTTGAGGAATCTCTGAAAAATCTATATCAAACAAATCGCCTTGTATTACACAAGCGTTATTAAGGTTATGTTTTTCTTTATTGGATTTAAGATAAGATAATGCGCTGTTTTCTTTTTCAAGAAGATACACTTTTGCGTCTTTTCTGTGGTAAGCGATTGTAAGACCTATACAACCACTACCGGCACACAAATCGTAGATAACCGGTGATTTTATATTTTTAAGCTTTTCAAGAGCAAAATCTACAAGCATTTCTGTTTCAGGTCTCGGAATCAGCACACCTTTACCCACATTAAAAGTTAAATCGTAAAAATCCCATTTACCGAGTATGTATTGTAATGGTTCACCATTTTCGCGACGATTTACAACATTTTTAACTATATTAATTTGCTTGTCAGTTGCTTCAATGTCATTAAAATATATTTTTGATTTTGGTATATCTAATAAATCTTCGAAAATACAAATTGTGTCAAATTCAGGTGAATCAGCAAAGCTTAATTTCTCTTTACAATAACGAAACAACTCTAAAATCGTCATCTTATTTTATCATCCTCAGGATTATCTGTAATAACAGCTTTTATTGATTCAATTGCCACCTCAATAATATCATCAGTCGGCTCAACAGTTGTGATTCGTTGCATAAACAAACCAGGCGCAGATAATACTTTTACAACAATATTTTCGTGCTTACCTGCATATTTAATGAACTCATAGCCTAATCCCATAATAAGTGGTAAAATTGCAACTTTAATTGCAATCCAAAGTAACCTGTTAATTTCAGCAAGTCCAGGGAAAATAAGTACAAGCGCAGAAGATACAAGAACGCTTATAATAATCATTACAAACATAAAGCTTGTACCACAACGAGGGTGAAAACGCGACATTTTACGGACGTTATCAACAGTTAAATCAAGCGCATTCTCATAACAGAAAATAGTTTTATGCTCTGCACCATGATACATAAAAACTCGTTTAATCATTGACATTCTTGAAACTACATACATATAAATAACAAAAATTATCATTCGTAATATACCTTCAAGTAATGGATGGAATCTTTGAATGTCAGTATTTCTTAAAATATAATCGTCTAATAAATCGACACCTAATGTTGGCAAATACATAAATATTACAAATGCAAGACCAACGCCAAGAATTGCAGAAATTACGCCAACAACTGCCATCATCTTTTCGCCCATATGGTCAGTAAGCCAGCGGTCAAGTTTTGACATTTCTTCCTCTTTTTCTTCTTCAGTCATTGTTTTGTCGGCTGATTTCATCAAATATTTATAACCTGTTGTCATTGATTCAATGAAACCTGCTACACCTCTGATAATTGGCCAACCTAATATTTTATATTTATTTTTTAATGGGACAAAAGGCTCAACTTCAGTTTCGATTGTACCATCAGGCAAACGAACTGACATAGCATTACCTTTGGGTCCACGCATCATAATACCTTCAATTAAGGCTTGACCACCAATAGATGTTTTGTGTTTCTGATTACTCAAAATATATTACTCCCTACTTATTTTTTCGTGGCAAAATCAAGATAGTTTTTGTACCAGTACCGATTTTACTTTCAATTATCATTTCGCCATCGTGCATTTTAATTATTTCGTCAGCAACTGCAAGTCCTATACCACTACCTCGCTGACTGTTATTTGCTTTGTAGAATTTTTCACGGACTCTTGGTAAGTCGTTTTTAGAAATACCACAACCATTATCAGCAATAACAACTTTAACTTCAGTGTTAGTACACTCAACACTTACTTTAACAAATCCATCTTTTTTATTATATTTGAAACTATTATCAATAACGTTTACAAACACCTGTTTTAATCTGTTTTTATCGCCCATAATAGAAAGGCTATTATGAGGAATATTAACAATCAAATCAATACTTTCTCGCTCTGAACGTTCTCTGAAAACTTCAAGAACTTCATTAAGTTCTTTTACAATATCAAGCTTTGAGACTTTAAGTGTCAATTTTCCACTTTCCATACGAGAGAAGTCTAGAAGTTCTTCAACCAAATCTGTAAGTCTTTCGGACTCATTGACAATAACATTTATGCCTTTTTCAATAAGTTCGCCATCATCTTCTTTAGCTGAACGAATTGTCTCACCCCATCCTTTAATAGCAGTAAGAGGTGTTCTTAATTCGTGGGATACTGTTGATATAAACTCATTTTTCATTCTTTCAGTCTCGCCGATTTCTTGTGCCATATTATTGATAGTGTCACAAAGCTGACCGATTTCATCGTCATATTTATATTTCTCAATTGAAACATTAAAATCGCCTTTTGCAATTTTAGATGCCGTTTCATTGATTTTTCGTACAGGATTGATGATGGAATTTATGAAGAATGCACCTGATGTAACAACAAAAGATATAAACACAAGTAAAAGTACCGATATAATAACCCAGATAAAGATAAGTTGTCTGTCAATATCTTCAAGTGAGATTATATACCTGACTGCACCATTTACGCCGTTTTCATTTTGTGGCAAAACATAGGTCATCGCCATCACCTTTTCGCCACTTTGCATTTCTCCTGTCCAAAAACCTTTGCGATTTTCACTAGCTTTTGCGTAATCGTAATCCGGATATTTTTCACCTTTTACAGAAAAGCCTGTTGAAGAAACGACAACGTTTCCGTTTTTATCAATCACCCAGACTTCCATAACATTTTTGTCTGAAAAGTTATCAACAAAGTTTTTTCCGATTTTAATAAAGTTTTCATCACTTATAGCAGATGCAGAGTTAAAATTTGATAACACCATAGCATTTGCTCGTGAATTAAGTGTCATTTCAACAGAGTTATAATATTGTTCTTTAAGAATAAAACCAATAGAAACACCAATAGCAATAATCAATATGATAATACCAGCGAGAACAGAAAAAGCCCAACGCTTAACTATGCTGTTTTTTATCATATAATCACCGCCTTAATGCTTTATATAATCCACTTATATCCCATACCCCAAACGGTTGTAAGATGTTTTGGTTGCGAGGGCTCATCTTCGACCTTATTACGCAACCTGTGAATATTTACATCAACAACTTTTTCGTCACCGAAATATGAGTCACCCCAAACAAATTTAAGTATTTCGTTACGCTCAAGAGCAACATTAGGATTTGAAAAGAAAAACTCCATAATTTGAAACTCAACCTGTGTAAGTTCAACAGGCTCACCATATTTTGTAAGTGTGTGGCTTCTTAAATCAAGTACAAATTCGTTAAGAGAAATAGCACTACCCGGCTTTTCTTCAACACTATTATCAACAGTTAATGAGACTCTTCTGTAAATGGCATCAATTCGTGCCATAAGTTCAGATGGTGAAAATGGCTTTGTAACATAATCGTCAGCACCAACCATAAGTCCTGTAACTTTATCCATTTCCTGAGTACGTGCAGTAAGCATAATAATACCTGTTCTTTTACTCTTTTCACGAATGTACTTACAAACCTCAAGACCATCAATAACCGGCATCATAATATCAAGAATTACAACATCAATCTGATTACAGAACTTATTGAATTTTTCTATTGCCTCTTCCCCATCGGACGCTTCAATAACTTCATATCCACTTCTTTTAAGATTTATTACGACAAAATCGCGAATAGAAGCTTCGTCTTCAGCAATTAAAACACATTTCATAAAATTACTCCTGATTTATCAAAATAAAATTATCTTCGATAGCATTAATGTATAAATCTTCATTTTCATCATCAATAATTGAATAACCATAAACATATACACTATTTTCGTCAAATTTAGTGTAACCGTTATTATTCTCATCCCAATCAAGCTCAAATGATGACTTAATTGAGAACAATGCTGATATTAGAGTTTCATTACTGTCTAAAGAGTAGAATGTAATCGTTGCGTTTTTCTCGTTATAAACAGCAGTAATAGTACCAAACCACTCCTCTGGATACACAAACATATATCCATAAGTGCCATTTAATAAGCACTTAGAATCAACAATAATCTCATTATTATTGATTTCTGACCATACAGTAAGATTTAATGTGGTTTTTTCATCATCATTAGCTGAAAGTTTAATTCCACCCGGTAATTTTTCTATAACAGGCACTTCAACAACACCATCATTATCAATGTCCTGTGAATAAACTCTCACATCGCGTAAAGTCAATGGCTGTGCTGAAATATTACTTTCATAAAATGGTAATGATACACTCAAATCACTGTGCTTTATATCGATAACTTCTGTAATAATTCCACTTTCACTTATCGAACCATCAATATAAACTCTGGTATTAGTTTCGTCATTATTTAAATAAGTGTCACTAACAATGTTATAAATATCCAGCATACCTGTAAGTTGAAAATTGATTTCTTGCTCAATTGAATACTCTTTATCAAAAGCAACAATTCTTCCTGTAGTCACCTTTTCCTGATTAGAAAGGCTTATATTTAGAATGAATAGTTCATCAGCAGAATCATTATTTAAATCTTCAACAAGCAACTTACTGTATGCTTCATTTTTAAGGAGAGTAGTTGAACTACCATTATAACTGTAAATTGTTAACAGCTTTTCTCCACTACTACCCATACTAGCAGGAGTAAAGGTATCACCTGAAATAACTTGCGACCAACTTATTAGTATTTCAAATCTGCCATCACCATTTATATCTGCAAATTCAACAGAATATATTTCACTGCTTTTACCATTTATGGTTGAGACAAATGACCACTTATCATTTAAAAACTTAAATACAGTCACATAAGTTAAATCGTCTATAATAGGGTCAGAATAGAGCACAAGAGCTTCTTTAACAGAATCATTGTCTAGGTCATAAAGCAAATATGAAGACCTGTTGTCGCCACTTACAGGTGTTTTCATAACAATACTATCACTATTCCCTACTGTTGACTCAAAAGTCTGTTGAAGCAAGCTGTTTTCACCACTAAGTTTTGGGGGACGCATAAGCACATCAACCGAGGAAATATTAATATTACAACCTGAAAAAAAGCAACAGATAATGATTGCTATGAATAATACTGATATTTTTTTCATTACCTGTCACTCTCCTAAAATTATTTTTGTTTTACTGCGACCTTAATATCGTATTTACCGATTGCCCAACAATTGTAATCGCCTGAGATAACAACCTTACCTTGAAGAATTTTTGTGTCGTTTACAATTGTTTTATCAGCAGTATCAACTTCTATTCTAATATTATCAGCAGTAATAGCCTCAATATCTGCTTTTGGTCCTACAAGCGTTATTGTAATGTCCTTTGTAGTATTAAGATGCACATCAAAATCATCTCTGTCATTTTTTATTTTAATTGCAGATGATGGAACAGTCATTGTTTTAGTACTCATATCAGAAGCATTCACACTAATTCTGAAACGCTTGATGTTCTCATCCATTATCTTATATGAAGTTATTGAATCTACATTAACATAAAATGTATTATAACTGTTTCCAATATCGGCAAAATCAATTGTATCAACAATAAAATGTTCTGTGGTTTCAATAGCATCAACAGGGATTGCAACTTTTACCGTTGATGGGTAAACCGTATATTTCAATGGATTGTTTATAAAATATGATGGTGCATTTTTAAACTCAACTGCAGTTGGAAGTGTAACCACTTTAAGCACAGGCACTGCCATTGTAATATTAGTATCACCAGCATTAATTTCAGTGTATTCAAGTGGTATTCCATCAGTAGTTTTTACAACGATTTTTGTATCAAAGGTTGTTGTTTTTACTAAAACATCTTCAATAGTAGCAGTTGCTGATACACCTGTAACTCTATTGATTTCACTTGCCGGTCCACTTAAAAGAACGGTATTTTTTGAAAGAACCACATCACCTGCAAGACAATCTTCAGGAACATAACTTTCTAGTTTTGTATCAACAATACCTTCAAGTGCTACTTCAAGTTCTTTATACTTATCAAAATACACCTCAACAAAAGTCTGTGAAGTTGCAGATATTGTAAAATCCTCAGAACTATCTGCAGGGTTAACCTTTAATTGTAATGTCCATAAACCTGCACTATCTACACGGTTTGTATTTGCAACTACTTGTATATCATCTTTTTCAAGAGACGCTACTATGTATTTTTTACCTTTAACAGTTACATCAACCTTAAACTCTGATTCACCGAAAATCTCAAGTCCAAGCTGTTGCGGAATAGTATTTTCAAGATTTATTTGAACAGGAACATCAGTAATTACCTGTTGCACCTCAGGACTCTTTTCAATGGCTATCCAAATCCATATTGAAAACGCTATAACAAAAGACAGTACTGCGAGAAATCTATTATCACGAACAAGCTCGGAAAAAGAAAATTTTGATTTATTTGTATCTTTATTATTTTTCATTTTTGTTACCTCTCAAAATTTTCTTAATTTTGCTTGTTTCTTTAACGTCTTCTTTAATAAAATTCTTCATAAGAATTTCACGAAGGTCACCGTCAGAAATATTTCTTTTAAGTAATCCTCTTTCTGCAACGGAAATAGCGCCTGTTTCTTCTGATACAACTACAACTATTGCATCGCTTGATTCACTCATACCAACTGCTGCACGATGTCTTGTACCAAGTTCACGGCTTAAAAGATTGTTATTTGTAAGTGGAAGAATACAGCCAGCCGAAACAACTCGGCCATCTTTAATGATTACAGCACCATCATGCATAGGTGCTTTAGGGAAGAAAATGTTGCCAATAATTTCAGCAGTTACAACTGCATCAATTGCTGTACCTGTTTTTGCGATTTCGCCAAGTAAAGTATCTTTTTCAAAAACAATAAGAGCACCTACTTGCTTGTCACTCATATCGGCACAAGCACGACAAACGCCATTTATAGAGTTCTTGATATTCTCCTGAAGTTCAGTTTCATCTTTATTTTTGAAGTTAAGAATATTAGAAATTGTCGCTGAACTTCTACCCATTGTTTCAAGAGCATGTCTGAGTTCAGGTGCAAAAATAACCACAAGAATCATCAACAAGTTAGTAAATACAAAACTTAAAATAAATTCACTTGCACGCATTTCCAACAATGTTACAATTGCATATAATACTGCAAGTACTAATACACCTTTTGCAAGTTGAAAAGCGCGAGTACCACGAATCAGTTTAATTGCACTATATATAACAAAAGCAACCAAAATAACATCAAACAAATCAATTAGTCCACCAAATGAGAGTAATGCACGTTTAATATTTTCAAACAAATCAACAAAGAAATCTGCAACCATAATTTTCTCACTCTTTTCAAAAAAATAATACAATATATTGTAAAAAATCTGTAAACAATCCGTAAATTACATACAGATATACATATTCACAATATATTGTATCACAACTAATTTGATTTTGCAATTTTTATAAGAGATTTTATTAAAAAATCTATATCACTTTTTTTAGTGAAAATTGACGGAGAAATCCTGACAGTTCCTATATTTTCTGTGCCGAATTTTTTATGTGCCAAAGGTGCACAATGGAAGCCCGCCCTTACACATATTCCAAAGCTGCTCAATTTTTCTGCTACTACTTCACTATGCATACTTTTTATATTAAAAGAGAGTATTGGTGCAAGATGTTGGCTGTTATCATAAAAATTCGTATAAAGAATTACGTTATCATTATTATCAATACTCTTTTGAAGATATCTTAATAGCAAGTTTTCGTGTTCATATATTCTTCTGACATTAAATCTCTTAATATAATCAACAGCTGAAGAAAGACCGATAATTCCTTGAACATTTGGTGTTCCACTTTCAAATTTATCTGGCAATATATCAGGTTGAGTAGCGCTCATTGAGTTACTGCCTGTACCACCTTCAATTATTGAATCAAGGTAAATATTGTTGTTTAATATCATTATTCCTGTTCCAGTTGGTCCCATAAGCCCTTTATGACCTGCACAGCACAGAATATCAATGCAGTCTTTTTTCATATCAATAGGCACTACCCCTGCAATCTGTGAGCAATCCATAATAAATAGCAAATTGTTCTTATGAGCAAGACTGGAAAGCATTTTATATGGTGGTATTATACCGAACACATTTGATGCACCTGTGCAGATTATTGCGACAGTATTATTTTTTATCTCATTCTTAAAATTTTTAAGTGTCTGGTAATCATCAATCGAAACTTTTGCTACGCTATAATTGCACACACCTTTTTGTTTCAGCGTTTCTAATGGCCGTAATACTGCATTATGCTCTAGGTCAGAAATAATAAAATGAGCATTATTTTTAGCTAATCCTTTAATTGCCATATTCAATGCAGATGTGCAGTTATAAGTGAATATTACATTTTCAACGCCATCTGCCTTAAAGAAATCTGCTAACTTTTGACGGCATTTATAAATCTGTTCTGTAGTATCAATTGCCATTTCATAAGCACCTCTGCCAGAATTAGCACCAAATTTATAAAATGAGTTGCAGACAGCTTCGGTTACACATTCAGGCTTCGGATAAGATGTTGCACTATTATCTAAATAAATCATTTATATCATCTCATAACTTACATATTTGACTCTGTTCAAATCAAACAAATTCAAAATTTTAGTCACATTACCTGTAATTATAAGACTATAACCACAACCCTCACCTGATGTGGCTTTTGTATTTTTTCTTATTATCGCTTTACCTCCGTAATTTTCAACAAGTCCTTTTGCTTTCATAGTATAAGTTACGGAGGAAAACTTTACAATTGCTTTATTCATTGTAAACATCACCCGATATATACTATGATGATGAAATTTTTTTGATAAAAAAATACCTGCTATCAAGTGACAACAGGTAATACTTTTATATGAATTTAATTTTTTTAGATTCAACAAGGCAGACACAATGTGCCGATATGCCCTCTTTAGCACCTGTGAAACCAAGTTTTTCTTCAGTAGTTGCTTTAACACTAACACAGTCAACACTAACACCGAGGGCTATTGCAATATTTTCACGCATTTTATCAATAAATGGTGCAAGTTTTGGCGCTTGAGCAATAACTGTTGCATCAATGTTGTTGACTACAAAACCTTTTAATTTTATAAGCTCAACAACTTTTTTCAAGAGTTCAAGACTATCTGCATCTTTGAAGTTTGCATCAGTATCAGGAAAATGCTTACCGATATCACCCAACGCACAAGCACCAAGTAAGGAATCGGAAATAGCATGCAGTAAAACATCGGCGTCCGAATGACCTAAAAGACCAATTCCGTTGTTGTCAATTTCTACACCACCGAGGATTAATTTTCTACCTTCAACAAGTTTATGAACATCGTAGCCGTGGCCTATTCTAAGCATTATGCTCCCCTCCTGCGTTTAAGATAACTTTCTGCTAATTCAATATCTTCAGGTGTTGTGATTTTTATGTTTTCATAATCGCCATCAACAAATTTTACAGTTCTACCATAAGCTTCAATAAGCTTACAATCATCAGTAAAATCCTTACTGTTTTCAACAGTTTTAACTGCATTAAGATAAAGTTTTTTATCAAACACTTGTGGTGTCTGAATAAAGCGCATATAGGCTCTGTCAGGTGTATCAATAATGTTATCATTATCATCAACAACCTTAACTGTATCTTTTACTTTAACGCCTGTTGCAGCAGCACCAAATTCTGCAGCAGCTTTGATTGTTTCTTCAATGACCTTAACTGTAACGAGCGGTCTCGCACCATCGTGGATTACAACTAAATCAGCAATATTTGAAGTACTTGTTACACCTTCGTAAACACTTAATTGTCTTGTTTCGCCACCTAGGACTATGTTACTAACTTTATTAAAGTCATATTTTTCAACGAGTTTTGCAATTTCACCAATATCACATTCACGAGTAACAATAATAATTTCATCAATCATATTACAGCGTTGAAACATGGTTATTGTGTTGACAATTACAGGTGAACCATCAAGCTCAAAAAATTGTTTGTTGATGCCACCCATTCGGGTTGAATTACCTGCCGAAACAATTACGGCAGAAACTATTTTATTTTCTTTTTCCGTAATTTTCAGCATAACGGTACCTCTTATATTAAAGCTTCAATAGCAGCAAGTTTTGCACAAAGGCAGAAAACCTCCATAGCTTTGCCTAAGTTTTCAACTGATGGGAATGTTGGTGCAATTCTGATATTCTTATCATCAGGGTCAACACCATAAGGATATGTTGCACCTACTGTTGTAAGCACAAGTCCTGCTTCTTTACAAAGTTCACCAATTCTTTTTGCACTTGAGCCAACTGTGTTATAACTAATGAAATAGCCACCCTTTGCTTTTACCCATTCGCCGATACCAAGTGGTGCGATTTCTTTTTCAAGCATATCGAGTACAAGTTGGAATTTTGGTGCAATAATTTTTGCATGTTTTTCCATATGTGCTTTAATTCCGTCAACGTTCTTAAAGTACTTTACATGACGAAGTTGATTAAGTTTATCATAACTGATTGTTTGGAAATTAAGGCGTTTCTTAATCTCTGCAATGTTATTGTCAGAAGCGGCAATAGCAGAAACACCAGCGCCTGGGAATGAAATTTTTGCAGTTGATGTGAATTCAACAAAATTGTCTTCTGTGCCGAATTCTTTACAAACATCAAAAATGTTCAAAAGATTGTCAGGTGTATCAGTTAATTCATGAATGATATAAGCATTGTCCCAGATTACTCTGAAATCTTTAGCCGCAGGTTTAAGAGCTGCAAGTGCTTTCACTCTTTCATCACTATATGTTACGCCATTTGGATTTGAGTATTTGGGCACACAGAACATACCCTTAACCATTGGGTCTTTTACAAGTTCAGCAATCTTATCAACATCAGGACCAAATTCATCCATTTCAACAGAAATCATTTCAATACCAAAGAATTCGGTAATTGCAAAGTGTCTGTCATAACCAGGAACATTGCAGATAAACTTAACTTTACCCTGTTTGCTCCAAGGTTCACAACCACCAACACCTAAATACATACACTGATTAAGATAGTCATACATAAGGTTAAGTGAAGATGAGCCACCAATAATAATATTCTTTGTGTCAACCTGAAGTAAATCTGCAAAAAGTTTTTTACATTCAGGAATGCCGTCAAGCACACCATAGTTACGACAATCAAAGCCATTTTCAGCTTTGCACTCGTCAGCAGTAGTCATAACGCTTAACATATCAACTGATAAATCAAGTTGGTCTGCACCTGGCTTACCACGCGACATATCAAGTGAAAGTCCAAGTGACTTAACTTCTTCATATTTCTTTTCAAGTTCGTTTTTAAGAGAAATAAGTTCATCTCTGCTCATTTCATTGTAAAGCATGGGATAACCTCCAAATTAAATTTCGATATATTATATAGTAATTATCATATTTTTGCAAGTGAATAATCAAAAAACTGCATTTTTATCAAACAATTGTCAAAATCGACACTTATTTTGAATAATTTGACAATAAAATTTGCAATTATTTGCGCTTTGCAAACAATCTTGGCAATATTATTGGTCTCTTGCCCTCTATTTTTTCAATTTGATTTAATAAATGCGTTCTTAATGATTTTTTGATTTTGTCATACTCTTTTGATTTTATTAAATTATGCTTTTGCGCTCTATCTTTATTGTTGTCATAAAGATAATCTTCAAAATAGATATTAGAATGTGAAGACAAAAGTTTAGCACAAGAAACTGAATATGTATAATCTTTTGTTCTTATAGCACGGCCACACTGACTTTCACTGATTTGCACAAACACAAATCCGTAATCGTCTTTTGTTTGAATTGGTTCACCTTGATAATGTTCAGGTGGGTATATTAAACCTGAATAAAGGATTGTTGGTGGCAAATCAATAAGACTTACCATTTTATTTTCAACTTTGCCTTTTTCAAATCCGTTACCCTTAATTACAAGTGGAATATGAATTGATGCATCGTGACAACTACGCTTATACTCTGCATTTCGTGTTTTGAAATGGCAACCGTGGTCAGATGTATAAATGATTGTTGTATTATCATAAATGCCTTTTGCCTTTAAAGTGTCAATGAGCCTACCAAGATTATCATCAAGGCTTTCTATTGCTGCAAGGTAATCAGGGTATTGCTCTTTATAGTTTCCTTTTAGATGTGTTAAATCTTCAGGGATTGGATAATCTTTATATTTTTCTACTTTTTCTGTTGGACCTTCAAATCTTTTATGGTCGTTTTGGTGATGTGGCTCAAGTTGAGAAATAAACAAGAAAAACGGTTTATCGCTATTATGATTTTCAATATATTCAATTGCAAAATCATTAATCTTATCTGCTCGATAACCCTTAAATTCTATTTTATTCCCCTTTTCGTCAAACACATAACCGTCGTAACCGTGAGAGGTAAATTCAAGCACATCAGCACCACGAAAATACTTATAACCCCAAAGTCGATTTTCTGGTATTGCAGTTTTTTCGCATTTTATATTATCCCCACCATTTTTACCAGATGCGAGGTGCAATTTACCGATATATGCAGTATCATAACCATTTTTGTTAAAATAATCTGCAAGAGATTTTGCATCATCACGAAGTGGTATTCCGTTTATATGACAGCCACATTCAGTAGGATACACACCTGTTTGTAAACTTGCTCTTGCAGGTCCACAAACTGGCTGACAAGTATAACAATTTTCAAAGAATGTACCCTCATCTGCAAGTGCCATAAGATTAGGCATAATCTCACTATTTACGGTATTATATCTTTGCTGGTCAGAAAAATAGAAAATAATGTTATCTTTCATTTTTATCTCCAAATAATTAATAAAATCATTATATCATAAATGCAAGAATTTACAATTAAAAATAATCGATATTTATAATAAAATTAGCCGATGGTGGAGTATCCCATCGGCTTTTGTGTGAATATTAAGTTTTAGTTGTTGGATTTGTCCGAAGGCAAGGAACCGTCCCCTAATTGGTTTTTCCTCTCTGTGTTCTGTAGCAATAATTGTTATTATTATTTTAAAAAGCCCTTTATTCGTAGGATAATAAAAACCAACAATCCATTGATACACGCAATGAGTAAAGTTTGAATATACGTGTTATCAATTATTAAAAATAATGTGTGCTCAACAATCATATCTACAATAAAAATTAAGATAAATGCAATAATAAAGATTAAAAAAATTTTTTTCATTGTTTTCACCAAATAGTATAAGATTTAGCTTTTATTTCGACAATCAGGGGACGGTTCCTTGATTGGAATAGAATCCCCTTAAAAATTTAATCTGACCTTAAATTTAATATATCAAAAATTTGTTTTATTGTCAATAATTAACTTCTTTAACAATTGGGGGACGTAACAATCGGGGGACGGTTTCTTGATTGAACTAAATACGCTACAAAAATTAATATGACCTTAACCTGAATGTTTCACTTGAAAATTTAATAATCAATAAGAGCTGTACGCTTGTCAACCCCTACAAAGCAGGTGTTATAAGGTTTCGTGGGGCGTTGTGCTCACAATATACGTTAAAATTATTGAAAACGGTGAGTTTATGTGTTACAATAATTTTAAATTATTTTAGGAGTGTTTATATGTATATTCTTAAATTAAAACCTGTTTTCAAAGACTATCTTTGGGGTGGTACAAAGCTTCGTGATGAATACGGATTTGAGTCAGACCTTACAAAACTTGCTGAAGGTTGGATGCTTTCTTGCCACAAAGACGGAGAAAACACAATCGAGAATGGCGAATTTGCAGGTAAAACTTTAACAGAAGTTGTTAAATCAAATCCTGACTTTTTAGGTGAAAACGGAAAGAAATTTGAATACTTCCCTATTCTTATAAAACTTATTGACGCAAAAGATGATTTATCTGTGCAAGTACACCCTGACAACGAATACGCTATGCGCGTTGAAAATGAATACGGCAAAACAGAATGTTGGTATATTCTAGACTGTGATAAGGGTGCAGAGCTTATTTATGGCTTTAACCGTGAAATAAGCAGTGAAGAATTCAAAAATAGAATTGCAGATAACACATTTCTTGAAACAGTAAACAAAGTTAAAGTTAAAAAAGGTGATTTATTCTTTATTGAAGCAGGTACACTCCACGCAATTGGAAAAGGTATATTGCTTGCAGAAATTCAGCAAAATTCCAACACTACTTACAGAGTTTATGACTATGGTCGCCTTGGTGCAGATGGCAAGCCACGTGATTTGCATGTTCAAAAGGCAATTGATGTTACAAACTGCACACCACCTACACGCTCAACAAATCCTGAGGGTAAATTGGTTGAATATGAGGATTACTCAACACAGTTACTTACTAAATGTGACTTATTCAATGTTAAAAAAGTTACTGTCAAGAATATTTTTGACGGTGTTGCAGATGAAAAATCATTTGTATCAGTACTTGTTACTAATGGCATAGGTAAAATCGAAAATATTGACATAAAAAAAGGAGATTCGCTCTTTATTCCTGCAAATTATGGCACATTCACTATTTCAGGTAGTTTAGAGGTTATTATTACAAGAGTATAAAATGAGAAACAGAACATTCACCGGCACTAAAATTGCTTGTTACATAGGTTATATTGTACAAGGAATAATAAATAATATTTCACCATTACTTTTTGTAATCTTCAGTGAAAAGTTTGATATTACACTTTCACGACTTTCGCTTTTAATTACAATAAACTTTGGTACTCAATTAGTAGTTGATACATTATCAATAAAATTTGTTGACAGAATCGGTTACAAAAGGCTTGCTATTCTTTCACAAGCAGTAACTTTTGTGGGACTTTCTTGCCTTTCAATACTACCAAACATACTAAGTAACGCATATATTGGAATTGTAATTGCCATTATGCTTTCTGCTATTGGTAGTGGACTTACTGAAGTTATTATAAGCCCAATAGTTGAGTCAATACCAGGCGAAAAGAAAACTGCAGAGATGAGTTTATTACACTCGTTTTATTGTTGGGGACAAGTTACAGTTGTTGCGTTGACAACTATTATGATTAAGATTTTTGGTAACGATTTATGGTATATAGCCCCTGCTATTTGGGCTTTAATCCCATTATTTAACACTTTCAATTTTATTGGTGTACCAATTGTACCAAATCTTACAAAAGAGGAAAAAACACCATTTTTTAAAATGCTTTTGTCAAAGCAATTTATATTATGTATTGTTATTATGATTTGTTCAGGTGCATCTGAAATTGCAATGTCACAATGGTCATCTTACTTTGCAGAGGCAGGTTTAAAGGTTTCAAAAATGACAGGTGATTTATTAGGTCCTTGTCTTTTTGCTATCTTTATGGGCACAGGCAGAATGATATTTGGATTTATTGGCGAAAAAATAAATCTTAAAACTGCACTTTGCTGTTCAGCTGGTTTCTGTGGTGCTTGTTATGTACTTACATCTGTAATTGAAAGTCCTATAATTTCACTTGTTATGTGCGCTCTTACAGGTTTAAGCGTAAGTATTATGTGGCCTGCGACATTAAGTCTTGCTGCAAGATTATTCCCAAAAGCAGGTGGCGCTATGTATAGTGTTCTTGCGCTTTCAGGTGACTCAGGTTGCACATTAGGTCCTTGGTTTGTAAGTTTTATGTCGATAAAGCTTTCTCTTGAAAACACTGGTGGTGAAGCGTTAAAATCAGGACTTGGTTTTGGTGCAGTTTTCCCAGTAATAATGATTGTTGCAATATTACTTTTGAATTACAGAAAGTTCGGTATTGACAAACAAAACAACAGTGATATAATGAAAATATGATATAGTTGTCTTCAGGGCGGAGTGCAATTCTCCACCGGTGGTAAAAGTCCACGAGCAAATGCTGATTAGGTGAAATTCCTAAACCGACGGTATAGTCCGGATGAAAGAAGATGCAACATTTTTTGTTACACCTCCCCTGCAGATTGCGGGGGATTTTCTGTTTGACGACTAATCAAAAAAATTGGGAGAGGGATATTTTTATGTCAAACAAAAAAAATAAGAAGGTCTTTAATTTAACAGTTGTTGGTATTATGACTGCCATTGCTACAGTTATTTATATGGTTTTTCCTGAAGTGCCTATTGTACCTGGTGTTGATTATATGAAGGTGGATTTTTCTGACTTCCCTGCAATTCTTACTGGTGTTATTTTTGGACCTGTTCAGGGAATACTTGTAGAGGTTTTCAAAAACATCATTCACCTTACAAGAACAACTACATTTGGCATTGGTGAAATTATGAATGTGGTAATCGGAAGCAGTATGATTCTTTCTATGTCACTTTCAGTTAAAGCGTTCAAAAAGATTTTTAAGTCAAACAAAATCAACTTAAAAATATATTTCATCTCATCTGCAATAACAATTATTATTGCAATTGTAACGGGATGGATTGCAAATCTTGTATTTACCCCTATTTTCTATAATATTATGGGTATTCCACTTGTTACAGAAACTTACCTTGCGGGTGTATGGGGTTCTACTACACTTAATTCAATCAAATCCGCTTTCAATATTTTACCATTTTTTCCAATATATTTTGCACTTGAAAAAGGTGTAAAAAAATACACAATATAGTTGACATTACACGAATCTGTGGTAAAATATATCTCAACTGAATATTTCCCTTATGCAGAGTGGTGGAGGGTCTGGCCCTGTGAAACCCGGCAACCTGCTTTTAAGCGTGGTGCTAATTCCTGCGGATTTTCCGAGATATAAGGTTGTTATTTTACGGCACCCTTATTGGGTGCCAATTTTTTTGGAGGCTAATTTTATGGCAAAATTCTTATTTACATCTGAATCAGTTACAGAGGGACATCCTGATAAAATCTGTGACAAGATTTCTGATGCTGTTCTTGACGCAATGCTCGCGCAAGACCCTATGTCACGCGTTGCTTGTGAAACAACAGTTACAACAGGACAAGTTCTTGTTATGGGTGAAATTACATCAAAAGCACAGGTTAATATTCCTGAAATAGTTAGAAATACTATTCTTGAAATCGGTTATGACGACAGCGCAAAAGGCTTTGACGGTAACACTTGTGCAGTACTTGTAGCACTTGACAAGCAGTCATCTGACATTGCACTTGGTGTTGACAACTCAATGGAAATCAAAGAAGGTAATGATGATTTCTATAACCTTAACGGTGCTGGTGACCAAGGCATGATGTTCGGCTTTGCTTGTGACGAAACACCTGAACTTATGCCAATGCCAATTTCAATGGCAAACAAACTTGCAGTTCAACTTACAAAGGTTAGAAAAGACGGAACTCTCCCTTATCTTCGTGCTGACGGTAAAACTCAGGTTACTGTTGAATATGACGATGACAGAAATCCTGTAAGAATTGACGCGATTGTTGTTTCATCACAGCACAGTGCAGACGTTGAACTTGTGAAGATTCGCGAAGATGTTAAAAAATATGTAATCCAGCCAATTGTTCCTGCAAATCTTATTGATGAAAACACAAAAATTTTCGTAAACCCAACGGGCAGATTTGTAATTGGTGGTCCTATGGGCGACTCTGGTCTTACAGGTCGTAAGATTATTGTTGATACATACGGTGGTTACTCACGTCACGGTGGCGGTGCTTTCTCAGGTAAAGACCCAACAAAAGTTGACCGTTCTGCTGCTTACGCTGCACGTTATGTTGCTAAAAACGTTGTTGCTGCTGGTCTTGCTAAAAAATGTGAAATTCAGTTAGCTTATGCCATTGGTGTTGCGAAACCTGTTTCAGTAATGGTTGACACATTTGGCACAGGCGTTCTTAAGGATTCTGAACTTGGCGACATTATCAACGAAGTGTTTGACCTTCGTCCTGCTGCTATTATTGATACGCTTAAACTTCGTAATCCTATTTACAAACAGCTTGCAGCTTATGGTCATGTTGGTAGAACTGACTGTGATGTAATGTGGGAAAAAACTGACAAAGTACAAATTTTGAAAGAAAAAGCAAAAATTAACTAATTAAAAAAATCGTATAAAGCATTATAAATTACTCATAATATCAGTGCAGGTAAATACATGCTAATATTAAGGAGTGAATACAATGCTTGACAGAATATCTTTAATTCTCGTTGTAATTGGTGCAATTAACTGGGGTGCAATCGGTTTATTCCAATTTGACCTTGTTGCTTGGCTCTTTGGTGGTCAATCAGCAATAATCAGTAGAATTGTTTACACATTAGTTGCACTTGCAGGTATCTGGTGCTTGTCACTTTTATTCCGTCACAACGAAATTTTAGTTAGCGATGAAGTATAAAAGAAAATCCCTTGAAATAATCAAGGGATTTTTTTATTCATTAATTTTTAGTTTTTCTATTAATTCTTTCGTCGGTGTTACATAAACCGTATTATATGTGTTATAAATAACTTTACCCGGTTTTGCGCCAACGGGTTTCTTAACATTTTTTATAAGTGTATAATCAACTGCAACTGACGAGGAATCCTTTGCTTTACTATGATATGCAGCAATACAAGCTGCTTCAAAAATTGCAGTTTCGGTAATCTCTTTTTTGTCTGCAATAATTACAGTGTGTGAACCTGCGTGTTTTTGAACATGTAACCACATATCATAGTTTTTTGCAGTTTTAAGTGTAAGAATATCGTTTTGCACATTATTACGACCAACAAGTATTGTAAAACCATCACTTGATTTAAATTCGATTGGTGGTAAAGGCTTGTCTTTTTTAAGATTTTTATTCTTTCTTGACTTTACATATCCACCCTTTTCGAGCTCATCACGAATTTCGGTAATTTCACGGTCAGAATCAGCTCGAGATAAGTTATCAAGTACAGTATCAAGATATATTAACTCCTGCTCACCTTCTTCAATTAGATTATGCAAAAGTTTTTCGGCATTTGTAGCCTTTTTGTATTCCTTAAAATACTTCTGTGCATTTTGTTGTGCAGTTAAAGCAGGATTTACAGGAATATCCACAGTATTGCAATTATCATAATAGTTTTCAACGGTATAAACTGCTGATTTTTCTAACAATCTATACTGATTTGCAGTAATAAGTTCTGCAAAAATGCGCAACTGCTCACGATTTTCACTTTTTTCTAATTCAAGGCGTCGATTATTTATTTTTCTTGATGTACGCTCAACTGCGTTATTAAGAATCTTAAATAAATCTGACGCTTTTCTTTTTATACGATTTATTTTATCTTTTTCAAAGTAGAAATCATCAAGCAATTCAGAAATGGAGTCATATTCTTTTTTGATTAAAGCAGTTCCGTATTGCCTTATATCAGAAAATGAAAAATCAAATGGCACATTATCAACAGGTGAAAGCATAAAAAACTTGTTTCCAAAAATTTCACTTTTAACTGTTTCTATTTCTGATAATAAACGTTCTTTTTCAATATCAAGAATCAGACCAGTTTGTTTATCACCAAAAACTGTTCTGTATGCAATTTCACGGCTAACTATTGGTGATACACCTTCAAGTGTATCAAGTATTGCTTTTGAAAGCATTTTTTCTGACTTATTAAGTATTGAGTCAACTATTTTTCCTGTATCATCTGTTAAAATGTCACATTTTTGAGGTATTGGTGGCAATTCATATTTAAGTCCCGGCAATATTTCACGAACTGAAGATTTTTCTTCATCAATTCTTTTAACTGCATCAATTATTTTGTAATCAATATCGCAGAAAATTATATTGCTTCGTTGCCCCATAATTTCACAAATTACATAATATTTAGTTTTATCGCCAATATCAGTTGTACCGTCAAACTCAAAAATAAGAATTCTATCATTTTGCACTTGTTTGATATTTGTTAGAGTTGCACCTGAAAGTCTTTTACGAAGTAACATACAAAGCATTGGTGGTACTTTTGGATTTTCAAGGTTATAACGAGTCATATGGACTCTTGGACTTTGACCATCACAAGAAAGATATAGTCTGTAAGCACCATTTCGGGTACGCATAATAAACACCAACTCATTTTTTGATGGTTGATGCACTTTATCAATTTTAGAGCCTATTAAATAACACTCAAGCTCTTTTTTTACTAACCCTAATGTAATTCCGTCTAACGCCATAAATCCTCTTAAATCGTAACAATTGGTGATTCTTGCATTGCTAATTCACAAGTAATGTTAAACTTATCTTTAATTTTATTCATAAGTGGCTCAATTGCAAGATTTTCTGTCTCAAAATGACCTGAATCAACTAAAACTATACCCATTTCATCTGCATCTAAAAATGCGTGATGAGAAGCATCTCCTGTAAGAAGTGCATCACAGCCCAGTTCTTTTGCAAGTGTTAAATAATCACTACCTGAACCACTACATACTGCAATGTTTTTAATATCTTTTGGAAGAAAGTTATATCTTACAACACCACCAAGCACATTTTTAATATGATTTACAAAGTTTTTTACTGATATTTCTTTTTCAAAACTACCAATATTAAGACAAGTATTTTCAACTTTAGTAAAATTTTTAAATCCAACAGTTTTGCAAAGAATATCATTAACCCCATCAATTGCTTTATCATAATTTGTGTGGGCACATATTATGCTGATGTTGTTATTAATAAGTTTATAAGTCAAACTATCACTTAAAACATTTGCTACAGGTTTAAAAATAACAGGATGATGAGTAATTATTAAATCTGCACCATATTCGACTGCTTGATTTATAACATCAGTTGTAGCATCAAGTGCAAAAAGGATTTTATTAACTTCAGCGTTTTCATTACCAACAAGAAGTCCTGAATTATCCCATTCTTCTTGTGTATTAAAAGGTGCGATTGAATCAATATAGTTATAAATTTCTTTTACTGTTGCCATTTACTCAACTCCCCTACTATTTTTTCTAAATCTGCACATTCTACTTGTGCTTTTTGAAGTGCGACAAGTTTTTTGTTGTACTTTGTATAAATCTTTACAAGATATTTATTTGATAAATCATCTTGATTTAAAGGTAATCTACCAACAATCAAGTCAAACTCAGTGTATGCAGTTGCATCGCCATAATAATATGTACTTATAATTATGTAAAGTTTATCTCCATCTTCTGCAACAACTTCATTATCAATAATGAATCCGTTATCAAAAAGTGTTTTTCGCAGTTCTTCAATATGAGTCATTGGTTGTAAAATCAAATGAATATCACTATTTTTAAGCCAATTTGTACGCTCAATAAATGATGATATAAGTAAACCACCCATACCAGCAACTGCAATTTCTTCTACTTCGTTTTCAATGAAATTGTCTAATCCATCAGAAAGACGAAGTTCTATTTTATGGGTTAAGTTATGTGAAACAACAGTTTCTTTGGCATTGTCAAGTGGACCGACACGCAAATCGGCAGCAATAGCACGATTTATAATGCCTTTTTCAACAAGATAAACAGGAAGATACGCGTGGTCTGTGCCGATATCTGCAAAGATTTTATCTTTTCGCACTAGATTGGCAATAGCAATAAGACGACTATCAAGTTTCATACAACTCACCTCTTTTGAACAAAATCCCCCTATAATTTATAGGAGGATTTTTTAGTTAATTATTTATTTGCGTTTTCTTTAAGAAAAGCATTGATACCTTCAACAAATTCGTCAGGGTCAACGCCGTGAACCATACATGCCTGTTCAACAGTTTCGCCACGTGCTGAAGGACAACCAAGACAATGCATACCAAGATTCAAGAAAAATGGTACTGTTTCTCTTGCATTATCAAGGATTTCACCGATATTCATATCTTTTGTAACTTGAAACATCTTTTATTCTCCTTTAACAACTGAAACTGAAATTTTCTTGTCATTTATTGTGAACTCACTTGTGTAATCTGCCTTGATTTCAGTATTGATTACGATTGAATCTGCAAGAAGTTCACCTGAAATGAATTCAAGTTTTTCAGTAAGAGCATTTACAATGAACTCATCATCAACAATAATTGAAGCATTGATTCTTTGTTCAACCTGATAACCTGCATCTTTACGAGCAACCTGGCACTGACGGATAATATCACGAACAACGCCTTCTTTAAGAAGTTCGTCTGTAAGAACAATGTCAAGTGCTACAACGCTACCCTGAGCAAATTCTGCAGAAACAACACCTTCTTTAGTCTTTGACTGAACTGCAAAGATAGATGCGTCAAATTTTTCATCCCAACCTGGAACTGCAACCTCGCCACCTGCGATTACTGCTGATGTGAGCGCTTTCATTTCATCAGATGAAAGACCTTCAAGTGTCTGTTTCATCTTATTAACATTCTGTTTGAGAACTGCACCTGCAACTTTGAAGTTAACTGTAAGATACTGGTCTTCAAGAACATTGATGTCATCAATATACTCAACTGATTTAATATTAAGCTCATCAAGAATATTTTTCTCAAATGTCTTGATTTTATCAGCCATATCTTTGTCACAGCAAACGAAAAGTTTTGAAAGTGGCTGACGAACTTTAATCTGCTGTTCGTTACGAAGTCTCATTGCAGTAGCAATTACATCACGAACAAGAGCTGTTTGTTCAATAATACCATCATCTTCAATACCTGGGATTACTGATGGCCAATCGCTTAAGTGAACTGATTCTGCAACTGTGGAATCGCACTTTTTAATAAGCTTCTGCCAAATATGTTCTGTCATAAATGGTGTAATAGGAGCCATTGTCTGAACGCAAACTTTAAGAGCATTAAAGAGTGTCCAGTAAGCAACCATCTTATCAGCTTGGTCTTCTGTTTTCCAGAAACGACGACGGTTTGCACGGATGTACCAGTTAGAAATATCGTCAACAAATACTTCAAAATCTTTAACCATAGCAAAAGACTTATAATCATCCATATAAGCAGTTGCTTTTTTAATAAAGTCGTTTGTTCTAACAACAAGCCACTTATCCATTGGTGTTAACTTCGAGAAATCAACTTTATAATCTGCAAAGTTTGGTTTGTCAAGCTGTGCGTAGGTATCAAAGAATGTGAAGATATTCCAGAAACCAAGCATCTTTCTTCTTGCTTCGTCACCAAGGTTATAACCAAAACGAACATCGTTTGTATTTGGCGCACTTGCATAAAGGTAACGAACAGTATCTGCACCAATCTTTTCTGCAGCCTCATCAAACTTAATCATAAAGCCTGTTTTTGAGAACTTAGAACCGTCTTCAGCAACAACCATACCGTTAGTAACAACCTTTTCATATGGTGCTTTACCAACAAGAACAGTACTCATAAAGAGCATTGAGTAGAACCAAAGACGAACCTGTTCGTGCATTTCTGTAACCCATTCTGCAGGGAAGTTCTTTTCCCAAGCTTCACGGTCTGTAAAGTAACCAAGTGTTGAGAATGGAACAATACCAGCATCAAGCCAAACGTCACCGATATCAGAAACACGAGATACTTCTTTTCCACAATGTGGACATTTAATTTTAACTTCATCAACCCAAGGTCTGTGAAGTTCAGGAAGAGCATCGACCTGTGCTGGGTCAACTGCATTTTCACGAAGTTCTGCTTTTGAGCCAATAACAGTGATATGGCCACAGCTACATGGATAGAATGGAAGTGGCATACCATAGTAACGCTTACGAGAGATGTTCCAGTCACCCATATTTGTAAGCCAGTCATTCATACGCTTACCATTTGAAGCTGGTTCCCATTTAACTGAATTTGCACATTCAATAAGTTTAGGTTTAATTTCACTTGTCTTGATGTACCATGCAGGAACAAGACGGAAAACGATTTCGCTCTTACATCTCCAGCAAACTGGGTAGCTATGTTCGTGTGGTTCAACTTTATAAAGTTTGTTCTGTTCATCGAGTTTTTCGAAAACTTCGTCAGCTATTGTGTGGCTGTCTTTACCTGTCATAAAGCCAAAGCCATCAAGGTAAATACCCATATCGTCAATAGGCATAACTTTTGGAAGACCAAGTCTTTCACCAAGTTCAAAGTCTTCAATACCACAACCAGGAGCAATATGAACAACGCCTGTACCTTCGTCAGCTGCAACATCTTCCCAAGCTACGATTTTATGCTCAAAGCCCTGTTGTGCAGGAATATCTGCAAAACAAGTTTCATAATGATACCCTACAAGTTCTTCGCCTTTAAGAGCACGAATTACTTCAAGTTTATCATCGCCAAGATACTTAATAGCGTTCTTAGCAAGAATGAGTGTTTGGTCATCACTCTTGATTTTAACTTCAACATAGTCAATGTCAGGATTAACAGCCAAAGCTACGTTTGAAGACAATGTCCAAGGAGTAGTTGTCCAAACAAGAATTTTTGAGTTCATTTCTTCAATAGGAAGTTTGAAGAAAACTGAGTTGTGTGTCATCATCTTATATGAGCCTGTCATTTCATGCTCTGAAAGTGATGTACCACAACGAGGACACCAAGGCATTGGCTTGTATTCACGCTGAATCCAGCCGTGATTATCACATTCCTTTAAGAAATGCCAAATACCCTGAATGTTAAGGTCTGTATTTGTGTAGTATGAATTATCCCAATCCATCCACATACCAAGTCTTTTTGACTGTTCAGTAATTATGCCTGAGAAGTGATTAACACGTTCAACACACTGACGTGTAAACTTGTCCATACCATAATTTTCAATGTCTTTCTTTGTTTTGAAACCAAGTTGTTTTTCAACTTCAACTTCAACCCAAAGTCCCTGTGAGTCAAAACCGTTCTGACGACGGCAATCGTAACCACGCATTGATTTGTAACGGATAAAAGTATCTTTTGTACTTCTGCCCCAAGCGTGATGAATACCCATAGGGTTGTTAGCAGTAATAGGACCGTCAAGGAAACGGAACATTTTCTTGCCCTTGTTTTTCTCTACAAGTTTGTCATAATACTTCTCTTGTTCCCAGAGCTCCATAACCTCATGCTCAAGGTCAACAAAGAGATTTTTCTCGTCTGCCACTATATTGTCCACCTTTCAAGTGATATATGTACATATTTTAACGAATAATATTATACACTAATAAAGTCAAATTTCAAGTGATTTACAGAAAAATCTCTATATTATTTCATTTTTGATTAAGGTATTTTTCTTTTGTTGCAAGTCCACCTCTTATATGTCTTTCTGCCTTATTGATTTCAAGGACTTTTTTAACCTGTGAATAGAGTTGTGGGTCATAGCGAGCAAGTCGCTGCGCAACATCCATATGTACGGTGCTTTTACTTATTCCAAACACTTTTGCAGTGGCACGTACAGTTGATTTATTCTTGACTATATATTCCCCTAACATGGCTGCTCTTTCTTCAACTAAAATACTCAAAACTAAAGCCCTCCTTTGTTCATAAATAAATATGATTAAAGAAGGGCGAATATTCTGTTATTTATTATTTATAATTCTTAAAAATCTATCGATATATTCTTGGTCCATAAAACAATCTTCATAGTTTTCTTCACTTGATTCCTTTTCTGCACCACAGTCCATTATCTTTTGGTCAAATTCTTCAAGTTCAAGATATGTGTCATCTGTATATCGTTGAATTTCTTCTGATGTTTGTCCACCTGTGAAAAGTAATGTTTTACCATCTATTTTAACTTTGTAATAGAAAGTGCCTTTTTTCTGATAATCAAAAAGTGCAATTCCACCATCACCAAAACCTGTTTCAACTTTCTCAACGTCATAATAAGAATAAGTTGTACCTTTTATATTAAATGGAGAATGAACAATTATACTATCTTCTGTAACAAATACTGTATTCATTAAGCAAAGGTACGATGAAACGCACCATAAAAACACGAGTAAAAATGAACCATTTATACATCGCTTTATATTTGGCTTATAATTTTTAATCTCTTTGAAATTATCTATTACTTGTTTCGTCATTAAAAACCCAAGTCCAGAAATGCAAATTATTGCAAAAATATAAATTGTAAATGGTATTTGGTGTGTTTCAAAAAACAGCCACTCATCAGGCGCTAAAAGTTCATATACAATTTCAGTGCCATAGATAACGCTTGCAAATACAACACCAAAAGCAATTATTACAAAAACCCAGTAAGATGAGTGTTCTTTATTTTTGCGTTTAACTTTTGTTTTAAATTGCTTTCTGGTTTTGAAAAAGTTAATCCAAATAAGAGTAATTGCAACAGTACTTATTAATGCTAAAATAGCGTTAAGTATAAGAGATTTATTCATTCCCATTACAATATTCAAGAACAACCAACCAATTGGACCACAAAATGCAAGAGTTGACGCGATTGCAGTAGTTAATGAGGGTACAGATAATTCATTTATAGCCTTTCTTAACTCTGACATTTCTTCACCCTCAAGGAATTCAATGGTGTCAGCATAATCTTCAAAATCCAACTTATCCTTTGATAAATCTTTCGAAAGTCCGTTAAGCAAATCTCTTTTTGAAGAAATATCTTCAGTTTCATCCTCATATTTTTCAAGTTTTTGTTGGATTTTATCTGCAATGGTTTTAGGAGTATCATTGAGAAGTTCTTTAATTTCCTCAATCGAAAAATCAAAATAACGATATACTTTAATACGCTTTAACTGACTAATATTTTCTTCACTATAGTTTCGATAATCATTTTCTTGGTTACGTTCAACAGTTATAAGACCTTTAGATTCATATAAACGTATACTTTTAGCAGTAAGTCCTGTTAATTTTTCAGCATCTTTAATTGTCATGAAATCGCCCCTTTTAGACAAACAAATTATATCAAATGTTATTGATATAAGCAATTGTCATTTATTTGCATCTCATATATACACCTTAACCCTGGGGTAAAGTCAAGAGTTTTTTATAAAAAAATATTTGAAAGACAAGTACTAATATGTTAAAATAGCATCGGTGATTTAATGATTAAAATTATGTTTGTATGTCATGGGAATATCTGTCGTTCAACTATGGCAGAATTTATTATGAAAGATATTGTTAAGAAAAACGGTTGTGCTGATAAGTTCTTGATTTGTTCAAGTGCAACAAGTACAGAAGAAATCGGTAATGATACTCATTGGGGTACAAAGAAAATCCTTGATGAAATGGGTGTTCCTTATACTAAAAGACAAGCAGTACAACTTACAAAATCCGACTATGAAAAATATGATTACATAATCGGAATGGATAGTGCAAATATGCGAAATATTAACAGAATTATCGGATATGATAAGGATAATAAAATACATAAGTTGCTAAGTTTCGCACATATTGACCGTGATGTTGCTGACCCTTGGTACACAAGGGATTTTAGGACAACATATAATGATGTTTTACTTGGTTGCACAAGGTTGTTTGAATATATAAAAGAAAAAGAGGCTTGATAGCCTCTTTTTCTTATTACAGCGAAGTAAAAACTTTTCCCCACACTATTCTAAAATTCTAATTATTTCTTGAAATTCAGGTTTTGATTTGAAATCGTCAGATAATGGGTAATGCTCGGTCATTACAATTTTCATAAATTGAGATAAATTAGTTTCTCTATATACAGGTCCAAAATTATAATGTCTCATTACTTTTTCTGAAATATCGGGATTTTCATCAAGTTCCTTTGCATATTCAGCAGCAATTTTTAGATATTTCAAAGCATTTCCATCGTCACCTATTTGATGATACAAATAACCTATATGACCGTAATTATAAAGTCTGTTAACGCAATTTTTACCATAATCCCTATCATCAAATATTAAATTAATTAATCCTTGTATATGATTAAAAATCTCAAGTCTCTTTTTGGGTTCATAATTAAAGCTATATCCAAATAATGTATCTTGCATTATAAACAACAATTCTTCAAGAGCATTTCTATGCGTTGTATTATAGTTTTCTGTATCAAATGCCAAACTCATCAGCATTAATTCTTTTGTATCGTTAATTGAAGGTAAAGTACTCACTATTTCTTCTGCTTGATTAAGATACTCTTTATATACACGATATTTACCTTTTTCGCTTGGAACACAATGGTATAATGTCAATAAATGAGAAATCATAATTACTTTTGAACGTATTCTTATATTGTCATCTGTACAATGATTCTGTATCTTTTCATAAATAGACGCAATCTCTTTTGAAATGTCTTCATATTCACCTTGTACAAAACCTTTAACTTCATACAAAAGTTCCATATATCGAATTAAAACGCGATAATCATTAGGGAATTCTTTAACTGCTTTTTGAAACTTTTTATAAGTGAAAGATAAATCTTTCAACTTCATATCATCATAAAGTTTAAGATATTCATTTATTTTCTGTTTTTCAAGAGATTTATTTACACCTAACAAATCGTCGATTGTTACATTGAAAAATGATGCAATTGTGGGAAGCATTGTTATATCAGGGTAGTTTTCTCCCCTTTCCCATTTGCTGATGGTCTGGAATGATACGCCTAAAAAATCTGCAAGAGTCTCTTGGGTTAATTCTTTTTCTTTGCGAAGTCTTTTAACATTTTCTCCAAAATAAATTGTCATAAAATCACCTCAAAATATTTCTTGTAGCTACAACACAATAATAGCGCGAATTATTGGATTTTACAATAACATTGTACTTGAATGAAATTCGCGTGTAAAGGGAATTTTTCTATTGATATATGTATATAAAAAACGCTTAGCAGAATTGCTAAGCGTTTTTTACTAACTAGAAAGAACAATTAAAAATCCTATACACAATGCTAAAACACCAAAAGTTATACACGCAAATATTTTAGCTGTTTTTGCTGTTTCTACATCATTTTCTCTTATCGCTTCAATTAAAAAAGCAGGAAAACTAAATCCACACACAGCTATTACAAAGGCAAAAATTATTCCTAACATTTTACCACCTCGTTATTCATCGGTTTCTTCAATTTTAACTTTGGCTTTATTCTTCTTTACCGGAGATACAACCACATCAACCGGCTTATTTTGTTCTTCTTTTTCTTTTCTTATTTTATCTGCAATGCTCTTTTTTCTTAAGTGCTCGGCATTCTTTTGATTATGCTCTTCTTCAAGCTTTTTAGCCAAATCACGAGCCATTTTAAATTTACCACCCATTTTAATCATAAACAAGTCAACATCTTTAGGTGAGATTTCAATATAATTTTTTGTTTTGACTTCTTTCTTTGTGTCTTTATCCATTTCATAAGAATAATAGCCAATATAGAATTTTGGTGTTGAAAACGCAACTCGTTTAACTTTTTTAATGCCCTCTGGTAATGTGTCAGTAATCTCAAAAATATTTACATATTTGATTTTCTTTCTTATAAGTGGCCACTGATAAATAAATAAATGGTCTTCTTCAAGGGTATAATATGTATTGAAAATCAACGGATAAAGATAAAAAACATTGACTATAAGCAACAACACACCTAATCGAGATGTAACATCCATATAAAGGAATATTGGAAGAAAGAACAACACAACTATAGAAATGTGATAAATAATCAACATTAAATAAATTGCAGGACTAACGCCACTTTTGAATTTAACTGATTTCATAAATGTTTCCTCCGGAGGTTAAAATGAGTTTAATAAAAAAAGTACTTGCCGGAATGTTAATAGGCACAGTAAACATAATTTTAGGCGCCGGTGGTGGAATGTTGACTGTTCCTTTATATAAAAAGATGGGAATGGAACAAAAGTCAGCACAAATCAACGCTGTTGGCACAATACTACCCATTACAATTATTAGTTCAATTATATATCTTATAAACGGGAATGTCAACTTTTCGGACACTTATATTTATCTTATACCAGGACTTATTGGCAGTATTTTAGGCACTTTTGTAATCAAGAAAACCTCTAACAAAATACTGACTGTTATATTCGCGTTGTTTATGATTTGGGCAGGAGTGAGAATGTTTATAAAATGAGTACTGTTATTCCTATTATTGCAGGATTTCTTTCAGGACTTATTGGGTCTATGGGCTTCGGTGGTGGCGGAGTACTGATTATTTATCTTGTTGTATTCGCCAACATACCACAATTGCAGGCACAAGGCATAAATTTAATATTCTTTGTCCCCTGTGCTGTTCTTGCCACTATAATTTATACCGTAAAAAAGCAGATTGATTACAAAAAGATTTTACCTGTAATTATCGGTGGTGTTATTGGTGCAATAATATCAAGTTTTTTACTAAAAAACATAAACACAGATTATCTTTCAAAAGCTTTTGCGATATTTTTGATTGTTATGGGTGTTTCTTCAATTTTAAGATTGAAGAAAGAAAAATAATATGGTAAAATCAACCTATATTGAATATGGGTGGTAAAACTTATGAAAACACTTAAAAAGATATTATTGGGTATTGGTATTTCTGTTTTATCTTTGGTAATTATTGCAGGAATTGGATTTGCGATTATCAAAGTACCTACTCTTACCATTGATTTCTCACAACAATCTGAACTTACAGGCAGAGCATCTGGATTTCTTTATGGTATTGCAGAAGATGATGTGCCCACAAGTGAAATTGTTGAAAGTATAGGCATTAATACACTTGCTACAAAGCCTGCAGGTGGACTTCAGCACCCTATCGGTGATGTAAATCAGGTTGCAGAAACCTTTACTGAAGCCGGTGGCGAATACTTATTCATTTACACACAAGATATGTATGACACTTGGTATTACCAGCTTGACAGCCTTGATGCGTATAATGAGCGTGTTCGTAAAACTGTTACTGAAATGGAAAATTCAGAATACAAAGACAAACTTGTTTATTGTATTTACAATGAAATGGACAACGGTCAATGGTTTGGCGACCATTGGGTAGAAGAAAACCGTTACAAATTCTATGACGCGTGGGCATCTACATATAAAGTTGTTAAAGATATAAATCCTGATGCAAAAATTGCAGGACCTGGTCATTGTGGCTACAACTATGATTGGAATAAAGAGTTTTTGACATACTGCAAGAAAAACAACTGTATGCCTGATATGTTTGTTTGGCACGAGCTTGCAGGCGAACCAAACTATTCAATTTATTGGATGGAATATCGTTTTAACGAGTTCAACGAAATGTGTGATAAATTAGGTGTTGACAGAATACCTATTTGCATTTCTGAATACGGACTTATGCAGACTAATGGTATTCCAGGCGAATCTGTAAAATGGATTTCTCGTCTTGAAGCAAGTGATGTTTATGGTTGTGTAGCATACTGGCGACTTGCAAACAATCTTGCAGAAGTTGTTGCTGATGATGTTACACCTAACTCAAACTATTGGGTTTATAAATTCTATGCTGATATGAAAGGCAAAGAATTAGAAGTAACTGAATGGGATATGTTCCACAGTAATATTGGCAACTGGCTTAAAGGTAAGTACCCTCTTTTCAATAAGGGATTTATCGGTATGGCGAGTTTTGATGAAGCCGAAAACAAGTTTTATGTGATGGCTGGTGGCAGTGCAGAAGATAGCAACATAAAAATCAAAAACATTGACGAAAAGCACTTCAAGAATGGCGACAAGGTAACAGTTAAGGTAACTTATGTTGATTTTAAGGGACTTGGTGGTGCAGTTTACTCCCCTGAAGAATGTATGACAGAGGTTGTTAAGGTTTCAGGTAACGCTATTAAGTTTACACTTCCTTGCGAGCGTGAAAGCCAGTCATATTTTATAGAAATTACTCCTTATGACAATGAAGAAGAAAGTGAAAACAAGAACAGAACACTTCGTTTTGAAGCTGAAGACGCAAAATTTGACGGTAAGGCTTTTGTACCTGAATGGATTTCTTATGCAAGTTCAAAGGGTTTAGTTGTTAAAGGACTTGATAAAGACAGCACAATTAAATTCACTGTTGATGTTGATAAAGCTGGTGCTTATTCACTTGATTTTATTTATGCTAATGGTGCGGTAGAAGTGGGCAGAATTTCTGCTGAAACGCAAATTTCAATAAATGGTGACGAAAGAAATGTAAAATTCCCATCAACAATTAAAGATGAGTATATGGAGTGTGTTACAATTCACGCTGACCTTAAAAAAGGCAAAAATACAATCTATATAAATGTGCTTAATGATGCAGTGTTGACACTTGATTTTGTTGATGTAACTGCTCAAAAATTTACCGATGAAGTTTATTGTACTCCACTTCAATCAAAAAATGCCGATAAAGTAGAAAATTCATATTCAGTTATTGTTGAAGAAGATGGTTGGTATGATTTGATGCTTACAAATTATAATAATATTCAAATTTTCATCAATGGAATTGAAAGTAAAAACCCATTTATTTATGCAGAAGAATATACCAAACAAGAAGGAAATGGCAGACTTTTGTTATACCTTCACAGAGGATATAGCAAGGTTACCCTTTCTGACAACACAGAACTTGTTAGTGTAACTGTTGACCCAAAAGCTTTTGAAAGCAATTCAAGTGTCATAGCCCCTGCTGATATGAAAATCTTTAATGGTGCTACACTTGAAGATGATGAAAATACTTCAAGTGGTAAGAGAATTGGTTGGATTGCATCTGATAAAGGTAGTTATGCTACATTCAATGTAAATGTTAAAGAGGCTGGTTATTACAACTTTACTATTGAATATGCTAACAATGAAGAAGGTGGATTCCACGCTTACAACGTTGACCTTATTGAGCGTTATATTACTGTATCAGTAAACGGCGAAAATCGTGGCAACTACTTCTTCCGTAGCACATACAGTTGGGAAACTTATAAGACAAAAACTATTGTGCTTTATCTCCAAGCTGGCGACAATGAAATCAAGCTCGCAAACGATGGTTCGTACAGTTTTAACAACAGAGTTACCTATGCACCAAACATTGGCGATATTCAGGTAAATCCATTCTAGAAAATAATACAAAAAAGGTGCTATTTAAGCACCTTTTTTTATGTTTTCGACAAAAATATTTTTTATTATTTTAATACTATTGATAATAATAAAAATATAAGGTATAATTACATTAAAATTACAATGGGTAATTTTGGAATAAAATTAAATGTGTTTTGGAGGCAAAAAACTATGAAAGTACAGTTTACTGAAACCGTATTAAGAGATGCCAACCAATCCCTTATTGCAACAAGAATGCCTTTTAAGGATTTAGAACCAGTTCTTGAAAAGCTCAATAAGGCGGGTTACTATTCTCTTGAATGCTGGGGCGGTGCTACATTTGACTCATGTCTTCGCTATCTTAATGAAGACCCATGGGTAAGACTCAGAAGCATCAAGGCAAAGTGTCCTGATACTAAGCTTCAAATGCTTCTTCGTGGTCAGAACCTTTTAGGTTACAAGCACTACCCTGATGATGTTGTAAGAATGTTTGTTAAAAAGAGTATTGAAAACGGTATTGATGTTATCAGAATTTTCGATGCGCTTAACGATGTTCGTAACATTCAAGTAGCAGTTGATGAAACAATTAAAAACGGTGCAATCGCATCAGGTGCTATTTCTTACACAACAAGCCCTGTTCACACACTTGAAAATTATGTGGCTCTTTGTAAAGAAATGAAAGCTATGGGTTGTTCTACAATCTGTATCAAGGATATGGCAGGTGTTATGACTCCTGTTGAGGCAAAAGACCTTGTTGGTGCAATTAAAGACGCAATGCCTGAAATGCCTGTTATTCTTCATACTCACTGCACAACAGGTATGGCTTATATGACAATCCTTAAAGCTGTTGAAGCAGGCTGCGACATTATTGATACAGCAACATCTTGTTTCTCAGGTGGTACTGCACAACCTGCAACAGAAACACTTTATGATGCTCTTACAGGTCTCGGCTATGAAACAGGTCTTGACAGAGATACATTAAAGGCAGTTAATGACCACTTCAAGCCACTTCGCGACCAATACCTTGCATCAGGACTCTTAAAGCCAAAAGCACTTGTAACTGATACAGATGCTTTGACATATAAAGTTCCAGGCGGTATGCTTTCAAATATGATGGCTAACCTTGAAGACATGAACGCTCTTGACAGAATGGAAGAAGCTCTTCTTGAAATTCCTCAGGTTCGTAAAGATATGGGTTATCCTCCACTTGTTACTCCTCTTAGCCAGATGGTTGGTAATCAGGCAGTTACAAACGTACTTGTAGGCGAAAGATATAAGAACATCTCAAAAGAAATCAAAGCATACATCAAGGGCGAATACGGTAAGGCTCCAGGTCCTATTGACGCTGACCTTCAGAAGAAAGTTCTTGGCGACGACGCTCCTATTACATGTCGTTTTGCTGACACTCTTGAACCTGCGTTTGAACAGACAAAAGCAGAACTCGGCGATGTAGCTAAATGTGATGAAGATGTTCTTTCATACATTGCGTTCCCTCAACAAGCTGAAAAGTTCTTTGAGGCAAGAGCAGAAAAAGAAAAGAATACATTCAAATATTCAATCAAAAGAGTTGATTAAGGAGGACATAAAATGACATTGTCAGAAATTTTAAGTGTTTCTGCTACTGGTTTTATTGTCGTTTTAATTGTTCTTATTCTTCTCGCAGTTATTATTGTAATGCTTTCAAAAGTAATTCGTGCAGTTGAAGGTGGTGCAAAAAAATCAGTTGAAACTGAAGAAATTAAAGTAGAGTCACCTGTTAAAACGGCAGTCAGCTCCCCTGCTCCTGCTCAGACTCCTACACCAGCACCTACACCTGTTCAGTATTCAAATGGTGTTACACTTTATAAGACAGATTACAAAACTGCAGCATCAATTATGGCTATTGTAAGTCATGAATCGGGTATCCCACTTGAAAGACTCAACTTTAGTTCAATTAAACTTGATGACTCTCTTGAACTTTATAAAACTGACTATAAAACAGCAGCATCAATTATGGCTATTGTAAGCCACCAGACAGGTATTCCACTTGAAAGACTTGTATTTAAGTCAATCAATCTTTGCGACACACCTGACCTTTACAAAACTGATGAAGAAACAGCAGTTAAGGTTATGGCAATCACAAGCAAAGAATCAGGAATTCCACTTGACAGACTTGTATTTAAATCAATTAAACTTATTGAAAAATGAAGGAGATTATTAAAATGAAATATGTTGTTACATTAAACGGAAATGATTACGAAGTTGAAGTAAATGAACTTAACGAAGCAGTTGTTACTGCAGTTGTTCCATCAGCTGCTCCTGTTGTAGTTGCAGCTCCTGTAGCACAGGTTGCAGCACCAGCGCCTGCAGCTGCTCCTGTTGTTGAGGCAGCTCCTGCTCCTGCAGCAGCACCTGCACCTGTTGCAGTTGGCGACGGCACAAAAGTTACTGCTCCAATGCCAGGTACAGTTCTTTCAGTTAACGCATCAGTTGGTCAGTCAGTAAACGAAGGTGATGTTCTTTTCATTCTTGAAGCTATGAAAATGGAAAACGAAATCGTTGCTCCTTGTGCAGGTACTGTTAAGCAGGTTATTGCTACTAAAGGTGCATCAGTTGCTACTGACGAAGTTCTTGCAGTTCTCGGCTAAACAGAGGTGCAGATATGCAAATAGTTAACGCTCTTATTGAGCTTTTTAATCAATCAAACTTTGTTAACTTACCTTGGCAAAACTGGGTTATGATTCTTGTTTCATTCGTTCTTTTCTATTTTGCTATAGTTAAGAAGTTTGAACCATTACTATTAATCCCTATTGCTTTTGGTATGCTTCTTGTTAACATATATCCCGAAATCATGGCAGACCCTACTAATATGTCTTTTATCGGCGATAACAATCCGTTTGCTGACCCTAACGCTCATTGGTACGATTCCGGCGTATTAAGACTTATATACGCAGGTGTTAAGTCAAGTATTTTCCCTTGTCTTATCTTTATGGGTGTTGGTGCTATGACCGACTTTGGTCCGCTTCTTGCAAACCCATCAAGCCTTTTGCTTGGTGCAGCAGCACAGCTTGGTATTTATATAGCATTCATTGTTGCAATGCTTTCAGGTTATTTCACACCAGAAGAAGCAGCTTCAATTGCTATCATCGGTGGTGCTGATGGTCCTACAGCAATTTTCCTTACAGGTAAACTTGCTCCACATATGTTAGGTTCAATTGCAGTTGCAGCATATTCATATATGGCGCTCATTCCACTTATTCAGCCACCTATTATGAAGTTGCTTACAACTAAAAAGGAAAGAGAAATTAAAATGAATCAGCTTAGAACAGTTAGTAAAGCTGAAAAGATTATCTTCCCTATTGTTGTTACTGTTATCTGTGTTCTTATTCTCCCATCAGTTGCTCCACTTCTTGGTTTCCTTATGCTTGGTAACCTTTTCAAAGAAAGTGGACTTACTGACAGACTTTCAGACACAGCACAGAACTCACTTTGCAATATTGTTACTATTCTTCTTGGTACAACAGTTGGTGCTACTGCAGAAGGCTCAGCATTCCTTAATAAGAAAACTCTTCTTGTTATTGCAATCGGCTTACTTGCATTCGCAGCATCTACTGCAGGCGGTGTAATCTTTGCAAAACTTATGAATCTCGCTACTGGTGGTAGAGTAAATCCACTTATTGGTTCAGCAGGTGTTTCTGCAGTTCCTATGGCAGCTCGTGTTTCACAAACTGAGGGTAGAAAATACAACCCTTCAAACTTCCTTTTGATGCACGCTATGGGTCCAAACGTTGCAGGTGTTATTGGTTCAGCAGTTGCAGCAGGATTCTTACTTTCACAATTTGGTGCTTAAATCCAAACACAAACACATATAACAAATGCCGTGGTCTAATTGACTACGGCATTTTTAATTTTATTTTATTATTCATTACTATTTCTTCAGGCGTTACAATGCTATCGTAAACGAAAATTTCAACTCCGTTTTCGTGCGCCTTTTTCAGTTCAGTTGCAAACTCAAAATGAGTTTCATAATTTGGTTCAAAATATTTAACATCTTGCATTTGAATAAGGAACACTACACACGCTCTGTAGCCGTTTTTAACGGCATTTTGAAGTTCTTTTAGGTGTTTAACTCCCCTTTCAGTTGGTGCGTCTGGAAAACGCACTACACCGTCATCTTCAAGGGTTACACCTTTTACCTCTACAAAGATTTTTTCTGTTTTTGTTTCAACATAAACATCAAATCGAGAATTACCATACTTATATTCTTGTTTAACAAAAATTATATCTCTAAAAATCTTGTTAAGTGACTCTGCAACAACAAAATTTGGGATTTGGCTATCCATATTGATTAGTCTATCGTTCTTTTCTACAGCAATAAGGTCAAATTGCGTTTTTCTGTTTGGGTTAGAACTTTTCTCAAGATAAACCGTTGCACCTTTTACGAGTAATTCTCGGCATCTGCCTGTATTTTTTACATGGCAGGTTTCTTCTTTACCGTCAATTTCGCAAATTGCAATAAATCGGTTTGGTCGCTCAAGAAATATGCCCTTATAAATATCACTATATTTCATAATACACCAAAAAAAGACGGTGATAGTCACCTACCACCGTCCAATATTTTATTAAAGAATTATTTTGTTGCTTTTCTTGCTTCGATTTCAGCAACCATTTCTGCCTGACGTTTTTCTGTAATTGTGTAGAAGAACATTGGCACTGCACAAGCAAACATACTGATAACGCCTGAAAGAACAAGCATATTCCAAAGTGTTTGTGCACCTTCAGCTGAAATGTAACCTGTTTCAGCATTGATACCTGCTGCTGCGAAAGAAATAACACCAATGAAAGCACCAACTGCCATACCAATCTTATTGATAAGTGTCTGCATAGCGAAGCAAATACCCTCACCACGTTCACCTGTTTTCCATTCAAGGTAGTCAACAGTATCACCAATCATAGCATAAGTGATAATGTTATTAACACCTTGTGGAATACCAAGAAGAACAAGACCGATTGCTGCAACAACGAGTTTCCATGGTTCGTCGTAACCTACGAAGTACATAACACCCATTACAACGCCACCGAAGAGATGAACAATAATGTAAGCCCATTTCTTTGTAAATTTCTTTGACATCCATGGAACAAGAAGTGATGCTACAAGACCACCAGGAACAACAAGAAGAGTAATCAAGCTATACATACCTTCGTTCTGAAGAACGTATTTTGCAAAGTAGAGACCACCTGTGTATGTATAAACCATTCTTGCGCCACCAAAAATACCTGAAAGAACGATAAGAAGAAGTTCTTTATTCTTGAAGAGAAGTTTCATATTGTGGCCAAAGCTTGGTGGGTTATCGTCTGCTGTGAATCGTTCTTTAGTGTTCTTAAAGCCATAGAAGAACATTGGAACTGCTGCAACAACAAGAACAACTGCTGCAATGAAATATACCCATTTAAGAGTATCAGCGTTTGCAATTTCCTGGCCTTTTATAACAGTGTTAATGAAAGTATTTGCTGCTTCATCAACAGTAAGGCCCTGATTTTCAACAAGATTTGCAATTTCTGCTGCTTTATCAACTTTAATCTGGTCAAGCATTTCTGCTGTGTATTTAAATTTTGCTGTGATACCATTTGTAATAATTGGAATAAACACAGTAACAATACCTGCACCCAATGTGCAAAGAAGACGAGTAACTGTAAGAAGGTTACCACGAACAACTGTATCATTAGTCATACAAGTTGAAAGTCCCCAGTAAGGAACATCGGCAACTGTATAAACAACAGACCAAATTATATAAATAATTGCAATAATAATAAATGTAGATGTTGCTTTAGCCTGGAACACAGGTAAGAAACATGCAATTGTCATAATTGCAATTGGAATAGCCATCCATTTAAGGTAAGGACGACATTTACCCCACTTTGTTCTTGTCTTATCAACAATTGAGCCCATAATTGGGTCATTGAAAGCGTCAAAAATACGAGTACCGAGCATCAAATAAGCAACTGCCATTGAGCCTGTAAGAGTACCGATTGTAACACCTTCTGCACCGAAAAGAAGTGCGTCTGTCAAGAAGATTGTAAGGTATGAACCGATGATTGTGCAAACAAAGTTCTGGCCGAAACCTGCAATACCATAAGCAAGTGCTTCTTTTGGTTGAAGACTTGATGGGTCATTAGGATTTGTGCCATAAACTTTATGCAAAAGGTCATTGATTTTCATAAAATCCCTCTTTCATAAATTTAATATTATGATTATAACACAACACATTGTTGATTTCAATCTTTTTTAACAAAAAATGAACAGAAAATCATACAAAAAACTCCCCCATTTTCATAGGAGAGCTTAATTGTTATAAAATTACTGCTTTGCGCCGTTGTCAAACATTTCAAGAACCTTAACACTTGCTGCGAAACAATCTGCAAGACATTCTTTATTAAGAGCATCAGGAGTATCAAGTCTTGTATGGTAGAAATCAGGAAGAGCATGGTTAAGTGCTGTAACACCTGTTGAGCGCATACCTGCCTGTGCAAATGCTGCTGAGTCAGTTGCACCACCAAGTGGAGGAACTACACCTTTACCACATTTGATGCCGAGTTCCTGACATGCTTCATAATAAAGGTCTGAAACATCTTTATCAACTTTAACTGTTGAGTTAAGGTCGCGGTAGTTTACCTGCATATATTCAGGCTGTGTAATTGTGTCATAAGAATAAACGAATGTTGGAACATCGTTAAATTCGTGAGCATGTGCTTCGCACCATGCTTTTGCACCACGAAGACCAGCTTCTTCTGAACCTGTAAGAACAACACCGATTTCTGTGTTTTCAAGCTCAATGCCTTCGTCCTTAAGAGCTTTAAGGATTGCAATACCGATATAGCAGCCTGAAAGGTTATCATTGGCACCATCAACAATCTTGTTTCTGTTCCACATAAAGTAGAGACCAAACCAGAATGGTGCAAAAACAAGACCCCAGAGTCCAAGCTTTGTGCCAAGCTCAGGATTCTCAGCAAACGCGCCAGCTACCTTAGCAATTGCAATACCAATTGTGTAGAATGCGCCAACGAAGCAAAGACACATATGAATATCAAAGCCAAGATATGTAAACATATATTTGAATGGCCATTCCCAAGCACCATCCGGATGACCGTTGAAGATAATTCTACGCTTAACTTCACCTGTTGGCTTTTTGAAACCTGCAGCATTGTGACCAATTTTTTCTTTGAAAAGCTTGTCAACAGTTTTCTTGTAAAGACCAAACTGTAATACACAAAGT
This sequence comes from uncultured Clostridia bacterium, assembly GCA_937892525.1. Classification (GTDB taxonomy): domain Bacteria; phylum Bacillota; class Clostridia; order Oscillospirales; family Acutalibacteraceae; genus Fimenecus. The sequence continues at coordinate 70,211 of CALAEV010000016.1, forward strand.
GTAAGGCCAACTACAATAAATACGATTGAAAGCACAGGCATAAAGAAATATGAAGCGAGTGCTAAGAAACAGCAAGAAATTGTAATGTAAATCCAGCCAAAGAATGAGCCTGGGTTTTCTTTGAATTCATCAACATAAGTTGTATCGCAACCTAATTCCTTTAACTGTTCAGCCATATACTCACAAGCTTGTTGCTCGCCATATGAGCCAGGACCTCTTTTTTCGAACTTTGTGCAGATATGAGTGATTTCATCAATCATAAACTGAGCAGCATCGTTCTTTTTGTCAATAATCTTTCTTAAATCCATAAAAGACTCCCCTTTTCAATATTTATGAGTAAAATTTTAACACATTAAATCGTAAAATGCAATAATTACAAATTAAGAAATATAAATAATTTATATCTATTGACATTTTGCAAATAATTTCATATAATATCACAGTTGAATATTTGCCGGTGTGATGGAATTGGCAGACGTGCTGGACTCAAAATCCAGTGGTAGCGATACCGTACCGGTTCGACCCCGGTCACCGGCACCAAAAAGACCTTGAGAATTTCTCAAGGTCTTTTATTTTATCCAAATATATATTTATATTTTTCGCTTTTGCGGAATGAGAAATAGTCATCACCGTTTCCGATTATTATATGGTCGCTGAGTCGCATACCAAGGTCATGCATCATTTGTTCAACTCTAGTTGTAACATCAACATCAGCTTTTGACGGTGCCATAATTCCTGACGGATGATTATGTACAAGAATTAAGCTAGTAGCTTTATTTTCAAACGCTATTTTAGCGATTAAACCTAAATCAACAGGTGTGCGTTTCATATTGCCATTACTTATCTCTTTGAAACACAACAAATTACACATTGAATCAAGGCACATTAAGTACAGTCTTTCTTCAGTATAGCCTATAAAATACTTTGAGGCATATTTCGCAACAAGTTCAGCACTATTTAATACCATATCTCGTTCTTTGAGTTTATCTGTTTCGTATTTCCTGAACAGTTGTGGCATCATTTTAATTAAAATAGCACTACTTTCGCCAATACCATCTACCTGACATAAATCTTCAATTCTTGCATCGAAAACTGCTGACAGCGAGCCAAATCTGTCAATCAACGCGTGAGCGACATCGTTTGTATCGCCTCTTGGGATTGCATAAAATAAAAGTATTTCAAGCACATTATGGTCTGCAAAGTTTTCAAGACCTTCTTTAAGAAATCGCTCTCTTACACGACTTCTGTGACCTATGTGAGGATTATCTTTTTTCTTTTTACTCGGTTTTGGTGCGTCTTTTAATGCAACACTTTCAAAATCATATTTAACCCTGTTTTTCTTCTCATACATATCAGGAATTCTTCTTGGCATCCTATTTAAACACCCTTTTAATGTATTTTCTCCAATTGTAAATATAAGTTGATAAAAGTCTTGTTAAAGCAATATCGTAAACTGCGAATACAATGTTACATATAAGCAACAATAACGGTAATGCAAATTTGCCTAAAAAATCGATATCTTCAAATGTAATCATAAATACCTTTGACACAACAAAATATGCAGACACAACTGCAATATTAAATACTATATATTTTACAATCCAAGCGTAAATGCCGTTGAGTTTTTTCTCGATAAAGCCTTTAAGTATTGGATAATACCCAAAAAACATAGCGTACATAACTGCTGCTTCTTTATCGGCGACCACCAGTAGTGACAATATTGAAACTGCAACATAAACCGTACTTGCAAATTTAGGGCTAATTTCAATAACTATAAGTATAAGCAAAGCACCACAAATTGCAGGTACTGCATAAGTAAGCGTAGCAATAACGCCTGTTAAAAACATAAGCACTATTGACAATGCAGATATTACGCCACCAAGGGCTGTCTTGAAAGAGTTAAACTTTAATTTATTCATATCAGCAACACGGAATCAAATCCCCACCACAACACTCACAACAACAATCAGCGCAAAGAAGACCCGTACAGATATCACAACCGTCGCAGCTGTTCGAGTTATTTTGTCTGCGAGTTGTTCTGTAACCACCATTAGCATTGTTATTTATACTATTGAACGCAGCTGAATATTCACGATTTTGTGGGTCCATTGAGCAGGCAGTTTGATAGCAACGGTATGCCTCATTAAGCCAGCCACGACGCTGATGTATAACACCTTTAAGATAATGCCATTCTGCATTTCTCATACTTGGATGAATACCGTCAAGAATCATTTCTGCATCTTCAAGTCTGCCACCATTGATTTGTTGACGCACATCTGAAAACTGCGAGTTATTATTAAATTTCGCTTGCTGATTATATGAACTATTATTCTGGTTGCTATTTGAATACCCTGATGTACCACGCAAGGTGTTAAGAATAGTATCATAAGCGTTATTGAGTTCGTCCATACGGCTTGTTCTTTCAGCATCAGACATAGGCGAATTGTTAATTTCACCTGCAATTCGTCTGTAAGCGTCCATAATATCTTTTTCAGTTGCATCTCTGCCAACACCTAAGTATTCATAAGGGTTATTCATTCTTTTCACCTCGGTTTTTCTTTGTTATTCTTTCAAGCTGATAGTTTAATCCGTCATATATTGCATTTTCAATTATAGGACTAAACTGATTTTTACTTTGATTTTCAAAAGTCTGTGATAAAGCACCAATAGACAAATTTATTGACATTGTAGCAGTTTCAATATAATCTTTTTCATTTTTTAAAGGATTATAAGTGTTTTCTTTGATATCTTTTTCGTAATCGTCAAAAGCATCAAGAAAATAGACAGTTCTACCCAACTGATAGCCAAAATCATAAGCAGGTTTCTTTGTGTTTTCACATTCGTTATATGCAAAAAGCCAACCTAACATTTTTGCAGTTGGATGTGCAGATTTATCAAGTGAAGCATTAATGTCTTTTTCAATTTCAAACTGTTCATTCATACCCTTTTCAATTTCAGCGAAAATATCAGGGTATTTTTTTAACGCTTTTCTTTTAAGATATGAAAAATACGGTAATAACAAATATAAAAGCAGTTTTTTAATGCCTTTGCCGTCTTTAAGATTATCAATAAGTTTGAAATATGCAAGGACTACTGTAATTGTACTTGCAAGTTTATAAATATCACTTTCACAAGTGATTTTCGCACATTTTTTGCAAGGGTTAAAGGAACATCTGGATTTTTCGGCAGTTACATTTTCATTTGCCATACCCATTTTATAGAGCACATAAAATGCACCGTCATAACTTAAAAGAAGTCGCGAGAGAATACCGTATTCTTTGCCCATTTCTTTGCAAAGAGTACAATAAACGCCTTTATATGCCTCGTATTCTTTAACTTTAAGTTCAGGTTTATAAACAGTTACATATCCGAACATAAATTATTTATTAATCCCCTTTAATACTGTTCTTGCAACATACGGTTTATTCATTGTATAAATGTGAATACCATTAACGCCGTTATACAACAAATCGTTAATTTGTTTGATTGCAAACTCAAGTCCTGCTTTTTCTAAATCTTCCGGACTATCTTTATATTTCTCAAGAAAATCTGACACTTCTTTAGGAAGTTTCGTTCCTGAAAGACCTATAATTCTATCAACTTGTTTAATATTAGTAATCGGCATTATGCCTGCAAATACTGGGGCATAAATGCCTTTATTGCGAACTTTATTAAGGAAAGAGTAAAACAACTCGTTATCATAAAAAAGTTGTGTTATAAGGAAATCCACACCACAATCAACTTTGATTTTAAGGTGGTCAATGTCTTTTTCTAAACTATCACATTCAGGGTGGCACTCAGGGTAACAAGCCCCACCAATATCAAAATATCCATAATCTTTGATTTTTGATACTAAATCTGACGCGTATGTATAATACTCCCCTTGTGGTTTTACAAAATCTTTTGGAATGTCACCACGCATAGCGAGAATATTATCAATATGATTTTCTTTAAGAGTATCGAGAATACTGTCAATTTTATCTTTTGGAGTTGATGCACAAGTAAGGTGTGCAAGTGCAGTTGTATCAAGACGATTTTTGATTAAAGATGCAATTTTAGTTGTGTATTGGCTTGTGCCTCCACCTGCACCATATGTAACGCTCATAAAATCAGGGTTAAAGGCTGCAAGTTCACGGACAGACCATTCAATACTATCAAATGCAGAGTCAGTTTTTGGAGGGAAAACCTCAAAGGAAACCAACTGGTCTTTAACCATAAGTTTTTCAGTAATTCTCATATTCATTCACCTTGAATTATAATATCATATTTGCAAATTTTTAGCAAGATAATGATTATTTATTTACATATTATTTACAAAATAATTTCGCGGAGTCAATGACCCCGCGAAAAACAAACTTATTAATCTTCCCTTTTCTCATACCAAAAGCATTCGCCATCAAGATTTATTTTTTCACGGTGACCTTTAAGATTGTCACCTTCACTTTCTTCTTCATAATGAGCACAATCAATACATTTTTTCTTAACCACTTGTTCAAGTTGCACATCATAATCAAGACGACACAAAACTGTTGCATCTTCTTCTGAAATTTTGTCAATGGCAGCAATATTAACATAAATTTCTTTTGTATCTTCTTTAATAAAATATGGGAAAGCACAATTTTCCGTTTTTAATTGTATCAATTTAACAAAAGAATTATAGTTACTCTTTGCATAATCAATAAAATCATCTATAGAAGAAATCCCCTGTGGATAGTAATAAAAATCATAGTCAATTTCAAGAATTTTCATAGCAATCTCCTTAATAATACATTGTGATTTTATTGTATCATTATGAGGTAATTTTGTCAATAAATGTAAACGGGACGCCGAGTCGGCGTCCCCTACATTTTGCGCTTTGCGTTTTGCATTTTGCACTTAAAAAAGTTTACTTGCATTTATTATTTCTTCGTTAGTTACTTTGCCTGTTGGAGTTGCATTTACTGCTTTTTCTGCTTCGGCTGTTAAATCATTATATGGTGTATTGAGTTTGCTATTTACATACTCTGCAAAGCTTTCGCCATTGAAGATTGCATTCTGCATTCTCTTGTTACCATATTTATCGAAGAAAGTTCCGTTTTCGTAATATGATGGAGTTTCTATTGCATTTTCAAAATTACCATTATACTGAGGAATATTAAGCTTTGAAACTGCATAGTAGTTTGCATCTGTTTCTTTTGCAGTTGTAAAGATTTCAACATTATTTTCTTCTGCATATTTTTTGAGAACAAATGCAGTTTCTGTTGAAACTTTACCACTAATTATGATTGTATCAGAACCAAGTAATGCATCACAATCAGTTGTTTGTGGTTGTTGATTAAGCACACCGAAACGACCACCTTTACAAAGAATACCGTTATTAACAGGCAATGCTCTTGTAACTGTTGAGCCAATGAAACGATAATCAACGCTACAAAGATTTGAACAGTTTGTGCAAATACTGATTTTTGAGTTTTCTTTAACTGGTACACTCTTTGTGAATGCAGATTTTTCACGTAATGCACCTGTTGGACAAAGGGCAACACACTGGCCACAAGCAATACAATCGGTTTCTTTTAATGGTTTTGAAAGTTCAGGCTCAACAAGAGTGTTAAATCCACGATTAATAAGACCAATTGCAGATTTGCCCATAACCTCTTCGCACACACGAACACAAAGTCCACAAAGAATACACTTATCTGTATTTCTGCTGATAAGGTCATTTGCGTTTTCTTGATTTCTGTTATGTTTCTCCCCTGCAAATCTTGATGGTTTTACATCATAATCGTTTGCGTAAGAGATAAGTTTACATTCAAAATAATCGTGGCAACCACATTCAAGGCAACGGTTTGCCTCTTTTTTAGCCATTTCTTCAGTAAATCCAAAATTTACTTCTTTAAAATTTGTTTTTCTGTCGTTAGGTGCCATATGTGGCATTTTAGCGCGTTCTGATTTCTCGAATTTTGAGTAGTCAATAGATTTGCTATCTTGCTCAACAAAATATGGCTTTTTATAACCTACAACTTCGCCGTTTAAGTATCTGTCAATTACAACAGATGCTTTTTGCGCTTCACCTATTGCAGCGATTGCAATGTCGGCACCTTTGTTTGTTGCGTCACCAACTGCGAACACACCATCAACTGATGTTGTAAATCGGCTTTCGTCTGCACAGATTGTATTTCTACGAGTTGCTTCAAGTGTTTCAAATCCGTTAAGATTTGGATACTGACCGATTGCCATAATAACACTATCAAGTGCGATTTCTTCAGTTTCACCCTCGATTGCAACAGGACTACGACGGCCACTTTCATCAGGCTCGCCCAACTTCATTTTTTGAAGAATTACACCGTTAAGTTTACCGTTTTCGCCTGTAAACTCAATAGGGTTTGTGAGATATTTGTAAATCACGCCCTCTTCTTCTGACTCGAGAATTTCTTGAGGGTCAGCAGGCATTTCGTCTTTTGTACGACGATAGATAATATAAACATTTTCTGCGCCAAGGCGGACCGCAGTTCTACAAGCGTCCATGGCAGTATTACCGCCACCACAAACTGCGACATTTTTGCCGACTTCAGGTGTATTTCCAAGAGCAACTTCACGAAGAAAATCGATACCACCCCATACGCCGTCTAAATCTTCGCCTGAAACTCGCATTTTACTGCTATTCCAAGCACCAATTGCAACAAGAGTAGCATCAAAATCATTTTTGATTTGCTCAAATGAAATATCTTTACCGATATTTATATTGTTTTTGAGTTCAACACCCATATCTGCAATAAGTTTAATCTCTTTATCAAGTACGGCTTTTGGAAGACGATATTCAGGAATACCGTAACGGAGCATACCACCCATTTTTTCCATCTGTTCAAAAATGGTTACGCTATGACCTTTTTTGCGTAAAAAGTATGCAGCAGTAAGACCTGCAGGGCCACCACCGATAATTGCAACTTTTTTGTTGGTATCCGGCTCAATTTCAGGAATATATGTGTCGCCAAGCAAGTCCATATCTGCAACAAAGCTTTTAAGGAATGCGATTGAAATTGGCTCATCAACATATTGTCTTCTGCATTGTTTCTCGCAAGGATGTGGGCAAATTCTACCGATTGACGCAGGTAAAGGAAGTTTTTCTTTAATAAGTTTAACTGCTTCTGTATATTCACCGTTTGCGATAAGTCCTACATAACCTTGGCAATCAGTACCAGCAGGACAAGCCTTACTACAAGGTGCTACACAGTCGCCTGTATGGTCAGAGAGCAAAAGTTCAAGTGCTACTTTGCGAGATGCTTTAACTCTGTCGGTTTGTGTATGAACTACCATACCGTCTGTAACTTTTGTTGAACAAGCACGAAGAAGTTTAGGAACACCCTCAACCTCAACAGTACAAAGCCCACAAGCGCCGTAAAGTTCAACTCTGCCATCATAACAAAGATTTGGGATTTTAATACCATTCTGTGAAGCTACATTGAGTATTGTCATACCTTCTTCTGCAACTATTTTTTTACCGTCGATTGTTAATGTAATACTCAATTATTTCACCTCCACAGCGTTAAATTTACATACTGTTTTACAGTTACCACACTTGATACATTTATCCATATCAATAATGTGAGGATTTTTAACTGTACCACTAATTGCACCAACCGGGCATTTTTTTGAGCAAAGAGTACAACCACGACACAAATCTACATTGATTTCGTATTTAAGGAGATTTGTACATTCGTGAGCAGCACATTTCTTATCAACAATATGCTCAACATATTCATTCTTAAAGTATTTAAGAGTTGTAAGCACTGGGTTTGGCGCAGTTTGTCCAAGCCCACAAAGTGCACCATCTTTAATTGCAAGGCAAAGTTCTTCTAAAAGTTCAATGTCTTCCTCTTTGCCGTTACCTTCTGTAATGCGAGTAAGAATTTCAAGCATACGCTTTGTGCCAAGACGACAATGCACGCACTTACCACAAGACTCTTTTGCAGTAAAGTCAAGGAAGAAACGAGCCATTTCAACCATACAAGTACTATCATCCATAACAACCATACCACCTGAGCCCATAATAGCCCCAGTAGCTGACAATGCTTTATAATCGATTACTGTATCAAGCAATTCTGCAGGGATACAACCACCTGATGGTCCACCCATTTGAACTGCTTTAAAGTTTTTATCGTTTTTAATTCCGCCACCAATGTCAAAAATAACATCGCGAAGTGTTTTACCCATTGGGATTTCAACAAGTCCACCACGCTTGATTTTACCTGTGAGTGCAAAAACCTTTGTTCCTTTACTGTTTTCTGTACCCATTGATGAGAAAGCATTACCACCATTTATGATAATCCAACTTACGTTTGCAAAAGTTTCAACATTGTTGATATTCGATGGCTTATGCCAATAACCTGACTGTGCAGGGAATGGTGGTTTAAGACGAGGCATACCACGAGAACCCTCAAGAGATTCAATAAGAGCAGTTTCTTCGCCACAAACAAATGCACCTGCACCTGCTTTAATACGAAAATCGCAAGAAAATGAAGTACCCATAATGTTTTTACCAATAAAGCCATTTGCTTTTGCTTGGTCGATTGCATTTTGTAATCTGCGAATTGCAAGTGGGTATTCTGCACGGACATAAACAATTGCTTCGGTAGCACCAATAGCGTATGCACCGATAAGCATACCCTCAATAAGGTTATGTGGGTCGCCCTCAATAACGGCTCTATCCATAAATGCACCTGGGTCGCCCTCGTCAGCGTTACAGATAAGATATTTCTTTTCGCCCTGAGACTGACGAGCTGCATTCCACTTAAACCAAGTTGGGAATCCTGCACCACCACGACCTGCAAGACCTGAAACTTTAATTTCTTCAATTACATCTTCAGGAGACATTGTTGTAAGCACTTTATTAAGTGCTTTGTAGCCATCATCTTTGGTGTAATCTTCAATAATTTCAGGGTTGATAACGCCACAATGACGAAGTGCAATTCTTGTTTGTTTATCTAAAAATTGTTTATCATCATCACTAATTTCAAAATCTTTTACAGATGCTAAATCGCTATTATTGATTGCATTTGCGATTTTTTCCGCAATTTCACTATTTACTTTAACAAATCTATGAAGTCCGTCATCTGCATAAACATCAACAATCGGTTCAAGGTAACACATACCAATACAACCTGTTACCGTAAGCTGATTATTAGTTAAATCAAGGGTTGACCCCAGAACTTCATATGCTTTCATAGCCCCTGCAGCAATACCACAACTGCCTTGTCCTACTGCTATTTTCATTCTGCATTCTCCCCTTTCTGTAACTCTTTGAATATGCTTATTGCTTTTTCAGGAGTAAGTGAGCCGTAAGTTTCATCGTTAATCATCATTACAGGTGATAAACTACAACAACCAAGACAAGCCACATTTTTAAGTGTGAAAAGACCATCTTCTGTTGTTTCGCCGTCTTTAATTCCTAAATATTCGTTGATTGTTTTTTCAATCTGTAATGAGCCGTTTACATGGCACGCTGTACCTTGGCAAAGCATAATAAGATATTTGCCAACTGGTTCTAATCTGAACTGTGAATAAAATGTAGCGACACCCATAATTTTAGTAACTTTTATACCTGTACGCTGTGAGATATGCAAAATTACATCTACAGGCAAATAACCGTAGATTTCCTGTGCATTCTGTAATATTGTAATAAGGCTACCTGGCACAGTTGCATATTTTTGCAAGCATGGCTCAAGAAGTGCGAAATCATTAGATTTTTGACAATTACAACTCATAATTGACCTCCGGAATTTATGCGAAAATATCTAACATATATGATAATACAAAATAAGCATTTTTTCAAATATAAAATACTGTAAAAATGTAAAAAAATATCGACTTTACAGACAAAAGAGTATATAATATAAACAATAGGATATGATTTGAGGCGAAAATATGAAAAAATATTTATATGAAATGCATTTTCATACAAAAGATACTAGCAACTGCGCTAATGTTAAAGCAAAAGATGCAGTTGAGGAATATATAAAAGCTGGTTATGACGGAATTGTTGTAACTGACCACTTAAGCACTTCAACTTATATGAAATATGGGCGAGAATTACTCACTTGGAAGAAAAAAGTTGATTTCTTTCTTCGTGGTTATAAAGAAGCTGTAAAAACGGCAAATGGGAGAATCAATATTCTTTTAGGAATGGAACTTCGTTTTTGTACAAGCGAGGGTAATAACGATTATCTTGTGTATGGAATTACAGAAGAATTTTTGTATTCACACCCAAATTTGCTTAATATGAACAGTAAATCGTTCTATGAGCTAGCACAAAAAAACGGATTTTTAGTATTTCAGGCTCATCCATTCAGAGTTGGAATGAAAGTTACAAATCCAAAATATCTTGACGGTATTGAGATTTTCAATGGTAATCCACGACATAATTCAAGTAATGATATTGCAGAAATGTGGGCAAAAAAATATGACCTTTTGGTCACATCGGGTTCAGACTATCACGAAATTGAGGATTTGGGCACAGGTGGAATTTGGTTCAACAAAGAAATTACAGATAATAAAATGTTGATTGAAGAATTGAAAAAAAGAGAATATGAAATCAAAAAGCTCTGCGATTAAGCAGAGCTTTTATTTTGTTTGTATCACTTAATTTTCTTTTTTAGGTGTGAAAATTCTTATTATTACAAGAATTGCAACAAACGAGCCACTAATCAGTAAAAGTGTATTTGCTATTCTTTTATCTTCATAACTTTCTGCAAAAATTCTTATTACTACGCCAAAGAAAAGCATTACTGCCATAATTGCACTTATAATTGCAACAATTACCTTTACTATTTTTTCAAATTTTGTTGAAACTTTGTCTAGAGGAATTATTTTGTAGATAAGATACATTATTCCTTCTAAAGTGCCCTCAATAATAACATCAACTACTAAATCCACGATAAACTCAAGCATAATTAGACCTCACATTTTGTTTATGTAATGATTATAACATAAAATACAATAATAATTAACCGGCAGCAAGATAAGGAATGACAGTTCTTTTCTCAAACTCGTACATTTCTTGTGGATTGGTTTCTGTTACATCAATTACTGTTAGTGTACAAGATGGAATCATATCTTCAGGGTGTGATGCGTTATAACCACTTACACTACTCAATTGATAATATCTTCCGTTATAGAAATGGCACATATTATTACTATGAACGTGACCTATTGAAACAAGTGAAATATATTCATTATCAGCTGTCATATCATCAAAGAGTTTATTTTCGCTGATTGTGTCAAGTTCATAAACATAAGCTGATGGGAAACCGTTATCAGTATATGCATCACCATTTTCATAAGCAGTTTTGAACGCAGGTGTATTCATATGGAAGAATACGCTTGTTTTTACTTTTCTTTCATTTATGCTATCAAGCAACCAATTGATTTGATTTTCTTTTATGTAATCATATTTACCTATTGCTTTGATTGTTCTTGCGTGAGAGTCTATAAAAGCAAGTGAATGCACTAACTTACCGTTATATTCAAGGTCAATGAAAAATTGCATATCACCATCAATATTTTTCTCATTTCCGCAAACAAAGTTTTTATACTGCATTAAATATGCAATCAAATCCTCATTTTCTCCGTCTATTTCACCGTCATTATTGCCAGGAATAAATGTCCAAGGAATATTATAGCTATCAACAAGGTCAGCAAATATTTTTGTTGCACCATATTTATCATAATCAGGATTTAAATTGAATCCATCAACCATATCGCCATTTACGACGATAAAATCACAAGGAGTAACATCAAGAATAATTTCTAAATCCGACATAGTTTTAGCGTCATTTTCACAGGTTCCGTTTAAAAAATGAGTATCATTAATTTTGAGTACTGAAAACTCACCATCATCACCTACGTCATAGATAATTTGTTCTTGATTGTATATTTCATCATAACTATGAGAAAGGTCTTTTGGTACGTTAAAATTAAATCTATATAATATGTAGCCACCGAATGAACCTGCACAAATTAAAACAACAACCAAAAGTAATGCAATTATTTTAAGGACTCTCTTTTTATTCATAATCTTTCTCCTTTCGGATATTATATATTATATATCACAAATTGAGATTATTGTCAATATCTCGTTGTGTGATACTGTAAAATTATCTTCAAGGTGATTTTATGAGATTAAAAGATTTACGTGAAGATAATGATTTGAAGCAAAAGCAACTTGCTGAATATCTTAATATAAAACAAAATACCTATTCACAGTATGAAAATGGCAAACGTGAAATACCGTTGGAAATGTTGTGGAAATTAGCTGATTTTTATAACACAAGTGTCGATTATATTATAGGCAGGACTGAAAATCCAACAAGAATATAAAAAGGTCTGCATTGATTTGCAGACCTTATTTATTTTATTTTTTAAGTGCTACTGCTTGTTTGCATTTTGCAACGATATTTGCTGCATCAAGTCCGAACTCGTGAAGAAGCTGAACTGCAGGACCTGATTTACCGAAAGTATCTTCAACACCAACGCGAAGCACAGGAACAGGAACTGTTTCGCAAACTACTTCTGCAACTGCTGAACCAAGACCACCGATTACATTGTGTTCTTCTGCAGTAACGATAACGCCTGTTTTCTTTGCAGATTCAATTACAAGCTCACGGTCAATAGGTTTAATTGTTGCCATATTAACAACTCTTGCATTAATGCCTTCTGCTTTAAGTTCTTCATAAGCCATAAGTGCTTCATTAACCATAAGACCTGTTGCGATAATTGTTACATCGTCGCCTTCTTTAAGCACATTACCTTTACCGATTTCGAACTTATAATCTTCGTCGAATACTCTTGGCACTGCAAGACGACCAAATCGCATATAAACAGGACCGTCGTGTTCTGCTGCTGCAAGTACGCAAAGTCTTGCTTCAACATCATCAGCAGGGTTAAGAATAACCATACCTGGAATTGTTCTCATAAGACCAATATCTTCACAACACTGATGGCTTGCACCGTCTTCGCCAACTGAAATACCAGCGTGAGTTGCGCCGATTTTAACGTTCAAGTGTGGGTAACCGATTGAGTTTCTAACCTGTTCAAATGCACGACCTGCAGCGAACATTGCGAAAGATGATGCAAATACTGTATAACCAGATGCTGCAAGACCAGCAGCAATACCCATCATATTGCCTTCTGCAATACCACAATCGATGAATTTTTCAGGGTGTTCTTTTTTAAACATACCTGTTTTTGTTGCAGCAGCAAGGTCTGCATCAAGAACAAGGACTTTAGCGTCTGTATTACCTAATTCAACAAGTGCTTTACCGTAAGCATCACGAGTTGCTGTTTTGATTACTTCGCTCATTTTATACACCCTCCAATTCATTAAGCTTTGCAGTAAGTTCTGCTACTGCCTGATTATAAAGTTCTTCGTTTGGTGCTGCACCGTGCCAGTTAACTTGGTTTTCCATATAAGAAACGCCTTTACCCTTAACTGTTTTTGCTACGATTGCAGTAGGAACACCTTTTGTATTTTTAGCATTCTCGAGTGCTTTTTCAATTTCATCAAAATCATTACCGTCAATTTCAATTGTATTAAAGCCGAATGCTGTGAATTTTTCAGGAATTGGATATGGAGAGTTAACCTCTTCAACGCTACCATCAATCTGAAGATTGTTATTATCAACAATTACTACAAGATTATCAAGTTTCTTTGCATTTGCAAACATTGCAGCTTCCCAAACCTGACCTTCTTCGATTTCACCGTCACCAAGAATTGTATAAACTCTTGTATCTTTTTTATCAAGTTTTGCAGCAAGAGCCATACCAACTGCAGTTGAAATACCCTGACCGAGTGAACCTGTACTCATATCAACACCAGGTACACATTTCATACTTGGGTGACCCTGAAGATAAGAATCTGATTTACGAAGTGTTTTCATATCTTCTGTTGGGAAAAATCCTTTAAGCGCAAGTGTTGCATAAAGTGCAGGTGCTGCATGACCTTTTGAAAGAACAAAACGGTCTCTGTCTTCCCATTTTGGATTTTTTGCGTCAACTTTCATCTCTACATTATAGAGATATGCCATAAGTTCAGCAATTGAAAGTGAGCCACCCGGATGGCCTGCCTTTGCATTGAAAATACCCTCTAACAAGAGCAGTCTTTCTTTTGTTGCAAAAATTTCAAGTTCTTTTTTCAAAGAAGCATTCATTTTTACTCCCCCTATTTTTTAATTATTCTTTGTAATCATTCATTATGTATTCAAGCAAGTCTGCGACTGCGCCTTTATTACAATGACACGCATGAAATTTTACAATTTCGTGCATTGCTTTTGGTGCTTGTCCACAACATGCAGGAAGTCCGACAGTTTTAAGCATATCGTAATCATTGAAATAATCGCCGATTGCTGCAGTATATTTATGTTCGATTCCATAAAGTTCTGCAATTTTCATAACTGCAGTTCCTTTATGTACACCCTCGTTAAGCATTTCAAATGAGGAGATTGAACTTGACATAAAGTTTGCTTTTGTATCTGTGAGCTTATCAACATATCTTCTGATTGCTTTAATAAGGTCAGGCATACCAAGGAAAATAACCTTACCCCAGTTTTCTCTTGGAATTTCGTCAGGATGTTTGCAGTTAACGTAATGAAGTTTATCTGCCATAACCATAACACGAGCAAATATTTTTGAATTTAATGTATAAATCATTGTATCTGTTAATATTTCGATTTCAACCATTGGAAAGCGTTTATATATTTCAAAAACCAAATCCATTGCATGTTCATTTATTGGGTCAAAATGAAGCATTTTTTCGTGGTTATAATCATAAACACCAGCACCATTAAGAATTACTGCAGGAGTACCTGCAATTGGTAATCTTTCATAATGCTTACGCATTGACTGAACATTTCTGCCTGACGCCAAAGTAAAATTTCCATTACATTCAAGCACGAAACGATTGATTGCATCACGATTTCGTTTTGGTAACTGTCTTAACTTATTGTTAAGCGTACCATCAATATCGGACACAACAAGCCAATGTGAAAGATTTTTATTCGCCAAGGGTAACACCTCCTCAGGTGTGTTTGAGTCTGCTTAAAAATTCAGTAAAATAATCAGGAAGTTCACTTGTAAACTCAAGGTATTCTTGAGTAATTGGATGAACAAATCCGATTTTTATCGCGTGCAAGCACTGACCGTTAAGGTAAGCGCTCTTTTTATCATTTCCATAGACATAATCCCCTGCAACTGCGTGACCTAAATGCGCCATATGTACGCGAATCTGGTGGGTTCTGCCTGTTTCTAACTTAAGTGATATATGAGAATACCCCTCATAATCTTCAATAGTTTTATAGTGTGTAACTGCGTTTTTTGAATTAGTCATTGTTACACACATTTTTTTACGGTCTTTTGGATTTCTGCCGATTGGTGCGTTTACTGTGCCTTCACGTTCTTTAAGGTGACCTACAATTACTGCGTTGTATTCGCGAGCAAAACTGTGTTCTTTAATCTGCTCGGCAAGTCCAATATGAGCCTTATCAGTTTTAGCAACAATCAAAAGACCACTTGTATCCTTATCAATTCTATGAACAATACCAGGACGTAAAATTCCGTTGATACCTGAAAGCGAGTCTTTACAATGATACAAAAGTGCATTCACAAGTGTACCACTATAATTACCAGGTGCAGGATGCACCACCATTCCACGAGGTTTATTGACAACGAGCAAATGCTCATCTTCGTAAACAATATCAAGTGGAATATTCTCAGGCACTGCGTCAAGTGGTTTGAGTTCACTTGGAAGCATTGTAATTTCGTCATCAGTACTGACTTTATATTTCTTATTAACAATGGTGCCATTTACTAAAACTTTACCATTTTCAATAAGCTTTTGTATTGCGTTACGCGAAGAATCTTGGAGTAAAACGGATAAAAATTTGTCAATTCGTTCCCCTTCAAAATTCTCAGGAACTTCTATAAGAATTTCACTCATTTTCTTTCAGTTCCTTTTCTTTTTTATGCTCTCTGTATATGTCATAGAATGTCCAAATAACAAGTACTACTGCACTACACGTAACAAGGATATCTGCAAAATTGAATATTGCAAAATCAATGAAAAGTGGCTCGATATAATCAACCACAAATCCACGGAATACACGGTCAATGAGATTACCTGCACCACCTGCAATAATAAGTGCTATGCACACATACTCAACACCAAACTTTAACTTTTTAGAAAGCAAAGCCACAATACCAACTATAATTATAATAAATGTAAAAATTGACAATGCGTTTGTGTACTCACTAAACGAACCAAAAGCAGCCCCTGTATTTTCGGCGTATTTCAAGCGAAGAAATTCGTCTATTAAAGGAAGGCTGCCAATAGGCTCGAGATATTCAATTACAAGTAATTTAATTAACTGGTCCAATGCAACAAGAACTGCTATGGATACTACTGTAATTACTTGAAGCATTTAATTACCTCGTTTTTTGTTTTTAATAATGTTTATTTTTTCTTAAAGAAGTTTTTAAATGAAATTGATTTTGGAGCGTCTTCGTCTTCTTCAACTTCTGTAGCAACTTCATCAACAACTTCTTCAACAATTGCTGGAGTTTCAGGCTCTGTAGCAAAGTCATCCTCGTCAGCAAAGTCAATCTTACTTAAATCAAGCTTGAATGGCTTTTTAACAACAGGTTCTTCAGCTGTTGGTTCAACTTCTTCAACTACTTCAGTCTCTTCAACAACATCATAAGTATCTTCAACAATTTCTTCTGCTACTTCTTCAACAACTTCTTCTGTTGACTCTTCTTCAATTTCTTCAACCTCGTCGATTACTACAACAGGTGTTTCTTCTACAATAACAACAGGCTCTTCATCAACAGTATCTTCAACTACTTCAACAGCTTCTTCTACAGGTTCTTCAACTGTTTCTTCTGCTTCATCAAGTTTTTCTTCTACTATTTCAGGAAGTTGATTAATAAGGTTGATATGATCCTTATACATATTGATTAACTTGCCTTTAAACTCTGATGCCTCTTTCTGAAGCATTTCGTAAACAAGGCTTTCGTGTGTAACTTTGCGATTGATATTGCCAAGAATATCTTTTGCCTGTGCATTTGCGTCATTAAGAATAGCTTCTGCTTTTGCTTTTGCTTCTGCAACAATTTTATCAGCTTCTGCTTTTGCGTTTTCTTCAGCCTCAGCCACTGCTTTTTCAGCAATTTCATGAAGTTTTGCTGTTTCAGCATTGATTTCTGCATTTTCTTTTTCAGCAGTTTCTTTTGCTTCTGCTACGATTTTATCAGCAAGTTTTTGTGCGTTAAGAAGAGCCATTTTAAGACTTTCTTCGTCTGCACGATATTCTTCAATTTTTTTAGCAAGAAGTGTGATTTTTTTGATAAGGTCGCCGTTTTCTTTGAACATTTGCTCATAAGATGCAGTAACTTCGCTTAAAAAACTATCAACATCTTCTGCGCGATATGAACCACGACCTGTAGTCTGAAATGATTTTTCTTTAATTTTATCAGGTGTAAGCATTTAATTTATTCCTTCCCATTCTGCCCAAATTTGAGCTAATTATAATAGTCAAATATATGCCCTTAATTAAAAGAACATACCGTTATTTTCAAGCTCATCAAGTAAGTCACCCATAACATCAACATTATAAGGTGTAATAATAAATGTGCTGTTAGCAACACGCTTAATCTGACCATTGTTTGCATAAGCAACACCAGTAAGGAAGTCGATTAAACGACGAGCAACATCTTTGCTTACAGATTCAAGATTCAATACAACTGTTCTTTTTTCATTAAGATTGTCAGCAATACCAAGCGCTTCTTCAAACTTTTCAGGCTTTGAAAGAACAACCTGAAGCTGAGCTGTTGTATGAATATTAACAACTTTTTCCTGGTCGTTGTTACGAGGTGCTCTGCGAGGTTGTCTTGCAGATCTTTCTTCCTCTTCAAAATCGCCTAAAAATGCACCTGTATCAACATCGTCATCTGGATAGTAACCGTCCTCATCAACATTTACAATGTTCTTAATTTTGTCTAAAAAACTCATAGTGTGCTCCTCCTGAATTTTAATATATTCTTGGGCCGAAAATTGAAGAACCAATTCTTACAAGATTAGACCCACATAAAATTGCTGTTTCATAATCTCCCGACATACCCATCGACAGAATATTCGTACATATATTATCTAACTTTTTCTCTTTAATGTCAACATATATATTGTGTATTTTTTCAAAATATTTACAAAGTATTGTATTATTTTCGCAAATTGGTGGTACTGTCATAAGTCCTTGTACGGAAATATCTTTAAGTTCTGCAATCTGATATAAATTTTCATAAAAAGCCTCTTGTGAAAAACCAGTTTTGCTTTCTTCTTCACCTATATTGATTTCAAGCAATACAGGGGTAACAATACCCTTTTTTGCAGACTGTTTTGCAATTTCTTTTGCGATTTTGAGCGAGTCAACCGACTGAATCATATCGACCTCACCAGTAATCTGACCTGCTTTATTAGTTTGCAAGTGACCTATAAGGTGTTTTTCTACGCCGTCAAGGTGTAAATCAGGCTTTTTGCGTAACATTTCCTGAACTCTGTTTTCACCAATCATTTTTACGCCATAATCAAGGGCATAGTTAATAAAAATAGGGTCAACAGTTTTTGTAACTGCCATAAGACGCACATTGGAAGGTTCTCGACCACTTTTTATAGCACTTTCGGCAATCTTTTCATTGATAACATCAAGATTATACTCAATATCAGCCTTACGGCTTTCAAGAAATGACTTTTCCATCATACAAATCAACTCCTTCTGTAATAATTGTATCATATTGTCTTACATAAGAAGAATCATCAACCTTTTCAATTATTGAATAATCTTCAGTTGAATGTAATATGTTAATCTTTTTGAACGAGATAATATTACCACGCTGAACATATACGCCTTTTTCCCCATCAACCTGACGGATTGCTTTATTATTTATGCGTATTCCTGTATATTCGTCAGTAATGATTTCAATATTTTCCATGCGAAGATTTGCAACATCACGATTCATAATATTACATTTAAGAACTACTGCAACGCTATCGTCTTCTTTATCACCTTTATAAACTACTGTGCATTTAATTACGCCAACAGCAGTGTTAGGAACATTAACTGAAACTGTTTTGTTTACCTCAATATCACCTGACTCGTTATAAGGCACGGTGCAAAGAAGATACCAGTCAAACTCATCAACAAGCTTACCCATAACATTACCTGAAACATTCTGCTTTTGTGCAGAAAGCAACGAATTGATTGTTGCACAGTTTACGCTTGTAATTTTGTCATAACTGATTGCGTTTTCAAAGCCATCAACCGAGCCTATATAATAACCAGGATTTGGTGACGCAACTGTTGTGTAGCCTGTAGCTTTTGACTGTAAAGATACGAGTTCTGCCTCAAGTTCGGCAAGTTTTGCATCAACTGAAAGTTCTTTACCAACTGCCAATTGACGAGTAGTAATTGCATCACGAAAATCATTGAGCGCTATTTGATAATTACTATCAATTTCGCCACGAGATGCAGAAATAAAATTTATGCACGCATTGTTTATAAGATTGTTATATGATGAAGGTGCATTTGTGCCTATACCTACTCGGTTTTTAAGTTGGTTGTAGTATTCGATTTCTTTTGTAAGCTCATTAATACGCACATAAGCTGCTGCGCTATCAGTATTCTGGAACACAACTGCCACAGAATCGCCACGAGCAACGCGTTTGCCATCTTCTGCAATAGAAACAACTGTACCACTTGTGTTATCAGTTGTAAGGTATTCTTCGTCACGAACAACAAACGCTTTGGTTGAAACTGTATTCTTGATATCGCGTTCAAGGGCGAGTTCAGTTTTATAAGGATTTGAATTCATCTGGACAACCTGATAAATGAAATAAAGGATTATGCAAACACCTGCAACAGCTAAAAAGATGTTTTTTGCCTGATTTTTGTTAATCTTCATTTGTATTCCTCCTTAAAAAGTCATTTATCATTGAAAACACATCAGAATACATATCTTCTGTATTTTCATAATCGTCAGGGTAAACCCAATTTACATTTTCATTTTTTCTAAACCAAGTAAGCTGACGCTTTGCATAGTGTCTTGTTTCTAGTTTAAGTTTTTCAACACAATCTTCAAGAGCCAAATCCCCTCTGAAATAAGGTGCTAACTCTTTATAACCGATTGCCTGACAAGCCGTTTTATCGGTAGATATATTATAAAACTCCTCTGCTTCTTCTAAAAGACCGTTTTTGAGCATTAAGTCAACACGCAAGTTAATACGGTCATAAAGCACATTTCTGTCTCGATAATTTATGCCGATATAAAGCACATCATAAGGCGAATCTTCAAGACGAGAAAGAACTTTTTGTTCTGTTAATGTTTTGCCTGTAAGTTTATAAATTTCAAGTGCACGGATTATTCTGCTTTTATCGTTTAGGTGAAGTCTGTTTGCTGTTTCAGGGTCGATTTCTCGTAACCAATTAAGCATGAACTCTGCACCTTTTTCTTGGAACATTTCTGTTAATTCGTTACGAATTTGGGTGTTACTTTCTTCTTTTGAAAACTGAATATTTTGAAGAAGTGAATCAACATAAAGCCCTGTGCCACCTGCAACTACAGGCAAATCCCCTGCATTGTGGATTTTGTGAATACACTCATTTGCAAGCTGAACATATTCTGCAACGCTGAACTTTTTATTGATTGGCTGAAAACCGATTAAATGGTGGGGTATCCCTTGCATTTCTTCTTCCGTTGGCTTTGCAGTTGCAATATTCATTTTTTCATAGATTTGCATTGAGTCTGCTGACACAACTTGTCCATTAAAACGCTTTGCAATTTCTATTGACAAAGATGTTTTTCCTGACGCTGTTGGCCCTACAACTGCAATTATGGGAATTTTATTCATTTTATACCCTACCAAACTGTTTTTCTAATTCGTATTTTGAGATTTCAATCATAACCGGTCTGCCGTGTGGACAGAAACGAACATCATTGTCGTTAACTACTTGTTTTGCAAGTGCTAAAAGCTCTGTTTCGGAATTGTCGTCCCCTGCTTTTATTGCACTACGGCAAGCCACATTATGATAAATCCAGTCAAGATGCTCATTTGTAATATCGCGACGATTTTTAGTGAGATACTCTGCGATTTCGCTGATTAATGGCTCAATTTCGCAGTTGTCTAAATCCATTGGGCAACTACGGATTATTACTGTGCCATTACCAAAGTCCTCAATGTCAAAACCTGATTTTGAAATAGTTTCAATATTTTCGGTAACTGCTATATATTCTTCTTTGCCAAGGGTTACGGTAATTGGTGCTAAAAGCATTTGACTGCCACTATTTTGTGATTGTGATTTGAGCTTATTGAACAAAATACGCTCGTGTGCTGCGTGTTTGTCGATAACACAAAGTTTACCGTTAAGTTCTATAAAAATATATGTTTTGTACGCTTCGCCAACAAAACGGATTACATTTTCTTCTGTTGGTGTGGCGATTTTTGTTGTAATTGGCTCTTGAATTTCAGCCTTTGTTTCAGAAATTGAAACAGGAAACTCAATCTTTAATGGGTCGTCATCTTCTGCCACATAATCAGTTTTCACATCTTCTACAACATCAAAAACTGATAGTGGTTTTAATACTTTTTCTGTATATGTAATGTTTTCTTCTACTGTTGTTTGCCTAAATTCTTGTTGTGGTTTTGAAAAAATCTCGTTGAATGTTGGTTTCTTTTCAGGCAAACTTGCTTGTTTAATTGATGTATTTTCGCTTAATGCAGATTTAACTGAGTGATAAACAGCGTCAAAAATTGCTTTTTCGTCTGAGAAACGGACTTCAATTTTTGAAGGATGCACATTAACATCAACAAGTGTTGGTGGGAGTGTTATAAAGAGTACGCCACCAGGGAATTTGCCTACCATAACGCTATTTTTATAAGCATTCTCAAAGGCAGCCATAATTGTAGTATTCTTTACACTTCGTCCGTTTACGAAGAAATATTGCATACCACGAGAGCCACGACAATTAAATGGTGGAGTTACAAGACCATTGACAGATACATTACCAACAGTTCCGTCAACATTCAAAAGACCGTTTGAGAAATCCTTGCCGAATGCAGAGAAGCATACATTCTGCAAATTTCCGTCTCCATTAGTTGTAAATACTTGTTTGCCATCGCGAATAAAACGGATGCTTATTTCAGGGTGTGAAAGAGCAAGTTTTTCAACTGCAGATGCAACATAATTACCCTCGCTGACGTCTTTTTTCAAGAATTTCATTCGTGCAGGAGTGTTATAGAAAAGCTCACGGACAATCATAGTTGTACCTACGGCACAACCTGCGTCAGAAAAATCAGTTATAATTCCACCCTCGATTGTGAGAGATGTACCCATTTCTTCAGTTGCAGTTTTAGTAATCATATTCACTTTTGAAACTGCTGCGATTGATGGCAACGCTTCGCCACGGAAACCAAGAGTGAGGATTGTATTCAAATCTTCGGCAGTTTTGATTTTACTTGTAGCGTGGCTTACAAATGCAGTTTTAACATCTTCACGGTCGATACCACAACCGTCATCAGTAACGCGAATATAAGAAATACCACCGTGTTGAATTTCAACTGTTATGGAAGTAGCACCGGCATCAACGGCATTTTCCATAAGTTCTTTAACAACAGACGCAGGGCGTTCAACCACCTCACCCGCTGCGATTAAATCAGCCATATGTTTTGGGAGTTTATTTATTTTTGCCATGTACTACCACCTGCCTTTCAAAGTAAGTTTGTAGGGGCGATTCACGAATCGCCCATTTCATATTAAAATTCTACGATAAATAATAATGTACTATTTTGCTCTCTTTGTGCTTGTTTTTCAATATTTGATGATACTTTAGCTGAAACAAATTTATTCAATGCACCATCAATTGCACAAGCTGTTTTTTGTGTCATAGTTGCTGATGATGAACCAGCTAGTTCAATTATTTCTGACTTAATTGAATTGCCTTTTGATAGTCTCATTTCAATTAGGTTCTTAATATTATCATCATTTGCAAACCATTTTAGATTAGGTTTTATGGGCTCATTGTGTCCGTCGAATTCTGCAACAATTTTTCCTGTTCTCTTAATAGAACTTGTATTTGTTGTTAAGGTTTCATTTTGAGCACCAACATTACCAAGTTTTTTAGGAAGTCCTATTTTCATTCCCTTGGAATTTTTATCTGTCTGTACTTCAACATTGGATTCAGTAATTTCAATAGAACAATTCTTTGCCCCTAATGAATATGCAACTTGCTTAAGTTCTGCCATTCTTTCTTCGTGAGCTTTACTGAACACCATATCAACTCTTATATATCTATTCTTATCAAAACTGTCAACAACAAATACGCCATCGGTTTTTGCTGGATAAAATTGGTATTCATTTAATTCTAACCCATTATTGTAAAGGAAAAGCATATCAGTATTATTTTCATTATGTTTCCAACCAATTGCACCTTGACAAACATCTACATTTTTTCTATCGCCTTCATCGACAAATATAATTATATTAGGAACAACAAACTCCTCAGATTTATATTCGTCAATGAACAAAGGGTTATATTTTTCTAATCTTTTCAAATAAGCCTCTTGCTTTTGTTTATCCGAAAATTCTTTTGCACTTTGCTGAATATCGTCAACAGCCTTTTTACTTACTTCAGAAGTTTTCTGTAAAGCTTTTGACAAAGCTTCTTTTCCTTTTTTAGTATCAATATTTATTTTCATATCAATACCCCTTTCAAACAACATATATTTTCTATATATACCCTGTATTTTTCGCGAGATTTTCGGGCGATTCATGAATCGCCCCTACAATGCAGGCATGGAAGCCTGCCACTACGCGTAAATCGGGTCGTCGAGGACGCCGACCCCTACAACATTTACAAATTAATAAGTTGATGGTTGCCAAGCGAAAGGCAATAAATCTTTTGCTTCAACTTTTACAAGATTTCCGTTTTCATCATTAACGATTACTTTTATATCAGGACAATATGAAAGCAACATTTGTCTACAATTTCCACATGGCGATATAACACCGTTAGGGTGTTTTTCGTGAACTGCTACGATTGTGTCAAAATCTCGCTCTCCTGCTGAAATAGCAATTCCCATTGTTATATATTCAGCACAAGAACCATGTAAGCCATCACAATTAACACCTTTATAAATATTGCCGTTTTTACATAGGATTGCACAACCAACAGTATGGTTATAAATACCATCATCAAAATTGTCTTTCAATACTTCTAAACCAATTTCAATTAGTTTTTTATCCATATCATTTAATTCGTATTTTTTCATTCACATTCTCCATATATGCAGGCGTGGAAGCCTGCCACTACGCGTAGTTTAGTTCTTTGCTTTGTCGATGAGTTCGTAGAGCAATCCCATTGCTTCGATTGGGGTTAGGGTGTTTATATCAACTGTGCGAAGTCTGTCCATAATGTATTCTCTTGAATTTGATTCAAATGACATTTGGAACTGTGGCTCTTCTTTTTCTTCCGGAATTTCTTTTACCATTTTAGGTTTCATTAAGTCGTTATCTTCAAGGGTTTTAAGAATTGCTTTTGCTCGTTTGATTACATTATCAGGCACACCTGCCAGTTTAGCAACCTCAATACCATAAGAGCCATCTGCACCACCACGGACAATTCTTCTTAAGAATGTAATATCGTCGCCACGCTTTTTAACTGCAATATTGTAATTCATTACACCGTCAACTGTGCCCTCAAGTTCAGAGAGTTCGTGATAGTGAGTTGCAAAAAGAGTTTTTGCACCGATTTTCTTTTTGTCGGCAATATACTCAACTACTGAACGAGCAATACTCATGCCGTCAAAGGTAGATGTACCACGACCGATTTCATCAAGAATAATAAGTGAATCTCTTGTTGCGAATTTGAGAATTTCTGCAACTTCGTTCATTTCAACCATAAATGTTGACTGACCTGATGCCAAATCGTCGGACGCACCAACACGAGTGAAAATACTATCAACAATGCCGATATCTGCTGACTTTGCAGGTACAAAACAACCCATTTGTGCCATAATTGTTATAATTGCAATCTGTCGCATATAAGTAGATTTACCTGCCATATTAGGACCTGTAATTACTGCCATACGATTTTCGTTACAATCAAGAATTGTGTCATTAGGCACAAACATTGTATGCTTTTGTAACGCTTCGATTACAGGGTGTCTGCCCTCATAAATACGAATTACACCTTTATCGTTAATATCAGGGCGTGTGTAATTATTTTTAAGTGAAACTGTTGCGAATGAACAGAGAACATCCAACAAAGCTACTGCGTGAGCAGTTCTTTGAGTTCTTAAATACTCCCCTGCAATCTTTTTACGAATTGAGTTGAAAATCTCATATTCAAGGCCAACAATTCGCTCTTGTGCACCAAGAACTTTAGTTTCAAGCTCTTTTAATTCTTCTGTAATATAACGCTCACAGTTTGAAAGTGTTTGTTTACGAATATATGTATCAGGAACTAATTCTTTATAAGAATTGAGAACTTCAAAGTAATAACCGAACACTTTGTTATAACCGATTTTAAGCTTTTTGATGCCTGTTTTTTCTTGCTCATCGGCTTCAAGTTTTGCAAGAACTGATTTACCACCGTTTACGATATCACGAAGTTCATCAAGTTCTTTATTAAAGCCGTCTTTAATCATTCCACCCTCACGGACAGAGAATGGTGCATCATCCTTTATTGAAACCTTAATAAGTGAACAGATATCTGCCAATACATCAATTTCGTTATAGATGTATTTAAGCATATTGCTGTTTACATTTTTAAGGTTTTCTTTGAGTTCAGGAAGATTTTCGAGAGTTGTGCAAAGGGATAACAACTCTTTTGCATTTGCAGTGTTATATACAATACGAGTCATAAGACGCTCCATATCATAAACACCAATTAAAAGTTCAGTTTCACGTTCACGAAGTTCAGTGCTAGCATACAATTCGTCTACTGCGTTAAGGCGTTTTGAGATTTCGGCACAATCATAAAGTGGGCGTTCAATAAATGAACGAAGCATACGCTTACCCATTGCAGTTTTTGTTTTATCAAGCACCCAGAGAAGTGAGCCTTTACGGTCTCTATCTCTCATAGTTTCTAAAAGTTCAAGGTTACGGATTGCAGAAATACCAAGATTCATAAATTTAGCGTCAGTATAGAAATTAACGCTCTTGATATTCTCTAAATCACGCTTTTGGGTTGCTTTAAGATATGCAAGAGATGCACCTAAAGCACATACTGCAGTATTTCGCTGATTAAGTGAAAGAGTCCCCAAATCGTTAGTGTTAAAATGCTCTTTGCAAAGTGCTTCGGCATTAGAAAACTCAAATTCTTCAATCAATAACTCAACAGACGCTTCAAGTTTTTTAGAAATGAAATCTTTAAGAGAGTTAAATGAAACTACCTCTTTATTAAGAATAATTTCAGTTGGGTTATAACGACCCATTTCGTTAATAACTCTCTGTTCTACATTTTCGTTGAACTCTGTTAAATTGACCTCGCCTGTTGAAATATCGATAAAGCACATACCAACATTACCGTTAGATGCGCAAACAGATGCGAGATAGTTATTCTTTGACTCATCAAGCATTGAACTTTCAATAACTGTACCAGGTGTAATAACGCGAATAACATCACGCTTTACAATGCCTTTTGCAAGGGCTGGGTCTTCCATCTGTTCACAGATTGCTACCTTGTAGCCTTTCCCGACAAGTTTTGCAATATAGCCATCTGCACTATGGAAAGGTACGCCACACATTGGGGCTCTTTCTTCTTGTCCACAATCGCGACCTGTAAGCACAAGTTCAAGCTCTTTTGATGCTGTTTTAGCATCGTCAAAGAACATCTCGTAAAAGTCACCAAGTCGGAACATCAATATGGTGTCTTCATAATTCTTTTTTATTTCAAAGTATTGTTGCATCATTGGGGAAAGTGCCATATTTTTAGTCCTTCTTTGGTAAATAGATTTTTTACACCTCATCCGACGGCTACGCCGCCACCTTCCCCTCAAGGGGAAGGCAGATAAGTGATTTTGTTAATTAGTGTGAACAACCTTCGTCGCCACAATCACAATGACAACCTGAGCAGTCACCACTGCAAGAATGTGCAGTTGGGTCGCAAGTGTCAGGGTCATCGCCGTTAACACACATAGCAAGAATACCTGTAAGATAGTTCATAAGGTCATCAATATCTTTTCTTGCCATTTCGTAGTTACGCATATTTTCGTTCATCATAATTTCTGTGTAAACGCCACGGAATTCTTCGTCATATGCTTTCATTTTATCTTCGTTTGGCTCTTCTTTTGAAGCCTCGTGCTGATAAGATACCTGAATAAGCTGAATTTTGCTCATAAGTTCATTAAGAGCAGTATCTTTTTCGTTTGCTTCGATTGCTTTCTGCATAGCAAGGTATCTTTCATCCTGCTGAATTGCTTTACCAAGCTCTCTTGTAAGTTTTTCAAGTGACATAAGTTTCTAACTCCTTTATTTTTACATATTTTTTGACTTATTTATTGGGCTAATTCTCCACGAACTAACCAATTTAACGGCTCTGTTACCTTTACATAACAGAATTTGCCGATTAAATCTTCATTTTCTGACGGAAATTCAATAATCACATTACCGTCAGTACGACCTGCTAAATAGCCATTTAGGGTTTTGCTTTTCCCCTCACAAAGCACACGATAAGTCTTGCCTTTCATATTTGCACTATGTGTACTTGCTATTTCTTCTTGCAAGTCGCAAAGTTCCTTAAACCATTTATTTTTTTCTTCATAAGGCACTGAGTCAGGCATATCAGCTGCTTTTGTACCTTTTCTTGATGAGAAAATAAATGTAAATAATGATGTGTAACCAACCTCTTTTACAAGTGATAATGTATCACAAAACTCCTCATAAGTTTCACCAGGGAAGCCCACGATTATATCGCTTGTAAGTGAAAGACCTTCTATTTTCTCTTTAGCATAATTTACGAGTTCAAGATACTTTTCACGAGTGTAGCGACGATTCATTTCTTTAAGGACTCTGTTATTACCTGACTGCACAGGAAGATGAATATGCTTTGACGCTTTTTCACACTCTGCGATTGTGTCAATAAGCTCTTTTGTGCAATCTTTTGGATGCGAAGTCATAAAACGGATTGTAAAATCTCCATCTATCGCATTAAGTTGACGAATAAGTTTTGAGAAGTTAATGTCTTCATCAAGTCCTTTTCCGTATGAGTTAACATTCTGACCTAAAAGCGTAATATCTTTATAACCTTCAGCCACTATTTGCTTAAATTCTGCAATAATGTCAGCTGATTTTCGGCTACGCTCACGACCACGAACATAAGGCACTACACAATAAGTGCAGAAATTATCGCAACCATACATAATTGGCAACCAGGCTTTTGCAGAGTTATCTCGCACAGCAGGAATACCCTCGGCAACCTCATTAGTTTCAGTCATATCGGCGAAAAATCGTTTGCCACGTGTAAGATATGATTTGAAGATTTCGGGCACTTTATGTTGATTGTGTGTACCGAAAACTATATCAACAAACGGATAACTCTTTTGAAGCTTTTCGCGAATGTGAGTTTGTTGCATCATACAACCACAAAGTGCGATTATGAGTTGTGGATTTAACTGCTTTAATTTCTTTATAGCTCCCACATTACCGAAAACTCGGTCTTCAGCGTGCTCACGGATTGCACAGGTGTTGTAAAGAATTAAGTCTGCATCTTCTTTTTCTTCTGTCATAGTGTAACCCATCTGTACGAGTTGACCTTTAATGCGTTCACTATCGGCAACATTACCTTGACAACCGTATGTATGGACGAATGCTTTAGGTTGTTTGCTGTGACGGATAAGAAGAAGTTCTTTCACATCTTCTGCTATATTCTTTTGTAATTCAATTTGTTCTGCACTTACAAAATTTGTCAATTTTATGCTTCCTTTGTATAGATTGAGAGTAAGAATTTGAGGACATCGTTAAATACGACATCATTATCTGTTTCGTTAAGAATTTCGTGGCGCATACCAGGATAAAGAATTGTTGTTGGGTCAATGCCTGCACCTGCAAGTGAGTCTGCTACTGCCAACACGCCTTTACCATTCATACCAACAGGGTCATTAGCACCTGAAATAATCATAACAGGTAATTCTTTTGGCATTCTGTAAGCCCATGCAGAATCACATGCTTCACGCATAATGTTATAGATATCTCTGTACCCAGCAAGTGTGTATGTAAATCCACAAAGTTCATCGTTTGAATATGCAAGACGGTTGTCTGCATTCTCTGAAAGCCAAGCAAGTGCGCTTTCTTCTTTTTTTGGTGACATAGCAGAAAATCCTTTGTTCATAATTTCTGCAACTTTGTCAACTCTTCTCATAACACCGTATTTTGCAACAAGCATATCGATAAGGTCAACACCTGCGTTAATAAGGTCAGGCATATCACCTGTACCACAAAGGATTACACCGTCAAGCTCATCGCCAAAATGAGTAGCATAAATTCTTGCACAGAATGAGCCCATTGAATGACCGAAAAGGAAATATGGTATATCAGGATTTCTTTTTTTCATAATTCTTGTGAGAATGTGCATATCGTCAACAAGACGTTTATCACCATTTTCTTCACCCATAAATCCGATTTCTGCACGGCTATCAATACTCTTGCCGTGGCCTAAATGGTCGTTACCACAAACTACAAATCCGTTAGATGCCAAAAAGCTTGCAAAAGCATCATAACGAGCAATATGTTCAGCCATACCGTGAGTAAGTTGAACTATTCCGATAGGTGTTAATTCATCGTCTTCCCAGATGAGAGTTCTGATTTTATTTACACCATTTGATGAGTTAAAATAAGCCTCTTTTTTTACCAATGCCATAACTTTTTCCCTCCGAAAAGCATATTTACGCATAATTGCGCATAATATCAATTTATTATACTACAAAACACCATTTTTGTCATTAAAAATATGTAAATTTCTTAAAAAAATTATTTTTGTTAAGATTGCTATTATGAATAAATTCCTTTCGTTATTTTTTATATATTTTAGTTATATAAATTGGTTAAAACGACCAATTTTGCGTGTTTTTTAGCCGATTTTCACCTGATTTTCAGTAGTTTTGAAATTTGCAAAGAAAATATGTTTATGATAAAATTATAAAAAAATGAATTGGAGTGAAACATAATGACATACGAACAGGTTGTAGCAAAAGTTAAGGCAAAATTCCAAGATGTTGACGCTAGTGCCATAGATGGCGTAGTTGCTTTGCAGATTAACCTTGAAGGCAAAAATGTAAATGGTATTTTCTACATTGAAGTTAAAGACCACAATGTTAATGTTGAGCCTTATGAATACTATGACAGACACGCTATTGTAACTGTTAACCCAACAAATCTTATTAAGCTTGTTGACGGTAAACTTGACCCTATTGAAGCATACAATAAGGGTAAGGTAGCTATTGAAGGCGATGCAGGTGCAGTGCTTACAGTAATTAACCTTGTAAAATAAGACTTAATTACAAAGAAAAGGAACAGTTCAGTTGAACTGTTCCTTTTTTATTTATTCAGTTTTTATTTTGAGAATACTCTTTTTTTGCTTGTTGTCATTACGAGTACCAAACCCATAGATAATGTAAGCATAACAGCAAACCAACCGTTGCTATTTACATTATTCACAGTTGCGTCTGTATTTGGGATTTCAGGTTTTGGTGCAGGTTTTGTGCTTTCATCATTATCTGCATTACCACCTGTGTTGTCGCCTGAATTTCCACCTATATTATCATCTTCGCCGGCAGGTACAGTTTTCTTTTCAAACACCTTTGACATTTCTGTTGAATCGTCTGCAAATGTTACTTCACAAGCATAAAGACCGTCTTCTGTAGGTGTATATTCAGCACTTGTTGCGCCTTCAATTTTTGTATATTCGTAGCCATCAGTATATGCTTTTACAAAAACTTCATCGCCGTCAACATCGCTGTATGCGGTAACCGAATAAAAACCGTCTTTTTTCGCAGTAAATTCACATTTACCATCCTTATCAACTTCGCTGATATAAAATCCGCCTGTCATCATATCTGTAAATTCAACATAACCGTAATAATCACCAAAAAGTTCAATTTTAATTGTGTCTCCTTTTTTAAGTTGAACTATGAAACAAGCATAGCCGTCGTACATTCCTTCTAACGAACCTGTATAAATACCTGACCAGCCATTTTCTGCATCATAGACTGGGCCCTCGTCTTCACTTGGGAATGGAATTGTATTCTCATCTGTAAGCTCAACATTTGCTTCTTTTGCACTATACCATTGATATGTTGCATCTGTATCGTCATTAAGTTCAACATAAGGTTCTTTTGCTGTTGGCTGATGTGTGATTGCGTATCCGTAGAACAAAATATCTGAATAAATTTCAACACCATTATATGTTACCAAACAACCATATTCTGAACCGATTTTTGGATTTTTAAGAGTCGCTTCGGTTTCACCATCTATTGCAACTTCTTCATCTCCATCTAAAAGATACCACTGGTATTCTGCTTCAACATCCCAAGTAAGTGTTACATATGGCTCGGCTGCTGTTGGCTGATGGTCAATGTCTATATGTTTTTCAATAGTATAATCATATTCAACATCGCCATAATAATTGCTAAGTACTATATAGTATGTTTCGCCTGCTTCTGCTTCAAATTCACAATAGAAATTATATGTATCTTCATAATCGTTATCGTCATCATACTCAATTTCTTCACCATTAGCATCAAAAACAGTTACATAAGGGTCGTTATTTTCATCATCGCCACCATTATCAGAAACAACTGCATACCAGCCACTTTCTGTTGGTGTAAATTTAACAACGATTTCTCCATCTTCTTCAGGAATATAAACTGTATTTGTTTCGTCTGCTTCAACTTCTTTATATTCTATATCAAGCTGACAAACATCACATTTTTCGTCCCAATCTTCATCTGTATGACCACACACTTCACTACAACCATCGCAAACGCCGTTATTCCAATCGTGTTCATCTGTCGCTGGGATTACTTCGCCTGTTAAATAATCTTCGCAAAGTTCACAGTAATAGCCTGCTGTGTGACCGTCAGCACAAGTAGCTTCAGTGCCTTCTTTAATATCACCTGAAATAAAGTGAAGTTCTTTACTGTTAAGGTCTTCGTTTTCTTCGTGAATTGAAATTGCATCCCAATCTGCTTGTGTGCCTTTATAATGAATTACTGTAAGCTCATGAGTATATGCCAAAACATCTTCATTAATATTCTCTACGCCTGAGCCAATAATCAATGTTTCAAGGCTTGATGCCCAAAACGCAGCGTAGTTTATGGTTTTAACTGAATCAGATAAGATTATGCTATCAGTACTTGAGTGAGAAAAACAAGACTGTGGAATGGTATCAATGCCATTTCCCACTATAATAGTTGATATAGCACTATCTGTAAAGGCACTAAATTCCATTACTGTTACTGTATCAGGAATAATTACAGTGTTTATCCCTTGATTACTTTCAAATGCCATTTTTCCAATTGTTGTAACAGAAGACGGAATCGTGTATTTATCACAATTTTTATTGGCAGGATACATAACAAGAGTTTTTTCATCTTCTGTAAAAAGAATACCATCAACACTCTTATATGCTGTGTTTTCTTCGGCAACATTTATTTCTTCAAGCATATCACAACTATCAAAAGTATAACCTGTTACATAAGTTACCGTTGACGAAATTGAAACTGTTACAAGATTATCTGCACAACAGAATGCTGAATCAGAAATTTTTGTAATGCCTTCTTCAACTACAACTTCTGTAATTGACTCATTATATTCTTTCCAAGGTGGTGCATACCATTCAGTATCCATTTCACCTGTACCACTTATTGTGAGTACACCATCATCAGTGAGTACCCAAGTTACGCTCTCACCTGCTGTGCCATCAGCAATAGTTGTAACATTAGCGAATGCAGTATGTGAGAACATACTGAAGCACATTGCCACCACCATAATTATTGCTAAAACTTTTCTTGTGTTTTTCATAACAACTCTCCTTTTTATAATTGATTTATTCTTGTGCTAGATGTAAATCTAATGCTATTACATCAAAGGCATCAAGTGCGCCGTCTCCGTTAAGGTCTGCTGAAAACTTTTTTTCGTCGTCAATCTGATAAAATTGTTTGATTGTGTGTGAAACCAATGCCATGTAGTCGATATGGTCAACTACTTCATCATAATTTACATTGCCATACAAGATTCCACAACCACAAGATTTAACATTATTGTAAACACCAAAATAATGGTATGAAATTGGGTCTTCAACATAGTTTGAGTAGCCGTAAATGTAGTTTACTTCACAACAACCACCAATTTGATTTTTCTGGACTTCCATGCCATACATTACAGGGTGTTTATCATACGGTGGATGATAGTCGATATTTTGACCCCAAATATCTTCCGTACTATTTTCTTGTAAAAAGTATGCAAATTCGCCTGATTCAACCTTTTCTTTCTCTACAAATATAGCAGTTGCATTACCTGTGCCACAAGGATTTAAGGTTGAACAATAGTAGTTATTTGTAAACTTAGCTTCTGCTTGTGCTACAGTATGATTGTTAAGCACACCGAAAATTGCACCCGCTTTAGTAGTTGCTCCATCAAGAGTGATGTCACCAACTGAAATACTGTTTGTGATTGTCATATTTCTTCCGTTTTCACCATTATAGTAGCCAACGAGTCCACCAACCTGAGAAGCAGAAGTGTAATCTGAATTAATTGCACCTGTAAATGCACAATCTGTAATTGAAACAGTTTTTCCGTTATAGGAATATGCTGCAATACCACCTACACAGTCAACGGAAGAGTTGCCTAAATCAATAGTGCCATCAAATGAGCATTTACTGATTGTAATATCACCCGTTTGACCAACAATACCACCTACAAATTTTTTGTAGTATGTGTCCCCAGCGGTGTAATTAACTGAAGATTGCACATTTATAATTTCGGTTTTACCATCCGCCTGACCAACTACACCGTACCAAGTGTCAGTTTTTGATGTGAGTGCAGTTGTTACATTGCCGTTTATTGTAAAGTTTTTAATTACAGTTTTACCAGCAGTATCTTTACCATCAACATAACCGAACAATCCATAATAACCACCTTTGCTGATAGTCATTTTGAAATTGTTTATTGAATAACCCTGACCGTCAAAAATACCTACATATTTTTTTGATGAATTACCTATTGGTGTAAATTCAGTATTTTCAAGGTCAATATCATTAGTTAAAACTGCATTTGCTGATGAGCCAAGATTTCCTGCGTTATACTGTTCTGCAAACCACAAAAGCTCTGCACGATTACTAATTTCATATTGACTGTTTTCATTTAATGTTGGCGTTTGTGAATAATCGCATTTTGTGCAATAACCATTTTCTAAGATATGACCTGCAGGAACAGATTCTCCACCCTTAACATAGACTTGGCAATCATTACAATACCAGCCATCGTTAACATATTCTTGGTCACAGTTTGTATAAGTCCCTTGTTTTTCTACGCAATAATGAATATCTTGATAAATTTGCTCACTTTTAGTTATTGTTTCCCACTGTTCAGATGTACCTAAATAATGCACATATTTGAGAGCATCTGCAAAAGAAAAAGTTCTATTGCCTATGTGTGTAACACTGTCAGGAATCACCAACATAGAAAGATTTGAACAATCGTAAAAAGCATAATTGTTAATTGTAGTGACTCCATCTGGCACCACAAAAGTGTTCATATTATTACAGGAACTAAAAGCATCAACACCAATCGAAGTTATGCTATTTGGAAGTGACGTAACACTTCTTAAAGAAGAACAACTAAAAAATGCACCTGTACCGATTTCGGTTATACTATCAGGTAATTTTACTTCACTAATTTTTGTTAAGCTAAAAGCTCTTTTGCCTATTGATTGTACCGAGTCAGGAATATCTATTTTGGCGGCTTTGCTTAAACCATCAAAAGCATAATTACCGATTGATGTTACCCCTGACTTTACAACAATATTTTCAATATATGAATAGCGCACATACCACGGAGCTTGGTGCAAATCATAATCACACATTGGACCTGTGCCATAAATTGTTAAAGTTCTTGTATCGTGCTTGTAGTACCATTCAAGATTATCACCACAAGTACCACCAAGGTCCATTTTAGGAATCGCCATTGAGTTTATAGGCAATATGGTTAATAACATAATAACTGAAAGTACTATGCAGAGTATTCGTTTTGTTCTTTTCATTGTTATTTCCTCGTTTTAGTTTTTGCATTTTCTAATGCTTGTTGATTTTGCTTTTCAACATATTTTGTTAGTTGTTTTAATAGGTCATTCCCCATTTTATGATAGTCGGTATCAAGAATTTTTTTGATTACCTTTTCTCGTTCTTCTAAATTAATGTCATATATTTTTAACAGACAAGTTAATATAAGTCTTATTTTATCTTCTATTGTGTAAGTGTCGGTGCATGGCTCTGTTAGAGCACTTCGTTCAATACAACATGTTACATTTTCAACTCGTCTAAATCTTTCATAATTCCAATCTTTAAGTCTGTCGCCTAAAATCCTTTGATTTTTCTCGGCTGTCCATTCCTTAACATATTGAAGTGTTAATGGATATGAATAAATCGCAAGATAAATGTCTTTCCCCTGTTCGTTTTCTTCGCACAACATAATCTGGGCAACAACTTCCCAACAGTAAGAGAACAAATCGTCATTTTCTTTTTCAACCTTATCAATGCACTTTGTATGAAACGCTGTAATCTCTTTAGTGAGTTCTAAAAGCATATGCTCTTTTGTGGGAAAATAAAATGTAAGATTACCTGTACTTATATTAAGTTCATTACTGATTGCTTTTGCTGAAGTATTTGTAAAACCTTTCTCCAAAAACATTTTCATTGCAACCTGCATAATTTCAAGTTTTGTTAAATTGGATTTTCTTCGAGCCATTTGAAACTACCCCTCCTCCAAGCAAATTAGTACGCGTACTAATTTAGGATATGCCCTATTTTAGCACGCGTACTAAAAATTGTCAATAAAATTTGTTAAACTTTTAACAGGTAATATTATATAAAGAATTATATCAATTTAGTGCAAATTGCATAAAGTAAATTTTCTGCTTTACTTTTTGCGTAAGTGTGGTATAATTCAGTTGATTAAAATACAATCCATTGCGAGATGATAATTATGTCAAAACCTATTACTGCTATTATTGTTGGTGCCGGTCACAGGGCTTTAATTTATGCTGAACTTGCCATTACAAATCCTGAACTTTTGCAGATTGTTGGTGTTGCTGACCCTAATCCTGTAAGACGAGAAATGTGTATGAAAAAGTTCGGTTTCTCGGAAGATATGTGCTTCCAATCTGCACAAGAATTAGCGAAACACGGTAAACTTGCAGATACAGTAATCAACGGTACTATGGACCACCAGCACCTTGAAACGTCTATTCCCCTTTTAGATGCAGGTTATGATATGTTGCTTGAAAAACCTTTTGCACCTAATGAAGAAGAAATGCGTGAAATCGTAGAATGTGCTCGAAAAAACAACTCCAAGGTTATGATTTGTCACGTACTTCGCTACACCCCATTCTACTACGGAATTAAGGAAAGAGTTGTAAGTGGTGAAATTGGTGATATTATCAATATTCAAACACTTGAACACGTAAGTTATCATCATCTCTCTACATCATATATTCGTGGTAAATGGGCTAATAGTAAGGAATGCCATACATCAATGCTTCTCGCTAAATGTTGCCACGACATTGATATTATGATGTGGATGATGAGTGATACAAAACCAACACAAATTTCAAGTTTTGGTGGTAAATATCAGTTCAAGCCTGAAAATGCACCTGAAAATGCAGGTACTCGTTGTCTTGTGGATTGTCCTTTAGTTGATGAATGCAGATATTCTGCAAAGCGACTTTACATTGACCAGCCTGAACGTTGGGCATTCTATGTATGGGACAAGTTAGAACATATCGAAAATCCAACTATTGAAGATAAAATTAATCTTCTTAAAGGTGATTCCCCTTACGGAAAATGTATTTACAAGTGCGATAACGATGTTGTTGACCATCAATCTGTGCTTGTGAATTTTGAGAGTGGTGCTACGGGTACTCACAACCTTGTTGGTGGTAATTCAATGTCACTTCGCAGAATACATATTACAGGTACTAAAGGTGAAATTTACGGTAACTTTGAGGAATCAAAGTTCTATGTTTCAAAAATTCACCCTACAACTACTGACGAAAAAATCGTTGAAGAAGTTGACCTTAAAGTTACAGGCGATATGGTTGGCGCTTACGGTGGTCACGGTGGCGGTGACGAACGACTTGCTGCTGACTTTGTATCTTTTGTGCGTGGTGAAAAACCTAGCCTTGCTTGTACTTCAATTTTTGATTCTGTTGCAGGTCATTTATGCGTGTACCTTGCTGATAAATCAAGAGAAAACGGTGGCATGCCACAGGAAGTAATATTATAATTTGAATATAAAATAGAGAAAGCAGAACTGAAAAATCAGCTCTGCTTTTAGTTTTTATATTTTAGTTGATAGCCTTTTTATAGTAAACTTATAAAATTACACTATACTAATTTATCATTACTATTGATACATTTCTTTTAATCGAATTATTTCTTCTTTTGTTAACATATTATTGTTTTCTAAATATTCAATTATGTCATCAATAAACTCTGACTTTTGAGAATTATTTTCATCTGACACAAGGTTCAAAGTAGCAAATATAAAATGTGAAGCATTGGGATTTAAAGCCATCTTTTTTATTTCATTTATGCTTTCGTCATAAGCTCCGCTATTGAATAAAGCATATGCATAAAAACTCCAGCTTGAAATTATATGTGCATTTTTCATATCTCCTGATTGATATTCATTTTTTATTAAATCCTGATAAAAATCACTTTCAATAACCTCTTTCGTCTTTGCAAGTGACCAATCCTTGTCTTCTTTTTCATTAAGAGTATAATATATTGTACTCAATGCTGAAACAACTTCATTTAGATTGTTTTCATTAAGATTATCATCAATATATTTATCTGCTTCTTCAATTTTGTCGTTTGTCACAAGATATAAAATATAAAAATAATCTAATTGAGTATATGCACTCACTTCTATAGTGTCCTGATTATAATTATCTCTAATTTCAAAAGCATCTTCAAACAACGGCTTTAATTCATCATAATTATTGCCATGATAAGAATATGATTGAAGTGTGTAGTTTAAAATTTGTTCGGATTTTGTGATTTTGTAAAGAGTTGTGTAAAAATTTTGATACTTGCCACTTGTGTCTTCTTCATTAAGATGAAGTAATGGTGTTTTTATTAAAACCACAGCAATTGTTAATAAGATAACAACCAATACAACCGCAAATATCATCTTTTTCTTCATAATAAAAACCTCCCTTTATGTTGCATTAGGAATACTTGAACCAGCACCTGTTGCGTAAGGTGTTGTGAAAATTTCAACATCACAAGAAGCAAGTGTAGAATGAGCTCTTATATCAACTCTTCCATACTCATACACACTAGGAGAATGCAAAAGTCTAAACCCACCCAAAACACTACAATCTTTGTTCATCATGGTATATCCGTACCATTTGTCGCTATCTTTACTATAATAGTGATAAATGATATTAACTTCTTCTGCACAAAAAAGTGGTCTGTGTGATGATGTTTTTATAACAAGAGCTTGATGATGTTTATTGTATTTAAATACACTTGTACTAAAGAAAGCTTCATCTAATCCCGTTGCTCGCACCGTATATGCTTCTGAATTTGCTGTATTAGCACATCCGGATAAATCAAAATAATTAGTTGGCACACTCCTTGAACTAATATCATTTTCACTTAATCTCTGCATGTTTAATTCATTAATAACAGCAGTATCTGTTATTTCATACTCTGGTAATCCTAATGCAATATATGTTTTTTCTCCATCAACCAAAGTAAACGGTATATTTTCATCATCAATATAATATGTAATTTCATTTCCGTTTTCGTCAATAAAAACATACGATTCTATACTGTCAATTGCAAATGTACTAAACGAACATAAAAATAACATACTTGATGCTAAAACAATAGATACGAATTTTTTAATCATAAATATCACTCCAAAAAATAATATATAATCGATGTTTAATTTCGATTCAAAACCATTATCGTTTATAAATCTATTTTTGTTACAAAGAAGCAAAATTTATGTTAAATAGAAATTGTTCTCTTAGCAACTTTTATTCATTATGCCTTGATAAATCTCACTATCAAAACAGTATTACTTTTATCTCAAAACTAATCTATCATAAAAAGAATGATTTGTCAACCAATAAAAACGGTGGCATGCCACAGGAAGTAATTTTATAAATAGGTAAAAAATTAAGGCAGTCATTGACTGCCTTTTTTATGTATTTCTTATTTTTCTTCATTAAAATTACTCTCGGCAAGTTCTTTTAACTGATTAAGATTTGCTTCATCAGAACACGAAATAATTATACACTGTTTGTATTTTGTAGTTATCTTATAAAGATATTTTTTAGAAAAATTAAAATTCAAAATCCTTTGAGATACTGGTATTTCTTCTCGTTCAACTGGAGAAATACCAGTTATATTTTTAATATTAACAACTTTATTCAAATAACGAGGTGCGAAACGAATTTTTATATGG
This sequence comes from uncultured Clostridia bacterium, assembly GCA_937892525.1. Classification (GTDB taxonomy): domain Bacteria; phylum Bacillota; class Clostridia; order Oscillospirales; family Acutalibacteraceae; genus Fimenecus. The sequence continues at coordinate 109,978 of CALAEV010000016.1, forward strand.
TCATCAAAAACTGCGATTTCATTATTAATTAATGATAAAAATGAAATAACGGAAAGAAACAAATAATACACTATGGAAAATACCAACTGGAGTAAGTCGTAAGTTCCTGCATAAACAAAGACATCTTTAAAAATAAAGCTCTCTGCATAGCGCTTATAGAATAATTCATATAACGATATTCCATTAAATAAATTTACAAAAACAGAATACAAAAGAACACCTGCAAAAAATAAAGAAACAAGAAATACCGACACTTTAAATGCTTTAAATAAAGGCGAACGATATAATTTTATGCTGAACTGTTTTTTCATTGCACATTATCCCCTTTGCAAAAAATATAACCAAGCATTGTTTTATCTCTCTTGAAACTAATATATCATCAAGCTATTCGTTTGTCAATAAAAATGGCGAGAGCAAGCCCTCGCCATACACATTATATTATTATGAAAGTATTGAAATTACTGCGTCAAGGTCTTCGGTTGGAACTCCAAAATCACTAAGGCAATTATATGCTTTTTCACTTAATGTGTTACCTTCTGCTGTTGTTATTGCCTGATAATATGCAGTTGATTTTAAGGTTTCAACTGTTCTTTTATTATCAACATTTGCAAAGTTTGAGAACATATAATCTCTTATTAAATCTTCTTCAGGCACACCAAGCAAAGCATTAACCATAAATACAAGCATTCCTGTTCTATCGCAACCTACGCTACAATGAATAATCATTGGATAGTTTTCTTCGTCTGCAAGAGTTGAGAAGAAGTTCAATATTTCTTCTTTATTGTCGTTAAGTATATCGTTGGCATGGTCCATAGGGAAATTGAGATATTTAACTGTGTCGCCCAAAGGACTTGATGTCAATCCGCCTGTTTCGCCTTTTTCAGCACGACGAACATCTATTTCCGTTTTTATACCAAGGTCGTTAAGCATAACGCTTTTGCCTGCATCTGTAATAATAACTCCACTACCGTTATCCTTACTTTCGTTAAGTCTTGCACAACGGTAAATGAGTCCTTGTTTTGTTCTTGTGCCATTTTCAGTTACCCAACCACCGATATCACGGACATTAGTTACACCTTCAACATAAAGATTACGAGGCGCTGTATCTTCGGTAGTAAACTCATAAATCATACTTGTTTTTTCACCCAAAGTAACCGTCCAATAATATTTTGTTGCAATTTTAAGATTATAAACTGAAACACTTTCTGTTGTTGAAGTGAACGTCATTGGATTTGACATATCTTTCTTTTCACTGATATTTAAAATATACTCAGTTTCTTCGCCTTTTTCAGCTACATACTCCCATTGAAAAGCAACAGCTTCAGGGTGACTTTGTTCTTTTTTGCCTTTGACACCTAAGGGTAATTTGTCATAATCACTTTCAAGATATTTTGCTTGTTTATTTGTATGAATTGAAACTTCACAATCAACAGGATAAAGATTGGTGATTATATCATTATTTGTTACCAATAATTCTTTTTTATCAGTTCCAATATTGCAACTAGTAAATGTTAAAACAATTAAAACTATTGAAAGTAAAATTGAAAGGATTTTTTCATAATAATTCTCCTTAAAAATAAGTGCGATTTCAATATACCATTTCTTTTATTATTTGTCAACAAACATAAAGGGGACGCTGTGGTCAGCGTCCCCTAGATTTTATGTTTATTAAACGTTTATTTTGTACCAAAAATTCTGTCACCTGCGTCACCAAGACCAGGAACAATGTATTTATGCTCGTTGAGTTTTTCATCAAGTGCTGCGCAGTAAATATCAACGTCAGGGTGAGCATCAGCAAGAGCCTGCATTCCTTCAGGTGCTGCAATAATACCCATAAATTTGATTGACTTTGGATTATATGTTTTTATCTGGTTAATTGCGTCAATTGCTGAACCACCAGTTGCAAGCATTGGGTCAAGAACTATTACTTCACGCTCTTCAATATCAGATGGTAATTTACAGTAATATGGAACAGGAAGTGCTGTTGTTTCATCTCTATACATACCGATATGACCAACCTTTGCAGATGGAACAAGTGAAAGCACACCGTCAAGCATACCTGTACCTGCACGAAGAATTGGAACAAACGCAAGTGTTTTACCTGAAATAACCTTTGTTTTTGCAATAGCAACTGGAGTTTCAACTTCAACTTCTACAAGTGGAAGGTCACGAGTTGCTTCATAGCACATAAGAGTTGCAATTTCAGAAACAAGTGCTCTGAACTCTTTTGAACCAGTATTCTTATCTCTTAAAAGAGTAAGTTTGTGCTGAATAAGTGGATGGTTTGTAATTATAATGTTGCCCATTTTATATTCCCCCAATTTTCTTGGATTTTTTCTTCAAAGAGTATTATATACCTATAATTTATAATTTACAAGATTTTTATGAATTTTCTATATCCATAATCTGGTCAATTCTGCGTTGATGACGTCCACCTTCAAATTCTGTTTCAAGGAACACATCAACAAGTTCAAGCGCAAGTCCTACGCCAACGACGCGACCACCCATACAAAGAGCATTAGCGTCATTATGCATTCGGGTCAATTTTGCGCTGAAATAATCTGAACAACAAGCTGCACGAATACCCTTTACTTTATTTGCTGCCATTGAAATTCCAATGCCTGTACCACAACAAAGAATTGCTTTTTCGCACTCGCCACTTGTCACCTTTTCACAAGTTGCTTTTGCGATTGGTGCATAGTCGATTGACTCTGCACTATATGTACCACAATCAACATATTCAACACCTTTTTCGTCGAGATGTTTTCTGATTGCCTCTTTTAATTCGAAACCGCCGTGGTCTGCTCCTAATGCTATCATTTTATATTCTCCTTTTTCAATGAATTCTTATTATTAAGTTCACGCTCTGCCTGTGGTAATCTCAGGTAGTACGGAACAAGATTTACTGAATCTATTGGCATTTCACCGTTTTTCACTTTTTCCTCTGCAATTCTGCCAATTGATGACGCGTGAATATAACGGATATTTTCGTCTGCTATATCACAATCTGTAACAACATCTTTCAGTTTTTCATAACATAAAACTGAGCCATCACCAATAAACACTACTTTTTTATTGAAACCTTTAAGTTCTACGCCTAATTCATCAATTAAAACTGCTTTATCCTCACAAAGACGTTTGCCACTTTCAAATATTGCAGTATATACTTGATTGCAACGAGCGTCCATAACTGCACAGGCGATACAATCTTCATCTTTAAGTGGCTCTGCAATTGCTTCAAGAGTTGAAACTGCAAAGCATTTTTTGTTTAACGCATCTGCCATACCTTTAACCGATGCAATACCAATTCTGACACCTGTAAACGAGCCGGGACCATTAGTAATTGCAAAAAGGTCTATATCTTTTACAGAAGCATTTGCGTCTTTCAATGTTTTTTCAACCATCGGCATAAGTGTTTGGCTATGTGTAAGACCGTTATTTATAAAACTCTCGGCTAATGTAACGCTATTTTCAGTGATTGCCACAGAAGCTGAAACTGATGAAGAATCAACTGATAAGATTTTCATATTTCAACCCCTCCGTCAATAGTTATTATACGTTGATTATCGTTTTCGCCACGCTGGATTGTTACTCTTATAGTATTTTCAGGAAGTGCATTTTCAATATTTTCACTCCACTCAACAGATAAAATGCCACCTGCTTCGTAGAAATCGAAAAATCCACTTGCATAAAGGTCATCCCAACTCTCAACACGATACATATCAAAGTGATAAAGTGGTGGATTTCCACCGTAATCGTTGACAATAGCAAAAGTAGGGCTACTAACTTCTTCTTTTGTGCAAAGTGCTTTAGCCATTCCACGAGTAAAAGCTGTTTTGCCCATACCAAGTCCACCAAAAAATGCAACTACTGTGCCACCTTTAAGTGTTTTAGCAAGACGCTCACCTAATTCAATTGTATCATTTGTACTGTTAGAAATGAATTTTTGCATAAATACACCATAAACTAAATTTATCCTATTTATTTTATCAAACAGTACGGCTTTTGTCAATTTGAATATATTGCACAAAAACAATTTTATAAATATAAGGTTTATGAAGTCAATATACAGGATTTCCTGCAAATTTGAATGATTTTTGCAGGATTTTACGCCAAAAATGAAAGTGTATGAAATAGTTTTGTCAATTTTAACAAATTAAAGTGTTAAAAAGTAACTATATTTTTCAATATTGATAATTGAAAAAAAGGTCATTTTTTGATATTATTTTTACCATACAGACTAGGAGGTCTTTTTATGAACAGTTATATTGAAAAAATCCTTAAAAGAGTTGAAGAACGTGATGGCGACAAGAAAGAGTTTCTTCAATGCGTGCGTGAAGTTTATGGCTCACTTGAAAAAGTAGTTGAAGCTCACCCTGAATATGAAAAGTATGATATTTTAGGTCGTATGGCAGAACCAGACAGAACAGTTCGTTTCAGAATTGCATGGGTTGACGACAATGGCAACACTCAGGTAAATCGTGGCTGGCGTGTTCAGTTTAACTCTGCTATTGGACCATATAAAGGTGGTCTTCGTTTCCACCCAAGCGTAAATGCAAGTATTGTTTACTTCCTCGGCTTTGAACAGACATTCAAAAACTCACTTACAGGTCTTCCTATGGGTGGTGCAAAGGGTGGTTCTGACTTCAGCCCTGTTGGTAAGAGTGACGGCGAGATTATGAGATTCTGCCAAGCATTTATGACAGAGCTTCAACGTCATATTGGCGACAGCATTGACGTTCCTGCTGGTGACATTGGTGTTGGTGGTAAAGAAATCGGTTACCTTTTCGGTCAGTACAAGAGAATTGTTGGTGCTTTTGAAAACGGTGTTCTTACAGGTAAAGGCGTTTCTTACGGTGGTTCACTTGTTCGTCCTGAAGCTACAGGTTATGGTGCGATTTACTACACAAATGAAGTTCTTGCACACGAGGGTGAGAACATTAAAGGTAAAACATTTGCAGTATCAGGATTTGGTAATGTTGCTTGGGGTGCAATCAAAAAGATTGCAGAGCTTGGTGGCATTCCACTTACACTTTCAGGTCCTGACGGATATGTTTACGATAAAGATGGTATTGTAACAGAAGAAAAAATCAATTATCTTCTTGAAATGCGTGCATCAGGTCGTGACAAAGCTAAAGATTATGCTGACAAGTTCGGTGCAGAATTCTTCCCTGGTCAGAAGCCTTGGGGTGTAAAAGTTGATGTTGCTCTCCCATGTGCTACTCAGAACGAAGTTACACTTGAAGAAGCAAAGAAAATTGTTGCTAATGGCACAAAATACTATATTGAAGTTGCTAATATGCCAACAACTGCAGAAGCAGTTGAGTACTTCCTTGAGAATGGCGTAATTGTAGCTCCTTCAAAAGCAGTTAATGCTGGTGGTGTTTGCGTTTCAGGTCTTGAAATGAGCCAGAATAGCCAACGTCTTGCATGGACAGCAGAAAAAGTTGACGAAATGCTCAAGAGCGCTATGAAGAACATTTATGACATCTCAGTTGATGCTGCAGAGCGTTACGGAATGGGTTATGACCTTATTGCTGGTGCTAATATTGCTGGTTTTGAAAAAGTTGCTGACGCAATGCTTTCACAAGGCGTATATTAATAAGTATTATATTAAATATTTACAATACAAAACCCTCGTACAGAAATGTACGAGGGTTAATTTTCAATACAAAACCCTCGTACAGAAATGTACGAGGGTTAATTTTATGCTACACCATAAGTATCAATTTTCCAATTACCAAAAGCATCTTTTTCAAGATACCATTTCCACCATCCATATTGATAGGTTTCATTGGCATTAAATCCTTCTTTAGTTGACAATTCGGAAGTTGTAAATTCACAATCCAAAACAATCCATGGTGGGTTATCAAGTGCATCTTCAGTTGCAACTACATTATACATTTCTTGGTCACCAACATACCCTATTTTCGTCAGAGTACAACCAGTAAAGCCGAGAAATTCAGCTTTAACAACATCAATTGCATCAAGTATTTCTTCTTGTGAATAGATATTGGATTCTATTGAAACAATTTCAACATTACTGACATCGCCACCTACTTTAGAGCAACCACTAAACGAGACAACACATAAAATTATAGAAAGTAAAATGCAAATCTTTTTCATAATAATCACCTTTAAAACTAAAATATCACAATTATTATAAAAAGTCAATCAAAAAAAAGACCTTCGATTGAAGGTCTTTGATTTATGTACCCTGAAAACTGAACAAAGATGAGGTGATTGATATTGTCATCATTCTGAGAAATTGTACTGTATAGAACCAAGCATAATGGTCAAGCCCTCGACCTATTAGTACTGGCAAGCTAAACACGTCACCGTGCGTACACCTCCAGCCTATCAACCATATAGTCCATATGGGGTCTTACTAGCTTATGCTATGGGAAATCTTATCTTGGAGATGGCTTCACGCTTAGATGCTTTCAGCGTTTATCCAATCCGCACTTAGCTGCTCGGCCGTGCTCCTGGCGGAACAACCGATGCACCAGCGGTGCGTCCATCCCGGTCCTCTCGTACTAGGGACAGCGCTCCTCAAATTTCCTACGCCCACAGCAGATAGGGACCGAACTGTCTCACGACGTTCTGAACCCAGCTCGCGTACCACTTTAATCGGCGAACAGCCGAACCCTTGGGACCGAATTCAGCCCCAGGATGTGATGAGCCGACATCGAGGTGCCAAACCTCCCCGTCGATGTG